>NZ_CP045417.1:2400000-3103374 GCF_009363755.1 Halomonas sp. THAF5a | reverse complement strand
GACCCTCAACGTCACCCCGTCGCTGGGGACGCAGTGGCTGGTGCCGCGGCTCTGGGAGTTCAATGCGCGCCATCCGGAGGTCGATGTGCGCATCGGCGCTACCGAGCGCAACGTCGACCTGCGCCGCGAGGACGTCGACCTGGCGGTGCGCCTCGGGCCGTCCCGGGAGCCGGGGGTGGTCTCCGAACTGCTGCTGCGCGAGACCCTGGCGCCGGTGTGCGCGCCGGCGCTGCTCGAGGGCGAGGAGGCGCTCACCGAGCCCGCCGACCTCGGCCGCCAGCGGCTCCTGCACATCTTCGACCCCCACCCCGGTCCCCGGGTGACCGGCTGGCGCGAGTGGTTGGCGATGGCCGGCGCGCCCCAGGTGGACGCCCGCTCGGGGCCGCGCTTCAGCGTCTGGACCCTGGCGATCATGGAGGCGGTCGCCGGGCGGGGCGTGGCGCTGGGCCCCTTCAGCCTTGTCCGCGAGGAGCTCCGGGCGGGGCGGCTGGTGGCCCCCTTCGCGCCCTGGCTGCCGGCCGGCGTCGACTACTACCTGGCCTACCGGGCCGATGCCCTGGGCAACCCCGCCCTGGCGGCCTGCCGCGACTGGCTCCACGAGCTCTGCGCCCGGGAGTGAGGGCAGATCGACGGCAACGCAACGACGCGGCGACTCCGAAGAGTCGCCGCGCCGGTTTCTCGAGGGCCGCGCCGGGCTCAGTGGTGGTGCGGCGCCTCCCCGCGCTCGCCGTGGCCGTGGTGGTCCATGTCGTGTGGATTCCTGCCGTGGTGGCCGCGGGGGGACATGCCGTGGCCCCGGTGCGGGGCGAGGGCCTCGCGCATCTCTTTGAGCTGGTCGTCGCTGAGGATCTCGGCCAGCGCGGCCTGGTGCTCCTCGCGCAGCGCGTGCATGGCCTCCCGGCGTGCCTGGCGGGAGTCGAACGCCTGCTCGCGCAGCGCCTGCATGTCGGCGTAGATCGCCTCGCGGGCCTCGCGCAGCGCCTCGCGATCGGCATCGGAGATCTCCCAGCTGTCGACCAGCTCGTTCAGGCGCTGCTGCATGACCTCGCGGCGCTCGGCGCGGTGCTCTTCTTGCAGGTCGCGGCGCGCCTCGGACAGGGCCTCGCGCTGCTCGTCGTCGAGGATCTCGTCCATGCGCTGGTGGTGCGATTCACGAAGCTCCTCGAGGGCCTCGCGGTGTTCCCGGCGGGCCGCTTCCAGCGCCTCGCGCGTCGCGTCGTCGATGCCGGCCCGTTCATAGAGGGCCTGGCGGCGCTGCTCATGCTGCTGATGATGTGGCGCATGATCGCGGTGGTGGGCGCCCTCCTGGGGGGCGGCGCCGGCGGAAAGCGCCAGGGGGGCGATGGCGGCGGCGAGCAGGGCGGGGGCCAGCAGGGTACGGGTGAAAGCGCGTGTCATGGCAGTTCTCCTTGGTTGACGCTGGCAGTGTCGTCGCTCGGCGTGCAGCCGGCATGCAGCGACGGTGCAAGAGTCGTGAACTCGCCGGCCTCTCCAGTCTAGCCCCCGGTGGGGGCGCGGTGCTCGCCTGCCCCTGCCTACTCCTCCGGCTGGTACTTGTATCCTACGCCGTAGACCGAGCGGATCACCTCGCGCTCCGGCCAGGTCTCGGCGATCTTGCGGCGCAGCTTCTTGACGTGGCTGTCCACGGTGCGCTCCGAGACGATGCGATGGTCACGGTACATGTGATCCATCAGCTGCTCGCGGGTAAAGATGCGCCCCGGCGATCGCATCATCACCTTGAGCAGCTGGAACTCCACCGCGGTCAGTCCCAGGTCCTGGCCGTCGGCCAGGGCCCGCCAGCCCTCGTCGTCGAGGACCAGGTCGCTGCCGCCGCCCGGGGCGGGATCCTGGGCCGCCCGGCTGCGCCGCAGCACGGCCTTGATCCGCGCCACCACCTCCCGGGGGCTGAAGGGCTTGCAGATGTAGTCGTCGGCACCGAGCTCCAGGCCGAGCAGGCGATCGACCTCCTCGACCCGGGCGGTGAGCATGACGATGGCGATCTCCGGCCAGCGCTGGCGCACCTCCCGGCACAGCGTCAGGCCATCGGTGCCGGGCAGCATCAGGTCGAGCAGGATCAGCTCGGGTCGCGTGCCGCGGCCCTCGAGCCAGGGCAGCACGGCGTCGCCGTGGGCCAGGTGGTGGCTGGTGAAGCCGCTGCCCTGCAGGTAATCGGTGACCAGGCGCGCGATCTTGGGCTCGTCCTCGACGATCAGGATCTGGGCCGGGTCGGTGTCGTGGGTGCTCATGCGGTGTCCTCCCTGGAGGCGGGGTCCTGGATGGCGGTGAAGGTGAGGGTCCAGCATAGCCCCCCGAGCGGGGAGGGCGAGGCCTCCATGCGGGCGCCGTGGGCGCGGGCCAGGGCGGTGGCGATCGAGAGTCCCAGGCCGCTGCCGCCGCTGGCGCGGCTGCGCGACCCCTCGACCCGGTAGAGGCGCTCGGTGAGGCGCGGCAGCTCGGCCTCGGGCACCCCGGGGGCGCTGTCCTCCCAGGTCACCCGCACCTCGCCGTCGCGACCGGTCAGGCGCACGCGCAGCCGGCCCGGGGCGCGGGTGTAGGCGCAGGTGTTGTCGATCAGGTTGTTCCACAGCTGGCGCAGGCGCTGGACGTCGCCGCGGATCCAGGCCGGCCCGTCGATCTCGCGCTCGAGGCGGATGCCGCTGTCGTCGAGCCAGCCGCTGGCCTCGTCGAGTCGCGAGGCGAGGCTCTCGGCCAGGTCCAGCGGGGCGAGCTGGACCTCCAGGGCGCCGGCATCGCTCTGGGAGAGCAGCCGCAGGTCGGCGACCAGGCGCTCCAGCTGGCCCACTTCCTGGGCCAGCGAGTGCAGGTTGTCGGCGTCCAGGGCGCGGATGCCGTCCTGCATCGCCTCGATCTCGCCGCGCAGCACGGCCAGCGGCGTGCGCAGCTCGTGGGCGATGTCCGAGACCCAGCGGTTGCGCGCCTCGCGGCTGGCCTCCAGGGTCGCGGCCAGCACGTTGAAGTCGTGGGCGAGGCTCGACAGCTCGTCGCGGCCGTGCTCGGCCAGGCGGGTGCTGTAGTCGCCCTCGGTGAGGCGACGGGTGGCCCGGGCCATGCCCCGGGTGCGGCGCCCGAGCCACCAGGAAAGGCCGCCGGCCAGCAGCAGCGAGGCCAGCCCCAGGGCGGCGACGATGATGCCGAGGTTGCGCTGCTGGCGGGAGAGGAAGATGCGATCCATGCGCGCCATCAGCTGCTGGGGTGGCCGGTAGCCGAGCATGCCGACCTCCTCGCCGCCGCTCTCGATGGGCAGCCAGCGAAGCTCCGCCGCCTCCTGGTCGCCGTCCGGGGGCAGGCCGATCACCGGCAGGCCCCCGGCGTCGTGGAGCACGAAGTCCCGGGGATCGCCCAGGCCCCGCTCGATGCCCTCCGGCGGCGGCATGTCGCCGGGCCAAAGCTGGTGGCGCACCAGGCGATGCCAGGCGCGCGGCGACTGGCGCAGCCACTGCCAGTCGCCGCGGCGCGCCCACTCCTCGGCGAGCCCCTCGGCCAGGGTCTCGGCGCGGCGGGTCTGGGTCTTGTCGAGGTATTCGATGAAGCCCTGGTCGAGGCTGCGGGAGACGGCCAGGAAGACCAGCCCCGAGATGGCCACGTTGACGACCAGGATGATCGCGAACAGCTTGATCCCGAGTCGCGAGACGGCCGGGCGGGGAAGACGAGGCGCGCGCATGGGCAGGCTCCGGAGTCGAGAGGCGGCGTGGGGCGCGGACATTCTCGCCGCCGGACGTGCAGCCTTCGTTCAGGCTCTGTGCAGGCAATGTGCAGGTCGCCGACAGCCTTGCGCACTCGGCGGGGGCCGGCAAGCCTGACCTTGCCTCACAGCGTGAGCAGGAAGAGGATCAGCGGCGGCGAGAGCAGCGAGAGGATGAAACCCGAGACCACCGCCACCGGCACGCAGGCGACGCCACCGTGCTGCTGGATCACCGGCAGGGTGAAGTCCATCGAGGTGGCGCCGCCATAGCCGATGGCCAGCGCCGCATGGCGGCGGATCACCAGCGGGATCAGCACGAAGGCAAGCAGTTCCCGGGCCAGGTCGTTGAAGAAGGCGACGCCGCCCAGCAGGGGGCCGAGCTGGTCGCCGATCAGGATGCCGGAGAGCGAGTACCAGCCGAAGCCCGCCGCCATGGCGAGCCCCTGGTGCCAGGCCAGGTCGAGCAGCGGGGCGGCGAGCAGGCCGCCGATCAGGGAGCTTCCGGCCAGGGTCAGGGCGATGGCCAGGCCGAAGCGGTTGAGCACGATCTGGCGCAGCGGCATGCCGGAGTTGCGCAGCTGGCAGCCGATCAGTGCCAGCAGCGCGTAGAGCACCCCCTCCGCCAGGCGCTCGGCGAGGGCGAACAGGCCGCTGCCGGCCAGCCACTCGAGCAGCAGGCCGATCACCACGCCGGCCACCACCACGGCCACCAGGGACAGCGAGCCGAGCATGGCGGCGAGCTTGCTGGTGGGCGCCCCGGCGACCACCGCCGAGGTGCCGGCGGTGAGGCCCAGCCGGCGCGACAGCCACCATAGCGCCGCCAGGTTGCAGGTCGAGATCACCGCGAACAGCAGCAGCGCCTGGCTGCCCAGGCGCGAGAGCTGGCCGCCCAGGTCGTCCAGGCCGGCGAGGCTCACCCCCATCAGCAGCAGGATCACGTAGATCGAGGCGTTGACGCCGTGGTTGATCGTGGCCACCCACCGCGGATCGCGGACCCGGACCAGGTAGCCCAGCACCAGGGGCAACAGCACGATCATGAGACCGCTCAGCATCGAGATTCCCTTCCCGTCGGGGTCGCCGGCGGCGACCGAAAGCCGCCCACTCTAGTCAATTTCCCTTCGGGGCGGAAGCGCGCTCAGCGCGGGGGCAGGTCGAGCGCGGTCAGCGCCAGGCGGCTGCGCCGCTCGCCGTGGCGGTGGTACTCCATGGCCAGCAGCAGGCCGGGCACGCCGGGATGGAAACTGAAGCGCAGCCAGCGATCCGGCTCGTCGGGCTCGACGACGTCCACCCGCACGGCCGCGAAGTTGCCCGCCGGCAGCGAGAGGGTGGCGGGCGGCAGCATCCGGTACTCGACGCGCGTCTCGCGGCCGCGGTGGTCGAGGTAGCGCAGCTCGCATAGGGCGGAGCAGGCGCCCTCGGCGGCCCGTCGCGACAGCGCGAAGAGCGCCGCCTGGCGGTCGGGCAGCCGGGCCAGGGCCTCGTGGTCGAGGGCGTAGCGCTTGCCGACCCCGAGCAGGCTGTAGCCGCTGGCGTAGTACAGCGAGCGCACGGCCTCGCCGGCGAGAAAGCGGCTGCGCTCGCGGCCCCGGGCCAGGGCCATCTCGGCGCGCATGTCGCTCAGCCACTGGCCGCCGTCGCGGGAGAGACGGTGCTCGATGGTGGCGTTCGGCCAGCCGTCGACCTCCAGGTGGTAGCGGGCGTCGAAGGGGCGCGGCTCAGCGGCGTTCACATCGGCGCCGCCCGGCAACAGAAAGATCAGCAGCAGCCAGGGCAACAGCGGTGAAAGCAGCGGGAGGCGGCGGCGAGACGACGGTGAGGACATGACGGCATTCCAGGGCCAGGGGCGGCAGGGTTGAGAGTCCCCGCGGGCCGCGGGGTTCCCGCGGTGTGCCATTGGCCGGCGGCGACTTCGCCGAGATCGCGGTCGATGAGGCGGTCACCAGTGGTATGCTGGTCTCCGCTCCGGCCTGGCCCGCCCACCCGGCCTGGCTGAAGCAGTTCGCCACCCTGCTGACGTGACGATGGCGGTGGGGTTTGACGTCACTAGACGACTGGTCTATTCTGCATCGCATGAAGACGCAAGCCACCCGTGACAAGCTGATCCAGATCGGCGCCGAGCTGATCGCCGAGCAGGGCTTCAACGCCACCGGCATCAACGCGGTGCTGAGCCGAGCGGGGGTCCCCAAGGGCTCCTTCTATCACTACTTCTCGAGCAAGGAAGATTTCGGCCTGGCCGTGATCGACGCCTTCGCCGAGGAGTATGATGAGCGCCTGGCGGCGATCCTCCAGGCGCCGGACCAGCCGCCCCTGGCACGCCTGCGACGCTACTTCGATGTCGGCCGAGCCGACATGCATTCCTGTGACCATGCGCGAGGCTGCCTGATCGGTAACCTCGGCCAGGAGCTCTCCTCGCGCAGCGAGGCGTTTCGCGCTCGGCTCGACCAGGTCTTCCGCCAGTGGGAACGCCACTTGGTGGCCTGCCTCGAGGAGGCCAGGGCCGAAGGCGAGATCGTCGAGACGCTCGACGTCGAGCGCCTGGCCGTCTTCATCCTGGCCGGCTGGCAGGGTGCCATGCTGCGCGCCAAGACCACCAAGTCCCAGGCGCCCATGGAGGCCTTCGAGCAGGTGCTGTTCCTCGAGGTGCTGGGGCGCGAGTCGGTCCCGGCACCGTCGGCGGCCAACGCAGCCGCCGAGGCGCCCTAGCCCGACGGGCGGCCCTCCCGATACCCCGGGAGGGCGGCGTCTCGCGAGACTCGAGTTTTCCCTCGTTTATAGTAGACCGGTCTAGAAGGGCCGTCTCACGAATCACCGCACAGGAGCCGTATCGATGTCCGAGATTCAAGGCAAGGTCGTGATCATTACCGGGGCCAGCAGCGGCCTCGGCGAAGCCACTGCGCATCGCCTGGCCAGGGCCGGCGCCAAGCTGGTGCTGGGCGCCCGCCGCGAGGAGCGCCTGAAAGAACTGCGCGATGCCATCGTCGAGCAGGGTGGCGAGGCGGTCTACCGCGTCACCGACGTCACCGACCGCGACCAGGTCGAGGCCCTGGCCGAGGCGGCGAAGGAGGCCTACGGCCGCATCGATGTGCTGGTCAACAACGCCGGCCTGATGCCGCTATCGCCCCTCGACCAGCTCAAGGTCGACGAGTGGGAGCAGATGGTCGACGTCAACATCAAGGGCGTGCTCTACGGCATCGCCGCGGTGCTGCCGACCATGCGCGAGCAGCACGCCGGCCATATCATCAACCTCTCCTCGGTGGCGGGCCACGTGGTCTTCCCCTCCGCGGCCGTCTACAGCGCCACCAAGTACGCGGTCAAGGCGCTCAGCGAGGGCATCCGTCAGGAGGGCGGCGAGGAGATCCGCTCCACCAACATCTCGCCGGGGGCGGTGGCCACCGAGCTCACCTCCACGATCAGCGACGAGGAGACCGCCAAGGGCGTCAACGAGCTCTACGAGATGGCCATCGATGCCGATGCCATCGCCCGGGCGATCGTCTACGCCATCGAGCAGCCGGCCGATGTCGACGTCAACGAGCTGATCATCCGGCCGACCAAGCAGCCGCTCTAAGCGTCTCGCCCGGCGGGCGCCGTCCGCCGGGCGTGCGGCCATCAAGAGCAATACTCACGACCCAGGGCAGGGTGCCTAGCACCGTGCCCTGGGTCCTTGCGTGGGTGCTGTGCGCCTGCTCGATGCATCGGTGCCCGGCATGGGCCCGTGAAGCAGACGCCTGGGGAGCGTCGTCATCCGGCCGTCTTCAGGCGCGCGACTGCCAGCGCTCGAGCCCCGGGCTCAGGGTGACCGGGTAGTCGCTCGCGCCCGCCGCGAGGCGCCTGACGTCGGCGGGGAAGCGGGGCAGGGCGTCGGCGACCCGCTCCCGGGCCGCCTCGGCGCGGGCCATCTCGGCCTCGACCAGCCGGCCGGCCTTGACCAGCGGGCGCAGCAGCGGCTCGCCGGCCGCGACCGGCTCGTCGCGCAGGGCGATGACGTCGCCGAGGTAGCGGCCCCGGTCGTCCCGGCGGCGATAGACCTGCTTGGGGCAGGGCAGGTTGATCTTGCCCGGCGAGTGCTTGACGCGCGGCTCGCCGGCGTAGGCGACCAGCTTGTAGGAGAGGTCGATCACCGGGGCGTCCGCGGAGACCCCCATCCGGGTGCCCACGCCGAAGGCGTCGATGGGCGCGCCCTCCTCGAGCAAGGTGTCGATCTGGGCCTCATCGAGGCCACTGCTGGCGACGATCTGCACCTCGTCATGGCCGGCGGCATCGAGCAGCCGTCGCGCGCCCCGGGCGAGCTCACCCAGGTCGCCGGAGTCGAGCCGGATGGCCTTCACCGCGAGGGCCGGCTCCTCGCCGAGCAGCGCGATCACCTTCTGCACCCCTTCCAGGGTGTCGTGGGTGTCGACCAGCAGGGTGGTGCCGGGGTAGTGGCGGGCGAAGGCGCGAAAGGCCTCCCGCTCGCTGTCGTGGGCCAGCACGTAGCTGTGGGCCATGGTGCCGTTGAGCGCCAGGCCGTGGCGCAGGCCGCCGAGCACGTTGCTGGTGCCGGCGAGCCCGGCGGTGCGGTAGGCGCGGACCCCGCGCACCGCGGCGTCGATGCCGTGCATGCGGCGCAGGCCGAAGTCCACCACCGGCCGGCCCCGCGCCGCCATCACCACGCGCACTGCCTTGGAGGCCAGCACCGTCTCCAGCTGCACCAGGTTCATCGCCAGGCTCTCGAGGAGCTGGGCCTGGGCGATGGGGGCCTCCACCTCCAGCAGCGGCTCATTGGCGAACACCGGCGTGCCCTCGGGCAGGGTCCAGATGTCCCCCTCGAAGCGCCAGTTGGCCAGCCAGTCGAGAAAGCCGGCCGCGAACAGCCCGGTATCGGCCAGGCGCGAAAGGGCGGTATCGCCGAAGCGCAGCCGGGCGAGCCGCGCGGCGGCGTGCTGCTGCCCGCAGGCGAGCATGAAGCGCCGCTCCGGCGGCAGCCGGCGGAAGAAGAGGCTGAAGGTGGCCACGCCCTCCATGGCCTCCTGCCAGTAGGCCTGGGTCATGGTCAGCTGGTAGAGGTCGGTGAGCAGGGCAAGCTCGTCCTCCTCGACCGTCAGCGGCGTCGGCTCGTTCATGGGCGCACCTCGACGCCGGCCTCGATCAGCGCCTGGCGCACCTCCTGTTCGGCGGCGGGGTCGACCGCGGCGCAGAGGGCCTCGAGCAGGCGCACCGCGAAGCCCTCACGGCGGGCATCCAGGGCCGTGGCCCGGACGCAGACGTCCAGCGCCAGGCCGCAGACGATCACCCGCTCGATGCCCTTGTCGCGCAGGTAGCCGGCGAGGCCCGTGCCGTCGAAGGCGGAGTAGGCGTCGGCATCGAAGGCCGTGGCCTTGCTGACCCGCACCGCGTCGGCGGGCAGCGCGAGGTCGGGGTGGAAGGCCGCCCCGTCGGTGTCCTGGACGCAGTGCACCGGCCAGGGGCCGCCGCGATGCGCGAAGCTCACATGATCGACGGGGTGCCAGTCCCGGGAGGCGACGACCAGCGCCTCCGCCTTCCGGGCCGCCGCGATCTCGGCATTGATGCCCGGCACCAGCGCCGCGCCGCCGTTCACCGCCAGGGCGCCGCCCTCGCAGAAGTCGTTCTGCAGGTCCACGACGAGCAGCGCGTCGCGGGGCCCGTAGGGCTCGATCAGGCTCATCACGCACCTCCCGGGAGGTCGTCGGGTGTTCCTCCTCAGGGTAGGGGCTGCGTCGCCGGAGTTGTAGGGGCGCGCCGCCCCGATCCGTCGCTCAGTAGCCGGCCCCGGGATCGACGGTGTCGATGGGGGCGCCGGCCTCCAGGGCGCGCAGCGCCTCGGCCACCTGGTCGAGGGCCTCGCCGAGGGGCGTGGGCCCGGCCATGTGGGGGGTGATCATGACCCGCGGGTGGGACCAGAGCGGGCTCGCCTCGGGCAGCGGCTCCTCGGGGAAGGCGTCGAGCAGCGCGCCGCGCAGCCGGCCCTCGCCCTCCGCCGCGGCGCTGTCTTCCCCCAGGGCATCGAGCAGCGCCGCCTCGTCGATCAGGGTGCCGCGGCCCGGGTTGATCAGGCTCGCCCCCTCGGGGAGGCGCGCCAGGGCCTCGGCATCGATGATGTGTCGCGTCGCCGGGGTGTCGGGAAGCAGCAGCACCAGGCTCCTGACCCGCTCGAGCAGGGCCGCGAGCCCTTCGTCGCCGTGGTGGCAGTGGATGCCGGGCAGCGTCTTGGGCGAGCGGCTCCAGCCATGCACCGGAAAGCCGTCGGCGGCCACCATGGCCGCCACCCTGGCGCCGATGGCGCCCAGCCCCAGCACGCCCACCGGCCAGTCGGCCTTGTCGATCACCGCGTGCTCCCGCCACTGGTGGTGCGCCTGCTGGCGGCGATAACGGTCGAAGTCGCGCTGGAAGTGCAGCAGGCCGTAGCGCACGTAGTCGCCGATCAGCTCGGACATGCCGGCATCGCGCAGCTTGACGATGGGCACCTCCCGGGGCAGGGCGGGGTTGTTGAGCAGCGCATCGACCCCGGCGCCGAGGTTGACGATGCCCTTGAGCGCCACCGGCTCGCGCAGCAGCTCGGCGGAGGGCTTCCAGACGGCGAGGTAGTCCGCGCCGCGTCGCTGCTCGGCCGGCGCCGCACTGGTGATCACCTCGGCCTCGGGCAGCCGGTCGGCCAGGGCCTGGCGCCACTGCTCGGCGTCGTCGATATGGACCAGCACTCGCATGGGAACCTCCGGGTCACGTATGGGCGTTCGCGCCATCTTCCCGATTTCGTCGACGCGAAGTAAAGCCCCGCTCGAACCGGAGGACGCGGGCGGCATCCCCCTGGCCGCGGGGCGCTCGTGGCGCGGCGTCGGCGCCCGCCAATAAATGCTTGACCGCCTACCGTGGGTTGGCAGTAACCTGCCCTTAGATAAGTGATCGACTGTGCGACGCGCCCCCGGCCCATGACCGGGGTCCCTCGGCAGTGATGCGGCACCCGGCCCGGCCTTCTCGACGCAGAGAGGGCCGATTTGTTGATGATGCGATGGCGAGTGGCTTCATGATTCAGGTTTCCCTGCCCTTCACTCGTGAAGAATACGCGACCCGCCTGTGGAAGGTGCGCGCCGAGATGGCCAGCCGCGGTATCGACGTGCTGATCGTCAGCGATCCCTCCAACATGGCCTGGTTGACCGGCTATGACGGCTGGTCCTTCTATGTCCACCAGTGCGTGCTGGTCGGCCTGGAGGGGGAGCCGGTGTGGTACGGCCGGCGAATGGATGCCAACGGGGCCCTGCGCACCTGCTGGATCGACCCGGACAACATCACCTACTACCCGGATCACTATGTCCAGAATCCGGACATGCACCCCATGGACTACCTCGCCCAGACCATCCTGCCCGACCGCGGCTGGCACGAGGGCGTGGTCGGCATGGAGATGGACAACTACTACTTCTCGGCCAAGGCCTACCAGAGCCTGCTGCGCGAGCTGCCCCACGCCCGCTTCATGGACGCCAACTCGCTGGTCAACTGGTGCCGGGCGATCAAGTCCCCCCAGGAGATCGAGTACATGCGGGTGGCGGCGAAGATCGTCGAGGGCATGCATACCCGCATCCTCGAGGTGATCGAGCCGGGCCTGCCCAAGAGCCAGCTGGTCTCGGAGATCTACCGGGTGGCCATCGAGGGCTGGCGCGACGACCAGGGCAGGATCTATGGCGGCGACTATCCCGCCATCGTGCCGATGCTGCCCACCGGCTCCGACGCCGCCGCCCCGCACCTGACCTGGGACGACACCCCGTTCCGCGAGGGCGAGGGGACCTTCTTCGAGATCGCCGGCGTCTTCAAGCGCTACCACGCCCCGATGTCGCGGACCGTCTTCCTGGGCAGGCCGCCCCAGGAGTTCGTGCGCGCCGAGTCGGCGCTGCTCGAAGGCATCGAGAACGGCCTGGCGGTGGCCAAGCCGGGCAATCGCACCGCGGACATCGCCATGGCGCTGGGCTCGGCCATGGACAAGTACGGCTTCGACCGCGGCGGCGCCCGCTGTGGCTACCCCATCGGCATCAGCTACCCGCCGGACTGGGGCGAGCGCACCATGAGCCTGCGCCCCTCGGACGAGACCATCCTGCAGCCGGGCATGACCTTCCACTTCATGCCGGGCCTGTGGGAGGACGACTGGGGCCTGGAGATCACCGAGAGCATCCTGATCACCGAGACCGGCTGCGAGACTCTGGCCGACTTCCCGCGCCAGTTATTCGTACGCTGAGTGAGTACGAGCCGAGCAACCCCTAACGATTAGCGAGGGGCGCCGGGAGCAAGCCGAAGAGGAGGTCCTACGCCAGGGATGGCGTCGGAAGCGCCCAGGGATGGGTTTACAGCGCCTCCTCGCAGGCTTGCTGCCGGATCAGCCCCGAGCGGCGCAGCGGCAGTGGTGTCGCCTGCCGCGAGAGAGCAAGGAGTCTCAGATAATGACCAAGCGTCCCAGCCCGATTTCCGCCACCGTCGACTTCGACGCCGACGGCGTGCAGCACGGCTTCCTGAAGCTGCCGATCTCCAACGACGAGTCGGCCTGGGGAGCGGTGATGATCCCGATCACCGTGGTCAAGAACGGCGAGGGCCCCACGGCGCTGCTGACCGGCGGCAACCATGGTGACGAGTACGAGGGCATCACCGCGCTGATGAAGCTCTCAAGCTCCCTCGAGGCGGCCGACGTCAGCGGCCGGGTGATCATCGTGCCGATGATGAACACCCCGGCGGTGACGGCCGGCAAGCGCACCTCCGGGCTCGACGGCGGCAACCTCAACCGCAGCTTCCCCGGCGACCCGGACGGCAGCGTGACCGAGAAGATCGCCGACTACTTCACCCGGGTCATGGTGCCGATGAGCGACGTGGTGCTTGATCTGCACTCCGGCGGGCGCACCCTGGACATCATCCCCTTCGGCGCCTCCCACGTGCTGGAGAATGCCGACCAGCAGCGCCGGGCGCTGGAGGGCGCCAAGGCCTTCGGCGCGCCCTACGCCATGATGATGTTCGAGCTCGACGCCGAGGCGCTGTTCGATACCGCCGTGGAGCGCCAGGGCAAGATCTTCGTCGCCACCGAGCTCGGCGGCGGCGGCACCTCGACGCCGGAGAGCCTGGCCATCACCGAGCGCGGCGTGCGCAACGTCCTGATCCACTACGGGCTGATCGAGGGCCGGGTGGAGATGCCGGCCGAGCCCCAGGTCTACCTCGACATGCCCGATGCCAGCTGCTACGTGCAGAGCGAGCACTCCGGCCTCCTGGAGCTGACCCTGGCGCTGGGCGAGCCGGTGGAGAAGGGGCAGGTGATCGCCCGGGTCTACGACATGACGCGCAGCGGCACACCGCCGGTAGAGTATCGCGCCGAGCGCGACGGGCTGCTGATGGCGCGGCGTTTCCCGGCGCAGGTCAACATGGGCGATACCATCGCGGTGATCGCCGAGGTGGTCGAGTCGCTGGCATGAAGCTCGATCGCTACGACCTGAAGATCCTCGAGATCCTCTCCCGCGACGGGCGCATCACCAAGTCGCGGCTGGCCGAGGCGATCAACCTCTCGGTCAGCCCCTGCTGGGAGCGGGTGCGGCGGCTCGAGAAGGCCGGCATCATCGAGGGCTACGCGGCGCGCCTCAACCCCGACGCCCTGGTCAAGCGCACCCCGGTGTGGGTGCAGATCGAGCTCAAGGCGCACAACGCCGAGAGCTTCGCCCGCTTCGAGGCCCTGGTCCACGCCACCCCCGAGGTCACCGAGTGCGTGGCCGTCGGCGGCGGCGTCGACTACCTGATCAAGTTCGAGGCCGATTCCATCGATGCCTACCAGCGCCGCATGGATGCCTGGCTGAGCGGCGAGGCCGGCATCGAGCGCTACTTCACCTACATCGTCACCAAGACGGTGAAGCGTCCCGCCCCGGGGTTCTGTCCCGACGATCTCGCCTGAACGAATTCACGTCGAGCGCGATGTCAGCGTTGATGTGAGGTCGGAACATGTGTCATAAGCTGGTCTAGAGGGTGGGCGTGTGCCCACCCGGCCGGGCGATCCTGCCGGCATGCATCCGCTGGTGCCGGTTCGTGTGCGATAGTGCCCCGGAAGTGTTCAAGATCGCCTGACGCAGAGAGCTCCTATGTCCTACTTCACGATTGCCGGGGTGCAGATGCACGCCCTGCACCACGGTGACAACACCGACGCCATGCGCCATCGCATCGACGTGCTGATGAGCCGCTTCCCCCAGGTACAGATGGTGCTGTTCAGCGAGCTGATGCCGATGGGCGCCTCGACGCATCATGCCACGCCGCTGCCCAGCGATGCCGAGGCGATGTTCTGCCAGATCGCCGAGCAGCACCGCATCTGGCTGATTCCCGGCTCCATGTTCGAGCAGGCCGAGGACGGCATCTACAACACCCTGTCGGTCATCAACCCCCATGGCCAGGTGGTCAACCGCTTCCGCAAGCTGTTCCCCTTCCGGCCCTATGAGGTCGGGGTCGAGAGCGGCACCGAGTTCGTGGTCTTCGACGTGCCCAACGTCGGTCGCTTCGGGGTCTCGATCTGCTACGACATGTGGTTCCCCGAGACCACCCGCACCCTGGCCGCCATGGGCGCCGAGGTGATCCTGCACCCGACCATGACCGACACCATCGACCGCGATATCGAGCTGTCGATGGCGCGCACCAATGCGGCGGTCAACCAGTGCTACTTCTTCGACATCAACGGCGCCGGCGCCCTCGGCAACGGTCGCTCGATCGTGGTGGGCCCCTCCGGCGACGTGATACACCAGGCCGGCATCGGCGAGGAGATCATGCCGATCGAGGTCGACATGACGCGGGTGCGCCGTGAGCGCGAGGCGGGGCTGCGAGGCCTGGGACAGCCGCTGAAGAGTTTCCGCGATCGCAAGGTGGACTTCTCGCTCTACCGCAGCGAGACCGGCTCCACCCCCTTCCTCGACACCCTGGGGCCGCTGGCCAAGCCGGTCCGCGCCAACGTCGAGGACTATTGATCTCTCGCCTGCGGGCGGGGCAGTGACGAGGAGAGACCATGCTGGACCCACTGCTTCGATGGCTGCGCCGCCTGTTGGGCAACTCCCCGGCGGCTCCTGCCGCGCACCAGGCGCCTGGCGCCTCCCCCGTAACCGATGGAGCGACCACGATGAGCCAGATAACAACCATTGCCGACGTCCGCCGCCACTTCCTGAATAACAAGGAGCCGATCTATTTCATCTCGGCCACCAACTTCAACCTGCTGGGGATCGGGGACTGGGTCGGCAACTTCCGCCACATCAACTACATCGACTGCTTCGAGGGCCAGCAGCGCAACGTCTTCGTGCCCAAGGAGAAGTTCCCCCGCGACTTCGAGAGCATCGAGGACATCAACAACTACCTCCTCGAGCACAAGGAGGTCATCGACTTCATCCAGTCCCGTGCCCAGGGCGAGAACGCCGGCGTGGCCGCCTTCCTGATGTTCGACGAGCACACCGAGGAGGTCTGCCAGCAGCTCGGCCTCCAGGTGGCCTTCCCGCCGGCGGCACTGCGCTCGCGGATGGACAACAAGATCGAGACGGTGCGCATCGGCAACAAGGCCGGCGTGCCCAGCGTGCCCAACGTGCTGGCCAAGGTGGGCAGCTACCAGGAACTCTGCGAGGTGAGCCGGGAGCTCGGCGACGACCTCGTGGTGCAGACCGCCTTCGGCGACTCCGGTCACACCACCTTCTTCATTTCCAGCGAGGACGACTACTACAAGCACGCCGAGGAGATCGAGGCCGAGGCCGAGGTCAAGATCATGAAGCGCATCAACTGTCGCGGCTCGGCCATCGAGGCCTGCGCCACCCGCTGCGGCACCGTGGTCGGCCCGCTGATGACCGAGCTGGTCGGGTTCAAGACGCTGACCCCCTACAAGGGCGGCTGGTGCGGCAACGAGATGTTCGCCGGGGCCTTCGACCAGTCGATCCGCGACAAGGCGCGGGAGTACACCTTCCAGTTCGGTGAGGCGCTGCGCGAGGAGGGCTATCGCGGCTACTTCGAGCTCGACTTCCTGATCGACATGGACAACGGTGAGGTCTATCTCGGCGAGCTCAACCCGCGGGTCACCGGGGCCAGCTCGCTGACCAACGTGGCGGCCTTCGCCCACTCCGACATCCCGCTGTTCCTGTTTCACCTGCTGGAGTTCTCCGACGTCGACTTCGATCTCGACATCAACGAGATCAACGAGCGCTGGGCGCATCCGGAGAGCGTCGACAGCTGGAGCCAGCTGGTCATCAAGCACACCGACGAGAGCGTCGACCTGCTGACCCAGGCGCCGCGCACCGGGGTCTGGAAGATGGCCGCCGACGGCAGCATCGGTTACCACCATTACAACTACCACCCCCACGCCGCCGAGGACGAGAGCGAGGGCTTCTTCCTGCGCATCAGCGGGGCGGGCGACTTCCGCTACGAGGGCGCCGACCTCGGCATCCTGATCACCCGCGGGCGCCTGATGGATGATGACTTCCAGCTCAACGCGCGCGCCAAGGCATGGATCGACGGTATCCGCGGCCAGTACGCGGGCCAGTCGCTCCAGGACCCGGTGGTCGAGGAGGTGGCCGTCAGCCACGCCGTCGGCGGCGGCAACTTCAAGATCCTGTGAACAGCGTGAACGTTTCCCCTTCGTCGCGGGAGGTGCCGCCGGGCGAGATGGACAAGATGCTCGATTTTCGCACCGTGCACGAGGCGACGGCGGGGCCGCGCTGGCAGGCGCTGTTCGCCCACCACTGGCCGGCCTATGAGCAGTGGTACCTGAGCGAGGGGGAGCGCGAGCGGCCGGGGTATCTCGCCTGCTACAACGCCCTGCGCCGGCACATGCCGGAGCTGCTCGATACCTATCGGGCGCTCTGCGATCTGGCCGGCGGCGGGGATCTCGCCGCGCGCTTCCTGAGCCTCTACCAGCCGCCGCCCTACATCACCGGCTGCTCCCAGGCGGTGCTGGCGAGCCCCGATTCGACGGTGCTGGCGCGCAACTACGATTACCCGCCGGAGCTGTGCGAGGGGACCATCCTCTACACCCACTGGAACGCGCGGCGGGTGATCGCCATGACGGACTGCCTGTGGGGGGTGCTCGACGGCATGAACGACGCGGGGCTCGCCGTGTCGCTGGCCTTCGGCGGGCGCAAGTCGGTGGGGCAGGGGTTCGGCGCGCCGATCATCCTGCGCTACCTGCTGGAGTTCTGCGACAGCGTGCCCGAGGCCGCCGAGGTGCTGGCGAGGATCCCCACCCACATGGCCTACAACATCACCGTCGCCGATTCCGCCGGTCGCTACGTCACGGCGATGATCGGCCCGGACCGTCGCGCCAGCATCCGCCGGGTGCCGGTGGCGACCAACCACCAGAAGAAGATCGAGTGGTACGCCCATGCGCTGGCCTCGGAGACGCTGATCCGCGAGCGCCAGCTGTCGATCCTGGTGGACGACGAGGCCACCACCGAGGAGCGGCTGATCGCCGCCTTCGCGTCGCCGCCGCTGTTCCGCCACGACTACCGCCGCGGCCTGGGCACGGTCTATACCGCGGTCTACCGACCGGCGGCGGGGCGCGCGCAGTTCCACTGGCCCGGCCTGACCCTCGACCTGGGCTTCGATCACTTCCCCGAGGAGCGGATCACCGTGCGCTATGGGGTGAGAGGTCTGCACTCCGGCTGATCCCGGAACCACCGCGCCTCTTCAACAACAACGAACATGGATGGGTGTTGCCATGCAAGAGATGACGCAAACCGAGACGCCCTACACGGCATTGGGCTTCTACCACAAGATCTCCCAGCTGCGTGCCGACACCTGGAATGCGCTGAAGCGCGATCTCGGCCAGCTGGTCGGCCTGGAGGACGGCAGCCGGGCCCGGAACCTGGTCAAGGCGATCGACGTCAAGCTGACGCGGCTCGAGATCATCGAGGACTACCACGCCTTCCCCTCCAAGGAGGATTTCCGCCACCTCTGGGCGCTGTTCGACCGCGAGGAGTACGGCCTCCTGGAAAAGGTGGTCAAGCGCCTGGTGCGGGCGCTGATCAGCGAGTCCTACCGGCGCCGCCACGTCGACCTCTCCGAGTCCGACGCCGATGCCGAGGACCTCGAGACCCTCGACGCCCTGGCGCAGCTGCGCCATGGTCACCCCGCCTCCAACAGCTCGGCCCAGCCCTACTTCGAGCTCTTGATCGTCGACAACCTCTCGGCGCCGGAGGAGGAGGTGGTCCGCGAGGCCTTCCACAGCATGCGCCGCCCGGAGGACCGCTTCGTCTACGACGTGGTCACGGTGAGAAGCTTCGAGGATGCGCTGATCGCCGTACTGGTCAATCCCAATATCCAGGCCTGCCTGATCCGCTACGAGTTTCCCTACAAGTCGAAGTACAACCTGAGCGCCCTGCGCAGCTACCTGGAGGGGCTCTCCGAGCAGTCCCTGGAGCAGCAGTCGGAGGCCGAGCGCAGCATCCTGCTCAGCTCGATGATCCACGAGCTGCGTCCCGAGATCGACCAGTTCCTGGTCACCAGCGGCGACGTGGAGGCCACGGCCAGCCGCGACATCCGTCACTTCAACCGCATCTTCTATCGCGAGACGGACTACATCGAGCAGCACCACACCATCCTGCGGGCGATCGACAAGCGCTACCGCACGCCCTTCTTCGACGCCCTGCGCGAGTACAGCAAGAAGCCCACCGGGGTCTTCCACGCCATGCCCATCTCCCGGGGCAAGTCGGTCACCCGCTCCCACTGGGCGGGGCAGATGATCGACTTCTACGGCATCAACATCTTCCTCGCCGAGACCTCGGCCACCTCCGGCGGGCTCGACTCCCTGCTGCAGCCCTACGGGCCGATCAAGAAGGCCCAGGAGTATGCCGCCCGGGCCTTCGGCGCGCGCCAGACCTTCTTCGTCACCAACGGCACCTCCACCGCCAACAAGATCGTGGTGCAGGCGCTGGTCAAGCCCCGGGACATCGTGCTGATCGATCGCGACTGCCACAAGTCGCACCACTACGGCATGGTGCTGGCCGGCGCCCACGTCAGCTACCTGGACTCCTACCCGCTCAACGACTACTCGATGTACGGCGCCGTGCCGCTGCGCGAGATCAAGAAGACGCTGCTCGGCTACAAGCGCTCGGGCCAGCTCGACAAGGTCAAGATGCTGCTGCTCACCAACTGCACCTTCGACGGCGTGGTCTACAACGTGCGGCGGGTCATGGAGGAGTGCCTGGCGATCAAGCCCGACCTGGTCTTCCTGTGGGACGAGGCGTGGTTCGCCTTCGCCGGCTTCAACCCCACCTACCGGCCGCGCACCGCCATGCATGCCGCCCGCACCCTGCGCGACCGCTACCGCAGCGCCGCCTACCGCGAGGAGTACGCGGCCTGGAAGGCCGAGTTCGACGCCCTCGATCCCGACGACGACGCCACCTGGCTCGATCGGCGCCTGATGCCCGACCCCGACACCGCGCGCATCCGCGCCTATGCCACCCACTCCACCCACAAGACCCTGACCTCGCTGCGCCAGGGCTCGATGATCCACATCTGGGATCAGGACTATCGCCAGAAGGTCGAGGCGCCGTTCCACGAGGCCTACATGACCCATACCTCGACCTCGCCGAACTACCAGATCATCGCCTCGCTGGACGTGGGGCGCATGCAGGCCGAGATGGAGGGCTTCGAGCTGGTGCACGCCCAGGTCGAGGCCGCGCTGTCGCTGCGCGAGCAGCTCTATACCCACCCGCTGCTGCAGAAGTACTTCCGGGTGCTGATCAACCGCGACATGGTGCCGCTGGAGTACCGCGAGTCCGGCGTCGATACCTTCTACGACCCGGTCACCGGCTGGAACAAGATGGAGGAGGCCTGGGCCAACGATGAGTTCGTCGTCGACCCCAGTCGCATCACCATCGCCATCGGCGCCACCGGCATCGACGGCGATACCTTCAAGAATGAATACCTGATGAACAAGTACGGCATCCAGATCAACAAGACCTCGCGCAACACCGTGCTGTTCATGACCAATATCGGCACCTCCCGGGGTGCCATCGCCTACCTGCTCGACGTGCTGATCAAGCTGGCCAAGGAGTTTGAGTATCGCTGGGAGGAGAGCAGTCGCCCCGAGCGCAAGATCATCGAGAACCGCATCCACTCGCTGACCCAGGAGCTGCCGCCGCTGCCCGACTTCAGCCGCTTCCACGACGCCTTCCGCCCCCAGGCCGAGGACGGCACGCCGGAGGGCGACATCCGCCGGGCCTACTTCCTGAGCTACGACGAGGAGAACACCGAGTACCTGCGCTTCGACAACGGCGAGCTGCAGGCCCGCATGCGCGACGGCCGCGACGTCGTCTCGGCGAGCTTCGTGATCCCCTATCCGCCCGGCTTCCCGGTGCTGGTGCCCGGGCAGGTGGTCAGCGAGGAGATCCTGCACTTCCTGCAGGCCCTGGATGTGACCGAGATCCACGGCTATCGACCGGAGCTCGGCCTGCTGGTGTTCAGCGAGGAGGCCCTCAATAACCCGCCCCTGGGCTGACTTCCGAGGCCAGGGGAAAAAGCGCCAACAGAAAAAACCGCGGCGTAGCGGCGCAGGACAAAAAATCCTGCGTCGTTTTCGTCGGTGAACGAAAAGTCTCGTCCCGCCATCGCCCTTATCCTGTACCCATCGAGCCGTCCCGCGACCCCGCGACAGACGGCTCGACCGTTTCTTCGTTCGTTCGGCGCCCAGAGCCGCGCCGAAACATCGCCGGCGCCGACACGCGCCGGCGCGTCAGGGGAGGTAGCGCATGACTCTGTCCAGCAAGCTCAGCGATCCGCGGCTGTTCCGTCAGTACGCCTACGTGGATGGCAAGTGGACCCACGGCGACGGCAACCGCGAGGAGGCCGTCGTCGACCCGGCCACCGGCGAGACCCTCGGTCACATCCCCTGGCTGGAGTCGCACCAGATCACCGCGGCGGTGGATGCCGCCGAGGCGGCCTTCGTGCACTGGCGCGCGCTGCGCGCCGACGAGCGCTGCGAGCGGCTGCTCGCCTGGTACGACCTGCTGCAGGCGAACCGCGAGGACCTCGCCCTGATCATGACCCTCGAGCAGGGCAAGCCGCTGCCCGACGCCCGGGGCGAGGTGGAGTACGGGGCCAGCTTCGTGCGCTGGTTCGCCGAGGAGGGCAAGCGCACCTTCGGCGAGACCATCCCGAGCCACATCCCCAACGCGGCGCTCGGCACCCTCAAGGAGCCGGTGGGCATCGCCGCGCTGATCACGCCCTGGAACTTCCCGCTGGCGATGATCACCCGCAAGGCCGCCGCCGCCATGGCCGCCGGCTGCACGGTGATCGTCAAGCCCGCCGGCGAGACCCCGTACTCGGCGCTGGCCCTGGCGGAGCTCGCCGAGCGGGCCGGCATCCCGGCCGGGGTGTTCAACGTGGTGCTGGGCGATCCGCCCGAGGTGTCGCGGATCCTGTGCGCCGAGGAGCGCGTCAAGGCGCTCTCCTTCACCGGCTCCACCCGGGTCGGCCGGCTGCTGCTGGAGCAGAGCGCGAACACCGTGAAGCGGGTCTCGCTGGAACTCGGCGGCAATGCGCCCTTCATCGTCGGGCCGGACATGGATCCCCGGGAGGCGGCCTTCGCCGCGGTGGCGGCCAAGTTCCAGACCGCCGGCCAGGACTGCCTCGCCGCGGACCGCATCCTGGTGCACGAGTCGATCCACGACGACTTCGTCGCGCACTTCGCCGAGCGCATGGCGGCCCTGACCGTGGGGAACGGCCTGGAGAGCGAGGTCGACCTGGGCCCGCTGATCCATCGCCAGGCGGTGGAGAAGGCCGCGGCCATCGTCGACGACGCCATCTCCAAGGGCGCGACCCTGATGGCCGGCGACCAGAGCCAGGCGCCGGGCGAGAACTTCTTCATGCCGGTGCTGCTGACCGGCGTGACCGCCAACATGAAGATCTGGCACGAGGAGAGCTTCGCGCCGGTGGCCGGGATCACCGCCTACGCCGACGACGACCAGGTCATCGAGATGGCCAACGACACCGAGTATGGCCTCGCGGCCTACCTCTACACCCACGACATCCGCCGCATCTGGAAGGTCCTGCGGGCCCTGGAGTTCGGCATGGTGGCGGTGAACTCGGTGAAGATGACCGGCCCCCCGGTGCCCTTCGGCGGCGTCAAGCACTCCGGCCTCGGCCGCGAGGGCGGCGTCACCGGCATCGACGAGTACCTGGAAACGAAATACTACTGTCTCGGCGCCCTGGGTTCCGTCTCCGGGAGCTGAGCCGCAGGCCCGGGCGCCACGGCAAGGGCGCCGAGCCATGCCAGATCGTTATCACCACCCTCCCCGCCGCGGCGGGGAGCCTTCGATGATCAAAGAGAGAACACGATGAGCCAGCAGCACCGGGACCTGATCGAGCGCGACCGCAAGGTGACCTTCCACGCCTCCACCCACCTGCGCGACTTCGCCCATGGCGACGCGCCGGGCCGGGTGATCAGCGGCGGCAAGGGCATCCACATCGTCGACAAGGATGGCCGCGAGTTCATCGACGGCTTCGCCGGCCTGTACTGCGTCAATATCGGCTATGGCCGCACCGAGGTGGCCGAGGCGATCTATCGCCAGGCCCTCGAGCTTTCCTACTACCACACCTACGTGGGGCACTCCAACGAGCCGCAGATCGCGCTCTCCGAGAAGGTCCTCGAGCTCGCCGGCCCCGGCATGTCCAAGGTCTACTACGGCATGTCCGGCTCTGATGCCAACGAGACCCAGCTCAAGATCGTGCGCTACTACAACAACGTGCGCGGGCTGCCGCAGAAGAAGAAGGTGATCTCGCGGATGCGCGGCTACCACGGCTCCGGCATCGCCTCCGGCTCGCTGACCGGCCTCAAGGCGTTCCACGACCACTTCGACCTGCCCATCGACACCATCCGTCACACCGAGGCGCCGTTCTACTACCAGCGCGCCGCACAGCTCGAGGGCATGAGCGAGCGCGAGTTCTCCAGGCACTGCGCCACCAAGCTCGAGGAGATGATCCTCGCCGAGGGGCCGGACACCGTGGCCGCCTTCATCGGCGAGCCGGTGCTCGGCACCGGCGGCATCGTGCCGCCGCCGGAGGGCTACTGGACCGAGATCCAGGCGGTGCTGGCCAAGTACGACGTGCTGCTGATCGCCGATGAGGTCGTCTGCGGCTTCGGGCGCATCGGCACCGACTTCGGCAGCCACTTCTACGGCATCAAGCCCGACCTGATCACCGTGGCCAAGGGCCTGACCAGCGCCTACCAGCCGCTCTCCGGGGTGATCGTCGGCGATCGCGTCTGGAAGGTGCTGGAAGCCGGCACCGGCGAGTACGGCCCGATCGGCCACGGCTGGACCTACTCCGGCCACGCCCTGGGCTGCGCCGCGGGCCTGGCCAACCTCGAGATCATCGAGCGCGAGGGGCTGACCCAGAACGCCGCCGAGACCGGCGCCTACCTGCAGCAGCAGATGCAGGCCGCCTTCGGCGACCACCCCATCGTCGGCAACGTGCGCGGCGTGGGCATGCTGGCGGCGCTGCAGTTCGCCGCCGACCCTGCCCGCCGCCAGGACTTCGACCCGGCGCTCAAGGTCGGCCCGCGCATCGCCGCCGCGGCGCTCGAGGAGAACCTGATCGCCCGCGCCATGCCCCAGGGCGACATCCTGGGCTTCGCGCCGCCGCTGACCACCAGTCGCGAGGAGGTCGACGAGATCGTCGCCCGGGCCCGTCGCGCCGTGGATGCGGTGCTCGACGAGCTGGTCCGCGAGGGCGCCGTCAAGGGCCTGGCCGTCACCGGCGCCTGACGGCCCGTCCGGCGCCGGTCCCGCCCGGGGCCGGCGCCATCTTTCCTCGTCGCCGCGGGCTCGCCCGCGGCGACGCCGTTGTGGGAGAACCGGATGCATCACCACGGGGTCACCCTGGCGCATCTCTACCAGGCGCGCCGCCGCCTCGCCGGCGAGACGGTGCGCACGCCGCTGGTGCGCTCGGCGGCGCTCTCGGCGCGTTTCGATGCCGAGATCCTGCTCAAGCTCGAGACCCTGCAGCCCACCGGGGCCTTCAAGCTGCGCGGGGCCACGAACATGATCGCCGCGCTGATCGAACGCCACGGCCGCGAGGCCCTGGCGGTCGGGGTGGTGACCGCCTCCACCGGCAACCACGGCCGGGCGGTGGCCCACGCCGCCGCGCGCCAGGGCGTGCCAGCGGCGATCTGCCTGTCGCACCTGGTGCCGCCCGACAAGGTCGCCGCCATCGAGGCGCTGGGCGCCGAGGTGAGGCGCGTCGGGGCCAGCCAGGACGAGGCCTTCGAGGAGGTCGACCGGCAGGTGCGCGAACGCGGCATGACGCTGATCCCGCCCTTCGATGATCCCCTGGTCGCGGCGGGGCAGGGCACCATCGGCCTGGAGCTGATGGAGGACGCCCCGGATCTCGACCGCGTCATCGTCGGGCTCTCCGGGGGCGGCCTGCTGGGCGGTATCGGCGCCGCGGTGAAGGCGATCCGCCCCGCCTGCCGGGTCACCGGGGTGAGTCTCTCCCGGGGCGCGGCGATGTGGGAAAGCCTCCAGGCGGGCCGCCCGGTGGCGGTCGAGGAGGTCGAGAGCCTGGGCGATTCGCTGGGCGGCGGCATCGGGGCGGACAACCGCTGCACCCTGGCGCTGGTGCGCGAGGTGATGGACGACCACTGCCAGGTCTCGGAGCGCGCCATCGCCGAGGCCATGGTGACGCTCCTCGAGCACGAGAAGGTGCTGGTGGAGGGCGCCGCCGCGGTGGGGCTCGCGGCGCTGAGCGAGCACGGCCTCGACGTGCGCGGCCAGCGCGTGGCGCTGATCCTCTCCGGCAACGCGGTGTCGCTTGCCACCCTTGACCGCGCCCGGGCCCTGGCGGGACGCTGAATGCCCTGCGGACAGCCCCAAGTGGCAAGCGCCGAGCCGCCAAGGAGTGGGCAGCGAGTAGAACGCGCCTCTTGCGATCTGTCACTGGCCACATGAGCCTGGGCTTGGCTACATGAGCCTGGGCTTGGCCGCTTGGCCGCTTGGCCACGCATGCCTTTCCACTTGTTACTTTCTACTTGCCACTCCCTGACTTGTGTCTGGAGGTTTTTCCATGCAGCTCTATCAGCGCGAGGCCATCGAGGCCGCCGTCGGCCTCGACCACGCGGCCCTCGCCGCCGTGGAGGCGGGCTTCGCGGCGCTGGGTCGCGGCGAGGTGGTGCAGCCGCCGATCCTCTCCATGGCCATCGAGGAGGCCAACGGCGAGGTCGACGTCAAGACCGCCCATATCCGCGGCGCCGAACGCTTCGCCATCAAGGTCAGCCCCGGCTTCTTCGACAATCCGCGGCTGGGCCTGGCGAGCCTCAACGGCCTGATGATGGTGTTCTCGGCCCGTACCGGCCAGGTGGAGGCGGTGCTCTTCGACGAGGGCTACCTTACCCGGGTGCGCACGGCGCTGGCCGGCGCCATCGCGGCGAAGCACCTGTCGCGCCCGGACAGCCGCCGGGTCGCGGTGCTCGGCGCGGGGGAGCAGGCCGAGCAGCAGGTCCTCGCGCTGCGGCTGGTGCGCGACATCGACACCGTGGATCTCTGGGCGCGCCGCCGCGAGGGCGCCGAGGCCTGCTCCGAACGGCTGCGCGCCGCGGGGCTCGCGGTGACCGTGCACGACGCGGTGGCGAGCGCCTGCGCGACGGCCGACATCGTCGTCACCGCCACCCCGTCGAGCACGCCGCTCGTTCACGCCCGGAACCTCCCGGAAGGGGTGCACGTCACCGCCATGGGCGCGGACAGCCCCGAGAAGCGCGAGCTCGACGCCTCGGTACTGACCCGCGCCGACGCCTTCGTCTGCGACACCCGGGCCCAGAGCGAGGTCAACGGCGAGCTCAAGGCCTTCGCCGGCGGCGAGGCGCCCTTCAAGGTCCATGAGCTGGGCCGGGTGATCGCCGAGGGCCAGCGCCTGCGGCTTTCCGAGGCGACGATCACGGTGTGCGACCTCACCGGCACCGGCGTGCAGGACACCGCCATCGCGGGCTTCGCCCTGTCGCGGCTCGCGGCCGGCTGAGACCGGCCCGACGACTTGTCGCGGCGGCCCGCCTGGCGCACGCTTGAGACCTTAACCGATGGAAGGAGCATGGAGATGGCCACGATACTCGCCTTCGACGTCTACGGGACCCTGATCGATACCCACGGCGTGGTCGACGAACTCGCCCTTCGCCTCGCCGGACAGGAGCGCTCGGACCTGGCGCCCGAGTTCTCGCGGCGCTGGCGCGACAAGCAGCTCGAGTACAGCTTCCGCCGCGGCCTGATGGGGGCCTACGTCGACTTCGCCCGCTGCACCCGCGAGGCGCTGGAGTTCACCGATCGCGCCCTGCAGACGCGCTTCTCGGAGACCGACAAGGAGCACCTGATGGGCGTCTATGCGCGCCTGCCGGCCTTCCCGGAGGCCTCGGCGGCGCTTGCGCGCCTCGTCGCGGCGGGGATGAGCTGCGTGGCCTTCTCCAACGGCGGACGCGAGGCGGTCGAGGGGCTGCTCGAACAGTCCGGCCTGCGCCAGCACTTCGACGACGTGGTTAGCGCCGATGAGGTCAAGCGCTTCAAGCCCGACCCGGCGGTCTACGCCCATCTGCGCTATCGCCTGGAGAGCGAGCCCGGCGACACCTGGCTGATCTCCAGCAACGCCTTCGACGTGATCGGCGCGCGCCACGCCGGCCTGCACGCCGCCTGGGTGCGGCGCAGCCCGGATGCGCCCTTCGATCCCTGGGGCATCGACCCCGACCTCACCGTGCCCGATCTCGACGCCCTGGCCGAGCGGCTGGGCTGAGCCGGCGAGCGTCGCCCCGAGATGCCCCGCACGATGACGCCCTGGCCGGGACGACCGGCCAGGGCGTCATCGTGTCCGACAGGCGGCGGCCTTGGCCGTTGCCCATCGCGAGCTCGTGCCCTGCTTGCCGATGGGTCGAGCGTCTCGAGACGCGACAGATCGCTCGACACTTGCTATCGCTGTAAGGAGCACCGAGCCCCGGCGACCGAACGACCGGTGACCATCACCACGGCATCCCCCCAGGGCCGCACAGGAGAACCCGCGCATGACGCAGCAGCATTCGCCGAGACGTTTCTGGCTGGGCGGCCAGCGGGCCGAGGAACAGGATCGCTTCTTCCGGGAGGCCCTGGAGCCCCTGGGCTGGCGGGCCGGTGACGAGGATGACTGGGACGCCGCCTGGATCACCGGCATGCCCCAGGCCGGGCAGTTTCGCCGGGTCTCGCCGACGCGCCGGATGAACCACTTCCCGGGCAATGCGGCGCTCACCGTCAAGAGTCGCCTGCACGAGAGCCTGGCCGCCCTGCGCGAGCGCCTCAGGGAGAGCCACGGGCCCGACCATGCCCTGGCCCGGCGGCTGGCATTCTTTCCCCGCGCCTACGTGATGCCCGATGACTACCACGCGCTGCAGCAGGCCGCCCAGGATCACCCCGAGCAGCGCTGGATCCTGAAGCCCACCAATGCCTCCAAGGGCAAGGGCGTGCGCGTGCTCACCGACGTCGCCGAGGCGCCCCTGGCCCGGGACTGGCTGGTGCAGGCGTACCTGGCCAACCCCCACACCATCCGTGGCCACAAGTACGTGCTGCGCCTCTATGTGCTGATCGCTTCCCTCGATCCGCTGCGCGTCTATCTCTACCGCCAGGGCTTCGCCAAGCTGGCCTCGGAGCCCTGGGACCCCGACGATGCCGACAACCCCTTCAGCCAGCTGACCAATCCGGACATCAACGCCCTGAACACCGACGCCGAGGTGCCGGTGGAGTTCATCGACCTCGATCGCTACCGGGCCTGGTTGAGCGACCAGGGGCACGACGACGCGACGCTCTTCGCGCGCATCGAGGACCTGGTGGCGCTCACCGCGATCTCCGCCGTGGACGCCATGCGTGCCCGCACCGCCGAGGCCGGCGCCGACCCGCGCGGCTGCTACGAGCTGCTGGGCCTCGACTGCCTGGTGGACGACACCCTCACGCCCTGGATCCTCGAGTGCAACCTGAGCCCGTCGCTCGGCATCTGCGCCGCCCCGGACACGGGCGGACGGGTCGAGGAGGCCGTCAAGGGCGGCCTGGTCCGGGACCTGGTGACGCTGCTCGACCTCCCCGGCCAGGCGCCCCCCGAGACGGCGAGCCAGCAGGCGGGCCGGGACGAGACCGCGGCGCTCCTCGCCGAGGCCGAGGCGGAGCGGGCGCGCGCCGGGGGCTTCCGGCGGCTGCTGCCGGCCGCCGATCCGGCGCGCTACCTGCCCTGTTTCTCGCTGCCGAGCCTGGCCGACTGGCGGCTGGCCGCGGGACTCGCGGGGCAACCGCTGCCGGCCCCGCGTCTGGCCCGGCGCCACGTGGCGGAGATCGTCGACGGGGAGTGCCTCGCCCTCTACGACACCCGCCGCGGCGATCTCTACCGGCCCAACGACACGGCGGCGCTGATCTGGCTGCTGGCGACCGAGGGGCTCGACCTCGAGGCCATCGTCGAGTCGCTGGCGGGCGCCGCCCAGGCGGCGGGCGACGAGCGTACGGCCGACCGTGAGTCCCTGCGTCGGGAGGTCTGGGCCACCCTGCACGACTGGTGCCGCCTCGGCCTGCTCCGCCAGGCGGGCGAGCGGGAGGCCGCGGAGGCGACCGCGCCGGCCGCCGAGGCCGACACGCCCCGCGTCCCTCGCGCCTTCACGCTGCGCCTGGCGGGGCAGGAGTGGGGGCTGGAGGCGGCGAGCGGCCCGGCCCTCGTGAGGCTTGCGGCCGCCTTCGGGCCGCGACTGGTGCCGGTCGAGGGCGAGGTGAGCGGGCGACCGCGGCTGCGGGTGCTGCGCGAGGCGGCGGGCTACGCCCTGGCCGAGGGCGATCGACTGGTCGCCGGACGGCTGACCCTGGCCCGGTTGGTCCCCGTGCTGATCGCCCACCTGCTGCGCCGGGTCGCGAGCGCCGACCGGCCGGTGATCGATGCGCCCGTGCTGGTCGGGCCCGACGGCACCGGCGTGCTCTGCCTGCTCCCCGAGGGCGCGCCGCGCCGCACCCTGATCGCGAGGCTGTGCGAGGAAGGCGGCGGCCGACTGACCCGCGGCGTGCGCCTGGACCTCGCGGACCCGGCGCGGGCCGAGCCGCTGGACGCGCCCATGAAAGAGCCTGGCTCGGCGCCGGCCTGCCCGGCGGGCGTGACCCTGCGCGGCGTGCTGCTGGCGGCGGGCGCCCACGTCGAGACGCCTCTGGCCCCGGTCGCCATGCTGGAGGCGCTGGGGGCGCTGCTGCCCCACTGCCTGACCGGTGAGGGGCGACTGACGGCCCAGGGCGTCACGGCCCTGGGCGACTGGCTCGCCACCCTGTCCCTCGGCGCCGTCGCGATCGACGCGGAGGCGGGAAGCGAGGCGCCGTCGAGCACGGCGCTGGCCGCCTGGCTGGCCGAGAGCATGGCGACCGATGCCCCCGTCGACCGCGCCGCGGCGGCGGGGGAGTAGCGGGGCCCGAGCATCCGGCGCCGCCGCGGCGACGCTGATGACGGGGTCGGCCCGCCGGCCGGCCCGTGGCATGGCGACACGCCCGGCGTGTCGCGCGTGCGTTGCGAACGCGGACGTCGAGCGCGAGGAAGCGTCGACGCCGCGGTCCGACACTGCCAATCGAGGAGGTCATGACCATGACACCGCACGATGAGAAACGTCGCCACCTGCTGGGCCGGCTCGGCCGACAGCTCGGCGACACGGCACCGGCCCTGCTGCTGGTGGCGAGCGGCGCGGCCTTCCAGGCCGTGGCCGCCGAGCCCGCCGAGACCCCGGGGGCCCTCGGCGGCTACACCAGCGGCCAGGAGGCGCCCCTGATGCTGGCCGAGGCGCATGCCGAGGCCGAGGGTGAAGCGGAGGGAGAAGCGGAAGGCGAGGCCGAAGGTGAAGCGGAGGGAGAAGCGGAAGCAGAGGCCGAGGGGTGATCTCATCCTCGCCCGATGCCTGAGTGGCCGGGCCGTCGCCCCGGGTGACGGCCCCGGCTTTCCCGCTTTCGGGCCGCCCCGGCCCCGACCCCGACCGAAGTACCACCATGCTCACCCTCGTTTCCCTGCGCCACGGGCGACGGGAGGTTGTCTGCATGCCCGGCGAAGCGCACGCGTCCCCCCTCGGCCCCCTGGTCGGGGGCGACGGCGGCCTGCGCCGCGTCGCCGTCGGCTGAGCGCCTCAGGGGCAGTCGGGCGGCGTGGGCGAGGCGGAGAAGGCGAGGTGGGTGAACCAGGCCGTGGCATCGACGCCGGCGTTGTCACCGTCACTCATCAGGGCCAGGCCGTCGATGCTGGCCGGGCGGCTGCCGAACAGGCGCCGGTAGTCCGCGCCGACGTCGCGCACCTCCGCCACCCACTCGCCGACTCGCGCGTCGCCGCTGCGCAGCGCCAGCAGCTGGGCGCGATCGGTGAAGGCGTTGGGCCAGGCGCTGTCGGCCGGCTGGGTCGAGGCCCAGACGTAGTTCACCGACTCCACCTGCCAGGGCAGCAGCCCCGTCTTGCGGGCCACGTAGACCCGGGCCGGGTAGTCGTCGCCGTCCTGGCGCGTCTCGTCGAGCCCCGGGTGGGTCTCCGAGACGCGCCAGCACCAGTGCAGATAGGGCGTCGCCTCGAGGTCGATCTCGCGCTCCAGGTACTTGGCCGAGGCCTGCCCGCGGGCGCGGGCCCTAAGCGCCCGGGTGCCCGCCAGGTCGACGACCCGGTACTCGGTCTCGCCGGCGAAGGCCCGGGTCGGCCAGTCGTGGATCGCCTCCGGCGAGAAGTGCAGGTCGTCGGCCGCCCAGGCCAGGCCGGCCCCGACCAGCAGCGGTCCGGCAGCGAGCGCGGCGAGCCGCCGGCGGCCCGTCCGGCGACCTGGGCATGTCTGGCGGGAAACGCGTGGCGATCGAATCGTCATGGGGCACTCCAGGGATCGAGGGACCGGGCTCGGTCGAGGAGGCCGGGCCATCCTTACAGCGTCGTCGGCGGCCCTGATCGGTCGCCCCGGCGGATGGACTTGCCAGGGCCGCGGGGGTTGGCCACGCTGTGCGGGCCATCAACGAGAAGGAACAGACATCATGAAGAAGGCAATGATCGGGGCGGCCCTGGGCCTGCTGCTGGCCGCGGCGCCGGTCGTGCAGGCGGAGACCCACGGCATCATGCATCTCGCATCGGACGATGCGTTCGAGCGCGTCGACCAGCGGCTGCGCGCGGCGATCGAGGAGAAGGGACTGACCCTGATGACCGTGGTCGACCATGCGGCCAATGCGCAGCACGTGGATCTCGCGCTGCCGCCGACCCGCACCTTTGTGTTCGGCAACCCGGCGGCGGGCACGCCCATGATGCAGTGCCAGGGCAGCATGGCGCTGGACCTGCCGCAGAAGATGGTGGTGAGGGAGACCGACGAGGGCGTGCGCCTGGAGTGGAACTCGCCCCACTACCTGGCCGAGCGTCACGGCCTGGAGGGCTGTGAGCTGCCCCTGGAGAAGATCGCCGGCGTGCTCGAGGGCCTGGCCGGGGCCGCCGCGGGCCGCTGACTCAAGCCGGCGGTTCGTCGCTCTCCTCGGGGCCGAAGCGCCGGCCGGCCTCGTGCAGCAGCGTGAACTGCCGGTCGCACTCCCGGCAGGCGCCGCACATGGCGAGGTGCAGCCGCAGCGAGAGTCGCTCCTGGAAGCTGAGGGGGCGGTCCTGGCGCAGCGACATCAGGCGGGTGGCTTCCTTGCACATCATCATCATGAGGCGTCTCCCACGAGCCAGCCCTGCTCGATGCAGGCGCGCAGCTTCAGCCGGGCGCGATGCAGCATGACCCAGCAGTTGTTCTCCTTGATCTCGAGCTCCCGGCAGATCTCCTCGGTGGAGAGCCCCATCAGCTCGCGCAGGGAGAAGATCCGCGCGGCGCTGTCGGGCAGGGCGATCATGCAGGCGTCGAAGACGCGCCAGAAGCGTTCACTCTCGAAGGCGGCCTCGGGCTCGCCCCAGCTCTGGGGCCTGGCGTCTGGCCGCCAGTGGCCGCTCTGCTGGAACTGGCGGTCGATCGCCTCGTCGTCGTTCTCGTCCGCCAGCGGCTGCCACTGCCCATGGCGCTTCTGGGCGCGCATGGCGTCGAGGATCTTGTACTTGAGGATGCCGAAGACCCAGGTCTCGTAGCCCGAGCGCCCGGCGAAGCTGTCGTTCTTCTCGATGGCGGACATCATGGCCTCCTGAACGGCATCCTCTGCCCGGCTTCGATCCCGCAGATGCATGAGGGCGAAGGAGACCAGTCGCGGCCTCACCGCCGTGAGCCGCTCCATTCGGTGTGCCTTGTCGTCCATCGCTCGGTCGCCATCCCCATCGCTTGTCGTCGTGATGGGGAACGAGTCTACCAGCAGGGTTTTGCCGTCGTGTAGCGATACTCCGTTGAAAGCGTCGTGGGTAGCGTTGCGTCGTGTCGTGCCGCCCTTCCTTACAGGGCGGGACGCGAGTCATGGTGCCCCTGATGGCGAGGCGCGAGGAAGTCGACGCCGAGCGCCTCGCCCAGGCGGGCCAGCCGGGGGAGATCCTCGGGGCGGTCGACGTCCCAGAGTCGGGCCGGGCAGGCGAGGCGCCAGCCCATCGCCATGGCGCGCTCGCGGGTCTGGGCCATGACCCGATCCATGCCCCAGTCGATGCCCTGGAACAGGCCGGGCTCGGCGCGTCGGGCGCCGACCAGCGCGTAGCCACCGTCCTCGACCGGCACGCAGACGCCGTCGGCCTCGATCAGCGCCGCCGCGCAGCGTCGCAGCAGCGCCGGGGTCAGCGCCGGGCAGTCGCTGCCGATCACGAGCCCCGGTGCGCCCATGGCCGCGAGGGCATGGTGCATGCGCGCGCCGAGGTCGCCCTCGGGCTGGGCGCCAAGCGCGATGCCGTGGCGCTCGGCCAGTTCGCGGAACAGCGGGTGGTCGTGCTCGAGCGCCGTCCACAGGGTGATGCGCGAAGGCTCGCTCGCCGCCAGGGCGGTGGCGACGGCGTGGCGCAGCAGCCCGGCGTGGAGCCGGCTGGCGTCCTCGGCGCCGAGCGCCGGGATCAGCCGGGTCTTGGCGCGCCCGGGGATCGGGGCCTTGGCGAGTATCGCCAGGGAGGCGTCGCGGGGGTCAGCGCACATGGCGATAGGCCCTGGCCAGGTCGTCGGGGGAGGCACCGCGCCAGTAGCGCCAGCGCAGCCGCCACATCAGCAGGATGGTTCGCCAGGCGCCGCCTCGCTCCCAGCGCCGGCCCGAGGTCGTCACCCGCGCGTGCAGGCAGGCCGGCCTCGAGACCCGCTTGAGTCGTCGCGACATCTCGATGTCCTCCATCAGCGGCTGAACGGGGAAGCCGCCCGCGGCGTCGAAGGCCGCTCGGGTCATGAACAGGCCCTGGTCGCCGGTGGCGATGCCGGTCCAGCGCGAGCGGCGGTTCATGGCGAAGGCGATCACGGGCAGCAGCGGATGGTGCCCGGCCAGCCGCACGTCGAAGCGTCCCCAGGCGTGCCCCTCGGCCAGCGCCGCGGCGATCGCGGCCTCGGCCCCCGGCGGCAGGTCGGTGTCGGCATGCAGGAACAGCAGCGTTCGGCCCCGGGCCTCGGCGGCGCCGGCATTCATCTGCCGGGCGCGGCCGGGCGCGCTCGCGATCACCCGCGTGGCCAGCGGTCGCGCCCGGGCCGGCGTCTCGTCGCGGCTGCCGCCGTCGACCACCAGAAGCTCCACGCCGGCCGCCTTCATCGCCTGCAGGCGGGTCAGGGTCGCCTCGATGATGGCGGCCTCGTTCAGCGTCGGCAGCACGATGCTCAGCCGGGGCGGGGGCGACATCGCGGTGCTCCAGAGGGATCGGCCGGGCATCGCCTCACCGGCCTGCGGGCGAGAGCTCTATCACCCGCCCGCCGGCGGCCTCGGCGTCCTCGCGGTCGTGGGTGACCAGCAGGCTCGGCAGGCCGGCCTCGCGCAGGTGCTCGAAGACCAGCCGGCGCATCGCCTGGCGCAGGTGGGTGTCGAGCTTCGAGAAGGGCTCGTCGAGCAGCACCGCGCTGGGGGCCGAGAGCAGCAGGCGCATCAGCGCCACCCGCGCCTTCTGGCCGCCGGAGAGCGTGGCAGGGTCGCGCTCGCCGAACCCGGCCAGCCCGACGTGCGCGAGCGCCTGCTCGACCCGGGCGGCCTTGTCGGCGCCGGTGCCGGCGAGGCCGAAGCGCAGGTTGCCGGCCACCGAGAGGTGGGGGAAGAGCAGCGGGTCCTGGAACAGCAGGCCGATGCCGCGGCGTTCGGCGGGCAGGGTCGTGATGTCGCGGCCGTCCAGCAGGATGCGGCCCGAGGCCGCGAACTCGGGCGCCATGAAGCCGGCCAGGAAGGCCAGCAGGGTCGACTTGCCCGAGCCGGAGGGGCCCATGACGGTGAGCACCTCGCCCGGGCCGATCTCGGCGTCGAGGGCGACCAGGGGCGTGTCGCCCAGGCGGATGTGGAGGTCGCGAAGTGCGAGTCGATGGGGCGTGGTCATGGGGCTCCCTGCATGTCGCGGCGGTGGGACCATAGCAGTTTCGGCAGGCCGATGGCGATCGCGAAGCCCACCAGCGGCAGGCCCGCCTGGACCAGCGCCCAGACCCCGATCACGCGGCGGTTGCCGCCGGCGGCCAGCGACACCGCCTCGGTGGTGACGGTGCTCACCCGGCCCGCGCCGAGCAGCTGGGTGGGGAGGTACTGGCCGATGCTCACGGCCAGGCCCACCGCGCAGGCGGTGAGCAGCGGGGCCAGCAGCATCGGCAGCCGGACCCGCCAGAAGACCGCGTTGGGCGAGGCGCCGAGGGTCAGGGCGAGCCGGGTCCAGCGCGGGTCGATCCGCCGGTAGGCCTCCGAGAGCGACAGGAAGACGTAGGGCAGCACGAACAGCAGGTGGCCGAAGACGATCAGGCCGTGGGACGGCCGGGTACCGAGCTGTTCTATCACCACCACCAGCCCGAACAGGAAGGCGATCTGCGGCACGATCAGCGGCAGGTAGAGCAGCCACAGCGCCTTCGAGGCGGTGCGCCCGGTGCGCTGCTCGTTCTCGAGAGCCGCCAGCACCAGCACCGCGGCGAGCAGGGTGGCGCCCAGCGCGATCAGCGCCGTCGAGGCGAGGGGCTCGCCGAGGGCGGGCAGCGCCTGGGCCCAGTGATCCAGCGTCATGGTGCGGGGCAGGGCGTCGGGGAAGCGCCAGAATCCGGCCACCGAGGTGATCGCCAGGCCGCCGACGCCGGCGAAGGCGATCCCGGTGGCGAGCAGGATCGGCAGCTTGCCGGCGAGGCGCAGGCCGGCCTCGCCCCGGTCGCGCCCGCCGCGGGCGATCCAGGCCGTCATCAGCCTCGCCATGAGCCGCTCCAGCCCCAACCAGGCGAGCAGTGCGGCGGCGGTGACGCCGAGCTGCAGGATCGCGCCGGCCGAGGCCAGGAAGCGCTGCTCGAGGTCGGGGTCGCTGAACCAGGTGAGGATCGACACGGCCAGCGTCGGCGGCAGGGTCGGGCCGAGGATCATCGCCACGTCCACCACCGAGGAGGCATAGGCGATCACCGCGAACACCGGCAGGCGGATCAGCGGATAGAGCGCCGGCGCCACCACCTTGAGCCAGGCGATGGCGGGGCGGTAGCCCAGCGAGCGGGCCATGGCCACCCGGCGCTCGGCGTCGAGCTGAGGCAGCGCGGCCAGGCTCATCAGCAGCAGGAAGGGCACCTCCTTGATGACGAGTCCCGCGATCAGCGAGAGCCCCCAGGGATCCTGGACGATCAGCAGGTCCGGCGGCTGCTCCCAGCCGGTCAGCGCCGGCGAGGCCAGCCGTGCGAGCAGCCCCGTGGGGGCGATCAGGAAGGCCAGCCCGAAGGCCGCGGCGGCGTGGGGAATGGAGAGCAGCGGCGAGACCAGCCGCCGGATCCAGCGGTCGAGCCGGCTGCCGCTCGCCGCGGCCAGGTAGAGCAGCACCACGGCCAGCGACAGGGCGGTGGCGACGAGGCCGCCGGCGAAGCTGATGGCGACCGAGCGGCCGATGCCCGGCTGGGCGGCCAGCGCCCGCCAGGGCGCCAGCGAGAGGCTCTCGCCGCCGAGCGCCGGCAGGTAGCCGAAGGCCGGCAGCAGGGCCATGGCGAGGCCCGCCAGGATCGGCGCGACCAGCAGGGTGACGATCAGTGCGGGGGCGAGGCGCAGCATCATGGGGTCGGCCCCGCGTCGCCCGCACCGCAGGGGGTAGCGCTCGTTCTCATCGGCCGACGTAGCGCGCCTGCCAGGCGTCCTGCAGTGACGTCATCCAGCTGGGGTGCGGCTCGGGCAGGGTGCGCGCGAGGGCGCCCGCCGGCAGCATCGCCGGGTTCTCCGCGTCCAGCGCGAACCGCGCCTGGTCCTCCGCCGGCAGCCGGGCGACGTCGAGCACGGTGCGATCGCCCCAGACGTCGAGGTCCTGCTTGGTCGCCTGGGCCTCCGGGGACAGCAGGTAGTCGGCGATGACCATGGCGCCGGCCTGGTGGGGCGAGTTGTAGGGGATGGCGATGAAGTGCACGTTGCCGAGGGTGCCGCTGTCGGGCACGTAGCTGCGCGTGCTCGGGGGCAGCTCGTAGTCTGCCACCGCCGCGGCCGGCTCCGAGGGGGTGAAGGTGAAGGCCAGCGAGAGCGCGCCGTCGCCCATCAGGCGGCGCATCTCGGGGCTGCTGGCGGGGAACTGGCGGCCGCCGCGCCACAGGTGCGGGTGCAGGGCATCCAGGTAGTCCCACAGCGGGGCGGTGACGGCGGCGAAATCGCTCTCCTCGACCGGCGCGTAGAGCGCCTCGTCCCGGTCTGTGAGCTCGATCAGCGCCTGCTTGAGGAAGGTGCTGCCGGTGAAGTCGGGAATCCGCGGGTAGGTGAAGCGCCCCGGGTTGGCCTTGGCCCAGGCGAGCAGCCCTTCGATGTCCTGGGGGAGCGCGTCATGGGCGTCGCCATTCCCGCGCAAGGCGTCGCTGTCATAGTAGTAGGTGATCTGCGCCCGGCCCCAGGGAGACTCGTAGCCCTCGGTGGGCAGGGTGAAGTCGGTGACCACCTCGGGGTTGTCCGCCGGGCGGGTCAGGGCGAAGTTCGGCAGCGCACGGGCGAAGGGGCCGAACAGCAGGTCGCTCTCCTTCATGGCGGCGAAGTTCTCGCCGTTGAGCCAGATCAGGTCGACGTTGCCGGCGGTGTCGTTGCCGGCCTGCTTCTCCGCCAGCACCCGGGAGACCGCCTCGGCGGTGTTGCCGACCTTGACGTGCTCGAGGTCGATGTCGAAGCGCTCATCGACGCGCTCGGCCACCCAGTCGATGTAGTCGTTGGTGCGCTGGTCGCCGGCCCAGGCGTACCAGTAGACCGTCTGGCCGCGGGCCTCCTCGAGCACGGCCGGCCAGTCGGCCGGGTCGGGGGCGGCCATGAGCCCCGTGCTGGTCAGCAGGGCGGGCAGCAGGGCGGCCAGCCGGAGAGAGGGTGCGCGCATCGTGGAGTTCCTCATGGAGAAGGTGAACAGGGGCAAGGGGGCGTGCGTCAGGATGCAAGGCGGCGTTGTAGGTCGCGATGCTCGCCGCGCACGTGCTCGATGGCGGCCACCGACAGGTAGTGGTCGACGCGCTCGCGCACGTGGGCGATCAGGGCGTCGTCGCTCAGCGCCGCGGACCAGTCCTCGCCGCGGCGCTGCGCATCCTGAGCCCGCCGATGGCTGGCGCGCCACTTGGCGCACCAGGTCAGCGACCAGAGCCACATGGCGCGCCGGCACGCCAGCAGGGTCTCGACCTCCCCCGCGAGCCCGGTGGCCGCGAGCCAGTCGTGGTAGAAGGCGGCCACCTCCCCGGGCGTCAGCTCGGCACGGCTATGGAGATCCCAGGTGGTGGAGGTGTAGAGGCTGGCGTGGGCCAGGTCGAAGCCGACCAGGCCGTAGCGGCACTTCTCCAGGTCAACCAGCACCGCGCGACCGTCCTCGGTGACCAGGAAGTTGCCGGGGTGGGCATCGAAGCTGATCAGGCGGGGCTCGGCTCCGGGGCCGGGCGGCAGGCGGCGGGGCAGGGCGGCCAGCTCGGCCTCGATCGGGACGCGGGCCGCGTCCGGGAGACCCGCCTGCTCGAGGAAGCGCGCCTGCTCGTCCAGCTCCTCGCGCATGGCGGCCCAGGGATCCGTGGGCGAGAGCAGCGGCGCCCGGGCCTCGGTCGCCGGGACCGCCAGGGTGTGGAGGCTGGCCAGCGCCTCGGCGAGGCGTGGCAGGTCCTCGGGCAGGCGCGCCGGGCGGCCGCGGATGGCATCGACCAGCAGCCCGCCCCGGGGCAGCGTCGGGTCCGGCGGCAGCAGGCCGTGCAGGGCGGGGGCGTGGCCGCCGCGGCTGGCGCGGGAGAAGCAGGCCGCCTGGTAGGCGAGGTTCGCCGCGGGGTCGAGGCGCATCTGGCTCTGCTTCGGCAGTCGCGCCACCCAGTCGCCCCCGCTCCGCTCGAGCCACAGATGGTGGTGGGCGAGGCCGGTGTCGGCCATCGGGCGCAGCGCGGAGATGCCCGCGTCGAGGCCCGTGCGGGCCAGGGCCGCGGCCAGCGGGTCGCAGAGGGTCGACGGGACCCGCGGCGTGTCGCGGCGAGAGTCGGTGTCCGGCATGACGCTCCTTGTTCGGGGACGATGGTCATGGATGGTCGCATGAGGGCGCCTCACCTTACACGCACCTCGACGACATGGCTGTAAGCCCGTCTGTCCCGGGGCGACATAACGGGAGCGCGGCGCGGTATCGTCGGCGTTGCGCCCCTCACAAACCTCGGAGGGCGAGATCATGTCACAGCACGACGAACAACGCCGCAGGCTGCTGGGCCGCCTGAGGCGTCGACTGGCCTACACGGCCCCGCTGCTGGCGCTGGTGGCCGGCGGCGCCGCACTCCAGGCCGCTCCGGGCGGCGATCTGTCGGGTGGCGCTGCGTCGGGCGGCGCTCCTGGCGCGGCGGCCTTCTCCCCCTCGGGCGAGGCGTCCCTGTTGCTGGCGAGCCATCACGCCGAGGCGGAGGGTGAGGCCGAAGCCGAAGCCGAAGCCGAAGCCGAGGGCGAAGCAGAAGGGGAAGCAGAAGGGGAAGCAGAAGGGGAAGCAGAAGGGGAAGCAGAAGGGGAAGCAGAAGGGGAAGCAGAAGGGGAAGCCGAGGGAGGCGCCGCCGTGGTCGCCAGGCCCGAGGGCTACGTGCCGGCCTACAGCGAGCGCGGCGACAACCCCGAGGCGATGCTGGCCCGAGGCGAGACGCTCTACTACGACACCTCCCTGAGCGGCAACGGCCTGGCCTGCGCGAGCTGCCACGGCAGCGACGGGCAGGACACCGGCTACCAGGCCACCTTCCAGCAGCCCTTCCCGCACCGGGTGGCGATGGCCGCCGAGCGGTTCGGCATGGCAGAGGTCCACGCCGACGAGATGGTGCAGATCTGCATGGTCGCCCCGATGGCCGCCGCGCCGCTGGCCTGGGACAGCGAGGCGCTGGCCTCGCTGGCGGCCTACATGGTGGAGGTGCAGCGTCGCGTGGCCGGCGAGCCCCACGACCTCTGAGCGCGACCGCTCGCGGGTCGGGTGCCGACGTCCTGGCGACGACGCCCGGGGCGTACGGCGAGGCCTGAACGAATCCCGTCGCCCGGCATCACAGGAGTAACCTGGGATGCCGAGGCGAGGGGGCGTGATGGGGAATCGACCGGCGGCCAAGCGTCGTGTCCTGCTCTGGCTGAGCGTGCTGTGCCTGGCGCTGGGCGTCCTGCTGGCCTGGCAGGCCCAGGCCCAGAAGGCCCCGTCGGAGTCGGGCGTGGCCCTGGCGATGACCATCGACGATGCCATCGGGCCGGCCATCGACGACTACTTCCAGCGCGGCCTGGAAGAGGCCGAGGCGCGCGAGGCCGAGCTCGTCGTGGTACAGCTGGATACCCCCGGCGGACTCGACGCCTCGATGCGCGCCATGATCCGCGCCATGCTCGGCTCCCCGGTGCCGGTCGCCCTCTACGTCTCGCCGGCGGGGGCCCGGGCCGCCAGCGCCGGCACCTACCTGCTCTACGCCAGCCACGTGGCGGCCATGGCGCCGGCCACCCACCTCGGCTCGGCCACTCCCGTGCAGCTCGGCGGGGGCGGCCTGCCGGGCCTCGGCGAGCCCGACCCGGAGGCCGAACCACCCGCCCAAGAGGCGGCCCCGGAGGACGCCGACGACGCGGCGCCCGAGGGCGGGGCGACGGCGGACGAGGCGGCCGCCGAGCCGGGCGACCCGGCGCCGGCCAAGCGCCGCGGCGAGACGGCCATGGAGCGCAAGGTGCTGGAGGATGCCGTCGCCTATATCCGCTCGCTGGCCGAGCGCCACGGCCGCAACGCCGACTGGGCCGAGCAGGCGGTGCGCGAGGCGGTCAACCTCACCGCCCGGGATGCCCTCGAGCGAAACGTCATCGAGGTAGTGGCGCGCGACCTCGACGACCTGCTCGCCCAGCTCGACGGACGCAGCGTGGTGATGGACGACGGCGAGCGGGTGCTGGCCACCGCGGGCCTCACCGTCGAGCGCTTCGATCCCGACTGGCGCACCAAGCTGCTGGCGGTGATCACCAACCCCAACGTCGCCTACTTCCTGATGATCATCGGCTTCTACGGGCTGATCTTCGAACTCTCCAACCCGGGCAGCCTGGTGCCGGGCACCATCGGCATCATCTCGCTGCTGCTGGCGCTGTTCGCCTTCCAGGTGCTGCCGGTCAACTACGCGGGGCTGGCGCTGATCCTGGTGGGCCTGGGGCTGATCGTGGGCGAGGCGCTGATGCCCAGTTTCGGCATTCTCGGCATCGGCGGCATCGTCGCCTTCGTGATCGGATCGGTGATACTGATGGACGCGGACACCCTGAACATCTCGCTGCCGATGATCGGCGGCATCGCGCTGCTCGCGGCGGGCCTGATGCTGTGGGCCATGACCCGCTTCATCGGCCTGCGGCGTCGCCCGCCGCGCACCGGCCAGGAGGAGCTGGTCGGCAGCGAGGCGCGGGTCCTCGATGACTTCACCGGCCAGGGCCACGTGCGCCTGATGGGCGAGCGCTGGCGGGCGCGCAGCCACGTCCCGCTCGCCCGGGGGCAGTCGGTCCGCGTCACCGCGGTCGACGGCCTGACCCTGGAGGTCGAACCGCTGGCCTCGACGCCCTGAGGCCCGCCCGGCACGGTCGATGATCCGCATCGTCCGGCCCAACCAAGGAGCCGACACCATGCTGCTTTCCTACCTCGTTCCGGTCGTCCTGCTGATCATGCTGCTGGCGGCCTCGATCCGCATCCTGCCCGAGTACAAGCGCGGGGTGGTGTTCTTCCTCGGTCGCTTCCAGGCGGTGAAGGGGCCGGGCCTTTTGATCATCATCCCTGGTCTCCAGAAGATGGAAGTGGTCGACCTGCGGGTGATCACCATGGACGTGCCGGAGCAGGACGTCATCTCCCAGGACAACGTCACCGTCAAGGTCAACGCGGTGCTCTACTTCCGGGTGGTGGACCCGGAGAAGGCGATCATCCAGGTGGAGAACTTCGTCAACGCCACCAGCCAGCTGGCCCAGACCACCCTGCGCTCGGTGCTCGGCAAGCACGACCTGGACGAGATGCTCTCCGAGCGCGACAAGCTCAACGACGACATCCAGGAGATCATCGACAGCTCCGCCGAGAGCTGGGGCATCAAGGTGGCCAACGTCGAGATCAAGCACGTCGACCTCGACGAGAGCATGATCCGCGCCATCGCCCGCCAGGCCGAGGCGGAGCGCGAGCGTCGCGCCAAGGTGATCCACGCCGAGGGCGAGCTGCAGGCCTCCAAGAAACTGGTCGAGGCGGCCAACGTCATGTCCGAGAACTCGGCCGCGCTGCAGCTGCGCTACCTGCAGACCATGAGCGACATGAGCAACAAGAACGCCTCCACCGTGGTCTTCCCGCTGCCCATGGACATCATGGAGGCCTTCAAGCACATGCGCGCCTCGGATGCACCTTAGTCCCATCTCTGCTAGACTCCGGCGCCTTCGCCGGGTGCCGTCAGCCACGTTCGCTGCGCGCCGCCCCGCGGAGGCAGAGCCTGGGAGTCGGCAGACCGTGATGACACCCCCGGCAGGGCCGGCCACGCCGCCCTGGCGCCTCTCTCCCCTCTAACTCGGCGCTGCCCGCCCTCATCGGCCCGGGCAGCATGCAGCGCGCCGACGCCCGCGCGCCTTCTCCAGCGACACGCTTCCTGCTCCGCCCTCGGCGCCTGCCCAGGCGGGGGAGAAGACGCCTGCATCGCGCGTCGACTGCCATACGGCCCTTCCACCATCCCCTGACTGGACCGCAGCATGTACGAGACACTGAAACGGAGCTGGTTCTCCAACCTCAAGGGCGACACCCTGGCGGGGATCGTCGTGGCCCTGGCCCTGATCCCCGAGGCCATCGCCTTCTCGATCATCGCCGGCGTCGATCCCAAGGTGGGCCTCTACGCCTCCTTCTCCATGGCGGTGATCATTGCCTTCGCCGGCGGGCGGCCGGGCATGATCTCGGCGGCCACCGGCGCCATGGCGCTCTTGATGGTCACCCTGGTCAAGGAGCACGGCCTGCAGTACCTGCTGGCCGCCACCCTGCTCACCGGCGTCTTCCAGATCATCGCCGGCTACCTGCGCCTGGCCGACCTGATGCGCTTCGTCTCCCGCTCGGTGGTGACGGGCTTCGTCAACGCCCTGGCGATCCTGATCTTCATGGCGCAGCTGCCGGAGCTCACCGACGTTACCTGGCACGTCTACGCCATGACCGCGGCGGGCCTGGCGATCATCTACGGCTTTCCCTACCTGCCGAAGGTCGGCAAGCTGCTGCCCTCGCCGCTGGTCTGTATCCTGGTGCTGACCGCGGTCTACCTGCTCTCCGGCATGGAGATCCGCACCGTGGGCGACATGGGCGAGCTGCCCGACACCCTGCCGGTGTTCCTGTGGCCTGAGGTGCCGCTCACCCTCGAGACGCTGATGATCATCCTGCCCTACTCGGTGATGCTGACCGTGGTGGGTCTGCTGGAGTCGATGATGACCGCGACCATCGTCGATGACCTGACCGACACGGCGAGCGACAAGAACCGCGAGTGCAAGGGCCAGGGCCTGGCCAACCTCGGCACCGGCCTGATCGGCGGCATGGCGGGCTGCGCGATGATTGGCCAGTCGGTGATCAACATCAAGTCCGGCGGCCGCACGCGCCTCTCCACCCTGATCGCCGGCGTGGTGCTGCTGCTGATGGTGGTCTTCCTGTCCGACTGGGTGTCGCAGATCCCCATGGCGGCCCTGGTGGCGGTGATGATCATGGTCTCCATCGGCACCTTCAGCTGGAGCTCCATCAAGGACCTCAAGAAGCACCCGATGAGCACCAACATCGTGATGCTGGCCACCGTGGCGGTCACCGTCGGCACCCACAACCTGGCCATCGGCGTATTCGTCGGCGTGCTGCTGGCCGCGCTCTTCTTCGCCAACAAGGTCGGCAACATCCTCTACGTCGGCGCCGAGACCCCCGAGGAGGGGCATCGCGTCTACCGGGTGGTGGGTCAGGTGTTCTTCGCCTCCTCCGAGCGCTTCGGCGCCGCCTTCGACTTCAAGGACACCGTCGAGAAGGTCACCATCGACCTCTCCCGGGCCCACTTCTGGGACATCACCGCCGTCCAGACCCTGGACCGGGTGGTGATCAAGTTCCGCCGCGAGGGCACCGAGGTCGAGCTGATCGGCCTCAACGAGGCGAGCGCCACCATCGTCGACCGCTATGCGGTGCATGACGACCCGGAGGCCGTCGAGAAGCTGATGGGCGGCCATTGACCCGCCGGACGGATCCGGTAGAACGTGGAAGCGACGACTACTCACGCCAGTTTCAGGACCAGACCATGACAGAACAGGTGATGGCCGCCATCGACGGCTCGCAGTTTTCCGAAGGGGTGTGCGACTACGCGGCCTGGGCGAGCCTCGCGCTCGGCGCACCGCTGACCTTCCTGCACGTGGTGGACAACCACCCCCAGACCGCCGAGGCCGACCTCTCCGGCAACCTCGGGCTCGGCGCCCGGGAGCACCTGCTCGAGGAGCTGGCGCACCTCGACGAGCAGCGCGCCAAGGTGGCCCAGGAGCAGGGCCGGCTGATGCTCAAGGCGGCCAGGGAGCGGGCCGTCGAGGACGGCGTGAGTGATCCCGCCACCCGCCAGCGCAACGGCACCCTGGTGGAGACCCTGGCCGACCTCGAGGCCGACATGCGCCTGCTGGTGATCGGCAAGCGCGGCGAGGGCGCCCGTCAAGCGAGCGACCACCTGGGCTCCAACCTGGAGCGGGTGGTGCGCACCCTGCACCGGCCGATCCTGATGGCGCCGGAGACCTTCACGCGTCCCGAGCGGGTGATGATCGCCTTCGACGGCAGCAAGACCACCCGCAAGGGAGTCGAGATGCTGGCCAGGAGCCCGCTGTTCAACGGCATTCCGGTGCACGTGGTCATCGTCGGCGCCGAGACCGGGGACAACCGCTCCCAGCTGGACTGGGCGCTCTCGATCCTGCGCGAGGCCGGCCACGAGGCCGAGGGGGCGATCCGCGCCGGCGACGTCGAGGAGACCCTGCGCGGCTACCAGCAGGAGCACGGCATCGACCTGCTGGTGATGGGCGCCTACGGCCACTCCCGGGTCCGCCACCTGCTGGTCGGCAGCACCACCACCACCATGCTGCGCCGCGCCAGCCTGCCGGTGCTGCTGCTGCGCTGATCGCCTCCCTCGGCTTTCGACGACACCGGCCCCCGGGCCGGTGTCGTCGTGTCGACCCGCGGGAGTGGCCGGCACGCCGAGCGTGCGATGGCCCGGCGGCGATGGCAAGATGTGCCGTCGCGACCCTGCCGGAGGCCCTCGGGGCCGGCGCCGAGCGCGGGCGGTGGCGCGCGATTCCATCCTTGATTTCCCACGGAGAGCGACATGAGCATCGAACGTCACGACACCAAGGCCCGCATGAGCCGCGCGGTGATCCACAACGGCGTGGCCTGGCTGTGCGGCCAGGTGGCCGGCCCCGAGGCCCGCCACGGCGACATCACCGAGCAGACCGAGAGCATGCTGGCGCGGGTCGATGCGCTGCTCGCCGAGATCGGCTCCGACCGCGAGCATCTGCTCTCGGCGACGATCTACCTCAAGGACGGTGGCGACTTCGCGGCCATGAACGCCGTCTGGGACGCCTGGGTGCCCGAGGGCCATGCCCCGGCCCGCACCTGCGTCTGTGCCCCGATGCCGGCCGATGAGCTGCGCGTGGAGATCACGGTCACCGCGCTGGTGAAGGACGCCTGAGCCGGCGTTCGAGCCGCCGCTCCCAGGAGCGGCCATGAAACGGAAAAAGGCCGACGCGAACGCGTCGGCCTTTTTCGTTGGCGGGACGGCGTGGCGATCGTCTCAGCGCAGGCAGGGGTCTTCCTGCGGCACCTCCCGGGGCCTGAGCCGGCGCGAGAGCGCATCCACGGCGATGTTGAGGCCGGCGGTGACCAGCAGCAGGAAGGCCGCCGTGTCGAACATCAGGTACTGGAAGTTCTCGTCGATGTAGTAGCCCAGCGTCGCCACCCCCAGCATGCCGAGGATCGCCGTCTCGCGCAGGATCACCTCGGCCCGGTAGTAGAGCAGGGCCAGCAGGCTCGGATAGACCCGCGGCAGCAGCTCGTAGGCCAGCCGCCCCGAGGCGGGCAGCCCCGGCATGCCGGGCTCCAGGCCGTCGGCGTGGCGGGCGGCGAGGAAGGCGATCAGGGCGCCGTTGTGCAGCGCCAGGGCCAGCCAGGCGGGCAGCAGCGAAGGGCCGAGCAGCAGCAGGAAGACGAAGGCCAGCATCAGCTCCGGCGTCGAGCGCAGCAGCACCAGCAGCCCGCGGCCGGCCAGCCGGGTCGCCGGGTGGCCGAAGTGGCGGCTGGCCAGCGGCCACAGCGCCATCGCCACCAGCAGCGCGCCGACGGTGCCGAGCAGCGCCAGCAGCAGGGTGTTGCCGATGGCCGGAGCGAGCTCGGGGATGCTGGCGAACCAGTCGACCAGCCCCGCCCCGTCGCCGGCCAGCAGCGGTGCGGGCCACAGGTCCTGGCTGACGAAGCGCCACAGGAGTCCGCCGTCCACCGCCGGCCAGGGGCCGAGCAGGAAGACGCCGCCGACCAGCAGCAGCGGCACCAGCCGCCGGTGGCTCCACCAGGGCAGGGTGGCGATCAGCAGATAGAAGCACCACAGCAGGGCGCTGGCCTGCGGGTAGCGGCCCTCGCGGAAGGCCGTCTCGAGCTGGAAGCCGAGCGTCGGCAGGCCGACGAAGCCCAGCAGCACGCTGGCGCGCAGGCCGCATTCGAAGCGGTAGCGGGTGTAGGCGGCGAGCTGGGTCCAGGCCAGCGGCAGCTCGGCGTAGAGGAAGCGCGACAGCCGGCCGACGCCGGGCGGCAGGGCATCGGCCGGCGCGCGGGGGGTCTGCTCGAGGATCTCGGCGAACACCTTGGCGAAGATGCCGGCGTAGGGAATCGCCAGCGCCGCCAGGGCGGTCAGCGCCGAGAGCCCGAACACCTGCAGGAACAGCAGCGCCCAGAACAGCTCGTGGATGGCGCGCACGAAGGCGCAGCCGGCGCGCACCAGCCGCGAACGGGCGAACAGCAGCGCCAGCGGGAAGCCCAGCACCACGCCCGCGAGCGTGCCCCACAGCGCCACCGAGACGGTCAGCCCCAGGGCGTGGAAGGGCGACTCGACGGAAGCGAAGTCGGGCCAGGCCAGGCCCTGGAGCATCCGCCCGAGTTCCGTCCAGGGGTCCCGGGTGACCACCGACAGGTCGGCCAGCGGCGCAAGCAGCAGCGCCAGGGCGATCAGCGTCAGGGTATGGCGGGCCAGGCGCGGGCCCGTGGCGCGGCCGGCCAGCCAGGCCGGCCGGCGCGGCAGGGCGGCATCGCTCATGCGCGCCCCCGGGAACAGGGCAGGGCCTCCGGCGAGGGCGCCGCGGGCTCGGGCGCCTCGGCTGACGCGGCGGTATCGTCGGCGTCCGGGTAGAGGGCGTCGAGGTCGTCAAGGCTCAGCGTGGAGGCCGGGGCGTCGATCACCAGCCGGCCGTCGCGCAGGCCCCAGACGCGGTCGAAGCGGGTCAGCGCCAGCTCGCGCTGGTGCAGGGCGATCACGCTGGTGGTGTGGCGCTGCTCGATCAGTCCCAGCAGGCGGTGGGCCTGGTGGGGGTCGACGCTGGCCACCGGCTCGTCGCCGAGGAACACCTCCCGCTGCTGGTAGAGCGCCCGGGCGATGGCGGTGCGCTGGCGCTGGCCGCCGGACAGCTGCCCCACGGGGCGGCGCATCAGCTCGTCCAGGCCGACCCGCTCGCACAGCGCGGCCACCTCGCCCCAGGGGCCGCGCAGCGGCCGCACCAGGTTCCACAGGTTAGCCAGCGCCGAATGCTCGGCGAGCCGGCCCATGTAGACGTTGTGATAGACCGCCAGCCCCGGCACCAGGCCGTGATGCTGCGGGCACCAGGCGACCGCCCCGCCGAGTCGCATGCGCAGGGCGGCCAGCAGCGTGGACTTGCCGGCGCCGCTGGGGCCGAGCAGGGCGACGCGCTCGCCGCGTGCCAGGTGCAGATGCACCCGGGGCAGCACCACCCGCTCGCCGTGGCCGAGATCGACCCCGTCGAGCGTCAGCAATGGCTCGTTCGTGTGTTCCGTCGGCGCCATCAGCGCAGCAGGCCGAGCTCTTCCGCCACGTCCTCGATCGGCGCGTACATGGCGTTGTCGGCGGGGATGAAGGCCGAGCGCGGGAAGCTGTCGAGCAGCTCGGGGTCGTCCATCTCCAGCAGCGCCTCGCGGACCCGGTCGGAGAAGCCCTCGCCGTAGCGCTCGTCGGCGTCGCCGCGCAGGGTCCATTGGTAGTCCGGGTAGCTCGGCGTGGTCCAGATCACCTGTACCTGGTCGGTGTCGACGCGGCCGTCCTCCACGGCGGCGTCCCACACCGAGTAGTTGACCGCGCCCAGCTCGTAGGTGCCGGCCTCGACCAGGGCGATGGTGCGCGAGTGATCACCGGAGAAGCCGACCCGGGAGAACAGCTCGTCCGGCGCCTCGCCGAAGCGCTGGCGCAGGTAGTGCTCGGGCATCAGGCGCCCGGAGGTGGAGGTCTTGGAGCCGAAGGTGAAGCTCATGTCCTCGACCGCGTCGGGCAGCGCGTCCCCTTCTTCCAGCCCCGTCGACCGGTGGGCGATGAAGTAGGTCTCGAAGGCCGCGTCCTCGGCGCCCTGGGCGATGGCCTGGGAGTCCGGCACCAGGCGGCGCGCCTGGACGCCGGAGAGACCGCCGAACCAGGCCAGCTGGACCTGGTCGTTGCGGAAGGCGGTGACCGCCGCGCCGTAGGACTTCACCGGCACGTACTCCACCTCGACGTCGAGTCGCTCCTCGAGGTAGTCGGCGACCTTGGAGAAGCGCTCGACCAGACGCGACTGGTCCTCGTCGGGAATGGCGGTGAAGCGGAAGGTGTCGGCGGCCGCACCCTGGGCAAGCAGGGCGAGGGCGGCGGCGGAAGCGGCGATCCAGCGCATGGGCGGTCTCCTGGTAGAAATCGGGAGGGGTATTGTTGTGCCTGCCCGGCGGCCTGGCAAGTCGAGCGGATCCTCGGCACCCTCGGGATGCCGGCTCTCGCGTCGGGCCGGGCCGCGTCAGGCCGGATCGCGTCAGGCCGGATCGCGGCCGTCGGCGGGATAGCGGGTCGGCTTGAGGCTGTCCTTGATCTTCTTCAGGTGGGGCAGGAAGTCCTCGCCGCGGCGCAGGGTCATGCCGGTGGCCAGCACGTCGATCAGCGTCAGCTGGATCATCCGCGAGGTCATGGGCATGTAGTAGTCGGTATCCTCCGGGGTCCAGACCTCCAGGGTCTCGGTGCACTCGGCGGCGAGCGGCGAGCCGGGGGCGGTGATGCCGAGCACCACGGCGCCGTTCTCACGGGCCAGCCGAGCGATGTCGACCAGGTCCCGGGTGCGCCCGGTCCAGGAGAGCATCACCACCACGTCGCCGGTGTGGCAGGCGGCGGCCACCATGCGCTGCATCAGCACGTCGACGTAGGCGCTGACCGGGAGGTTGAAGCGGAAGAACTTGTGCTGGGCGTCCTGGGCCACGGCGCCGGAGGCCCCCAGGCCGAAGAAGTGCAGCTGCCGCGCCTGGGTCAGGTAGTCGACGACGCGCTCGATGCGCTCCGGGGCGACCTCGCGGCGCGCCTGGTCGAGGGCCGCGATGGTCGCGCCGAAGATCTTGCCGGTGTAGTCCGCGGCGGTGTCGTCCGGTTCCACCGCCTGGCTGACATAGGGCGTGCCGCCGGCCAGGCTCTGGGCCAGCTTGATCTTGAAGTCGGGGTAGCCCTTGGCGTCGAAGCTGCGGCAGAAGCGGTTGACCGTGGGCTCGCTGACCGAGGCGAGCTGGGCCAGGGTAGCGATGCTCATGCTCGTCGCCGAGGCGGGGTCATGGAGGATGACATCCGCCACCTTGCGTTCGGATCGGTTGAGCTCGTCGAGCTGGCGGCGGATGCGGTCGAGCAGATCGTGACGGACCATGGGCTGTACAGTCTCCGGCGAGGCGCCCTCGGCGGCGCGGAATGAAACGCGGTCGATGTGGTGATTTAACTACATTATGCTGGTTATCCAGCGCGAGGCGCAAAGGAGCGGCGGGCAGGATCGCGTCGCCACTCCTGATTGTAGTAAACTTACATAAATATTTTGCAGAAGCTACGCTGCATGCGCTATTTTTAGGTAAGTTAACCAGACGGGGCGGACATGACACAACGCAAGCGACCCGGCCATGCTCGGGCCACCGAGGCCGGCAGTACTGAAATCGATCTGGCGCTGTTCGGTGCGCTCGGGGACCTGGCCCAGCGCAAGCTCTTTCCGGCGCTCTACCACCTCGATCGCGAGGGGCTCCTGGACGCGGGCACCCGGGTGCTCGGGCTGGCGCGTCAGGAGCTCGATCGGGCGGGGTTCCAGGCTCGGGTCGAGGCATCCCTCAAGACGCACGTGCAGGCCGCGGAGCTCGATCGCGAGGTGACCAAGCGCTTTCTCGCCCGCCTGGACTTCCGGTCGCTCGACTTTCTCGAGCCCGAGGGCTACGGCGCCGTGCGCGAATGGCGCCAGGACGGGCTGCATCGTCCCATGGTCGTCTACCTCTCGGTGGGGGCGAAGATCTATGGCGACATCTGCCGCCATCTCGAGGCCAGCGGCAGCCTGGACGACCAGAGCCGCGTGGTGGTCGAGAAGCCGATCGGGCACGACCTCGACTCCTCCGCCGAGGTGAACGACGCCATCGGTGCGGTATTCCCCGAGTCCCGGGTCTACCGCATCGATCACTACCTGGGCAAGGAGACGGTCCAGAACCTCATCGCGCTGCGCTTCGCCAACCCGCTGTTCGGCACCCAGTGGAACCAGAACCATATCTCCCACGTGGAGATCACCGTGGCCGAGAAGGTCGGCATCGAGGGGCGCTGGGGCTACTTCGACGAGGCCGGGCAGCTGCGGGACATGGTGCAGAACCACCTGCTGCAGCTGGTCTGCCTGATCGCCATGGATCCGCCGGCCAATCTGGACGCCGATGCCATCCGCGACGAGAAGGTCAAGGTGCTCAAGGCGCTCAAGCCCTTCACCGACGACATGCTGGGGCGCGACGTGGTGCGCGGCCAGTACATGGCCGGCACCCACGACGGCCAGCCCGTGCCGGGCTACCTCGAGGAGGAGGGCGCCAACGCCGACAGCCATACCGAGACCTTCGTAGCCATGAAGACCGGCGTCGCCAACTGGCGCTGGGCCGGGGTGCCCTTCTACCTGCGCACCGGCAAGCGCATGCCGGAGAAGCTCTCCCAGATCGTCATCCATTTCCGCCAGCAGCCCCACTACATCTTCGACCCCGACCAGCGCGGGCTCGCCGCCAACAAGCTGGTGATCCGCCTGCAGCCGGAGGAGGGCATCGCCCTGGAGGTGCTGACCAAGGACAGCGGCCTGGACAAGGGCATGCGCCTGCGCCGGGGGCCGCTGCACCTGGACTTCAGCAGCGCCTTTCCCAAGACCCGGATCCCGGACGCCTACGAGCGCCTGCTGCTGGAGGTGATGAAGGGCCAGCAGTACCTCTTCGTGCGTCGCGACGAGGTCGAGCACGCCTGGCAGTGGTGCGACAGCCTGGTCGCCGCTTGGGCCGACCGTGACGAGCCGCCGCGGCGCTATCCGGCGGGGTCCTGGGGGCCGGTGGCCTCGATCGCGATGATCACCCAGGATGGCCGCAGCTGGTATGAGGACTACTGACATGAGCGAGACGACACTGGCCCCCCGCGAGGCCCTGGCCCGTCAGCTGGCCGAGGCCGTGGCCGAGGCGCTGCGCACCGATCTGGCCGAGCGTGAGCGTGCCCTGCTGGTGGTCTCCGGCGGCTCGACCCCGGTGCCGTTCTTCCGGGCCCTGGCCGCCATGGACCTGCCCTGGTCCCGCGTCGACGTGACCCTGGCCGACGAGCGCTGGGTGGACGAGCAGGCCGCCGACAGCAATGCCCGCCTGGTGCGCGAGCACCTGCTGCAGGGTGGGGGCGCCGAGGCGACCTTCGTGCCCCTGACCAGCGGGGCCGAGACGCCCGAGGAGGGCGTGGCCGAGGTGAGCGAGCGCCTTGCGGCGCTGAGCTGGCCGGCCAGCGTGGTGATCCTGGGCATGGGGGGCGACGGCCATACCGCCTCGCTGTTCCCCGATAGCCAGGAGCTTACCCTGGCGCTGACCACGGAAGCGCCGCTGGTGGCGGTGCGCACGCCGAGCCAGCCCCAGGCGCGCATCACCCTGAGTGCCGAGCGGCTGCACCGGGCCCGGCGCCATTTCCTGCACATCACCGGGGATGACAAGCGGGACGTCCTGGCCCGGGCCCTGTCCGGCGATGATGCCCGTGACTTGCCCATCCGCGCCTTCCTGGCCTGCCCGGCCGCCATCTACTGGGCCCCCTGATCCCGCCTCGACCTTCTGGAGCCATGACATGACCATCGACAAGCAGCTGCCCTCCACCCGCACCACCGAACTCGATAGCATCTGCCTCAAGGCCGAGGTGATCCCGGTGCTGGCCATCCAGCGCATCGAGGATGCCGTGCCCCTGGCCACGGCGCTCGTCGAGGGCGGCATCACCGTCCTCGAGATCACCCTGCGCACCGACTGCGCCCTGGAGGCGATCCGTCGCATCAAGGCGGCGCTGCCCCATGTCAGCATCGGCGTGGGGACCGTGCTGACCCCCTCCCAGTATCGCCAGGCCGAGCAGGTCGGCGCCGACTTCGTGGTGACCCCGGGCACCACCGAGGCGCTCTATCGCTACGGCGTGGAGAGCCCGGTGCCGATGCTGCCCGGCGTGGCCACCGTCTCCGAGCTGATGGTGGGCTGGCAGTTCGGCTACCGGCGCTTCAAGTTCTTCCCCGCCGAGGCGAGCGGCGGAACCCGGGCCCTCAAGGCCTTCTCCGGGCCGATCGCCGAGGCCCGCTTCTGTCCGACCGGCGGGATCAACCCGGACAATGCCGCGGACTACCTGGCGCTGCCCAACGTGATGTGCGTCGGCGGGACCTGGTTGACCCCGAAATCGCTGGTGGATGCCGGCGACTGGGGGGCCATTCGCCGGCTCGCGCGGGAGGTGGCCGAGCGCTTCCATCACTGAGAGCGCCCCGCGGCCTCTTCCCTCCTGCTCTCTCCACGGCCCGTCGCTGTCCTCTTGCCCCGGCACCTGCCGGGGCTTTTTCATCTTGCCTCCAGGAGCGTTCCCCGAAGGGCATGGAAACGCGGTACCCACGGCGCCTGCCGGGCATCGATCACGATGCCCGGCAGGCGGCGGGATGGCAGGGGTCAGGCGTTGCGGCGCTTCTTGCGGCGTCCCGCGGGCGGATCCGACGGGGTGTCGTGCGTATGCAGCTGCTCTCGGACCAGCCGGAGCAGCCCCTGGGTGGACGGGTCGAAGTCCTGGCTGTGGGCGTCGAGGCGCTCGCTGATCTCGCCGGCGATCCGCTTGCCGAGCTGCACGCCCCACTGGTCGAAGGAGTTGATGTTCCAGATGACGCCCTGGACGAACACCTTGTGCTCGTAGAGGGCGATCAGCGCGCCGAGGTTCTTCGGCGTCAGCTCGTCGAGCAGCAGGGTGCTGGAGGGACGGTTGCCGGGGCAGCTGTAGGGGTCGAGTTCACCGCCCTTGGCGCTGCCTTCCATGAAGGCGTTGGCCTGGGCCAGCATGTTGGTGAGCAGGGCGAAGTGGTGGTCCTCCATGCCGGGTTCGGGCTTGAGCGACGCGATGAAGTCGATGGGCACGTAGCGGGTGCCCTGGTGGAGCAGCTGGAAGAAGGCGTGCTGGCCGTTGGAACCGGTCTGGCCCCAGACGATGGGGCCGGTCTTGTAGTCCACCGGCCGGCCGAAGATATCCACCGACTTGCCGTTGGACTCCATGTCGAGCTGCTGCAGGAAGGCCGGCAGCTGATGCAGGGCCTGATCATAGGGCACGATGGCCTGGGTCTCGGCCCCGTGGAAGTTGATGTACCAGATGCCGATCAGCGCCATCAGCACCGGCATGTTGGCGTCGGTGGGGGCAGTCAGGAAGTGCTGGTCCATCTCGTAGGCGCCCTCGAGCATCGCCATGAAGCCCTCGAAGCCGATGGCGAGCGCGATGGGCAGGCCGATCGACGACCACATGGAGTAGCGCCCGCCGACCCAGGCCCAGAACTCGAAGACATTCTCCTCGCGGATGCCGAACTCCATGGCCGCCTTGCGGTTGGTGGAGGCGGCGATGAAGTGGGCGCCGACGTCGGCGTCGGGACCGGCCTGCTCGACGAACCAGCGCCGGGCGGTCTTGGCGTTGAGCAGCGTCTCCTGGGTCGAGAAGGTCTTGGTGGAGACGATGAACAGGGTGGTGGCCGGGTCGAGGCGACTGAGCACCTTCTGGATGTGGGCGCCGTCGACGTTGGAGACGAAGTGGAAGTTCAGCTCCGGATGGCGATGCTTGAGCAGCGCGCGGCAGGCCATGTTGGGGCCCAGGTCCGAGCCGCCGATGCCGATATTGACCACGTCGCGAATGCGCTGCCCGTCGAAGCCCGTCCACTCGCCGTTGCGCACCGCCTCGGAGAACTGCCGGATCTGCTCGCGGGTGCGCTGGATCTCGGGCATCACGTCCTGGCCGTCGACCATCAGCGGCCCCTCGCCGAGATTGCGCAGGGCGGTGTGCAGTACCGGACGGTCCTCGGTGACGTTGATGATGTCGCCGGAGAACATCTGGGCGCGACGCTGCACCAGCGCCGAGTGATCGGCGAGTTCGATCAGCTTGTCGAGCACCTCGTCGGAGATCTGGTGCTTGGAGTAGTCGAGAAACAGGCCCCCCACGCGCAGGCTCATCTTCTCGAAGCGCTGGGGATTGGCGGTGAAGTAGTCGCGAATGCGGTCGTCGCGGGTCTGAGTGTGCAGGCGGGTGAGGGCCTGCCAGGTGACGCTGCGGGTAAGCTGGAACATCGGGAGCCTCGTGGATGGTATGGGCGGTAGGGTCAGGCGCTGGCCCGGCCAGCACTCCTGGGTCCGGTACAGGCGCGCACCCCCTTCCTCCTGTCGCCGCCTGGGCTCCGAGAGGGACGCGTGTCGGCCGGCAGGGGGCATCGGGCGCTGCGCCGCCCTCGGCCCTCAGGCATGGGAGGGCGCGACATCGAGGATCTTCATGGTGTTGGTGCCGCCGTGGGCGTTCATGTGGTCGCCCCGGGTGAGAATGACGTGGTCGCCCGGCTCGGCGATGCCCTGGCGGACCAGCAGCGCGAGGGCCCGGTCGTTGAGCTCGGCGGCGGTCATCTCGCTGGTGTCGAAGGGCAGCGAGACCACCCCGCGGTAGAGCGCCATGCGCCGCTGGGCCACTGGGTTGTGGGCCAGGCCGATGATCGGCAGCCCCGAGCTGATGCGCGAGGCGATCAGCGGCGTGTAGCCAGAGGCGGTCATGCAGGCGATGGCGGCCACCCCGGCCAGGTGGTTGGCGGCGTACATCGCCGAGAGCGCGATGGTCTCGTCGGTGCGACTGAAGCCCTCGTGGATGCGGTGGCCGGACTCCTGGGCGCGGCGCTCGCGCTCGGCGCCCAGGCAGACCCGGTCCATCGCCGCGATGGTCTCCACCGGGAAGTCGCCGGCGGCGGTCTCGGCGGAGAGCATCACCGCGTCGGTGCCGTCGAGCACGGCGTTGGCCACGTCGAACACCTCGGCCCGGGTGGGCAGCGGCGACTCGATCATCGACTCCATCATCTGGGTCGCGGTGATCACCGCGCGGTTCAGGGTGCGGGCGTGCTTGATGATGCGCTTCTGGGTGCCGATCAGCTGGGCGTCGCCGATCTCCACGCCAAGATCGCCGCGGGCCACCATCACCGCCTCGCTGGCGCGGATGATGCCGTCCAGGGTCTCATCACTGGCCACCGCCTCGGCGCGCTCGAGCTTGGCCACCAGGCCGATCTCGGCCCCGGCCTCGCCGAGCAGCTCGCGGGCCTCGTCCATGTCGGCGGCGCTGCGCGGGAAGGAGATCGCCAGGTAGTCGACGCCGATGTCCACGGCGGTCTTCAAGTCGGCCCTGTCCTTGTCGGTGAGCGCCGGGGCGGAGAGGCCGCCGCCCTGCTTGTTGATGCCCTTGTTGTCGGAGAGCCTGCCGCCCACCACCACGCTGGTGTGGATCAGGTGGTCGACGACCCGGTTGACGTCGAGCACCACCCGGCCGTCGTCGAGCAGCAGGCGATCCCCCGGGGCGACGTCGTCGGCCAGGGTCTTGTAGTCGCAGCCGACCCGGGTGGCGTCGCCCTGGTCGCTGGCCAGGCCCATGTCGAGGATGAAGGACTGGCCCTCCTCGAGGGTCACGGCGCCCGCCTGGAAGCGGGCGATGCGGATCTTGGGTCCCTGCAGGTCGCCCAGGGCGGCGACGCTCCTGCCCAGGCGCGCGGCGATCTCGCGCACCCGCGCCAGGCGCTGGCGGTGGTCGTCGGCGGAGCCGTGGGAGAAGTTGAGGCGCACCACGTCGACGCCGGCCTCGAGCAAGGCCTCGAGCACGCCCTCCCGGTCGCTGGCCGGGCCCAGGGTGGCGACGATCTTGGTGCGGCGGATGGGGGTGGGGCGGTGCGTCATGCCGGGCTCTCCTGTAGCGACAATAGCGTGCCGGCGGCGGAACGTCGCCGATCGCGAGGTTGTCGAATACGATACTGCAGTAGTGGTTATTTTACTAAATATGACGTCTTAGACGAAAGTCTACCTCGAGCGCCCACGGGGCAAGGTCTTGGGGTTTAATCCCTTAAAAACAAGGGTTTGTAGAGGAGGCTCAGTTTTTTGTGTCAACTTTATGTTGTAAATTTACGCAAAAAACTTGTCTCCTCGGCCATCCTGCGCCACGATCGTGGGCAGATGAGTCGTCGACCGGCCCGACGGGCGGGTCCGAACCCGGCGGCGTGCCCCGTCGCTCTACGGCTCCCCCCATCCCACAAGACGGCAACGTCTGGATCGAGAGGAAGAGATCATGACGCTCAAGATCGCCATCAACGGTTTCGGCCGCATCGGCCGCAATGTATTTCGCGCCCTCTACGAAGGTGGCTACCGGGACCGCGTACGGGTCGTCGCCATCAACGACCTGGGCGATCCGGCGCTCAATGCCCACCTGCTGCGCCACGATACCGTGCATGGCCACTTCCCGTTCGAGGTCTCTCACGACGAGAGCAGCCTGACGGTCGACGGCGATCGCATCGAGATCAGCTCCGAGCGCGACCCGGCCCGGCTGCCCTGGGAGCGCCTGGGCGTGGATCTGGTGATGGAGTGCACCGGCCTGTTCACCAAGCGTGCCGATGCCGGCAAGCACCTCGAGGCCGGTGCCGGCCGCGTGCTGGTGTCTGCCCCGAGCCCGGACGCCGACGCCACCGTGGTCTTCGGCGTCAACGAGGACGTGCTGACCGCCGAACACAAGGTGGTATCCAACGCCTCCTGCACCACCAACTGCCTGGCCCCGGTGGCCCAGGCGCTGCACGAGGCGGTGGGGATCGAGAACGGCCTGATGACCACGGTGCACGCCTACACCAACGATCAGAACCTCTCCGACGTCTACCACCAGGACCCCTACCGGGCCCGCAGCGCCACCCACTCCATGATCCCGACCAAGACCGGCGCCGCCGCGGCGGTGGGCCTGGTGCTGCCGGAACTGGATGGCAAGCTCGACGGCCTGGCCGTGCGCGTGCCGGTGATCAACGTCTCGCTGGTGGACCTGACCTTCACCGCGAGCCGCGACACCACCAAGGAGGAGATCAACGCCATCGTGGCGCGGGCGGCCGAAGCCTCACCGGTGCTGTCGGTGAATGCCCAGCCGCTGGTGTCGATCGACTTCAACCATGACGCCAACTCCTCTACCTTCGATGCCAACCACACGCGAGTGAACGGACGGCTGGTGAAGGTCATGGCCTGGTACGACAACGAGTGGGGGTTCTCGAACCGGATGCTGGATACCGCCCTGGCCATGCAGGCCGCGAGCCAGGGGCGCCGCCAGGTCGCCTGAGGGGAAGGCGATATCGTCCCCGTCCTGGTGGCATGCCCGGAGAAGGGGCGCACCACGCAGGGTCCGACACGCTGACGCCCCGGCAGGGAAGACCTGCCGGGGCGTTGTCGTGTCGGGTGTCGTGCAGCGAGGCGTCAGGCGCCGGCCTCGACCGCCACCGTCTGGCTGCCCCGCTTGAGCGCTGCGTAGCCGAGGCCGGTGATCAGCGAGCCGATGACGATCGCCGCCAGGTACAGCAGCACCGGGGTGATGGCGTTGGGGATCAGCAGCACGAAGATGCCGCCGTGGGGGGCCATCAGCTTGGCGCCGAACAGCATCGACAGCGCGCCGGTCACCGCGCCGCCGACCATGCTGACCGGGATCACCCGCAGCGGGTCCTTGGCGGCGAAGGGAATGGCGCCCTCGCTGATGAAGCACAAGCCCAGCACGAACGACGCCTTGCCGGCCTCGCGCTCGGGCTCGGAGAACTTCGCCTTGGCGACGAAGCTCGAGATGCCCATGCCGATCGCCGGCACCATGCCTGCGGCCATGATCGCCGCCATGGGGGCGTAGGTCTCGGAGGCCAGCAGGCCGACGCCGAAGGTGTAGGCGGCCTTGTTCACCGGTCCGCCCATGTCGAAGCACATCATGGCGCCCAGCAGGCCGCCCAGCAGCAGGGCATTGGTGGAGCCCATGTTCTCGAGGAAGGTGGTCAGCCCGGAGAGGCTCGCCGCCACCGGCTCGCCGACCACGTAGATCATGGTCAGGCCGGTCACCAGGCTCGCCACCAGCGGGATGATCAGGATCGGCTTGAGCGACTCGACGCTGGCCGGCAGCCTGACGTAGCGGGTCACCGCCTTGGCCACGTAGCCGGCGAGGAAGCCGGCCAGGATGCCGCCGATGAACCCGGCGCCGATCTCGGAGGCCAGCATGCCGCCGATCATGCCCGGGGCGATGCCGGGTCGGTCGGCGATGGAATAGGCGATATAGCCGGCCAGCACCGGCACCATCAGTGCGAAGGCCGTGCCGCCGCCGATCTGCATCAGCGCCGCGGGCAGGGTGCCTTCCTCCTGGAAGGCCTCGATGCCGAACACGAACGACAGCGCGATCAAGAGGCCGCCGGCGACCACCATCGGCAGCATGAAGGACACCCCGGTCAGCAGGTGCTTGTAGACGCCGCGCTCCTTGAGGCTCTTCCTGGCCTCGCCGCCTGCCGCCGGGGCGCTGCCGTCTTCCACCGCGGCCTCGGCCAGCGCCGCCTCGAGGGTCGGCTTCGGCTGCTTCAGCGCGCTGCCGGTGGAGGTGCGGTAGACCCGCTTGCCAGCGAAGCGGGTCGGGTCGACCTCGATGTCGCAGGCCAGGATCACCACCTCGGCGTCACGGATCTCCGCCTCGGTCAGCTGGTCCTGGGCGCCCACCGAGCCCTGGGTCTCGACGCGGATGGGATGGCCCAGCGCCCTGCCGGCCTCGGCCAGGGCCTCCGCCGCCATGAAGGTGTGCGCGACCCCGGTGGGGCAGGCGGTGACGGCGACGATGGATTGGCCGCCGGCCGTGGCGGCCGCCGCCCCGGTTCTGGAATCAGGCGTGGCATGGGTCTCGCCGCCGGGCACGAAGGCCTCGGCCTCGCGCCGGGCGCGCTCGAGGAAGCCGCCCGGGTCGGGCAGCGCCTGGTCGATGGTGGCGCGGAACAGCGGCTTGCCCTTGAAGCGCTGCGGGTCCGGCACGTGGTCGGCGGCGACGACGACCAGGTCGGCGGCCGCGATGGCCTCGGCGGAGACCGGCTGCACCGGCGCAAGCTCGCCGTGCATCTCCACGGTGGCCTGCCAGCCCAGCCGCTCGGCGGCCTGCTCGAGGCGCCGGGCGGCGAGGAAGGTGGTGGCCATGCCGCTGGGGCAGGCGGTGATGAGGATAACGTTCATGCGAGGGCTCCCCCGGCGTCGTCGCCGCCAAGGCGGTGGACGCGCGTCTGTTGTTGGAGTGACGGGAAATCGGTGGCGCGGGCGTCGCCCACGCCGACATGGCGGACCGCCTCGGCGGACAGCGCGGTGGCCAGGCGCAGCGCCTCGTCGGGCGCGTGGCCCTCGAGCACGCCGTGCAGCAGCGCGGCCAGCAGGGTGTCGCCGGCGCACACGGTGCTGGCCACGGTCATGGCCGGCGGCAGCGCCTGCCAGGCGCCGCGGCGGCTGACCCACAGCACGCCGTCGGCGCCGGCGGAGAGCACCGCCTCCTCGATGCCGGCCTCGTGCAGGCGGCGGGCGGCCGCCAGGCGGGCGGCCTCGTCGTCGAGGGGCATGCCGGCCCAGGCGGCGAGCTCCTGCTCGTTGGGCTTGACCGCGGTGGGGCCGGCGGCGATGGCGGCTTCCAGTGCCGGGCCGCTGGTATCGACCCACACCGGCAGCCCGGCGCCGCGCAGCCGCGCGATCAGCTCGGCCAGCGCCTCGGGCGTGACGCCGGGCGGCAGGCTGCCGGCGATCACCACCGCCTCGGGGCGGCGGGCGTCATCGGCGGCCAGCGTCTCGAGCCGGTCGAGCAGTGCCTGCCAGGCCTCGGCGTCGATGGCCGGGCCCGGGCCGTTGACGTCGGTGACCCGGCCGTCGGCCTCGGCCAGCTTGGCGTTGATGCGGGTCTCGCCGGGCACGCGCAGGAAGGCGTCCTCGAGCCCCGCGGCCTCGAAGGCGCGCAGGAAGGGGCCGTCGTTGTCGGCGCCGAGGAAGCCCGAGACGCAGACGTCATGGCCGAGTGCCGCCAGCACCCGGGCCACGTTGACGCCCTTGCCGGCGGCCGCGAGGTGGGTGGCGCTGGTGCGGTTGACCTCGCCGGGCGCCAGGCGCACAAGCGATATCGACAGGTCCAGGGCCGGATTCAGGGTCAGGGTCAGCAGGCGAGCCATCAGCGGGCCTCCAGAGCGTCGCGGACCGCCTCGCCGGTGGCCTGAGCGAGCGCCAGCGCGGCCTGGGCGCGGGCCTCCTCGAGGTCGAACTCGCGCAGCCGCGCCTTGACCAGCGGCACCTGGCGGGCGCTGACCGAGAGCTCGTCGACGCCCAGGCCGACCAGCACCGGCACCGCGGTGGCGTCACTGGCCAGCTCGCCGCACACCCCGACCCACTTGCCTTCGGCGTGGGCCGCGGCCACGGTCATCTCGATCAGCCTGAGCACCGACGGGTGCAGGCCGTCGGCCTGGGCCGAGAGCTCGGGATGGTCGCGGTCGATGGCCAGGGTGTACTGGGTCAGGTCGTTGGTGCCGACCGAGAAGAAGTCGACCTCGGCGGCGAGCGTCGGCGCCAGCAGGGCGCTGGAGGGCACCTCGATCATCACCCCGAGCTGGACGTCGTCGCTGCGCTCGCCGGCCGGCAGCTCCTCGAGCAGCCGGTCGAGGATGGCGCGGGCGGCGCGAAACTCGGCCACGTCCTTGACCATCGGCAGCATGATGCGCAGCGGCCGGGCGTCGCGCTTCGGCTCGGCCGAGGGGGCGGCGGCCATCAGCAGCGCGCGGAGCTGGGTCTCGAGCACCTCGGGCCGGGTCAGCGCCAGGCGGATGCCGCGCAGGCCGAGGAAGGGGTTGCTCTCCTGGGGCACCGGCCAGTAGGGCAGCGGCTTGTCGCCGCCCACGTCCAGGGTGCGTGCCACCAGCGGGCGGCCGTCGAGGGCGTCGAGGGCCTCGCGGTATTCGCCGATCTGGGTCGCGAGGTCCGGCAGCGAGGCGTGGGCCATGAACACGAACTCGGTGCGCAGCAGGCCGACGCCCTCGGCGCCGCGCTCCACGGCATCGGCGGCATGGGCGGTGTTGCCGAGGTTGGAGGCCACCTCGACGCGATGGCCGTCGCGGGTGCGGGCCGGCTCGAAGCGGGCCTCCCAGGCCTCGGCCTCGCGGCGGCGGCGCTCGGCCAGGCGCTGCTCGGCGGCCCGGCGGCGCTCGGCGGCGGGCGCCGGGGTCACCCGTCCGCGCTCGCCGTCGAGGATCAGCTCGGTGCCGTTGGAAAGCGACAGGATGCGCTCGCCGGCGCCGACCACGGCGGGGATGCCCAGCGCCCGGGCCAGGATGGCGCTGTGGGCGGTGGCGCCGCCGCGGGCGGTCAGCAGGCCACGCACGCGGCTGGTGTCGAGGCGCGCCACGTCGGACGGGCCGATGTCGTCGGTGACTAGGATGTAGGGATGATCCGGCGGCTCGGGCAGCTCGACCCGGCACAGGATGCCCAGCACCCGGCGACCGACGTCGCGCAGGTCGGCGGCGCGTTCGGCGAGCAGCTTGTCGGCCAGGCGTTCCTGGGCCTGGGCGGCGGTGTCGATCGCCTCCCACCAGGCGGCCTCGGCGGAGGCGCCCTCGTCGATGCCCTCGCGGGCGGCCTGATGGAGTTCCGGGTCGCCGAGCATCTCCTCGTGCATCGACAGGATCTGCGAGACCTCGCCGCCGCGGGCGTGCTGGATCAGCGCCTCGAGCTGCTCGCCGCCCTCGCGGAGGGCCTCATTCAGCCGGCGGCGCTCGGCGGCCGGGTCGGCGGCGCGGGCCGGGTAGTCGAAGCTCGGCGTGGTCAGCACGAAGGCCGGGGCGATGGCGAGCCCCGGCGAGGCGGCCACCGCCGGGTGGGCGACGTCGTCGGCCAGCGGCGCCAGCGCCGGGGCGTTCTCCGGCGCCGTGGCCACCGGCTCGCGGTAGGCATCGAAGGGCTCGACGTGCTCGCCGAGGCCGTCCTCCACGGCCCGGCAGACCGCGTCCAGCGCGGCCTCGGCGGTGTCGCCCTCGGCGGTGAAGATCAGCTGCTGGCCGCGGCGGGCGCCGAGGTTGATGACCTTGGTCAGGCTGGCGGCCGAGACGGCATCAAAGCCGCCCTCGGCCAGGCGCACGCGCACCGTGGTGCCCTGGGCGCGGGCGACCTGGACCAGCTGCTTGGCCGGGCGGGCGTGCAGGCCGTGGGCGTTGAGCACCGTGGCCAGGCGCTGGCGGGCGGCGGCGGACTCGCCGGCCAGCCGCGCCAGCAGGGCGTCGGCGTCGAGCCGGTGCAGGGTCTCGGGGGCGTCGCTCTCGAGCAGCGCCAGGATGCGCTCGAGCAGGCCGCGGTGGGCCTGGCCCTGGGCCGCCAGGCAGAACACGCCCTGCACCGGGGCGCCGTCGGCCGTGAGCGGCTCGGCCGGGGTGGCCAGCGCCAGCGCCGGCACGCCGACGCCGCGGTCACTGGCCACCAGCCACAGGCCGCGGCCCAGGGCGCGCGGAGCGGCCTCGGCCACGGCGGCGACGAAGGCGGCGTCGACGCACTCGGCCTGGCGAAGCCGGGCGGCGCCGGCCAGCGCCAGCTCGTGATGGTCGCGGGCAGGGAAGCCCAGGCACAGGGTGTCGGTGTCGAGCCGGGCCTCGACTACCGCCTTCGACAGCAGCTCGGCGATCTCGGCGGCCCGTTCGGCGCCGGCCAGGCGCTCGGCGATGCCGTCCTGGTCGAGCACGTGGGTCAGCTGGCGCAGGATGTCGAGGTGCTCGTCGCTCTGGGCGGCGATGGTTACCAGCACGTGGACGCGCTGGCCGTCGTGCCACTCGATGCCCTCGGGGAACTGCAGCACGCGCACGCCGGTGGCGCGCACGTGCTCGCGGCTCTCCGGGGTGCCGTGGGGAATGGCGATGGCGTTGCCGAGGAAGGTCGAGGACTGGGCCTCCCGAGCGTGGAGGCCGTCGCGATACTCGGGGGCGACCAGCCCGGCGGCGTGCAGCGATTCGGCGGCCTGATCCAGCGCATCGCGCCAGTGCTCGGCCCGGCAGCCGAGCAGGACGTCATCCTGGCGTAGGGTCAACATCGATGTCTCCGGTTCGTCGGGGCGACGCCGGGCCACTCCATGGTTCCCGGGGCGCAGCGGTGGCTTGTGCGGGCAAGGTGAATCGTGTCACCTTCGACAGGACGAATGCTGAATCGGTTCATCCGGCTTGGCAAGGCTTCGAGGCTACGACTTTGGCAGGGGATGGTGGCGGGAGGCTCCCGCGTAGAATGCCAGGTCCAGTTCAGGGGGGATCCATGACGCTCGCGGAAATCGCTCGACTGGCCGGGGTGTCGCGCACCACGGCCAGCTATGTCATCAACGGCCAGGCCGAGAAACGGCGCATCAGCCAGGACACCGTCGACCGGGTGATGGCGGTGGTCGAACATCATCGCTACCGGGTCGATCCCCAGGCGGCGGCCCTGCGTCGCGGCTCCAGCCGCACCCTGGGGCTGATCGTACCCGACCTGGAGAACGTGACCTACGCGCGGCTGGCCAAGCGGCTGGAGCGCGGCGCCCGGGAGGCGGGCTATCAGCTGCTGATCGCCGGCTCCGACGACCGGCCGGAGGTCGAGCGCGACCTGGCGCTGGCGCTGCGGGCGCGGCGCTGCGAGGTGCTGATCACCGCCAGCAGCCTGCCGATGGACGATCCCTTCTACGCCGAGCTGCAGGCCGAGGGGCTGCCGGTGGTGGCCGTCGACCGCGGCTTCGATGCCGCGCGCTTCCCAAGCGTGGTCAGCAACGACGCCGAGGCCGCCGAGCGGCTCGCCGCCTCGGTGCTGTCGCCCGGGATGTCGCGGGTGGTGTGGCTGGACGCGGTGCCCTGGCTGTCGATCACCGAGGAGCGGCGCAGCGGCTTCGAGCGGGCGCTGGCCGGGCGCGAGGCGGCGGCCCTGGTGCTGTCCGGCGAGCGCTACGATCGCGCCGAGGGCGCGCGGCTGATGCGCCGGGTCCTCGACGAGCATGGCCTGCCGGACGCGCTGGTCACGGCGTCCTATTCGCTGTTCGACGGCGTGCTCGACACCCTGCTCGAGGCCGGCGGGCTGCCGGCCTCGCTGCGGCTGGCTACCTTCGGCGACAGCCGGCTGCTGGAGTTCCTGCCGGTGGCGGTCAACTCCGCCGAGCAGGACCACGACCGCATGGCCGAGGCGGCGCTGGAGAGCGCGCTGGCTGCGGCCCGGGGCGAGGGCGCCCCGGGGCGGCGGACGGTGCCCCGGCGAATGCGCTGGCGAGCGGGGCACGATTGTGCCGACGCGCCAGGCTTGCGATGATTTCCCGCATCGCAGCCATCTGAGCAGAGCCCGCACGTGGACAAGTTCGAACAACGCCTGGACCAGGCTGCCCGTGCGGCCTGGCTCTCCTATGTCGGCGGACGCACCCAGGACGAGATCGCCGGCCAGCTGGGCGTGTCGCGTCCCGGCGTGCAGCGCCTGCTGGCCCTGGCGCGCCAGGAAGGCCTGATCAAGGTGCATATCGACCACCCCATCGCCGGCTGCATGGCGCTCTCCGAGGCCCTGTGCGAGCGCTACGGGCTTGCCTTCTGCGATGTGGTGCCCACCGCGCCGGACACCGATGCCGATGCCAGCACGCCCTACCTGGCAGTGGCGGCGGCCGACCGGCTGGCCAAGTACCTGGAGCGCAGCGACCCCCTGACCCTGTCGCTGGGCACCGGCCGCGCGGTGCGCGCCATGGTCGAGGCGCTCAGTCGCATCGACCGGCCCCAGCACCGCTTCGTGTCGCTGGTCGGCAACGTGGCCCGGGACGGCTCCTCCAACCGCTACGATGGCGTGATGGTGCTGGCGGACAAGACCGGCGGCGGTCGCTTCCTGCTGCCGGCGCCGGTGGTGGCCGACAGCGTGGAGGAGAAGCGGGCACTCTGCGGCCAGCGGCTCTATCAGTCGGTGGAGCGGGTCGCCCGGGAAGCCGAGGCGGCCTTCGTCGGCGTCGGGCGCATCGACCGCCGCGCCAACCTCTTCCAGGATCACTTCATCAGCAAGGTCGAGCTCGACGAGCTGCTGGCCGGCGAGGCGGTGGGGGAGCTCCTGGGCTGGCCGCTGAGCCGCGACGGCCGGGTCATCGACTGCTCCATCACTCGCCGCATGACCAGTCTGCCCCTCGAGATCCTGCGCGACCGCCCGCTGGTGGCGGTGGCGGGGGGACGCGCCAAGGGCACGGCGATCCTGGCCGCCCTGCGCGGCGGCTGGCTCCAGGGGCTGGTCACCGACGAAGGCGCGGCGCGGGCCATCATCGAGGCGGGGCCATAAGCGCCGCCTTCGGCCTCGATCCTCCACGCTACGGCTAAAGTCTAAGGCCGCAATTTTGCGTTTTGTCGGCGCACAAATGATCATTTGCTTTCTGTTTGAACAAATGATCACTGCTAGGGGCGCGTCATCGTGGCCCGAGTCATCATGAGGAGTTTCCTATGGCCACCACCGGGCCAGGCCTGGACCGGCACATCGCCCAGATGGACGATGAACAGCTGCCGGTTCCGCCGCACAAGCTGCACCGCTGGCCGCACTTCGCCGGCCTGTACGCCGCCGAGCATGTCGCCGCCACCGAGTTCGTGATCGGTGCCACCTTCGTCGCCCTCGGCGCGGGCATCTGGGACATCCTGATCGGCCTGCTGATCGGCAATGCCCTGGCCGTGCTCAGCTTCTGGCTGATCACCACCCCGATCGCCATCGAGACCCGCCTGAGCCTCTTCACCTACCTGCACCGCATCGCCGGCGATTCGATGGCCTGGCTCTACAACTGGGCCAACGTCATCATCTTCAGCGTCATCTCCGCGGCGATGATCACGGTCTCGGCCACGGCGGTACGCATCCTGTTCGACATTCCGGCCCAGGCGCAGCCCTATCCGACCGATCCCGCCTTCGTGGTGCTGGCGCTGGCGGTCGCCGCCATCGTGGTGCTGATCGCGGTCTACGGCTTCAATGCGCTGACCGAGTTCGCCAGCATCTGTGCGCCCTGGCTGATGGTGATGTTCACCGCCGGGGGCATGGTGCTGCTCCCGGAACTGGCCGAGTCGGTCACCGGGACCACCACCCTTGGCGATGTCTCCACCTTCATCGAGGTCGCCGGCAGCACCGTCTTCACCGGCACCGATGTCGACGGCGAGCCGGGCATCGGCATCTGGGAGGTGATCGGTTTCGCCTGGGCGGCCAATACCTTCTCGCATTTCGGCCTCATCGACATGGCGCTGCTGCGCTATGCCAAGCGCAAGCGCTCCGGCCTCGCCACCAGCACCGGCATGATGTTCGGCCACTATGTCGCCTGGATCTCGGCCGGCCTGATGGGCGCGGCGACCGCGGCGGTGACCCAGACGAGCATCGCCGTGCTGGAGCCCGGCGAAGTCGCCTGGCATGCGCTGGGTGCCTCCGGCTTCGTGATCGTGGTGGTCGCCGGCTGGACCACGGCCAACTCCAACCTCTACCGGGCGGGCCTCGCGGCCCAGGCGGTGATGCCCCGCTTCTCGCGCAACAAGGCCACGCTGCTGGTGGGGCTCGGGGTCGCCGTGATCAGCTGCTTCCCGTTCATCTATCGCAGCATGCTGCCGCTTTTGACCTACGCGGGCCTGCTGCTGGTGCCGATCGGCGGCATCATCTTCGCCGAGCACCACCTCTTCCCCCGGCTCGGCTTCAGCCGCTTCTGGGCGCGCTACAAGGGGCTCGCCCACAACGTGCCGGCGCTGGCGACCTGGGCGCTGTCACTGGCGTTCGCCTGCGTCCTGAACCTGAGCGACGTGATGCCCTTCTACTACCTGTTCGTGCCCACCTGGTGCGTGTCGATCGCCGCCTACACCCTGCTGGCCAGGCGCTTCGGTGCCGCCGAGGCCTACCCCGAGGCGGAAGCGGCCGAGCGTGACTTCCAGGCGCGGGTGGAGGCCTTCCATGCCAGGCAGGGGGCGCAGGAGCCCGCGGGCCCGACCAGGGACACCAGCACGCTCAGCCGGGTCATCAAGGCCGTCTGGATCCTGGGCCTGGTGGTGCCGAGCCTGCTGGCCGTCAAGGTGCTCTTCTTCAGCGCCGACCTGGCCGGCTACCAGGCGAACCGCGAGCTGTTCTACGACATCACCATCTGGTGCACCCTGGCCTACTTCGTGTTCGCCTACTGGGGCCTCAAGCGCGCCAAGGCCGTGCAGGAGGGGCGGGCCGCCTTCGCCTTGCAGGCGTCGAGTCGCTGATCTCCCGCTCGGGCCATGCGGCCGGCATGGCCCGGGTGGCCCGAGCGGCCGGCGGGGCGCCCCCCATGGGCTTCCCGTCGGTGCGTCGCTCCTTCCGCACCCTGTCTTGCGCCTAAAGTATAAGCCCGGTGGCTTTGCCTTTTCGGGGTCGCTATCCGATCATTTGATCGTTGAATGATTGAAATGATCATTTTCTCGTGTGACCCGATAACAACACAACAACCTTCCCAAGGAGCAAGCCATGACGCTTTCACGCGCACTCCCCCTGGCCGGCTTCACGGCCCTCGGCGCCACCGCCGCCCAGGCGGAGACCCTGACCGTGGCCACCGTCAACAACAACGACATGGTGATCATGCAGGGCCTCACCGAGGCCTTCGAGCAGGCGCATCCGGACATCGAGCTCGACTGGGTGGTCCTCGAGGAGAACGTGCTGCGCCAGCGCCTGACCACCGACATCGCCACCGGCGGCGGCCAGTTCGATGTCATGACCATCGGCACCTACGAGGTGCCCATCTGGGCCGAGCGTGGCTGGCTGGCGCCGCTCGACGACCTGCCCGCCGACTACCGGGTCGACGACCTGCTGCAGTCGGTGCGCGACGGCCTGAGCCAGGACGGCACCCTACAGGCGCTGCCGTTCTACGCCGAGAGCTCGATGATGTACTACCGCAAGGACCTGTTCGAGGAGGCCGGCATCACGATGCCCGAGCAGCCGACCTGGCCCCAGGTGCGCGAATGGGCCGGTCAGCTGCACGATGCCGACCAGGAGCGCTACGGCATCTGCCTGCGCGGCAAGCCGGGCTGGGGCGAGAACATGGCGCTGGCCACCACCATGGTCAACAGCTTCGGCGGGCGCTGGTTCGACATGGACTGGAACCCGCAGATCGACTCCCCGGCCTGGCAGGAAGCGATCGGCTTCTATGTCGACCTGCTCAACGACTTCGGCCCCCCGGGCGCCAGCTCCAACGGCTTCAACGAGAACCTGGCGCTGTTCTCCCGCGGCAACTGCGCGATGTGGGTCGACGCCACCTCGGCGGCGGGCAAGCTGTTCGACACCGACGAGTCCCAGGTCGCCGACGCGCTGGGCTTCGCCCCGGCACCGGTCGCGAAGACGGAGAAGGGCTCGCACTGGCTGTGGTCCTGGGCCCTGGCGATCCCGGCCTCGTCAGAGTCCAAGGACGCGGCGCGGGAGTTCATCACCTGGGCGACCTCCGAGGCGTACGTGAACCTGGTCGGCGAGCGTGAGGGCTGGACCAGCGTGCCCCCGGGCACCCGCAAGTCCACCTACGAGAACCCGAACTACCAGGAGGCCGCGCCCTTCGCCGGCTTCGTGCTGGACGCCATCCAGGGCGCCGATCCCACCGACGCGACCCTGGAGCCGAGCCCCTACATTGGCGTGCAGTTCGTCGGCATTCCGGAGTTCCAGTCCATCGGTACCCAGGTCGGCCAGATGGTGGCCTCGGCCCTGACCGGCGAGACCTCCGTCGAGCAGGCCCTGCAGGCGGCGCAACGCGCCACCGAGCGCACCATGAAGCGCGCCGGCTACCTGGATTGATCCGTGTGCGCCGACCGGGAAGCCCCGGCCGGCGCCTTCTTCGCGACCCCTCACGGTGACCGAGTATGAACAAGACCAGAACGTCCGGGCGCACCATCGGCGGATTGAGAACCCTCTCGCTGCAGGCGCCCGCCGTCTCCCTGCTCTTCCTGTGGATGATCGTGCCGCTGGCGATGACCGTCTGGTTCTCGCTGCAGCGCTACAACCTGCTGATGCCGGGCATGACCGGCTTCGCCGGCCTCGAGAACTACGAGTACCTGTTCACCGATCCCGCCCTGTGGTCGGCGATGGGCACCACCCTGCTGATGGTGGGCTGGGTGCTGGTGATCACCGTGGTCGGCGGCACCCTGCTGGCGGTGCTCTTCCAGCAGGAGTTCTTCGGCCAGGGCATCGCCCGGGTGCTCGCCATCTCGCCCTTCTTCGTCATGCCCACGGTCAGCGCCCTGGTATGGAAGAACATGATGATGCACCCGGCCAACGGGGTGCTGTCCTGGGTGGCCGAGCTTTTCGGCCTGCCGGCGGTGGACTGGTTCTCGTCGCTGCCGCTGACCTCGATCATCATCATCGTGGCCTGGCAGTGGCTGCCGTTCGCGCTGCTGATCCTGCTCACCGCCATGCAGTCGCTGGACGAGGACCAGGTCGAGGCCGCCCGCATGGACGGCGCCGGGCCGATCGCGATCTTCTTCTTCATCACCCTGCCGCACCTCAAACGGGCGATCAGCGTGGTGATCATGATCGAGATGATCTTCCTGCTGACCATCTTCGCCGAGATCTTCGTCACCACCTCCGGCGGCCCGGGGCTTGCCACCACCAACCTGGCCTACCTGATCTACATCCGCGCCCTGCTCGACTTCGACGTCGGCATGGCCTCCGCCGGTGGGGTGGTCGCGATCATCCTCGCCAACATCGTTGCCATCTTCCTGGTCCGCATGGTGGCCAAGAACCTGGAAAGCTGACGCAGGAGCGCGCCCATGACGACTGCAAGAACCCCCTCCGTGGCTTCGGCTCCGCCGGCCAAGCGATCGGCCCTGACCGAGGCCCTGCTCAACCGGCGCCTGTGGCTCGGCGTGCTGGGCTGGAGCGTGGCGCTGGTGATCTTCTTCCCGATCTTCTGGATGGTGCTGACCGGCTTCAAGACCGAGGCCGAGGCGATCGCCGAACCGAGCCTGATCTTCTCGCCGACCCTCGACAGCTACGCCGAGGTGCAGAGCCGCGCCGGCTACGCCAAGTTCGCCATCAACAGCGTGGTGGTGGCCTTCGGCTCGACCCTGCTGGCGCTCGTGATCGCCATTCCGGCGGCCTACTCGATGGCCTTCCTGCCCACCAGGCGCACCAAGGGCACCCTGTTGTGGATGCTGTCCACCAAGATGCTGCCGCCGGTCGGCGTGCTGGTGCCGATCTATCTGCTGTTCCGCGATGTGGGGCTCCTGGACACCCGCACCGGCCTGATCATCGTCTACACCCTGATGAACCTGCCGATCGTGGTGTGGATGCTCTACACCTTCTTCAAGGACATGCCCAAGGACATCCTCGAGGCGGGCCGCATGGACGGCGCCGGCACCGTGCAGGAGGTGCTCTACCTGCTGCTGCCGCTGACCCTGCCCGGCATCGCCTCCACGGGCCTGCTGTCGGTGATCCTGAGCTGGAACGAGGCCTTCTGGAGTCTCAACCTGACCTCGTCCCAGGCGGCGCCGCTGACGGCCTACATCGCCTCCTTCTCGAGCCCCGAGGGGCTGTTCTGGGCCAAGCTCTCCGCGGCCTCGACCATGGCCATCGCCCCCATCCTGGTGTTCGGCTGGCTCACCCAGAAACAGATGGTGCGCGGCCTGACCTTCGGTGCGGTCAAATGAATGGTGACGATGCCGACGACACGTCATCGGCCGCTGCCCTGGCATAACGACAAGAAATAGCTACTTTTCGGCGCCCCGGCGCCGCCGGGTAAAGGAATCTCATTATGGCAACGCTAGAACTCAAGCAGATCACCAAGAGCTTCGGCGACACCCACGTGATCAAGGGCGTCGATCTCGAGGTCAACGACCGGGAATTCGTGGTCTTCGTCGGGCCCTCCGGCTGCGGCAAGTCGACCCTGATGCGCATGATCGCCGGGCTCGAGAGCGCCACCAGCGGCGACATCCTCATCGACGGCCAACGCATGAACGAGGTGGGCCCGGCCGATCGTGGCCTGGCCATGGTCTTCCAGAGCTATGCCCTCTACCCGCACATGACGGTCGAGGACAACATGGGCTTCAGCATGCGCCTGGCCGGCGTCCCCAAGGAGAAGCGCCGCGAGAAGGTGCTCGAGGCGGCCAGGATCCTGCAGCTCGAGCCGCTGCTGGACCGCAAGCCCAAGGCCCTCTCCGGCGGCCAGCGCCAGCGCGTGGCGATCGGTCGGGCCATCGTGCGCAACCCGAGCATCTTCCTGTTCGACGAGCCGCTCTCCAACCTCGATGCGGCCCTGCGCGTGCAGATGCGCATCGAGCTGGCCCGCCTCCACGAGGAACTCGATGCCACCATGATCTATGTCACCCACGACCAGATCGAGGCCATGACCATGGCCGACAAGATCGTGGTGCTGCAGGGCGGCGAGATCGAGCAGGTCGGCTCGCCGATGGAGCTCTACCACCACCCACGCAACCGCTTCGTGGCCGGCTTCATCGGCTCGCCGAAGATGAACTTCCTGCCGGTCGAGGTGGTGGAGGCCGACGCCGAGGGCGTCAGCGTCAGGCTGCCGGGTGGGGGCATCACCAAGGTGCCGGCCGAGGGCAAGGACCTGCGCCCCGGGACCGCCCTGGAGCTCGGCATCCGACCCGAGCATCTGGCGCTGGACGACCAGGGCCCGCTGGAGGGGGGCATCCAGGTGCTGGAGCGCCTGGGCGGCCAGACCTCGCTGTACGTGCAGATGGGCGAGGCGATGATCACCCTCATGGCCGACGGCGACGTGGCGCATCGGGTCCACGACAAGGTGCGCTTCGGCTTCGCCCCGGGGCGGGCGCATCTCTTCGACGAGCAGGGCCTGGCGCTGCCGAGCCTGAACCAGCATCCCCTGGCCGGCCTCAAGCGCCAGGACAACCGGGCGGCCTCCGATGCCGTCGGTCAGTGAGGACACGCCCATGCATCGGTTGATCTTCGACTGCGACGGCGTGCTGGTGGACAGCGAGGCGATCGCCGAGGCCACCCTGATCGACCTGCTGGGGGCCTGGCTGCCGGACCTGGCCGCCGAGGCCGAGCTGAAGGCGGCGCTCGGCATGACCACGGCGAACATCCTCGCGCACCTGGAGGCCCGCAGCGCCCATCGCCTGCCGCCCGACGCCACGGAACGGGTCGACGAGACCATCGAGGCGCGGCTGGGCCGGGAACTGACCGCCATCGACGGCGTCGCCGAGGCCCTCGCGGGGCTCACGCTGCCGCTGGCGGTGGTCTCCAACAGCCGACGCCAGCGGGTGCTGGCGTCCCTTGCCACCACCGGGCTCGAGGCGCGGCTGGACGGGGTGCCGATCTTCACCGCCGACCAGGTGGCGGCGCCCAAGCCGGACCCGGCGCTCTATCGCCTGGCGGCGGCCGAGCTCGCCTGCGCGCCGGACCATTGCCTGGTGGTGGAGGACAGCGTGGCCGGCGTTACCGCGGCCCGTGCGGCCGGCATGACGGTGATCGGCTTCGTCGGCGCCAGCCATGTGCCGGCGGGGCAGGCCGAGCGGCTGCGCGCGGCCGGGGCCTGGCAGGTGCTCGATCACATGCGGGGCCTTGAGGCCCTGGTGCAGCAGTGGCGGGCCGCGCGCGCCCCCGCCGTCGGTTCCTGAGGGGCGTGGGACATGTCAGGCGTGAGGGCGTTCGTGAGCCGCCGGTGGTGTCACCGGCATCAAGCGTCGATGATGAAGACTGGATGAACCGACGTGACGAGCGAAGACCCGAATGACGACCATGATTCCCCCTATCCACGACATGGCCCAGCGGCTCCTCGAGGCGGCGAGCGGCAAGGCGCGTTTCATCGTGGCCCTGGCCGGGCCACCGGCGGCAGGCAAGTCCTTCCTCTCGGGCCGGCTGTGTGGCGAGCTCAACGAGCGACGGCCCGGCATCGCCGCGGTGGTGCCCATGGACGGCTATCACTACGACAACGCGGTGCTCGCCCCCGAGGGCCTGGTGCCGGTGAAGGGCGCCCCGGAGACCTTCGATATCGACGGCCTCCGGCACGACCTGGCGCGGATCCGGCGGGCCGACCGCACCGTGGCCGTGCCGGTCTTCGACCGGCCCCTGGACCTGGCGCGGGCCGGCGGCCGACTGATCACCCCCGAGCACCGGGTGATCATCGTCGAGGGCAACTACCTGCTGCTCGATCAGGGCGACTGGCCGGGGCTGCGGTCGCTGTTCGACCTGACGCTGTTCCTCGAGGTGCCCGACGAGGTGCTCGAGGCGCGGCTGATCGAGCGCTGGCTGGGCATGGGGCAGGACCCGGCGGGTGCCATCGAGCGCACCCGTCACAAGGACATGCTCAATGCCCGCCTGATCAAGGCCGCCTCAATGCCCGCCGACCTGCACTGGCAAGCGATCGTGTAGCCGCTTGCGATCCACCTTCGTTGGCCGGGAAGCCTCCCGGTACCTTACTCACACCGCCCGATCCCGGCGGGAATGACGCTTCTCAGGAGCAACCAGCATGACCCAACTCGACAACGCCCACCTGACGGACCTGGGGCCCGATGTCGCCACACCGAGTTACGACCGGCAGGCGGTCACCGCGGGCATCGTCCATATCGGGGTCGGTGGCTTCCATCGCGCCCACCAGGCCATGTACCTGGACGAGCTGATGAACCGGGGCGAGGCGCTGGACTGGGGCATCGTCGGGGTCGGCGTGATGCCCGGCGATCGGCGCATGCAGGAGATCCTGGCCGCGCAGGATCATCTCTACACCCTGGTGGTGAAGCACCCCGACGGCCGTCGCGAGGCGCGGGTGATCGGCGCCATGCTCGACTATCTGTTCGCCCCGGCGGACCCGGAGGCGGTGATCGAGACGATGGCCGACCCGGCGATCCGCATCGTCTCCCTGACCGTCACCGAGGGCGGCTACAACTTCCACCCGATCAGCGGCGAGTTCGACCTCGACAATCCCGACGTCCAGCATGACCTGGTGCCTGGGGCCGCGCCCAGGACCTCCTTCGGCCTGGTCATCGAGGCCCTGCGCCGCCGCCGCGAGCGGGGCCTCACGCCCTTCACGGTGATGTCCTGCGACAACATCCAGGGCAACGGCGACGTCGCCCGCAGGATGTTCACCGCCTTCGCCCATGCCCGGGATGCCGAGCTCGGCGCCTGGGTCGAGGCCGAGGTGCCGTTCCCGAACTCCATGGTCGATCGCATCACGCCGGTCACCACCCCCGAGGACATCGCCGAGCTCGGCAGCCGGTTCGGCGTCGAGGATGCCTGGCCGGTGGTCTGCGAGCCCTTCTCCCAGTGGGTGCTGGAGGATCACTTCGTCGCCGGCCGTCCCGCCCTCGAGCGGGTCGGGGTCCAGCTGGTCGAGGACGTGGTGCCCTATGAGCTGATGAAGCTGCGGCTGCTCAATGCCGGCCACCAGGCGCTGGCCTACTTCGGCTACCTGGCCGGCTACCGCTACGCCCACGAGGCCAGCGCCGACCCGCTGTTCGAGGCCTTCCTGCTCGACTACATGACCCACGAGGCGACCCCCACCCTGTCGCCGCTGCCGGGGGTCGACCTGGATGCCTATCGCCGCACCCTGATCCGCCGCTTCGCCAACCCCGAGGTGCGGGACACCCTGGCCAGGCTGTGCGCCGAGAGCTCGGATCGCATCCCGAAATGGATGGTGCCGCTGATTCGCCAGCAGCTCGAGAGCGGCGGCGATGTCCATCGCTGCGCGGCGGTGGTGGCGAGCTGGGCGCGCTACGACGAGGGGGTCGACGAGAAGGGCGAGCCGATCACCGTGGTCGACCGCCTGAAGGACGAGCTGATGGCGATCGCGGCACGCAACCACGAGCATCCCACCGCCTTCATCGAGAACCAGGAGCTGTTCGGCGATCTGGCCGAGAATGCGCGCTTCCGCGAGGCCTATCTCCAGGCGCTTGAGAGCCTGCATCGGCGCGGCGCCCGGGCCACCCTGGAGGCGCTGGTCGCGGCCTGAGGCGGCGCCGTCGCCGGGAGGCCTCGGCGCCAAGGCGGCTTGCATGCGCGAAGACGCCCGATGATGACCGGCATCATCGGGCGTCTTCGTGTCGGGCAGGATCAGGCCTCGACGAGATCGGCCCGGGTCGGCAGCGCGACGTAGCTGCCCGGGCGGGTCACGGCATGGGCGCCGCAGCGGCAGGCGAAGGCAAGCGCGCCCTCCAGGCGTTCGGTGTCCTGATGCCAGCCCTCGGCGAAGCCGCCCTCGGCCAGCGCCGCCAGCAGCCCGCCGATGAAGGCGTCGCCGCCGGCGGTGGTGTCCACGGCCTGCACCGGCGGCGGGGCGACCGCCAGCGTGAGCCCGGCGCCCAGGGCGCGCACCGGCTCGCCGCCGTCGGTGATCACCGCCAGCTTGACGCCGGCCGCCAGGCGCTCGGCCAGCCAGGCCTCCTCGGGATGGTCGCCGCGCAGGTCGTCCACCTCCTCGCGGGACAGCTTGAGCAGGTCGGCGCTGTCGAGCAACCGGGTGACCAGGGCGCTGTCGGCGCGGCCCTCGGCCCAGAGGTTGTGGCGCAGGTTGGCGTCGACGCTGATCAGGCAGCCGGCCCGGGCCGCCATCTCGGCCATCGCCAGGGTGGTCTCGGCGATCTCCGGGTCGGTCAGGCTGTTGCTGCACAGGTGCAGGATCGCCGGCTGGGCGAACACGCCGGCCGGCAGGTGCTCCAGGCGGTAGAGCAGGTCGGCGGCGGGCGGCCGGTAGAAGTCGAAGGTGCGCTCGCCCGCGGCATCGCGGGAGACGAAGGCCAGCGCGGTGCGCGCCTCGCGGGTGCGCGTCACGCCGGAGATGTCGACGCCCTGGGCGGTGAGCTCTTCGGCCAGGAAGTCGCCGAAGTGGTCGTCGCCGAGCATGCCGAGGAAGCGGCTGGGCACGCCGAGTCGCGCGCAGGCCACGGCGACGTTGGCCGGCGCGCCGCCGGCGTAAGGGGTGAAGGTCTCCGTCGCGCCCTCGTCGGCCGCGCCGAGGCGGCTGGAGAGCATGTCGACGAGGGCTTCACCGAAGGCGATCACGGGAATCATGTCTCAGTCTCCAGGCTCAGGGTGGTGCCCAGCAGGTGCTGCGCGCCGGGCACCAGCCATACGGGGTCGAGCCGGGTGTTGGCCGACTCGATGCACAGGAAGTGCCGGGCGGCCGCGACGGCCGTGTCGGGGGGCGGGGCGTCGGCAGGGTGCCAGATCACCGCCGAATCGCTGCCCTGGCGGGCGATGCGAAGGCGCTGCGCGCCATCGTCCAGGGTGAGCTCGGCGTTGGTGTGGTAGAGACGGTCGAGTCCGCCGCGCACGCCCAGCTCGCCCTGCTGCTCGCACTCCGCGAAATCGGCGAGCTTGTCCAGGTAGCGGGCGCCGGCCAGGCCTTCCACCCGGCAGGCGAAGGCATCATGAACCGCCAGGTAGCTGTGCAGGGCGCCGGTGATCTTCACCGGGGTCTCGCCGACATGCTCGGTGATCAGCTCCACGTGCAGGCGATGGGCGTTGGCCTGGATGACCGCGCGCGGCACCAGCTGGGAGTGCAGTCGCTCGAGGGGGGAGAGGTGCAGCTCCACGCCCTCCTCGTGCTCGTCGACGGCATCGAGGCGCCAGTCGGCCTTGCGGGCCGGACCGTGCAGGGGGCCGGACCGGTCCGGAGACTCGTCGGCGGTGTGCTCGTCGGCGAACCAGGGCCAGCACAGCGGAATGCCGCCGCGGATCGCTCCCGGGCGGTGCTGGGGGGTGGGGGTGACCCACAGCCAGCCACCGGGCACCAGGGGATCCTCGCCGTAGGGGGAGGCGTCGTCGGGCGCCGCCGACGCGCCTGCGGCGCGCGTGGCATCGGTCGCGTCCGGGGCGCCGGCCGCCGGAGCGCCGACCGGAAGATAGTGGAGCACCTGGGCGCCTTGCAGGGAGACGGCCAGTTCGCCCCAGGCCTCCCGGGCCAGCCAGACCTCTCGGCCGGCCCAGTCGACACGGCGCTGACCGTCGGTGGCGTCCAGCAGGCGGCGCAGGGATGCAGGAATCATGCGATGTTCTCCGTGGTCAGTCGACCTCAGGGTTGTGCAGGGCCTCGGCGGCGCCCAGCAGGCCCGGCCAGGGGGCGGTCACGACCCGGACGGGAATCTGCCCGGTGTAGGCGCTCATGCGCCCCTTGTCGGCGAAGGCCTCCAGGAAGCGGCTCTGCGGCAGCCAGTCCAGCAGGCGGGGCAGGATGCCGCCGCACAGGTAGACGCCGCCGCGGGCGCCAACGGTCAGGGCGGCATCGCCGCTGACGTCGCCGAGGATCTTCAGGAAGCGCAGCAGGGTATCACGAGCCACGCCGTCGCCGCTGCCGGCCGCCTCGGTGACCTCGGCCGGGCTCTTCAGTCGGGGCGGGGCGCCCTTGAGGGAGCAGTGCGCCAGGTAGAGATCGAGCAGGCCCTGACCGCACAGCAGGCGTTCCACCGAGACGCGACCATAACGGTTGCGGAAGTGGCGCAGCAGGTTCTGCTCCCGCTCGTCGGTGGGAGCGAAGGTCACGTGGCCGCCCTCGGTGGGCAGCGGAATCCAGGCCCGGCGGCCGGGGAAGAGCCCGGCCACGCCCAGCCCCGTCCCGGGACCGATGACCAGCCGCGCCGCGTGGGGGATCGCCTCGCCGCGCTGGACCTCCGCCAGGTCGTCGGCCGCCACGTGGGGCACGCCCAGGGCCTGGGCGGTGAAGTCGTTGATCGCCTTGAAGAGGCGCAGCCCCAGCGCTTCCTGGACCGCCCGGCGCGAGAACGTCCAGTGGTTGTTGGTCATGGTCACCTTGTCGCCGCGGATCGGGCAGGCGAAGGCCAGGCAGGCCTCCTGCGGGGCGTCGTCCCCGGTCAGGCCGACCCGCGCCAGGTAGTCGCGCACCGCCTCCACCAGGCCGGGGTAGTCCGCGCAGGGCAGGCTCTGGATGTCATGGGGCGCGAAGGTGTCCGGGGTGACCAGCGCAAGGCGCGCGTTGGTGCCTCCGATATCGCCGATCAGGGCAGGGCGGGTCATTCAGGCATCCTCGTCGTGGATCTGTCCCTCCTGGCGGGCCAGGTCGTCGGCCTCGAAGCCCCCGAAGACCCCGGCGCCCTCCTCGCCGCGCATGGCCAGGTGGCGGAAGCCGGCGAAGAGCTCGCGGCCCAGGCCGACGTGATAGTGGTCCAGCTCGGCGACGTGCAGCGGACGGTCGGCCCAGATGTGGGCGTCGACCTTGGCCTCCAGGGTGCCGGCGTTGGCGTCCAGGCGCACCACGTCGCCATCGCGCAGCTTGGCCAGGGGGCCGCCATCCAGCGCCTCGGGGCTCATGTGGATGGCCGCCGGGACCTTGCCGGAGGCGCCGGACATGCGCCCGTCGGTGACCAGCGCCACCCGGTAACCGCGATCCTGGAGCACGCCGAGGTAGGGCGTCAGCTTGTGCAGCTCCGGCATGCCGTTGGCCTTGGGGCCCTGGAAGCGCACCACGGCGATGACATCGCGGTCGAGCTCGCCGGCCTCGAAGGCCGCCTTCATCTCGTTCTGGTCCTCGAAGAGGCGCACCGGGGCCTCCACCACGCGATGCTCCTCGGCCACCGCCGAGACCTTGATCACGCCTCGGCCCAGGTTGCCGTCGAGCACGGTGAGGCCGCCGGTGGGGGCGAAGGGCTCTTTCACGGCGCGCAGCACCTCGGTGTCGAGGCTGGCCTCGGGGCCCTCGCGCCACGTGAGCTTGCCGTCCTCCAGGAAGGGCTCCCGGGTGTAGGCGGAGAGCTCCGTGCCGAACACCGTGGGGATATCGCCGTGGATCAGGCCGGCGTCGAGCAGCTCGCGGAACAGGAAGCTCATGCCGCCGGCGGCCTGGAAATGGTTGATGTCGGCCTGGCCGTTGGGATAGACCCGCATCAGGCTCGGCGTGACCGCCGAGAGCTCGGTGAAGTCGTCCCAGGTCAGGGTGATGCCCGCGGCGGCGGCCATGGCGATCAGGTGCAGGGTGTGGTTGGTGGAGCCGCCGGAGGCCAGCAGGCCCACCACGGCGTTGACGATGGCGCGCTCGTCGATCTGCTGGTAGAAGGGGCGGTAGTCGCCGCCTTGCTCGGTGTTGCGGATCGCCTGCTCGGTGGCGAAGCGGGTCAGCGCCTCGCGCATCTCGGTGCCGGGATTGACGAAGGAGGTGCCGGGCAGGTGCAGGCCCATCATCTCCATCATCAGCTGGTTGGAGTTGGCGGTGCCGTAGAAGGTGCAGGTGCCGGGGCTGTGGTAGGAGGCGGATTCGGCCTCGAGCAGGTCCTCGCGGCTCGCCTTGCCCTCGGCGAAGAGCTGGCGGATGCGCGCCTTCTCCTTGTTGGGCAGGCCGCTCGGCATGGGGCCGGCGGGCACGAACATGGCCGGCAGGTGGCCGAAGCGCGCCGCGGCGATGAAGAGCCCCGGCACGATCTTGTCGCATACGCCCAGGTAGAGCGCGGCGTCGAACATGTTGTGGGAAAGCCCCACGGCGGCGGCCATGGCGATCACATCCCGGGAGAACAGCGACAGCTCCATGCCCGGCTGGCCCTGGGTCACGCCGTCGCACATGGCGGGCACGCCGCCGGCGAACTGGGCGGTCGACCCCATGGCGCGGGCGGCGGCCTTGATGGTCTCCGGGAAGGTCTCGAGGGGCTGATGGGCCGAGAGCATGTCGTTGTAGGCCGAGACGATGCCCAGGTTGGCCGCGTTCATCAGCTTCAGCGAATTCTTGTCCGTGGCGCCGCAGGCGGCGAAGCCGTGGGCCAGGTTGCCGCAGGAGAGCTCGCCGCGGTGCACGCCGCGGCGATGCTGGTCGGCCATCCGCGTCTCGTAGAGGGCGCGTCGCTCGGCGGAGCGTTCGCGGATGCGGCGGGTGACGCCGGCGACGGTGGCGTGGAGGGCGGGGGTCTGGCTGGCCATGAAGCACCTCGGCTCGGTTTTATTTGGTAAGTTTACCAATCTAATCTGCGAAATCTTGCCTATAGTAGCCGCTGTTTCGCCTTATTTGTAGTTTTATTACTTTATAGGCCGAGCAGCCTGATCAGCCACTGTCGATGGGGCGGGTTCAGCAGCCCCACCGCGCTGCGCCTGGCCTGCACGAAGACGCTGCGCTGGTGGCTGAAGCGCAGGAAGCCGGCCTCGCCATGGTAGGCGCCCATGCCGCTCTCGCCTACGCCCCCGAAGGGCAGGTCGGGCACGGCGCCTTGCCACAGGGTGTCGTTGAAGGTCACGCCGCCGGAGCGGGTCTCCTCCAGCAGCCGCCGGCGCCGCGTCGGGTCGTCGGTGAAGGCGTAGAGCGCCAGTGGCCGCGGCCCCTCGGCCACCCGGGCCAGGGCGGCCTCGAAGTCGACCAGGCCGATCACCGGCAGCCAGGGGCCGAAGATCTCCTCGCGCATGATCGATAGGTTCGCGGTGGGGTCGACCACCAGGGTCGGCGGCAGTTTCACGCCGCGGGTGAGCTCCACGCGCTCGCCGAGCTCGATCACCCGGCAGCCGTGGTCCCGGGCCTCGGCGAGCATCGCCTCGAGGCGGCCTCGCGCCGCCTCCCCGGGCACCGCCGAATAGTCGTCGCTGGCCGTGCCCCGGGGATAGAAGGCCGCCACCGCCTCTCTCAGCGCCTCGATGAAGGCCGGCAGGCGCGCGGCATCGATCAGCACGTGGTCCGGAGCGATGCAGGTCCGGCCGGCGTTGAGCCACTTGCCGACGGCGATGCGTCGGGCGGCGTGGGCCAGGTCGGCGTCGTCGGCGACGATGGCCGGCGCCTTGCCGCCGAGCTCCAGGGTGACCGGGGTCAGCCGCTTCGCGGCGACGGCCGCCACGTCGCGCCCGATCGACGTCGGGCCGGTGAAGAGCAGGTGGTCGAAGGGCAGGGCGGCGAAGGCGCGGCCCACGTCGGCGTCGCCCTCGACCACCTCGAGCTCCTCGGGGGCGAAGTAGCGCGCCGCCAGCTGTGCCATCAGCGCGGCGGTGGTCGGGGCGTGCTCGCTCGGCTTGATCATCACCCGGTTGCCGGCGGCCAGGGCGTCCACCGCCGGCAGCAGCGCCAGCTGCCAGGGGTAGTTGGCCGGGGCGATGATCCCCACCACACCCAGCGGCTGGCGATGCACCCGCGCCCGGGCGGGCGCCAGGCGCCAGGGCAGGGCCGCGCGGCGCGGCCTCATCCAGCGCTTCAGGCGCCGCCGGGCATGACGCACGGCCTGCAGCAGGGTGGCGATCTCGGCCAGGCGCGTCTCGGCCTCGGCGCGATGGCCGACGTCCTGGCGGATCGCGCGGACGATCTCGTCGCGGTGCTGGCGCGTCATGGTCGCAAGCCGCTTGAGGCGGTCGCGTCGAGTCGCCGCCGAGGGGTAAGGCTCGGCGGTGAAGGCGTGGCGCTGCCGCTCCAGGCGCGCCAGCAGTGCGCGGGCGTCGGCCATGCGCGTCTCCCTGTCGGTGATGGCGGTGGCATCGGGGGTTGGGTCTGCGCACAATGTAGGCGCAATGCCGGTGGCTTGTCAGCCGCCGGCCCCGCTTTCCCCGGAGGCCCCATGCCGGAACTGGTCATGAGCGAGCTGACCGCCATCGAGGCGGTGCCGGCGGCGCGCTGGAACGCCCTGGTGGGCGACGATCATCCCTTTCTGCGCCATGAGTTCCTGCACGCCCTGGAGGCCAGCGGCGCGGCGAGCCCGGCCACCGGCTGGGTGCCGCACCACCTGACCCTGTGGGAGGGCGAGGCGCTGGTCGGCATCCTGCCCCACTACCACAAGCACCACTCCTACGGGGAGTATGTCTTCGACTGGAGCTGGGCCGAGGCCTGGGAGCGCGTGGGTGGCGACTACTATCCCAAGGGGCTCTCGGCGATCCCCTTCACCCCGGCGCCGGGGCCGCGTCTGGCGCTGGCGTCCCATGTCGATCCGCTAGCGGCGCGTCGCCTGCTGGCCCGGGCCTGGGAGGCGGGGGAGCGCTCGAGCTGGCACCTGCTGTTCGCCGAGGCGGAGGAGGTGGCGGCCTGGCGCGAGGCGTGCCCCGCGCTGCTGGCGCGCCGGGGCGTGCAGTTCCAGTGGCGGGACCCCGGCTACGGCGACTTCGAGGGCTTTCTCGCCGCCCTGACCGCCAAGCGGCGCAAGGCGATCCGCCGCGAGCGTCGCCTGGTGGCCGAGCAGGGGCTGACCCTGCACCGCCTGGAAGGCGCGGCCATCGACGCGGACGCCATGGCGCACTTCTTTCGCTGCTACGAGATCACCTACCTCGAGCGCGGCCGCCACGGCTATCTCGGCCTCGACTTCTTCGAGCGCCTGCGCCGCACCCTGCCCGATGCGCTGGTGCTGGTCCAGGCCCGCCACCGGGGGCGGCCGGTGGCCGCCGCGCTCTGCCTGCAGGGCGCGCGCACCCTCTACGGGCGCTACTGGGGCAGCGAGGTGGCCGCCGACTGCCTGCACTTCGAGGCCTGCTACTACCAGGGCATCGAGCACTGCCTGTCGCGGGGTCTGACCCGCTTCGACCCCGGCACCCAGGGGGAGCACAAGCTCGCCCGGGGCTTCGCGCCCCAGCGGCTCACCTCGCTGCATCACATCGCCGATGCCCGGCTGCGCGACGGCGTGGCACGCTTCTGCGCCGAGGAGCGCCGCCACGTCGAGGCCTATGTCGCGGCGGCCGAGACGGCGCTGCCGTTTCGTGGCTAATTCTGGAAGACTGCTATACTCAACCCTGTTTGTAATTATGATGTATCAGATTGTTACACCATGATTCGTTGATATGAACACTGCATCAGGACGTTGCGTCGTGTTCGAGCGACGCGAAGCAATGCTGCAATTTCTATCAGGTGCATAGATTCTGCCGCCCACCATGCCTTGTCGGCGGAACGCCGCCGGAGAGGGAGGGAAGACGCGCAATGGAAGTCAAGCAGGGCTGTTGGATGATCGCCGAGGCACCGGGCGAAGCGGAGCGGTTGGAAGCAACGATTCGTACTCTTGGTTGGGACGTGACACGGCTCTCGCCCCCGTGGTCCGGCTGCTGTCTCGAGGACGACTCCGGGTGCCGCATTGGCGTGGTGCATGTCGATGGCCTGTCGGCCGACCATCTTGGTCAGCTCGAATCGTTGATTCTACGCAGTCGGTGCCTGTGGCTGGCCGTGGCCGCCGAAGACACCCTGGAAGCGGCGGAAAGCCGCAAGCTGATTGCCACGCTGTGCCACGGGGTGGTCGCACCGACCGTCGAGAGCCAGGAGCTTAGCTGTCTGATGCAGCAGGCCCATATGATGTCGACTCTTCAACGACACGACGTGGAGCAGCGAGGCATGTCCGGGGCTGCGTCGAACGACGACTCGGAATACGAGATGGTGGGTTCCACGCCCGTGATGTGGAAGCTGTTTCAAATGATACGCAAGGTGGCCGCCGTGGAAGCGCCGGTGTTCATCAGCGGCGAGTCGGGAACCGGCAAGGAGCTGACCGCCCAGGCGATTCACGAGCGTTCGCCCCGCGCCTCTGCCTGCTTCCATGCCATCAACTGTGGCGCCCTACCGGATCACCTGATCCAGTCGGAACTCTTCGGCCATGAGAAGGGGGCCTTCACAGGGGCGGTGCAGAGAAAGATCGGACGGATCGAGGCGACCGATGGCGGTACCCTCTTCCTCGACGAGATCGGCGACCTGCCGTTCGAGCTGCAGGTCAACCTGCTGCGGTTTCTCGAAACCCGTACCATCCAGCGAGTGGGCGGCCTGGAGGATATTCCCGTCGACGTGCGCATTGTCGCGGCGACCCACGTCGATCTCGAGCGGGCCGTCGAGGAGGGGCGATTCCGTGAAGATCTCTATCACCGCCTGAACGTCCTGCAGATCAAGGTGCCGCCGCTGCGCGAGCATCAGGAGGACATCGAGATACTGGCCCGCTACTTCTTCGAGCGTTTCGCCGGCGAAAAGCCCAGCCATCTCAGGGGCATATCCCGGGAAGCCCTGCTGGTCATGCGGCAGTATTCCTGGCCGGGTAACGTGCGGGAACTCATCAACCGCATGCGTCGCGCCATGATCATGTGTGAACACCGCCTCATCCAGCCCGAAGACCTGGGGATCGAGCGGCGCAAGATGTCGCGCCAGATTCTCACCCTGGAGCAGGCCAAGGATCGGGCCGAGCGCGAGGCGCTGATCGCCGCCCTGGGGCGCAACAAGAACAAGATCCATCCGGCCGCCAAGGAGCTGGGCGTATCTCGCGTCACCATCTATCGGCTGATGGAAAAGCACGGAGTGATTCGGCCGGAGTCTTCCGTCCAGCCGACCCCCTAATCCCTGTGTCGAGGCGCCGTTCCAGGAATAGGCGGGGCAGGGCCGATTCCCGAATCGGCTGATGGCGGACAGGACTCGCTGCCCCTCTCGATGCGCCATGAGGCATGCTTCATGACGCTTTGCGGCCGGCGCAGGTCCGCGCCTGCCGCCTATCCTTCCTCCCAAACACGAATATCGTCGCGACACCGACGCTTCGGCACGTGGCTCTCCGGCACGTGGCTCTCAAGCAAGTGGCTCTCCAACACGTGGCTTCATGCCGGCGCTGCCCGCAGCGCCGTGTCCCGCTCGGCGCCGCAGGCGGCTCGCCGATGGGACTCTCCCCGGGGAGGGGGGGGCGACACGGTATCCATCCTTGGTCGTGCAAGGCACGCACGCCCCGATTTTCCGCCTGCGCCGATCCGAAGACGGCGTAACGGTGCCAGACGCCCTTTTGATCGCTGACCGAATACGTTGCGCTCGCCGAGGGCGCGGCCGTCGCGTCTGTCGCCCGAGTCGCGAGGCCGGTGTTCAGCCGGCGGCAAATCGCGGGTTCAGACACCGATACGGGTCGCTTCGACGCGCGAAAAGAGCGCGCCTCGCGTTCGACGTCACGATCAAACAAAGTTCTTTTAGCCATAAAAACAGTGGTCTGCATGTCTTCAAGGTGTTTTTGTCAGCAAATGTTACATCTTGTTTCCACTTTTCCGCAGAGAGCGACAAAGGCCCGGCGGCAGCGGTCCAGGCCCATCGAGCGACTCGGTATCGGTGGTAAAGGTAAATATTGTTACGCAAAAGCAACAGTTTTCCGCGCACACATTTGGACGATTTTTATAAAAAACTCGGAAAATCATAGATTTGATAATTTTGGCACGGGTATTGCCATATACATTTTGAAACAAAAAGGGGATCGGACATGCCGACACGCCACCAGCACACAGCGACCACGCTCGAAACGGCGAGCTGCACCGGGTCAAGCCGCACTCAGCAGTCCCGCGCTGCTCGGTCGTTAATCATCGCGGTGGCGATCACGACCGGCGTGCTGGTGTCTGCCGCGGCTCTTGCCGATGACGCAACCCGGCGGGACGTCGACGGACAGGCATTTAAGCGGCAAGGCGGTACGCGGGTGGAAGCGCTTTCCCCAGAAACGCTGGCCGAGATCAGGGGGCGCTACGCCCGCGAGTCGGCCTCGGCGATCGACGAAGGGCTCGGGGTCATTCTTTGGGACGAGGGGCGTTCCGTTCGCAAAGGGGGTGGCAGCGATACCAATCGCCGTCATGAAGCGTCCGGACATCGCAACCATCAGAGTCAGACGGTCAGGGTCGGGCAGTAACGATAAAAGCCGTAACGAAAAAAGCAGTAATCGTAAAAAATACGACCGGCGATGGCTCCATGGATGCATTGCTAATTCTCAAGACAAATAGCGCCAGGTGAATTCGATGATGAGCGTTAACGACAAGACAGCCGTATCGAGCCGGAAAGGCGCCTTCGAGGGCTTCGCCCCGAAGCGCCTGACCGCTCGACATCGGGCCCGCGGGGCGGCCGCCGCCCTGATGGCCGCGGGGCTGTCGACGCTCGTCACGGTCGGCGGCGGGGCGCTGGCCTGGGGGCAGGAGAGCCTTTCGGATGAGGTCCATCATCGGGTCTTCACCAGCTACCGCGCCGCTTCGATCATCGACGGCAGCTCCCTGAGCAACGTTCAGGGCGCCATAAACGTCAACATGGCCGCCGGCAGTCAAAACCTGCAGAGCAACGCCGGCGTCATCGCCATGGGCGAGAACGCCCTGGCCAGCAACATCGTGGTGCAAATCGTCACGACCAATAATCGCCTCGTGCCGGAACAGGCCAGCGCCGTCATCGAAGACCACGCGCTGAGTCAGGCGGTTGGCTGGATTTCCGTCAACCAGGTCGCGGGGCAGGAGAATGTGCAGAGCAACACCCTGAGTGTGGCTCTGGGCATAAGGGGCAGCTCCCTGAGCAGCGAGACGCTGGGCCAGGTGCTGTCCCGCACGCAGGAGCCGACGGAGGAGTCGGAAGATACCGCGTCGTCACGGCGAGTCGCCATCGACGAGACGGCCTTTGCCGGGTCGCGCGGCGTCATCCAGGTGAATCAGTCGGCAGGAAGGGGCAACGCTACCGGGAACCATGTCGGTGTCCGCATGACATCCGATGCTCGCAGATAGCGGTAGGCGTGCCTTAACAATACCAAGAGCAAGAACCTCAGGTTCATTCAGGAGAAAGACCATGAAAACCTTCGCTAAGACTCCGCTCGCCCTGGCCATCACCGCCCTGCTCGCCGCACCCTATGCGCTGGCAACGAACACTGGCGGTGGCGACAGCGACAATGAGTTCTCCACCAGTGCCGCCCTCGATGTCACCGTCGAAAACTCGATCGACGTCGAGGTCAACCACAAGGTCGACAACGATATCGACGTGGATCTCACGCTGGATGCCACAGTGCACGATCCCGACCACTTCTCCACCGCGACCGTGGATCGCAAGCAGTACATGGATGGTAACACCGTCTACGACGATCTGAGCAATAACAGTGCCGGGACCCTGAACTCCGGCAACAACGCCCAGGGCAATATCGGGGTCAACATCGCCAGCGGCGGCCTGAACGGCCAGGCCAACGACGCCGCCATCTCCAAGGGCAGCGAGGGGGAAACCACCGAAACATATACCGTTGATACTATCTTTGGTGAGAAAGAGGTAGAGAAGACCTACGAGTCCATGGTCTTTGCCAAGGCCGCGACCTTCTCGATCCAGTCGAGCTCGAACAACAGCTACGACAACGATGGCACCACGAACAGCGCCGGCGCCAGCGACTCGTTCAACACCGCCTCGGGCAACCTGGGGGTGAACATGGCCGCAGGCTTCGGCAACGGCCAGCACAACGGCATGACACTGGCGGTGGGCCAGAACAGCTCCGCCGAGGCGACGGTGGCCGGCGTCCAGACCGTCTACGGCAACGAGCTGGACAACGACGTGGCCTGCGGTTGCACCGTCAATACCAACACCGCCTCGCTTACCAACAGCTTCAACAACGCGACCGGCAATGTCGGCGTCAACATCGCCGCCGGCAATGCCAACCTGCAGAGCAACACGCTCTCCATCGCTCGCGCCCAGTGAGCCGATGCCACGGCCCTACCCGGTCCGCCCCTGGCGGGCCGGGTATTTCCGCTTCGGCAGGGGGATCACGATGCCAGGGCTACACACCACCCTCACGGGGCTGCTGACGGCAGCCTTTATGACCACCGGCGCCCTCGTGGCCGAGGCCGCGCCTGTGCGGTTGGGCAACGTCGTGCCCGGGACGAGCGTCGTCAAGCCGGTGCAGAGCATTCAGGAGCGTCGCTTCGCGAACCTGGTGGCCCAGGAGACCGACTTCTCCTGCGGCGCCGCCTCCCTGGCGACCATCCTGAAGTACGCCTACGGGCGTTCCGAGGTGACCGAGGCGGCGGTGCTCGAGGGCATGTTCGAGATCGCCGACGCCGACCAGGCGAGGAAGTTGGGCTTCTCGCTGCTCGATCTCAACAACTACGTCCAGACCGTCGGCCTGCGCGGCCGCGGCTACAGGATCGACGAGCCCGCCCTGGATACAGTCTCGATTCCCGTCATCGTCCTGCTGGACCTGGACGGTTATCAGCACTTTGTGGTGATGAAGAAGGTGGCCGGCGATCGGGTCTATATCGGCGACCCGGCGCTGGGTAACAAGGTCATGCCGCGGGATGAGTTCCTCGCGGCCTGGAACAACATCATCTTCGCCGTGGTGGGCGAGAATTTCGACACCCACACGGTGCTGCTGGACCCGGAGCAGCCGCTGACGGCGCGCCGGCTGGCCGACGTCTTCTCACCGGTCCCGAAACAGCGGCTGCTGGATTTCGGGTTTCGTCATGCCGAAGTGTTCTGAAGATTCGCAAGGCTACACACGAGGGGCAAGTCATGAACCGCTTGAAAAGCCAATGGTGGCGGTGTCGCGGAACGTTCGGCGTCTCGCTGATCGGCGCATCGCTGGTGCTCTCTGCTCCCCTGGCGGCGCGAGCGGCCACGGTGGCGACCGATTTCAGCAGTCCGGTCTTCCAGCACAGCCGTCAGCTGTCCGATCATGAGCTCGCCCAGCTGCGGGGCAAGGCCGTCAACAGCCGCGAGGTGCTGTTCTTCGGCGTGGAGATGTCCATGGACTGGAGCACGGCCGCGGGGGAGAAGGTCCACGCCCGGGCCAACCTGGGGTTTGACATGGCCAGCGGTCAGCCGTCGCCGACCTTCTCCTCCCACATCACTGCGACCACCCCGGAAGAGTATGCGGCCTATCGGCAGTCGACGGTGGGGCAGGGAGCCGTGATCGACGGGGGCACTGCCAACGGCACGGGGGTCGTGCAGCTGGTTCAGGCCGGCGGCGACTTCAACAGCGCCAACAACGCCTTCTGGATCGACGTCGGCCATGAGGTGGGCCGTGGCGAGATGCCGGCGGCCAACAACGCGCTCGGGATGACGACGCCGGGCGGCGCCCAGGTGTCGATCGACCGGCAATCCGGCCGTCTGGGCATGACGCTTGACCTGCCGGGGGCGGGCCTGGCGCGCCAGGAGATCGTCTCGCGTCGCGGGCTGCGTCAGTCCATTCAGCTCTCCAGCAACCGGCAGCAGGTCCGCAACATGACACGGCTGCGTATTCAGCTGGGCGAGGCCACCGGCGCCACGAGCCGGCAGGACATGCAGCGCATGCTGGAATCCATCCGCGTGCTCGAGCGCATCCAGTAACGCGTTTACCGACGTTACGAATCCAAATGGCCGATTTTACTCGGCCTTTTTTCTTATTGTCCGGTCCGTTCGGATCGGCTGGCTTCCCTGATGCAGCGTGACGCGCCGCCTCACCTTTTCTTTTCACGGCTCGACGGGCAAGATGCGCCTTACCGGGTTCATGCACTCAGGGGAGTTAACGATGCCGGATAATAATGTTTACAATAGGGTTTACAACAACTTGCAAAGCGCCGCGTGCCGCGGCTCGGCGCTGCTGCTGCTCGCCGCTTTTATCTCGCCACTCGCCGTGGCGCAGGGAGGCGCTAATGACGAGCGCATTCGCGAGGCGCAGCCCAGCCAGAGCGTGAAAGACGTCCTACGTGAGGAGCACGCGCTCTTTTCCCGGCGCCTGACGATCGAGCCCGGCATTAGCTACTCCTATTCGGACCGTAGCGAGTTGGGGCTGAGCGGTTTCCTCGCCCTCGATGCCATCTTTCTGGGCAACATCAGCGTCGATAACGTCGAGAGTCATACGACGACTTTCGACGTGACCGCGCGCTACGGCATCACGGATCGCCTGGAGGTGGAGCTCTCCATCCCCTATGTCTACCGCAACAGCCGTTACGAAACGGGCGGCGCGGGGGGGAACCCTGACGCCCCGGTCGATGCCACCGTCGAACAGGGGCGTCTGGGAGACGTCAGCGCCGGACTCTACTACCGTGTGCTGCCAGAGGCCGAGGTGCGTCCCGATGTCGTCTGGAACCTGTCCGTTCGGGCGCCCACCGGCAAGCACCCCTACGACATCCGCACCACCACGATAGACCGTGGAGACGGTGAGCTGGAGAACCTCACCGTGCCGAAGGATCTGCCCTCGGGCAACGGCGTGTGGGGAGTGAGCACGGGGCTGTCGTTTCTGAAAACCGTCGATCCGGCGATTATCTTTGCCAACGTGGGATACACCCATAACATCGAGCGCAGCTTCGACGATATCAGCTCGGGTGAGGAAGCCGTGCCCGGCGACGTGAATCTTGGCGACACCATCAGCATGGGCTTCGGCACGGCCTTCGCTCTGAATCAGCGTTTCAGCCTCTCCATGTCGCTGTCGCATCAGCACTCCTTCGAAACGAAAATCACCTCCGGCGGTCGGGAGCAGGAAGTGATCGGCAGCGGCGCCAACGCGGCGTCCGTCAACTTCGGCGCCACCTATGGCCTCACGGATTCGACGTCTATCGTGACCAACGTGGGCGTCGGGATGACGGATGATGCGCCCGACCTCACCCTGGATTTCAGGCTGCCCTTCCAAATGTAATTTCCTGTATGCTTCCCTCCTTTTCATGGCCTTTCCGCGCGTGAGGAGGAGGGCATTGCGGTCGATGCCCACGGCGCCGCGTCGCCTCCTCGGGGCATGGCCGCTATCGTGTCGCGCTCTCGCCTCGCCGCTTTGCACCACAAGATGGCATAATGCCGCCATTGATCCCCTCGTGACGGATGCTCCCGCATGTTGAAGTGGCTGGCCATCGTGCTCACCCTGCTGATCGCCCTGCTGCAGTTTCGCCTGTGGCTCGGCGAGGGCGGTCTTCGCGAGCTCGCCGAGGTGCGCGCGCGCGTCGCGGCCCTGGAGGCCGAGAACCAGCCGCTGCGCGACCGCAACGCCCGTCTCGCCGCCGAGGTCGTCGACCTCAAGACCGGGCTGGACGCCATCGAGGAGCGGGCGCGCAGCGATATCGGCATGGTGAGAAGCGACGAGCAGTTCTTCTGGGTGCCCGGCGTGGCGGTGGAGGCCAGCGGCCAGGCGGTCAACGCCGGGCTGATCGGCCTGCCGGCGCCGGGCACGGAGGGGCGCCCGTGAGCGACCGACCATGGCTCGTGGTGCCCGCGGCGGGGCAGGGACGCCGGATGGGCGCCGACCGCCCCAAGCAGTACCTCACGCTGGCCGGCCGCCCGGTGCTGGCCTGTACCCTGGCGCGGCTCCACGAGGCCCTGCCCGAGGCGCGGCTCTGCCTCTGCCTGGACCCGGACGACGCCCACTTCGACCCCGCCTGGGTGCCCTTCGCCGACTGGCGCCGAACGCCCGGCGGCGCCGAGCGGGTCGACTCGGTGATCGCGGCCCTGGCGGCCATCGCCCCGGACGCCGCGGACGACGACCTGGTGCTGGTCCACGACGTGGCCCGGCCCTGCGTCACTGTGGAGGACCTCGAGCGCCTGGTGGCCGCCCTGGCCGACGACCCCGTGGGGGGGCTTCTGGCCGCGCCGGTCGCCGATACCATGAAGCGCGACGACGGCGCCGGGCGGGTGGCCGCCACCGAGTCCCGGGAGGGGCTCTGGCACGCCTTCACCCCCCAGGGCTTCCGCTTCGGTCCGCTGCGCCGGGCTCTCCATGACGCCCTCGCCGGGGGCGCTCGCGTCACCGATGAGGCCTCGGCGGTGGAGGCCGCCGGACAGGCGCCGCGGCTGGTCGCCGGACGGCGCGACAATCTCAAGATCACTCATCCCGAGGACCTGGCCCTGGCCGAGCTGGTGTTGCTGGCCCAGCGGCAGGCCGCCCAGGACGCCTCATCGACACCCGAGGTGCCCCCGGCGGGGGCAGACAGCGCATGATGCGAATCGGCCATGGCTTCGACGTCCATCGCTTCGGCGAGGGCGACCACCTGATGATCGGCGGCGTCGCCGTGCCCTTCGACCACGGCTTCGTGGCCCACTCCGACGGCGACGTGCTGCTGCACGCGGTCTGCGACGCCCTGCTCGGCGCCTGCGGCCTCGGCGACATCGGCCGCCACTTCCCCGACACCGACCCGGCCTGGGCCGGCGCCGACAGTCGGGCGCTGCTGCGCCATGTGGCGGGCCTCGCCCGGGAGGCCGGCTACCGGGTCGGCAACCTGGACGCCACGGTGCTCGCCCAGGCGCCGAAGCTCGCCCCCCATGTCGCCACCATGGCCGAACGCATCGCCGAGGACCTCGGCGTCGCGGCCGCGGCGGTCAACGTCAAGGCCACCACCACCGAGCGGCTCGGCTTCACCGGCCGCGGCGAGGGCATCGCCGCCGAGGCGGTGGTGCTGCTGATGCGCGAGGGGGCCGGCGCCGATGCATGAGGCCACGGCGACGCACGCCCAGGACGCCATCGACTGGCCGCTGGCCTGGCCGCGGGTGCTGGACGACGCCCTCGGCCCGCCGCCGGCCGGCGACTACCGCGCCGCGCCCGAGGACTTCAGGGTCGAGGAGGTCCTCGACTTCGCCCCGGAGGGGGAGGGCGAGCACCTGTGGCTGTTTGTCGAGAAGCGCGACCTGACCACCGCCATGGCGGTGCGCGAGCTGGCGCGGCTCTGCGAGGCCTCCCCCCGGGCGGTCGGCTATGCCGGCATGAAGGATCGCGTGGCGGTGACCCGCCAGTGGCTCTCGGTGCAGCTGCCGGGCCGCGAGGCCCCCGAGGGGCTCGTCGAGCGGCTCGCCGGGCGCGGCATCCACGTGCTCGAGCAGGCCCGCCATCCCCGCAAGCTCAAGCGCGGCGTGCATCGCGCCAACCGCTTCTCGCTGCGCCTCACCGGCGCGGCGGTCGAGGACCCCGGCCTCGAGGCGCGCTGGGCGCGGCTCTGCCAGGAGGGGGTCGCCAACTACTTCGGCCCCCAGCGCTTCGGCCCCCACGGGCGCAACCTGCAGCGCGCTCGGGGCGTGCTGGCGCGTGGCTGGCGCAAGCGCGACGATCGCGACGGCATGCTGCTCTCGGCGGCGCGCAGCTTCCTGTTCAACGAGCTGCTCGCCGCGCGGATCCGCGACGGCAGCTGGGCGACCCCGCTGCCCGGCGAGGTGGTGATGCTCGACGGCAGCGCCAGCCAGTTCGGCGTCGCGCCGGAGGAGGCCGAGGGGCTCGTCGAGCTACGCGAGCGGGCCGCGCGCCTCGACCTGCACCCGGCCGGCGCGCTGTGGGGCTCGGGCGACTCCCGGGCCGCCGGCGAGGCGGGTGCGCGGGAGGCCGCCGTCATGGCGCGCTATCCGCATCTCTGCGACGGCCTCGAGCGGGCCGGGGTGCGCCTGGGGCGCCGGGCGCTGCGACTGCGTCTCGGCGAGCCGTCGCTCGCCCGCTGCGACGGCGCCCTGTGGCTCTCGTTCAGCCTGCCCCGGGGGGCCTTCGCCACCGCCGTGCTGCGCGAGCTGATCGCCCATCCGACTCTCGATCCCGCGTCCCCCGACAGGAGCTCCTGATGCGCCGACTGCTGCTTTCCAACGACGATGGCGTTCATGCGCCGGGGCTGCGCGCCCTCTATGATGCCCTGCTGCCCTACGCCAGGCTGCGGGTGGTGGCGCCCGACCGCGACAAGAGCGGGGCGAGCAACTCGCTCACCCTGAGTCGGCCGCTGTCGCTGTCGTCCCTCGACAACGGCTTCTACAGCGTCGACGGCACCCCGGCGGACTGCGTCTACTTGGGCGTCAACGGCGTCTGGGACGAGCGGCCGGACCTCGTGATCTCGGGCATCAACCACGGCGGCAACCTGGGCGACGACGTGCTCTATTCCGGCACCGTGGCGGCCGCCATGGAAGGGCGCACCCTGGGCACGGCGGCCATCGCCATGTCGCTGGTCGGCTCGCGCCACTTCGCGACCGCCGGGCGGGTCGCGGCGAGCCTGGTGGGGGCGGCGGACCGGCTCTCGCTGCCGCCGCGCAGCCTGCTCAACGTCAACGTGCCGGACCTGCCCTGGGAGGAGCTGCGCGGCTTCCGAGTCACCCGCATGGGCCATCGCGGCCCGGCGGCCCGCCCCCTCGAGGTGCGCGATCCCCGCGGTCGGCTGCGCTACTGGATCGCCGCCGCGGGCGAGAACGCCGACGACGGCCCGGACACCGACTTCGCCGCCGTCGAGGCGGGCTATGTTTCCATCACGCCGCTGCAGACCGACCTGACCCGGCATGCAGCGCGCGACGACGTGCAGGACTGGCTGGATGCCCTCATCTGAACTGCTGCGCGGTGTCGGCATGACATCGCAGCGCACCCGCGATCGCATGGTGCGCCGCCTGGCCAACCAGGGGGTGCGCGACCGCCGCGTGCTGGAGGTCATGGCCCGAGAGCCGCGCCACCTCTTCCTCGACGAGGCGCTGTCGCACCGCGCCTACGAGGACTCCTCGCTGCCCATCGGTCACGGCCAGACCCTCTCCCAGCCCTGGATGGTGGCGCGGATGACCGAGCTCGTGATCCAGGAGGCGCCGTCGCGGGTGCTGGAGGTCGGCACCGGCTCCGGCTACCAGACCCTGGTGCTGTCGCGGCTGGTCGCGGAACTCTGGTCCGTGGAGCGGATCAATGCCCTGCAGCGCCGCGCCGCCGAGCGGCTGCGCGGGCTCGAGGCGAGCAACGTGCGGCTGCGCCTGGCCGATGGCGGTCACGGCTGGTCGGAGGAGGCGCCCTTCGACGTCATCCTGCTGACCGCCTGCGCCAGCGAGCTGCCCGGCCCGCTGCTCGCCCAGCTCGGCGAGGAGGGGGTGCTGATCGCCCCCCTGGCCCAGCCCGACGGCAGCCAGTGGCTGACCCGGGTGCGCCGGCGCGGCGACGGCTTCGCCAGCGAGCGGCTGGAGCCGGTGCGCTTCGTGCCCCTGCTCGAGGGCGTCATCCGGTGAGCAGGGCATCATTCGTGGAAAGGAGACGGCTGTGAAGCGTCATCTCGGAATCTTCTTCAGGGGCGCGGGCATGGGGGCCGCCGATGCCGTCCCCGGCGTCTCCGGCGGCACCATCGCCTTCGTCACCGGCATCTACGAGGAGCTGATCCACACCATCAAGCAGTTCGGGCCGGGGGCCTTCGTGGCGTGGCGAACGGGCGGGCTCGCGCGCCTGGCGCGGCACCTCAACCTGGCCTTCCTGCTGCCGCTGCTGGCCGGGATCCTGCTGAGCCTGTTCAGCGTGGCGCACCTGGTCGTCTGGCTGATCGACGACTACCCCCTGCTGCTCAACGGCTTCTTCTTCGGCCTGGTGGCGGCCTCCGCCGTGGTGGTCAGTCGCCACCCGGAGGACTGGCGCTGGTGGCATCTGGTGCCGCTGGCCGTCGGCCTGCTGCTGGCCCACGGGTTGCCGTCGCTGATGCCGCTGGTCGCGGGGCTCGGCCATCCCGACCTGGTGCTGGTGGTGGGGGGCGCCATCGCCATCAGCGCGCTGCTGCTGCCCGGGGTCTCGGGCAGCTTCCTGCTGCTGACCATGGGGCTCTACGGCACGGTGATGGAGGGGATCCGCGGCTTCGACATGGGGCTGATGGCGCTGTTCGGCGCGGGCTGCCTGGTCGGCCTGTTCGGCTTCTCGCGGCTGCTCTCCTGGCTGTTGCGCCATCACCATACCCCGACCCTGCAGCTGCTGGTCGGCTTCATCATCGGCTCGCTGCCGGTACTCTGGCCGTGGCGCGAACTGGTACGCTACCAGCTGGGCGCCGAGGGCCAGATGATCCCCCTCGACTATCGCTATCTGACCCCGGCCGACTTCGCCGAGCTGACCGGCGAGCCCGCCCAGCTGCTGGCGGTGATCGCCCTGATGCTGGCCGGTGCCGCCCTGGTGCTGCTGCTCGCCTGGGCCAACCGTTCCGCCGAGGCCGCGCGGCCGGTCGCCCGCCGCGCGGCGATCGCCGGCCCCCGACAAGGTGCTGACAAGGAGGAAGGCTCCGATGCATAAGGTATTTCTGATTTCCGGGCTGGCGCTGGCGCTGGCCGGCTGCGCCGCCCAGCAGGGCGCGAGCGGTCCCGTCCAGGTCCGCGACCTCTCGGCCGCCCGCGCGGAGACGCGCCCGGCCCAGTACACCGTCGAGGCGGGGGATACCCTCTATGGCATCGCCTGGCGCCACGACATGGACTATCGCGACCTGGCGCGCCTCAACCGCATCGGCCCGCCCTACCGCATCGAGCCCGGCCAGACGCTGACCCTCGGCGGCGAGGGAGCGGGCGCCGCGGCGTCCGCCCAGGCCGAGTCCCAGGGCGGCGGCGTGGTGGCCACCGGCCTCGGCGGCGCGGCCTCGGCCAGCGGCGAGGACCTCGACTGGCTGATGCCCGACGAGAGCGCCATCGAGCGCAACCGGCGCCTCTCGGCCGATCGCCAGCAGGACGATCCGTCACAGGGCCCCAGCCAGACGGCCATGGAGAGCGCCGATGCCGTATCGGGTGCCGATCAGGGCCCGGGCCCGGTCTACAGCTACGACAGCCCCGGGGCGGATGGCGAGCTGAGCGAGCGCGACCTGGCCGAACGCCGCGAGCGGGATGCCGAGTCCCGGCAGGTGGCCGCCGAGGGCACCGAGCCGGCCGCCGAGCAGGAGCCCGAGCAGGCCGCCCAGGCGCCGTCCGAGCCGAGCGGCGAGGCCCCGGCGGCCGCCGACGAGGGCGCCTCGGTGGCCGGCGAGCCCGACGCTCCGGCGAGCGACGAGCGGCGCTACACCCCGGTGGACGAGGTCCCCTGGCAGTGGCCCGCACCCGGCGAGGTGGTGGGACGCTTCGGCGAGGGCAGCAGCATCACCGCCGGCATTGATATCGCGGGGCAAAAGGGGCAGTCTGTCAAGGCAGCCGGGCCGGGGATCGTGGTCTACGCGGGCAGCGGTGTCAGGGGCTACGGCAACCTGATCCTGCTCAAGCATAACGACCAGTTCCTCAGCGCCTACGCCCACAATCAGGCCCTTCACGTCGAGGAGAACGACGTGGTCGAGGCCGGCGAGGTCATCGCCACCATGGGTGACAGCGATGCCGAGGATGTCAGGCTGCACTTCGAGGTGCGCAAGGACGGCCAGCCTCAGGATCCCCTGGAGTATCTGCCGCCTCGCTGATCCCGGTCGGCGGCGGCCATCACCCAGGGCAGAGGGTCCGGGACACTCAACAATAATAATCTCGTGCGTCGATCGTCCGGCCTTGGACCTACGGCGCCCGGTCGCAACCATGGGGTAGAAATCGATGAGCATGCTTGAACGGGACCTTCAGGATGTGAATCTGGCGTCCGCCGAAGAGGCGGACGACGACACCGTCGAGGCGGAGGACGAACGCGAGGAGATCGACGAGGAGGAAGAGGAGACCCTGAGCGGTGATGAGGACGCCTTCGAGAAGGCCCTGAGCCGCGAGGATCGCCATCACCGGCACAGCCTCGATGCCACCCAGATCTATCTCAACGAGATCGGCTTCTCGCCGCTGCTGACGCCCGAGGAGGAGGTTCACTTCGGGCGGCTGGCCCGCAAGGGCGATCCGCTGGGCCGCTCGCGGATGATCGAGTCCAACCTGCGCCTGGTGGTGAAGATCGCCCGGCGCTATCTCAACCGCGGCCTCACCCTGCTCGACCTCATCGAGGAGGGCAACCTGGGCCTGATCCGCGCCGTCGAGAAGTTCGACCCCGAGCGCGGCTTCCGATTCTCGACCTACGCCACCTGGTGGATCCGCCAGACCATCGAGCGGGCCCTGATGAACCAGACCCGCACGATTCGCCTGCCGATCCATGTGGTCAAGGAGCTCAACATCTACCTGCGGGCGGCCCGCGAGCTGACCCAGAAGCTCGACCATGAGGCCACCGCCGAGGAGGTCGCCGACTATCTCGACAAGCCGGTGGAGACCGTCAAGAAGATGATGGGCCTCAACGAGCGGGTCTCCTCCGTCGACTACCCGATGGGCACCGAGAGCGACAAGCCGCTGATCGAGACCCTGGCCGACGACAACGACATGGGCCCCGAGTCGACCCTGGTCGACGGCGACGTTCGCCAGCATGTCGACGAGTGGCTGGCGGAGCTCACCGAGAAGCAGATGGAGGTGGTGGTGCGCCGCTTCGGCCTGCGGGGCCACGAGGCCGCGACCCTCGAGCAGGTCGGCGAGGAGATCGGCCTGACCCGCGAGCGGGTCCGCCAGATCCAGGTGGAGGCCCTGAAGAAGCTGCGCCGCATGCTCGACAAGCAGGGTCTATCGCTGGACGCCATCTTCGAGTGATCCCCCGGCGGCCCGCGTTCGATTCGGGCCAGTCGATTTCACTGCCCTTACGCCATTCGGCCAGAGGAATGTCTGGCTGCATGGCGCCATGCAGCGCCTTTTGCCATGAACTCCCGGCCTGATTGAGGGATAATTATCGTCTATCCCACGACGCGACAGGATACCGATCATGGCCCGGCCGCTGATTGCCGATATCGACCTCGACGCCCTGCGTCACAACTACCGCCTGGCCCGTGACCAGGCCCCCCGCAGTCGCTCCGTGGCCGTGATCAAGGCCGACGCCTACGGTCACGGCGCGCTGCGTTGCGCCCGCGCCCTCGAGGACCTGGCGCCGGCCTTCGCCGTGGCCTGCCTCGAGGAGGCCGAGACGCTCCGCGAGGGGGGCATCACCGCCCCCATCGTGCTGCTCGAGGGCATCTTCGAGGCCGCCGAGCTCGAGCGTGTCGAGGCGCTGGGGCTGTGGATGGCGGTGCACAGCGAGTGGCAGCTAGACGCGCTGCTCGCCTACCGACCGGCCCGCCCCATCCCGGTCTGGCTCAAGGTGGACTCGGGCATGCACCGGCTGGGCTTCCCGCCGGAGCGGGCCGAGGCGGCCTGGGCGCGGCTCGCCGCGGCACCCGCCCACGCCTGCGACCTGCACCTGATGAGCCACTTCGCCACCGCCGACGCCCGGGAGCCGGCCTACTTCGAGCGGCAGCTCGGGCTGCTGGCGGCGCTGGCGGCGCGGCTCGACGCGCCCACCTGCCTGGCCAACTCGCCCGCCACCCTGTCCCGGCCCGCCGCCCACGGCGCCTGGAACCGCCCCGGGGTGATGCTCTACGGCAGCGACCCGCTGGAGGTCGCCAACGCGGTGAGCCGGCGACTCGCTCCGGTGATGACCCTGCGCTCGGCGATCATCGCCGTGCGCGAGATCGCCGCGGGCGAGCCGGTGGGCTACGGCGGGCGCTGGCGGGCGTCGCGCCCCTCGCGGATCGGCGTGGTGGCGGCGGGCTACGGCGACGGCTACGACCGGCACGCGGTCGACGGCACCCCGGTGCTGGTCGACGGCCGGCGCACGGCGATCGCCGGCAAGGTCTCCATGGACATGCTCACCGTGGACCTCACCGATCTCCCCGAGGCCGACATCGGCAGCGAGGTGGTGCTCTGGGGCCGGGCGGCCAGCGGCGAGGTGCTCTCGGTGGACGAGGTGGCCCGCCACTGCGACACCATCAGCTACACCCTGCTCACGGGGGTGCTGCCGAGGGTGCCCAGGCGCTATCATGGCGCGCACTGATCGCCGCCCCAGGGAAGCCGCATGTCCACGGACGACACCCCCCAGACCTCCTTCGCCCACCCGCGCTACTGGCCGACCTGGCTCGCCATCGGCGCCATGCACGCGGTGGCCTGGCTGCCCTGGCGGGTGAAGCTCGCGGTGGGCAAGGCCATCGGCCTCGCCGCCTGGCGCTTCGCCCGACGCCGCCGACACATCACCGAGACCAATATCCGGCTCTGCTTCCCGGAGCGCGATGCCGACCAGCAGGCCGCCCTGGTGCGGGAGAGCTTCATCGCCAACGGCATTGGCCTGGTCGAGACGGCCACCGGCTGGTGCCGGAACCACGAGCACCTGCGCCACCGGGTGACCTTCCGCGGGCAGGAGCACATGGCAAGGCTCCAGGCCCAGGGCCGCGGCGCGTTGATCCTCGGCATCCACTTCTCCACCCTCGACCTGGGCGGCGCCCTGCACGCGCTCTACTTCCGCGTCGATGCCGTCCAGCGCCCCCACGACAACCCGTTGTTCGACCGCTTCATGGCGCGGGCCCGGGCGCGCTATTTCGATACCATCATCGAGCGCCATGACCTGCGCGGCGTGGTGCGCCGCATCAAGGAGGGCCATGCGGTCTGGTACTCGCCGGACCAGGACTTCGGCCGCGAGGCCAGCGTCTTCGCCCCCTTCTTCGGCGTTCAGGCGGCCACGGTGCGCATGACGGCACGCATCGCGCGCATGACCGGGGCGCCGGTGCTACCCCTGATCTACCACCGCAATCCGGACGATCGCACCTACACCCTGGAGTACCTGCCGCCCCTCGAGGACTTCCCCTGCGGCGACGAGGTGGCCGATGCCACCCGCATCAACGCGGTGATCGAGGCGGCGATCCGCCGCCACCCGGAGCAGTACCTGTGGCTGCACCGGCGCTTCAAGACCCGCCCGCGCGGCGAGGCCAAGCCCTACTGAGGCCGCGGGCTCAGCCGCCGGGCAGGGCGGCCGGCAGCCGGAGCCGGTGCAGGCCGTCGTCCAGGCGCGCCGAGACGAAGTCGCGGTCCAGCGGATGGCGGACCGCCTCGGCGAGGGTCTCCAGCACCCGGTCGGCATGGTCCTGCAGCAGCGCGAGCTCCCGGGGCTCGGCGAACAGCGACAGCGTCTTCAGCGCCTTGAGCACCCCCAGGCCGATGCTCAGGTCGTCCCGGCCGTGGTGCAGGATGGGCTGGAAGAGCCGATAGAGCAGGCTCTCGAAGTCCTCCACCTGCCAGGTCACCCGACAGCGGCCGTCGTCATCGAAGCGCGCGTTGCAGGGCTGCCACTCGAGGCGCCGGCGCAGCAGGTCGGTCAGGCGATGCAGGCAGAGCCGGGCGGTGCCGGGGTCGTTGACGCCCGGTGAGAGCGCCTTCAGGGCGATCTCCATCAGCTGGGTCATGCCGAACACGTGGTGCTCGGTGATCGCCTCCCCCTCCATGTAGACCAGGGCGGCGCGGGCCTCCTCGCACCAGGCCGTCTCGGGCGGGCTCGCGGATTGAAGCGTCAGGATCGGCAGCCCCTCCACCACGTAGTCGCCGAAGCGGAAGTGCAGGTGCACCACGCCGTCGACCCGGCGCGCCAGCGCCGCCAGGGCGGCGAGGTCGGCGTTCTGCAGGTAGCCGGCGCGGCGAGCGGTCACCGGATGGGACGGATGCCTCGAGGGCGGGGTATCGCCGAGCAGGCGCCACTCCCGGCCCTGCTGGCGGCGCTGCAGGGCGTGCATCGAGGAGAGCGTGGTGCGGTGCAGGTCGGTGGCCACGGCGTCGATCTGGATCGACATCGAGGCGTTGTGGATGAAGTAGACGAACAGCGCCAGGCAGTGGATGACCATGGCGCAGGCCAGGTAGATCGCCAGCGAGCGCCAGGTCGCCTGGCCCTCGGCGACCTCCGGCACCATCAGCAGCATCAGGATGAAGAGGATGGTGCCGAGGTAGTGGCCGAGCACCCACTGGTGCGCCCGCTCCGAGATCAGCCCGAAGACCAGCTTGTGGGAGAACTGCCCGCCGGCCTGGGAGAGCACCGACATCACCATGGAGAAGCTGAAGACCATCAGCGAGATCATGCCGCCGAGCAGGGCGGCGAGCAGCGCCCGGGTGTTCCCCGGGGCCTCGAGGCCGAGCAGCGTGAGCAGGGTCGGCAGCCGCTCGTCGGAGATCGGCAGCAGCAGGGCGGCGAGGCTCGCCAGGCCGTAGGCGAGTGCCAGCAGGGTGGGCAGGTAGGCAATGCTCTGCCGGAAGGCCTTGAGCAGGCGCAGGGGCCAGATCATCGAGCGCTTCATGGGCGGCTCCTCGCGGGACGAGTCCCCTTATGGCCTGCCCGGGCGCCGGGAGCAAGCCCTGCATCGTCCCCAACGCAAACCGCCCCCTGCCGGCGGGCGAGGGGGCGGTGAGATCGCGGTCGCGCGTCGATCAGGCGTCGATGCGCTTGTACTTCATGCGGTGCGGCGTGTCGTTGCCGACGCGCTTCTTGTGATCCGCCTCGTACTCGGTGTAGTTGCCGGCGAAGAACTCCACGTGGGAGTCGCCCTCGAAGGCGAGGATGTGGGTCGCGATGCGGTCGAGGAACCAGCGGTCGTGGGAGATCACCAGGGCGCAGCCGGGGAAGGCCAGCAGCGCCTCCTCCAGCGCGCGCAGGGTCTCGATGTCCAGGTCGTTGGACGGCTCGTCGAGCAGCAGCACGTTGGCGCCCTGCTTGAGGGTCTGGGCCAGCTGCAGGCGCCCGCGCTCGCCGCCGGAGAGCTCGTTCAGGCGCTTCTGCTGGTCGTTGCCCTTGAAGTTGAAGCGACCGACGTAGGCCCGCGAGGAGACCTCATAGCCGTTGATGTTGAGGATATCCTGGCCGTCGGAGACCGCCTCCCACACCGTCTGCTTGTCGTCGAGGGCGTCGCGCAGCTGCTCGACGTAGGCGATGTCCACGGTCTCGCCGCGCACCACCTCGCCGCGGTCGGGCTGCTCCTGGCCGGTGATCAGCTTGAACAGCGTCGACTTGCCGGCGCCGTTGCCGCCGACGATGCCGACGATGGCGCCGGGCGGCACCGCGAAGTCCAGGTTCTCGTAGAGCAGCTTGCCGTCGAAGGCCTTGGCCACGTCGTGGAACTCGATGACCTTGTCGCCCAGGCGCGGACCGGGCGGAATGTAGATCTCGTTGGTCTCGTTGCGCTTCTGGAAGTCGCCGGACTGCATCTCCTCGAAGCGGTTGAGGCGCGCCTTGCTCTTGGCCTGGCGGCCCTTGGCGTTGGAGCGCACCCACTCCAGCTCCTGCTTGATGGCCTTGTTCTTCGAGGCCTCCTGCTTGGCCTCCTGCTCGAGGCGCTTCTCCTTGGCCTCCAGCCAGCCGGAGTAGTTGCCCTCGAAGGGGATGCCCTGGCCGCGGTCGAGCTCGAGGATCCAGCCCGCCACGTTGTCGAGGAAGTAGCGGTCGTGGGTGATCGCCACCACGGTGCCGCTGTAGTCGTGCAGGAAGCGCTCCAGCCAGGCTACCGACTCGGCGTCCAGGTGGTTGGTGGGCTCGTCGAGCAGCAGCATGTCCGGGTTGGAGAGCAGCAGGCGGCAGAGCGCGACGCGGCGGCGCTCGCCCCCGGAGAGGTGGCCCACGCGGGCGTCCCAGGCGGGCAGGCGCAGGGCCTCGGCCGCGACCTCGAGCTTGCGGTCGAGGTTGTGGGCGTCGGAGGCCTCGATGATGTTCTCCAGGCGCGCCTGCTCGGCGGCCAGGGCGTCGAAGTCGGCGTCCGGCTCGGCGTAGGCGGCATAGACGGCGTCGAGCTGCTCCTGGGCGGCCTTGACCTCGCCCAGTGCCTCCTCCACGGTCTCGCGGACGTTCTTGTCGTCGTCGAGCTCGGGCTCCTGGGGCAGGTAGCCGACGTTGATGCCCGGCATGGGGCGCGCCTCACCCTCGAACTCGGTGTCGACGCCGGCCATGATGCGCAGCAGCGTCGACTTGCCGGCGCCGTTGAGGCCCAGCACGCCGATCTTGGCGCCCGGGAAGAACGACAGCGAGATATCCTTGAGGATCTGCTTCTTGGGGGGCACGACCTTGCCCACCCGGTTCATGGTGTAGACGTATTGCGCCATGTAGAGCCACTTGGTTGGGGGATTTCGGTGGCACGATGATAGAGCCCGGGGGCGGCAAAGGCCAGCCTCCCCGCGGGCGCTGGCGCGGGCTACTCTTCCTCTTCTTCTTCTTCCTCGAAGCCGCCGTCGAGGGACCAGTCGTCGACGATGGCGCGCTGCAGCCGGCGCTCCTCGATCAGCGCCTCCACGCGTCGGCGGGCCCGCAGGGCATCGGCACGACTCGTCGGGCGCGTCTGGGCGGGTTCGTCATTGTCGGCGCTCAGGTAGTCCTGATCGTCGTCGAAGGGGGTATCGAGAAGGGGTTCATGGCTCATGCGATCTCCTCCCATGGCCCGGGCCGACGGCCGCTGCCGTCGGCACAGCGATCGATCGCTTCGCGTCTCCGGCAGGGAGCTGGAAGCGCCAGCGGCAAAGCCTCTTGCCTGCTGGCTATATATCGTCACGGCGGGTGGAGAACAAGCCCCTGGCGGGAGTTTTTTCGCGGGCCGCGGGCGGACGCCCGGCGGGGATCAGGAGAGGCCGTGTTCGGCCTTGAGCCGCTCGAGCTCCTGCTGCGCCTCGACGCGCTCGGTGACGTCCTTCTGCACGCCGATGTAGTAGTTGAGGTTGTCGTCCTCGTCGTGCACCGGGGTGATGGAGAGCTCGTTGTAGAAGAGGGTGCCGTCCTTCCTGTAGTTGCGCAGTACCTCGCGGCAGGGGCGCCCCTCCTTGAGGGCGAGGCGGATGGCATCGAGCCCGGGCTGGTCGCGGTCCTCGTTCTGCAGGAAGCGGCAGTCCTGGTAGAGGATCTCGTCGGCGCTGTAGCCGGTGAGGCGCTCGAACCCCTGGTTGACGTAGATCAGGATGTTCTCGTCGCCCTCCTGCTCGGCGACCACGATGCCGTCCTCCGAGGCATCGACGATGCGTTCCAGCAGTTCCGGGCTGATCAACGGGGATCGTTTCATGCAGGGGCTTCCTGTCGCGATGCCCGCGTCGCCACTCCAGGCGCCACGGGGGGGAATATTTGCCATATCATGGCCAGCCGGCGGGCGGATTTCAACGCGCGCCGCGCCGGTCACTCCACGTCGGGCAGGCGCTGGGCACTCGCGGCGGCGGCCAGGCCCATCAGGGCCAGCACGGCCAGCAGCCCGGCACTGCCGAGCCACTGGGCCAGCAGGCCGACGAGGCCGCCCAGCGCCAGCATCAGCACGCCGGTCAGCGTATTGGAGAGTGCCACATAGAGGGCCCGGTTGTCGGCCCCGGCCATGTCGACGACGTAGGTCTTGCGCCCCAGCCGCACGCCGGCGTGGACGATCACCAGCAGCGCATAGACCAGCGCGTAGGGCCAGACGGTCTCGCTCCAGGCCGCCGGCCACCAGGCGAAGGCCGCGCCGAGCAGGCAGCCGGCGGCGGTGCCGAGGCCGCCATCGCGCATCACCCGGCGGCTGGAGGCGTCGGCCCGCTTGCCCCATACCGGGCTCGCCAGCATGCCGGCGACCCCCGAGACGACGATCAGGATGCCCAGCCCGCCGAGCTCGGTGCCGCTCTGCTCCTGGCCGAGCAGCGCCACATAGGGCAGCGCCAGGGCGCTGGCCAGCAGCAGGGCACGGGCGAGGTTGAAATGCAGGAAGTCGCGGTCGTCGCGCAGCAGGTGCAGGCCCTGCCGGATGCTCTCCCAGGCGTTCTGGCCGCCCTCGACGGCGCCGGGCACCTCCTCGATGCGGGCCGCGCAGAGCGCATTGACGGCCCAGCCCAGGGCGGCGACGCCGAGCAGGGCGGCCAGGGCCAGCTCACCCGGACGGTCACCGAGCAGCACCAGTACGCCGCCGGCGGCCAGGGTGACGCCTCCCGCCACGCTGCCGCTCCAGCCCATCAGGGTTCCGCGGCGCTGCTTGGCGATGGTCTTGCCGAGCACGTCCTTGGTGGCGATCGACGACAGGCCCCGGGCCAGCGACAGCGCCACCAGCACGGCGAGCACCAGCGCCCCGCCCAGCCCGCCGCTGCCGAACAGGGCCAGCAGGGACAGCAGGGCCGCGGCGAGTGCCTGAAGGGCGCCGCCGAGCACCCAGACCCATTTGCGCTCGGGCTTCTGGCGAATGAAACCGGCGATGAACACCTGGGGCAGCAGGGCGCCGGCCTCGCGGATCGGCACCAGCAGGCCGACCATCCACAGCGGCGCGCCGATCAGCCCGAGGAGCCAGGGCAGCACCAGCCGGGCGCTGGAGAGTTCGTCGGCCAGCTTGTTGCCGAGCGAGGCGCTGAGGTGCAGGAAGAAATTGCGCGGCTGCTCCTGGCAGGCCTCATCGGGAATGTCCCGACACATCCGGCTGTCGTCGTCGCCGGTGAGCCACTCATAGAGCCGGGTCTGGCTGATCTCGGGGCCGGCCATGCTTGCTCCTTTCGCCGTCGGTAATATACGACATTGTTGCGGCATCGCCGGCGCTTGTCACCCTGAGGGCAGGCATCGAAGGTCCTGGCGGTCGGATCGGCCGGACCCTGGCCCCGGGGCCAAACGTGCCGGGTCGCGAACGGCAGGCGGCCTGGCGTGGCAGGGCAGGTGGCGCAGACAGTGCCGCACGCTTGCCTTAGGATGAGGTGTCCATACTCAGCGTTGCGACAGGGAAGGATCGTGTCACGTATCAGAATTCACTACTGCACCCAGTGCCAGTGGCTGCTGCGCAGCGCCTGGTACGCCCAGGAGCTGCTCTCCACCTTCGGTGAGGCCCTCGACGGGGTCGAGCTGGTCCCCTCCCACGGCGGTTACTTCGAGATCTTCCTCGACGAGGCCTCGCTCTGGGAGCGCAAGCGCGACGGCGGCTTTCCCGACGTCAAGTCGCTCAAGCAGGCGGTGCGCGACCGCCTCGACCCCGACCGCGACCTCGGGCACATCGACCGATGAGCCCGTCGACCGCCCACTCGGATCGCCAGGCGATGCTCTTCGGCCTGGGCGCGGTGGCGCTCTGGTCCACCGTGGCCACCGCCTTCAAGGTCGCGCTCGCCTACATGACACCGCTGGAGCTGATGTGGCTCGCCTCGCTGGTCTCCTGGGCGCTGATGGGCGCGCTGGTGGCGCGCCAGGGCCTGCTCGGCCAGGCGCTCAGGCGCGGCTGGCGCACCGCGGCCTGGGCGGGGCTGATGAATCCGGTGGCCTACTACCTGGTGCTCTTCGCCGCCTACGACCGCCTGCCGGGCCAGGAGGCGATGGCGCTCAACTACACCTGGGCGCTGGCCATGGCCTTCCTGGCCGTGCCGCTGCTCGGCCAGCGCCTGACCCGCATGGACGTGATCGCCGGGCTGATCGCCTACGCCGGGGTGTGGGTCATCGCCACCCGCGGCGCGGTGTTCGACGTCGCCTTCGCGGATCCACTCGGGGTCGGCCTGGCGCTCGCCTCGACGCTGCTCTGGGCGCTCTACTGGCTGCTCAACGCGAGGGATCACCGGGCACCGCTGGTGGCCCAGTGGCAGAACTTCAGCGTCGGCGTGCCGGTGCTGACGCTCCTGCTGCTGGCCGGCCCCGGCCTCCAGTGGCACGGCTGGGCGGGTCTCGGGGCGGGGGCCTACGTGGGGCTCTTCGAGATGGGCATCGCCTTCGTGCTCTGGCAGCTCGCCGTGCACCGGGTGTCGCGCACGGCGAAGGTCTCGAACCTGATCTTCCTCTCGCCGCCGGTCTCGCTGCTGCTGCTCTACCTGGTGGTGGGCGAGCCGATCCTGCCCTCCACCCTGGTGGGGCTGGTGCTGATCCTGGGCGGCCTGGGGCTGCAGCAGTGGCAGAAGAGCCCGGTGCCGGCGCCTCAGTCCTGAGCGAGCGCGGCCAGCGCCACGCCGTTCTCCTCGAGCAGCGGCGCGAGCGCCGGCCAGACGTTGGCGAGGATCACCGGCTGGGCCTCGGCGGTGGGGTGGATGCCATCGTCCTGCATCAGCGCCTCGTCGAGGGCCACGCCCTCCAGCAGGAAGGGCACCAGCGCCAGGTCGTGGCGATCGGCGAGCCGGGTGAAGACGCCGGTGAAGGCGTCGCGGTAGGCCTGGCCGTAGTTGGGCGGGATGTCGATGCCGAGCAGCAGCACCTCGGCGCCCGCCGCCTGGCTCTGCTCGATCATCGCCGCCAGGTTGGCGCGCATCTGCCCCGGCGGCAGGCCGCGCAGGCCATCGTTGCCGCCGAGCTCGAGGACAACGATCTCGGGGCGATGCTGTCCGAGAAGGTCGGGAAGCCGGGCGGCGGCGCCGCTGGTGGTCTCGCCGCTGATGCTGGCGTTGACGATGCGCGCCTTTCCGTCCAGGCGCGCCTGCAGCAGACTGACCCAGCCGGCCTCCTGCTCGATGCCATAGGCCGCGCTCAGGCTGTCGCCCATGACCAGCACCACCGGGCGCGACGCCGCCAGCGCCGTGGAACCGGCCAGCATCAGCACCAGCGCCAGCCATAGCGCGGCGTGTGCCAGCGCCGCTCGCCGGCCCAATGCCATCACAGGGAAGCCCTTCGCCATGTCCATCTCCTCTCGCCCGGGTCGTGATCCGATTCTACACGTCGATGCCCTCGCCAAGCAGGTCGATAGCGGCGAGCGGCGACTCACCATTCTGAGTGGTCTCGCCCTCTCGGTGTTCCCCGGGGAGAGCGTGGCGATCCTCGGCCAGAGCGGCGCTGGCAAGTCGACCCTGCTGGGGCTGCTGGCGGGGCTCGATACCCCCAGCGGCGGAGAGGTCTCGCTGTTCGGCCAGTCGCTCGGCACGCTCGACGAGGACGGACGGGCGGCGCTGCGCGCCGGCCGAGTGGGCTTCGTGTTCCAGAACTTCCAGCTGCTGCCGACGCTGACGGCGCTGGAGAACGTGTTGCTGCCGCTGGAGCTCTCGCCGAGCCCCGGCGCCGAGGCGCGGGCCCGGGAGTGGCTCGAGCGCGTCGGCCTCGGCGAGCGCCTGGAGCACCTGCCCAAGCAGCTCTCCGGCGGCGAGCAGCAGCGGGTGGCCCTGGCCCGGGCCTTCGTCACCGGGGCCGAGCTGGTGTTCGCCGACGAGCCCACCGGCAACCTGGACCCGGTCACCGGCGAGCGCATCATCGAGGCGCTCTTCGCCCTCAACCGCGAGGCCGGCACCACCCTGGTGCTGGTGACCCACGACCGCGCCCTGGCGCGGCGCTGCGATCGCTGCCTGCGCCTTGCGGGCGGCCGGCTGATCGAGATGGCCCCCGAGGAGGTGATGGCATGAGCCGCACCGCCTGGCCGACCCTGCTGCGCCTCTCGGCGCGCGGCCTGCTGCGCGACCTGCGCGCCTCCGACGTGCGCGCCCTGGCGCTGGCCCTGGCGCTGGCCGTGGCGGCCTCCACCATGATCGGCTTCTTCCTCGATCGCCTCGACCGCGGCCTGACCCGTCAGGCCGGCCAGCTCTCCGGCGGCGACGTGGTGCTGGAGCAGGGGCGCCCCTTCGGCACCGAGGTCCGTGAGGCCCTGGAAGCGGCGGGCCTCGTGCTCTCCGACCAGGTCGACATGGTCTCCATGGTCAGCCGCGGCGACGCCTTCCAGCCGGCGAGCCTCAAGGTCGTCGATAGCGTCTACCCCCACTACGGCACGGCCCGGGTGGATCGCGGCGACGGCGTCGAGGCGCTGCCCCACGGCCCGGCGCCAGGGGAGGCCTGGGTGGCGCCGCGCCTGGCGCTGCTGATGTCGCTCGAGGTGGGCGATCGGCTCCGCCTGGGCCAGACCGAGCTCGCGGTCGGCGGGATCATCGAGCGCGAGCCCGACCAGTCGGCCGGCTTCGGCAGCTTCAATCCGCGGCTGATGATGCACGTGGACGATCTGGACGCCACGGGCCTCGTCCAGGAGGGCTCCCGGGTCGAGTTCGAGCTGCTGGCCGCCGGCAGCGCCGAGGCGGTGGCGCGGGTCGAGCCGCTGCTCGAGCGGCTGCGCCGCGAGGGCGTGGAGGTGCGCGACGTGCGCCGTGACCGCCCGTCGCTCGGCAACGCCCTGGCGCGGGCCGAGAAGTACCTGGGCCTCGCCGGGCTCGCCGCCGTGCTGCTGGCCGGGGTGGCCGTGGCCATGTCGACCCGCCGCTACGTCGACCGCCATCTCGACACCGCGGCGCTGCTGCGCTGCTTCGGGGCCACCCAGCGCGAGCTGATCCGCCTCTTCGTGCTGCAGCTGGCCTGGCTGGCGCTCGCCGCCTCGGCGCTCGGCGCGCTGCTGGGCCTGGCCGGCCAGGCGCTGCTGGTGCGGCTGCTCGCGGCCTTCCTGCCGTTCAGCCTGCCCGCCCCGGGGATGCTGCCGCTGTGGCTCGGGGTCTTCACCGCCCTGGCGGTGCTGGTCGGCTTCGCCGGGCCGACCCTGCTGCGCCTGAAACGCGTCAGCGCCCTCAAGGTGCTGCGCCGGGAGCTCGACCCGCTGCCGCCCGCCGCCTGGCTGGTGGTGGGCGTGGCGGCGCTGGTCTTCGGCGGCCTCCTGTGGCTCTACTCCGGCGATCCGGGGCTCGCGGCCGGCCTGCTGTTCGGCGGCCTGGTGATGCTGGCGGTGCTCTGGGGGCTCGGCGGGATGCTGCTGGCCCTGGTGCTGCGAGTCACCGCGAGGCTGCCCCGGGAGCGCGGCAGCGCAGAGGGGCTGGTCACGGCCCTGCGCCTGGGCGGCCAGCAGCTGGCGCGGCGCCGCCGGGCGAGCCTCGGCCAGCTGCTGGCCTTCTCGGTGACCTTCTTCGCCGTGGCCATGATCGCCCTGGTGCGCGGCGACCTGCTCGCCACCTGGGAGGCCCAGCTGCCGGAAGAGACACCGAACCATTTCGCCATCAATATCCAGCCCCAGGAGCGGGACGCCTTCGAGGCGGCGCTCGCCGGCGCCGCGGACGCGCGCAGCGCCCTCTATCCCATGGTTCGCGGGCGCATCAGCGCCATCGGCGGCGAGCCTCCGCAGGAGGCGGTGCCGGCCGAGTCCCGGGGCGACAACGCCCTGCGCCGCGAGCTCAACCTCACCTGGCGCGAGACCCTGCCCGAGGGCAACCGGGTGGTGGCCGGGGAGTGGTTTGCCGCCGATGAAGACGCCGCCGCGGGCTGGCTCGACGAGGTGGCCGCCGAGCCGCGCCCGGCGGCCGGAGGCGCGAGCGCCGGCGACACGGCCGTGCCGATCTCGGTGGAGGACGGCCTGGCCGCGCGGCTCGGCCTCGCCCTCGGGGATCGGCTGACCTTCACCATCGGCAGCGACGAGGTGATCGGCGAGGTGACGAGCCTGAGAAGCCTCGACTGGGAGAGCTTTCGGCCCAATTTCTTCGTGATCTTCCCGCCCGGGGTGCTGGAGCGCTTCGGCCACAGCTTCATCACCGCCTTCCACCTCGGCGACGACGACCGCGACCTGCTGCGCGAGCTGGTGCGGGACTTCCCCGGGGTCACCCTGCTCGACGTGGAGGCGATCCTCGCCCAGGTGCGCGAGGTACTGACCCAGGTCACCCGGGCGGTGGAGCTGGTGCTCGCCTTCGTGCTGCTGGCCGGCATCAGCGTGCTCTACGCCTCGCTCACCGCGAGCCTGCCGGTGCGCGCCCACGAGAGCGGGCTGCTGCGGGTGTTCGGCGCCGGCAACCGGCTGCTCTCGCGGATGCAGGCCGCCGAGTTCGCGGTGCTGGGCCTCGCCAGCGGCCTGATGGGTGCCCTGCTGGCGGAGCTCGCCGCCGCCGGGATCTACCTCGCCTGGTTCGACCTGGCGCCGCGCTTCCACTGGGAGCTCTGGCTCGCCCTGCCGCTGGTGGGGGCCCTGCTGATCGGCGCCATCGGCCACCTGCTCTCCCGGGGGCTGCGTCGCCAGGCCCCGGCGGCGAGCCTCGGCCTGCTCGGCGAGGCCTGAGGTGACGATGACGACCCACGCCCTGCGCACCCGCCTGCTGGAGGCCCAGCTCGACCTCGTTCGTCGCCGCGAGCGCGCCGTGGTCGTGCTGCTGACCGGCCACGCTGTGACCCACAAGGGGCGGCTGGTCAACGAGCTTGATCACTGGCTGGAGAACCGCCACACCGAGGTGCACGCCCTCGAACCCCGCGGCGAGGAGCGCGAGCGCCCCTACTGGTGGCGCTACTGGCGCCGCCTGCCCGACCGGGGGCGCATCGCCATCTTCATCCACGGCTGGTACGGCGATGCGCTCTTCGCCAGGGCCGAGCGGCGCCTCTCGCCGGGGGCCTTCCGGGACCGCCTGGCGGAGATCCGCGCCTTCGAGGCCGAGCTCGCCGCCGAGGGTGTGGGCCTGCTCAAGCTCTGGATGGACATCGAGCGCCCCGTCCAGCGCCGCCGGCTCGAGGCGCTGAAGGCCGACCCGGCCCGCGCCTGGCAGCTCGCCCCCGGCGACTGGCAGCGCCATCAGCAGCACGGCCTGATCGACGCCCTGGGACGCGAGCTGCGCGAGGCCACGTCCGCCGAGCACGCCCCCTGGCGGCGGCTCGCCTTTCGCGACCCGGCGCCGCAGCTCGAGCGGCTGGCGGGCCTGCTCCACGAGACCCTGGTCGCCCCGCCGGCGCCGCCCCTTGCCGCGTCCCCGGTGCCGGACGAGGCGGTACCGGCGCCCCCTGCGCTTGGCCACGCCGAGCCCCGGGTCTCGGCGCCGATGAAGAAGGCGAGCTATGCCGCCGCCCTGGCCGAGGCCCAGGGCCGACTGGCCCGCAGCGCCCGGGAGCTCTCCCGCCGGCGCATCCCGGTGGTGCTCGCCTTCGAGGGCCTCGACGCGGCGGGGAAGGGCGGCGGCATCCACCGCGTCACCGCGGCGCTGGACGCCCGCCAGTACCGGGTCCACCGCATCGCCGCCCCCAGCGACGAGGAGCGCGCGAAGCCCTGGGCCTGGCGCTTCTGGCGCCGCCTGCCGGCCGACGGGCGCATCGCGCTCTTCGATCGCAGCTGGTATGGCCGGGTGCTGGTGGAGCGGGTCGAGGGGCTGGCCTGTGATGCGGCCTGGCGGCGCGCCTATGCGGAGATCCGCGAGTTCGAGCGCCAGCTGCTGGCCCACGGCGCGGTGCTCGGCAAGCTGTTCCTCTCCATCAGCCAGGAGGAGCAGCTGCGCCGCTTCGAGGCCCGGGCCGCCACGCCCCACAAGCGCCACAAGCTCACCGACGAGGACTGGCGCAACCGCGCGCGCTGGGAGGACTACCGGGTGGCCATCGACGAGATGTTCGCTCGCACCCAGTCGCCCGGCGTCGAATGGACGCTGATCGCCTGCGACGACAAGCGCGCCTCGCGCCTCGCCGTGCTGGAGGCGATCAACCAGCGGCTGGAGGCGCGGCTCGCCGCGCCGGGGTGAGCCCGGCCCGTGCCTGTTCCCCCTTATTTCATTTCCCAGGTTCGAGAGGTGTTGTCATGCGTTCGATGTCCCGTCAGGCCCTGCTGGCCGCGCTGTTGCTGTCGATTTCCCTGCCGGCGCTGGCCGTCGAGAACGCCGAGAGACTGGAGGCCGACCTGCGTGCCCTGTTCGCGGAGGAGGGCACGCTCACCATCGGCGAGATCGAGGAGGCGCTGATTCGCGATCGCGTCACCGCCCACGACCTGCACTTCGCCGGCCCCGATGGCCAGCAGCTGTGGCTCGATCGCTACGTGGTCAGCGGCGACTACGACCGCCCCGACGAGGTCCGCGTGGAGGGGATCCGCCTGGAGGCGCCCGGCCGCGAACAGTCCCGACTCGCCGCCGAGACCCTGCGCCTCGATGGCCCCTCCCGGGCGGTCCTGCCCCTGCACGAGGAGACCTGGCCGGCGGACGTGACCGTCGACGGGCTCACCGTCGAGGCGCTCTCCGTCGAGTTCGACGCGCCGGCATCAGGCTCGGGCGCCGCCAAGGCCCGCGGGCGGATCGCCGTCGAGCGCCTGGAGGCCGCGGGGGTGAGTCGCGACGCCCTCGAGGCCCTGGAGGTGAGCGGGGTGAAGGGCAAGGCCGCGGGCGATGAGGAGTTGGGCAGCGGCACCTTCGCCCTGGCCTTCGCCAGGGTCGAGGGGCTGCGCGGCCTCCAGGGCCCGAAGGAGGCGCGCGAGCTCGACCGCCTCGAGGTGCGCGACCTCGCCCTCGACTTCGACCGACTGGTGGCGTCGCTTGCCTCCCTCGCGGTGGATGGCGACATGCGCGACGGGGAGGGAGGCGTCCGGCTCGAGGCGCTGGAGCTCGACCTGGCGCGGATGATCGCCCTGGCGCCGGAGGCGGAGCGCACCCGGCTGCGCATGCTCAGCAACGTGCTGGCCGACGGCAGCGGACGGCTCCACCTCGACCTCGACTCCACCGGCCGCTGGGAGTCGGGCGAGGACGTCACCCGGCTGCTCGGCGAGCTGACCCTCACCGCCGACGAGGCCTTCGGCTGGGCGGTGGACGCCGACCTGCCGGTGCGCCTGCCCAAGGGCACCGCGCCCGCCGACGTCCTTGCCCGCCGGGCGCCTCTGGAGGAGGCGACCCTGCTGGGCGGGCGCATCGATGCCATCCTCAGCGACCGGGGGCTCTTCGGGCGGCTGCCGACGATCATGGCGGCCCAGCAGGGCATCAGCGAGGCTGAGTTCCTCGCGCAGGCGCGCACCCAGGCCGAGGGCTTCGGCATGATGCTCGGCCCCGAGATCGAGGCGCTCTTCACCGGCCTGGTGGCGATGATGGCCGGCGAGGCGAGCGAGCTCGACATCGCCCTGCGCCTGCCCGCCGAGAGCGAGCTCGAGGCGCTCTCCGCCGATCCTCTGGCGCTGCCGGAGCGCCTCGAGATGCGCGTGGAGCGGCGCTGAGCCGATATCCGTCCCCGGACGCCGGCGCGTGAACGATCCGGGGGTGGCCCATGATCGCCTTTCATGTGAAAGCCGCCGGGGGCTGGGGTATCATGGGCGCCCCAGATTTCCCCCGTGATGCGAGGTTCCCCGCCGATGTTCAGCCGTGACATGCAGATTGCCGGTTTCGATGACGCCCTCTTCGACGCGATGCAGAAGGAAGTCGCGCGTCAGGAGGCGCACATCGAGCTGATCGCCTCCGAGAACTACGCGAGCCCGCGGGTGATGGAGGCCCAGGGCAGCCAGCTGACCAACAAGTATGCGGAAGGCTACCCCGGCAAGCGCTACTACGGCGGCTGCGAGTACGTGGACATCGTCGAGCAGCTGGCCATCGACTACGCCAAGGAGCTGTTCGGGGCGAGCTACGCCAACGTCCAGCCGCACTCCGGCTCCCAGGCCAACGGCGCCGTCTTCCAGGCGCTGGTCAAGCCGGGCGACACCATCCTCGGCATGAGCCTCGACGCCGGCGGCCACCTGACCCACGGCGCCAAGCCGAACTTCTCCGGCAAGCACTACGAGGCGATCCAGTACGGCCTCGACGAGAACGGCCTGATCGATTACGACGAGGTCGCTCGCCTGGCCCGCGAGCACCAGCCGAAGATGATCATCGCCGGCTTCTCCGCCTACTCCCAGCTCATCGACTGGGCGCGCTTCCGCGAGATCGCCGACGAGGTGGGCGCCTACCTGCTGGTGGATATGGCCCACGTGGCCGGCCTGGTCGCCGCCGGCGTCTACCCGACCCCGCTGCCCCACGCCCATGTGGTCACCACCACCACCCACAAGACCCTGCGCGGCCCGCGCGGCGGCCTGATCCTCTCCGCCGAGGGTGACGAGGCGATCGAGAAGAAGCTGCAGTCCGCGGTCTTCCCGGGCGGCCAGGGCGGCCCGCTGGAGCACGTCATCGCCGCCAAGGCGATCTGCTTCAAGGAGGCCATGGCGCCCGAGTTCATGACCTACCAGCAGCAGGTGGTCAAGAACGCCCAGGCCATGGCCGGGGTGTTCATCGAGCGTGGCTTCGACATCGTCTCCGGCGGCACCGAGGACCACCTCTTCCTGCTCTCGCTGATCAAGCAGGGCCTGACCGGCAAGGATGCGGACGCCGCCCTGGGCCGCGCCCACATCACCGTCAACAAGAACGCCGTGCCCGGCGATCCGCAGAGCCCCTTCGTCACCTCCGGCCTGCGCATCGGCACCCCGGCGGTGACCACCCGCGGCTTCGGCGAGGCGGAGTGCAAGGAGCTCGCCGGCTGGATCTGCGACATCCTCGACGTCATGGCGGCCGGTGATGACAGCGCCGCCATCGAGGCCGAGGTGAAGGCCAAGGTCGAGGCGGTCTGCGCCCGCCTGCCGGTCTACCGTTGAGTCTTTAGGCGTTGAGTCCCGAGGCGCCTGGTCTCGAGGTGCCTTCTTAGCCCTTCCGTAGTACGTTTCTGAGTCCCGCCCCGCGCCATGACTGATGGCGCGGGGCGGTTCTTTTTGTGCATCTTTTCAGTCTCTTTATGTAACGTTTTGTTGCTAACGTGAATCTCAGGGCCCTGTAATTTTTCGTTATCGAGACAACCTCATCAGTCCTGGGCTCACTGGGAAGGATGCCGATGGCCAGCAAGCGGGAAATCACGGATCTTCAGCACGTGCTACGTGCCTGCCGAGGTGGCTTTGCGTCGGTGGGGTTCTTCAGTCTGTTCGTGAACCTGCTAATGCTGGTACCCGCCCTCTACATGTTGCAGGTCTACGACCGGGTCCTCCCGACTCGGAGCGTCGAGACCCTGCTGATGCTCACCCTGGTGGTGGTCTTCCTGTTCGTCGTCATGGGACTACTCGAGCTGGTGCGCTCGCGGATGCTGGTGCGTATCGGCAATCGCCTCGACCTGCAGCTCAATGAGCGCATCTATCGGTCGATGTTTCGCCGTAGCCTGCTCAGCGAGGGGAGTCCCTCGTCCCAGCCGATCGATGATCTCACCACCCTGCGCCAGTTCCTGGCCGGTAACGGTCTGCTGGCCTTCTTCGACGCTCCCTGGGTGCCGGTCTATCTGGGGGTGCTGTTCCTCTTTCATCCCTGGCTGGGGTTCTTCGCGACCGCCGCCGCCCTGGTTCTGCTGGCCTTGGCGCTGGTGGGCGAGAAGGTCACCAAGCCCCTGCTGGCCGAGGCCAATGCGGAACATATCAAGGCCCGGGAACTGGCAACGTCCAACCTGCGCAATGCCGAGGTGTCGCATGCCATGGGCATGCTGCCCGGCATCATGGGCCGCTGGTCGCGCCGGCGTCATCACTTCCTGGCGGAGCAGTCCCGGGCCAACGATCGCGGCGAGGCCGTCAGCAGCGTGTCGCGGACGCTGCGCCTGTTGGCTCAGTCGCTGATCCTGGGGCTAGGGGCTTGGCTGGTGCTGCGTGCCGAGATGACGCCGGGCATGTTGATCGCCGGGGCCATCATCATGGGCCGCGCGCTGGCCCCCATCGACCGTCTGATCGGTACCTGGAAGGGCTTCGTGTCCGCCCGTGGGGCCTATGGCCGTCTCGATGAACTGTTGACACAGATCCCCGTGGAGGAAAACGGCATGTCGCTGCCGTCGCCGCAGGGAGAAATCCGGGTCGAGGACGTGACCGCTGCTCCACCCGGAGGGCAGGTGCCGACCCTGCGCGGCATCCAGCTGGCGGTGCCGGCAGGCCAGCATGTCGGGATCATCGGGCCCAGCGCCGCGGGGAAATCGACCCTGGCTCGGGTGCTGCTGGGTATCTGGCCGCCGCGGTCCGGCACTGCCCGCCTCGACGGGGCCGATATCACCCGCTGGAATCGCGAGCAGCTCGGCCCCTACCTCGGCTACCTGCCCCAGGACATCGAGCTCTTCGAAGGCACCATCGCCGAGAACATCGCCCGCTTCGGCGAGGTGGATTCCGACAAGGTGGTGGCGGCGGCGCGCAAGGCGGGGGTACACGAGATGGTGCTGGGGATGCCGGGGGGGTACGACACGCCCATCGGGGCCGGTGGAGGCGGGCTCTCCGGCGGCCAGCGCCAGCGCATCGCCCTGGCGCGGGCGCTCTACGGCGATCCTGTGCTGGTCGTGCTCGACGAGCCCAACGCGAGCCTCGACGACCGCGGTGAACATGCCCTGCGAGCGGCCATGGTGGCCCTCAAGCGCGAGGGAGTGACCCTCTTCGTGATCAGCCACCGGGTCAGCGTGCTGAGGGGCATGGACACCCTGCTGTTGATGCGTGACGGCCAGATCCAGATGGGCGGCCCGCGTGACGAGGTATTGGCGCATCTGGCCAACCAGTCACCCCCCCGGAAGGCCGCCGGCCAGGCCGTCAGGGGCCGGATGGTCGCGGTGGCCGGGGGAAATCCCGGCATGGGCGGTGAACCAACGGGAGGGCAACCCGATGCAGCAGACGAACAGCAGTGACGTGGGGGCCCGTGCCCTCTCCCCACAGGACAGGCCTTCAGCATCTGGGGTGCTCGAGGGGGAGTACCACGTGGTGCCCGACAACCATCGCCCCTATCGGCGCCTCGGCATGCTGGTCCTGCTGCTGACACTGGGTGGCTTCGGTGGCTGGGCCATCACCGCCAATCTGGCGGTGGCCGTGGTGGCGTCCGGCCATGTGACCGTGGAGAGCTTCCGACGCTCGGTGCAGCACCTCGAGGGCGGGATCGTTCGTGACATCCTGGTCGCCGATGGTGATCGGGTGGAGGCGGGGCAACCATTGGTGATGCTCGACGATACCCGTGCACGCACTCGACTGCAGATGGCGCGTACCCAGTATCTTGACGGACGAGCTACCGCTTTGCGGCTGCTGGCCGAGCAGCGGGGCGAGGAAGTCCTCCGCTATCCCGACGAGCTGACTAACAGTGACCTGCCGAGGGTACAGGAGGTGCTCGCCGTTCAGCGGGCGCTGTTCACGGCGCGACGACAATCCCAGCGGGGCACTCTGGAGGCGCTGGACGAGCAGGCCGTTCAATTGCAGCGCCAGGTCGAAGGCCTGGAGGAGATGGTCCAGATCGGCGAGCGTCACGCCGCCTCGCTGCGCACCGAGGCGGCCGATCTGCGCCGGCTGTTCGACAAGCGGATGGTTGGCAACCAGCGACTGCGTGAGGTGGAACGCGACTTGCTGGAGCTCTCCAGCGAGATCGCCAGCCACCGCGCCGAGATCGGCCGGCTGGGGTCCCGGATCAGCGAGAGCCGCGTGCAGCGCGAGATCACGGTGCAGGAGTATCAAGGGGAGATCGGCGAGCAGTTGCGCGAGGCCCAGACCCGGGCCACCGAGGCCGAGGAGCAGATCATCGACCTCATGGACCAGGTGGGGCGCACCACGGTCACGGCGCCGGTGGAGGGAGTCATCGTGGAGCGCCGGGTGCACTCGGTGGGGGATGTGGTGCGCGCCGGCGATCCGCTGATGGATATCGTCCCCGTCAACGACAGCTTCCTGATCGAGGCCCGGGTGCCGGACCGCGACGTCAACCAGCTCTATGTCGGTCAGCCCGCCGAGATCCGCTTCTCCGCCTTCAACCAGCGCACGACCCGGGTCATCGAAGCACGGGTGGTCTTTGTCGGCGCCGACAGCCAACTGGACGAGGCTACCGGCTTCCGTTTCTACCTGGTGCGACTGGAAGTCACCGACCAGGGGCGTCAGAACATGACCGAGCAGATGCAGCTTCTTTCCGGCATGCCGGCAGAGGCCATGATCCGCACCGGTGAACGCACCTTCGCCAGCTACATCACCAAGCCAATCGCCGACATGTTGGCCAGGGCTATCAGAGAAGAGTAATGAGGCGGTAGGCCGCCGTATTGCGATTCAAGCAATGAGTACATCTTCGGCAAGTGAGAAGTCGTTATACCAGATCTCATTCGACTCATCGTTTCTGGCGAAGACGAAGAATTCACCGCCCGTGGATTCGCCCACGGAATGAGTCGGCATTTGCGGGTCGATCATGTTCTCGTCGGGGCTGTCGCTTGAGACGAACCGGGTTCCCGGAGCGTTGGCATCAAACGAGAGTTCGGCGATAGGGGACGTCTTGAAGTGAATGTCGCCATACGGAGAGACGGCGTTTTCCTGGTAGAAGATGAAGATCTGATCACTGTCCTCATCGAACGCCAGGGTGGGTCGGCTCGCCTCGTAGCTCGCATCATGGACCAGCACGGGGGCCTCCCAGTTGCCGGGTACTCCCTTTACTGTCCAGATGGCATCCTGATCGTCCTTCATGGTCATGATGATGGCGTCGTCAGCCCACAATGCCGCCAGGTGGTTGTCCAGGCCGACCGCACCAGTGATGGTCTCGATCACCCAGCCGCTTGCATAGGCATCGGGCGTCGACGGCGTTGTCTGGTAGGCGAATTTCCAGAGTCCGGTCGCGTTATCGCCATAGACGAATCCGACATGGTCGACGCCGCCAATCTGGAAGGCCACGAAGTCGACCTTGTTGTCTCCGTTGCTGGCCGAGACGGTGGTCGGTCCACTGTCGACCAGCGCCGTATTCCAGGTCTCCAGACTCTCGGACGTGGGAAATGCGAGCTTAAGGCCACCCTCGCCGCCCGCAGAAGAGGGACCGATCAGGGAGACGATAGGATTCCCATTCTGGTCCAGGCCCAGTGACATTTCCGTGCTCTGTTGCCACTCTGCGCCCGTCAGTTTTCCACCTGCCCCGGCCAGCTGGATATCGGCCTGGATCTGGAATTCGCCGTTGACAGCGTCGTAGCCCAGCTTGAACAGGCGCGGATCCGACTCGCTGGGACCGAAGTTGAGGACGTATAGCGTGTCGGTTTCATCGTGCCAGGCGATGTCGGCACGGCGGCCGCTTGTCAACATCGTGGGGCTGGCCATGGTCCATCCCCCCAGGCTGCCGGGTTCGGGAATGGGCCCATCGAAGCGGTATACGTGCCAGCCCGACTCCTCAGGCAAAACGCTCCACCATTCGCCATCGTGATAGAAGCTCTTGTTGGCGTTGGTGTGAGAGAAGTTGCGTTTGTCGCTGGTGCTGAACTCGGTTGCGATGTAGGAAGTGTCACGCGCGTCGCCTGTTGCCTCGACGGTGATGCTGACGATGGCCTGGGAGCTCAGCAAGTGGCCATCCGAGGCGCGGTAGGTGAAGCTGTCGGTGCCGCTGAAGCCTGCTTCCGGGGTGTAGATCAGCGTGCCGTCGGACTGGACCGACAGGGTGCCGTTCATGGGCGCTGTGAGCGCACCCAGGCTCAGCGGGTCGCCATCGGGGTCGCTGTCGTTGGCGAGCACGGCGACCTGCACGGCGGTGTCCCAGGGAAGCGTGATGCTATCGTCGTTGGCGAGGGGGGCTTCGTTGCTCGGGTCGTCCACGGGAACGCTGTATTCGACGATCAGCCGCGGTGGGGAGCTGCCTTCTGCCGAGTCGAAGTCCCAGCCATCGGAGCCGGTGGGCAGGAAGGCCCAACCGAGGTTCAGTGCACCGTCGGCCCAGGCCTGCAGGCTCGACGAGACATCGAGGTGTGTCGTGCCGACGCCGATGAAACCCGTGTCGAGATCGGCCTGGGCCACGGCTTCGACGCCATCGGCCTGGATGCCGTTCTCGAGGCCGTTCCAGGTGGCGCCATCCCCCCAGGGCTGAAGCATGCGGTGGAGCGTGGCGCCGTCTCCCTTGCTGGTGGTCTCCACCACGAGCGTGGCGGAGAGGATGGTAGCGCCCAGGGGAATCTGCCCGGCCCCATCACCGAAGAGGTCATCGAAACGCAACAGGATCTGGACCTTACCGCCGTCGTCGCGGCTGTCGACATTGAGGGTCGTGGCGCTCGCCAGACTGGTGGCGGGCGCTGCCTCGCGAAGATAGGTGTCTGCCGTGCCGGCATATCCCTCGAGGCCCTGCTGGAACTGGACGGTCATGCTGGGCGGCGCCTCGACGGTCACGGTGACCGTGGCGGGCTCGCTTTGAAGCGCCCCGTCCGAGGCGCGGTAGGTGAAGCTGTCGGTGCCGGTGAAGCCCGCGTTGGGAGTGTAGGTGAGCGTGCCGTCGGCGTTGGCCGTGACGCTGCCGCTGGTCGGCTGGGTGAAGGCGCCGAGGCTCAGCGCATCGCCGTCGGGATCGCTGTCGTTGGCGAGCACGGCGATCTGCACGGCGGTGTCCGTGGCGGTGGTGATGCTGTCGTCGTTGGCGAGGGGTGCCTGGTTGGCCCCTTCGACGGTCACGGTGACCGTGGCGGGCTCGCTCTGAAGCGCCCCGTCCGAGGCGCGGTAGGTGAAGCTGTCGGTGCCGGTGAAGCCCGCGTTGGGAGTGTAGGTGAGCGTGCCGTCGGCGTTGGCCGTGACGCCGCCGCTGGTCGGCTGGGTGAAGGCGCCGAGGCTCAACACATCGCCGTCGGGATCGCTGTCGTTGGCGAGCACGGCGATCTGCACGGCGGTGTCCGTGGCTGTGATGATGCTGTCGTCGTTAGCGAGGGGCGCCTGGTTGGCCCCTTCGACGGTCACGGTGACCGTGGCGGGCTCGCTCTGAAGTGCCCCGTCCGAGGCGCGGTAGGTGAAGCTGTCGGTGCCGGTGAAGCCCGCGTCGGGGGTGTAGGTGAGCGTGCCGTCGGCGTTGGCCGTGACACTGCCGCTGGTCGGCTGGGTGAAGGCGCCGAGGCTCAGCGCATCGCCGTCGGGATCGCTGTCGTTGGCGAGCACGGCGATCTGCACGGCGGTGTCGGTGGCGGTGGTGATGCTGTCGTCGTTGGCGAGGGGCGCCTGGTTGGCCCCTTCGACGGTCACGGTGACCGTGGCGGGCTCGCTTTGAAGCGCCCCGTCCGAGGCTCGGTAGGTGAAGCTGTCGGTGCCGGTGAAGCCCGCGTCGGGGGTGTAGGTGAGCGTGCCGTCGGCGTTGGCCGTGACGCTGCCGCTGGTCGGCTGGGTGAAGGCGCCGAGGCTCAGCGCATCGCCGTCGGGGTCGCTGTCGTTGGCGAGCACGGCGATCTGCACGGCGGTGTCCGTAGCGGTGATGATGCTGTCGTCGTTAGCGAGGGGCGCCTGGTTGGCCCCTTCTACGGTCACGGTGACCGTGGCGGGCTCGCTCTGAAGCGCCCCGTCCGAGGCGCGGTAGGTGAAGCTGTCGGTGCCGGTGAAGCCCGCGTTGGGGGTGTAGGTGAGCGTGCCGTCGGCGTTGGCCGTGACGCTGCCGCTGGTCGGCTGGGTGAAGGCGCCGAGGCTCAGCACATCGCCGTCGGGATCGCTGTCGTTGGCGAGCACGGCGATCTGCACGGCGGTGTCCGTGGCGGTGGTGATGCTGTCGTCGTTGGCGAGGGGCGCCTGGTTGGCCCCTTCGACGGTCACGGTGACCGTGGCGGGCTCGCTCTGAAGCGCCCCGTCCGAGGCGCGGTAGGTGAAGCTGTCGGTGCCGGTGAAGCCCGCGTTGGGAGTGTAGGTGAGCGTGCCGTCGGCGTTGGCCGTGACGCTGCCGCTGGTCGGCTGGGTGAAGGCGCCGAGGCTCAGCGCATCGCCGTCGGGGTCGCTGTCGTTGGCGAGCACGGCGATCTGCACGGCGGTGTCCGTAGCGGTGATGATGCTGTCGTCGTTAGCGAGGGGCGCCTGGTTGGTTGGATCGTCGTCGGGAACACTGTATTCGACGATCAGTCGCGGTGGCGAGCTGCCCTCTGCCGAGTCGAAGTCCCAGCCATCGGAGCCGGTGGGCAGGAAGGCCCAACCGAGGTTCAGTGCACCGTCGGCCCAGGCCTGCAGGCTCGACGAGACATCGAGGTGTGTCGTGCCGACGCCGATGAAACCGGTGTCGAGGTCGGCCTGGGCCACGGCTTCGACGCCATCGGCCTGGATGCCGTTCTCGAGGCCGTTCCAGGTGGCGCCATCCTCCCAGGGCTGAAGCATGCGGTGGAGCGTGGCGCCGTCTCCCTTGCTGGTGGTCTCCACCACGAGCGTGGCGGAGAGGATGGTAGCGCCCAGGGGAATCTGCCCGGCCCCATCACCGAAGAGGTCATCGAAACGCAACAGGATCTGGACCTTACCGCCGTCGTCGCGGCTGTCGACATTGAGGGTCGTGGCGCTCGCCAGACTGGTGGCGGGCGCTGCCTCGCGGAGATAAGTGTCTGCCGTGCCGGCATAGCCCTCGAGGCCCTGCTGGAACTGGACGGTCATGCTGGGCGGCGCCTCGACGGTCACGGTGACCGTGGCGGGCTCGCTTTGAAGCGCCCCGTCCGAGGCGCGGTAGGTGAAGCTGTCGGTGCCGGTGAAGCCCGCGTCGGGGGTGTAGGTGAGCGTGCCGTCGGCGTTGGCCGTGACACTGCCGCTGGTCGGCTGGGTGAAGGCGCCGAGGCTCAGCGCATCGCCGTCGGGGTCGCTGTCGTTGGCGAGCACGGCGATCTGCACGGCGGTGTCCGTGGCGGTGATGATGCTGTCGTCGTTAGCGAGGGGCGCCTGGTTGGCCCCTTCGACGGTCACGGTGACCGTGGCGGGCTCGCTCTGAAGCGCCCCGTCCGAGGCGCGGTAGGTGAAGCTGTCGGTGCCGGTGAAGCCCGCGTTGGGGGTGTAGGTGAGCGTGCCGTCGGCGTTGGCCGTGACACTGCCGCTGGTCGGCTGGGTGAAGGCGCCGAGGCTCAGCACATCGCCGTCGGGATCGCTGTCGTTGGCGAGCACGGCGATCTGCACGGCGGTGTCCGTGGCGGTGGTGATGCTGTCGTCGTTGGCGAGGGGCGCCTGGTTGGCCCCTTCGACGGTCACGGTGACCGTGGCGGGCTCGCTCTGAAGCGCCCCGTCCGAGGCGCGGTAGGTGAAGCTGTCGGTGCCGGTGAAGCCCGCGTTGGGAGTGTAGGTGAGCGTGCCGTCGGCGTTGGCCGTGACGCTGCCGCTGGTCGGCTGGGTGAAGGCGCCGAGGCTCAGCGCATCGCCGTCGGGGTCGCTGTCGTTGGCGAGCACGGCGATCTGCACGGCGGTGTCCGTAGCGGTGATGATGCTGTCGTCGTTAGCGAGGGGCGCCTGGTTGGTTGGATCGTCGTCGGGAACACTGTATTCGACGATCAGTCGCGGTGGCGAGCTGCCCTCTGCCGAGTCGAAGTCCCAGCCATCGGAGCCGGTGGGCAGGAAGGCCCAACCGAGGTTCAGTGCACCGTCGGCCCAGGCCTGCAGGCTCGACGAGACATCGAGGTGTGTCGTGCCGACGCCGATGAAACCGGTGTCGAGGTCGGCCTGGGCCACGGCTTCGACGCCATCGGCCTGGATGCCGTTCTCGAGGCCGTTCCAGGTGGCGCCATCCTCCCAGGGCTGAAGCATGCGGTGGAGCGTGGCGCCGTCTCCCTTGCTGGTGGTCTCCACCACGAGCGTGGCGGAGAGGATGGTAGCGCCCAGGGGAATCTGCCCGGCCCCATCACCGAAGAGGTCATCGAAACGCAACAGGATCTGGACCTTACCGCCGTCGTCGCGGCTGTCGACATTGAGGGTCGTGGCGCTCGCCAGACTGGTGGCGGGCGCTGCCTCGCGGAGATAAGTGTCTGCCGTGCCGGCATAGCCCTCGAGGCCCTGCTGGAACTGGACGGTCATGCTGGGCGGCGCCTCGACGGTCACGGTGACCGTGGCGGGCTCGCTCTGAAGTGCCCCGTCCGAGGCGCGGTAGGTGAAGCTGTCGGTGCCGGTGAAGCCCGCGTCGGGGGTGTAGGTGAGCGTGCCGTCGGCGTTGGCCGTGACACTGCCGCTGGTCGGCTGGGTGAAGGCGCCGAGGCTCAGCGCATCGCCGTCGGGATCGCTGTCGTTGGCGAGCACGGCGATCTGCACGGCGGTGTCCGTGGCGGTGGTGATGCTGTCGTCGTTGGCGAGGGGCGCCTGGTTGGCCCCTTCGACGGTCACGGTGACCGTGGCGGGCTCGCTCTGAAGCGCCCCGTCCGAGGCGCGGTAGGTGAAGCTGTCGGTGCCGGTGAAGCCCGCGTTGGGAGTGTAGGTGAGCGTGCCGTCGGCGTTGGCCGTGACGCTGCCGCTGGTCGGCTGGGTGAAGGCGCCGAGGCTCAGCACATCGCCGTCGGGGTCGCTGTCGTTGGCGAGCACGGCGATCTGCACGGCGGTGTCCGTGGCGGTGGTGATGCTGTCGTCGTTGGCGAGGGGCGCCTGGTTGGCCCCTTCGACGGTCACGGTGACCGTGGCGGGCTCGCTCTGAAGCGCCCCGTCCGAGGCGCGGTAGGTGAAGCTGTCGGTGCCGGTGAAGCCCGCGTTGGGAGTGTAGGTGAGCGTGCCGTCGGCGTTGGCCGTGACGCTGCCGCTGGTCGGCTGGGTGAAGGCGCCGAGGCTCAGCGCATCGCCGTCGGGGTCGCTGTCGTTGGCGAGCACGGCGATCTGCACGGCGGTGTCCGTAGCGGTGATGATGCTGTCGTCGTTAGCGAGGGGCGCCTGGTTGGTTGGATCGTCGTCGGGAACACTGTATTCGACGATCAATCGCGGTGGGGAGCTGCCCTCTGCCGAGTCGAAGTCCCAGCCATCGGAGCCGGTGGGCAGGAAGGCCCAACCGAGGTTCAGTGCACCGTCGGCCCAGGCCTGCAGGCTCGACGAGACATCGAGGTGTGTCGTGCCGACGCCGATGAAACCCGTGTCGAGATCGGCCTGGGCCACGGCTTCGACGCCATCGGCCTGGATGCCGTTCTCGAGGCCGTTCCAGGTGGCACCATCCTCCCAGGGCTGAAGCATGCGGTGGAGCGTGGCGCCGTCTCCCTTGCTGGTGGTCTCCACCACGAGCGTGGCGGAGAGGATGGTAGCGCCCAGGGGAATCTGCCCGGCCCCATCACCGAAGAGGTCATCGAAACGCAACAGGATCTGGACCTTACCGCCGTCGTCGCGGCTGTCGACATTGAGGGTCGTGGCGCTCGCCAGACTGGTGGCGGGCGCTGCCTCGCGAAGATAGGTGTCTGCCGTGCCGGCATAGCCCTCGAGGCCCTGCTGGAACTGGACGGTCGTGCTGGGCGGTGCCTCGACGGTCACGGTGACCGTGGCGGGCTCGCTCTGAAGCGCCCCGTCCGAGGCGCGGTAGGTGAAGCTGTCGGTGCCGGTGAAGCCCGCGTCGGGGGTGTAGGTGAGCGTGCCGTCGGCGTCGGCCGTGACGCTGCCGCTGGTCGGCTGGGTGAAGGCGCCGAGGCTCAGCGCATCGCCGTCGGGGTCGCTGTCGTTGGCGAGCACGGCGATCTGCACGGCGGTGTCCGTGGCGGTGATGATGCTGTCGTCATTAGCGATTGGAGCGGCCACGCTCTACCTCCTTCTACTTTTCCATGCATCTCTACCCTCGTCTGCTGGAGGGGCACAAATGCAATTCCTCTGTGGTACAGGCCCGACAGTGAAAGACCGCGATGCTTGAATATCAAAATATGATGATAAAGATCAGCAAGGGAAACCTTTCTATGTTGACTAGTTGGTGGTGAGCGATTGTCGCGTCATGCTCTATTTTGTTGTTCAAGTTTCTCGTCTTTGACGCATTAATATCGTTGTTGTATTTACGCTCGACCGGGTGTCATGTGTCATCGCGTTCGCCGGATTCACCAAGATTTCGCCAGATTGGTGAGATGCTCCTTTCACCGCTGCGCTATCGGGACTCGCTGCCCTGGGCGGGGCGTGCCGCTCCAGGCTTGCTTCCTCTTGTCTGCGCGCGGAGGGATGCCGGTGACATCATGATTCTCCGGGTGAGCCGTTGGCATATTGCTCCACGTTAGGGGGTGACGCTCAGAAAGTTACAAAAATGTTGTGCTTGTTACAAAAGGTGATCGATTCAGTAACAAGCTAGACGGGGTTCTTGTAGTTGCTCGACACTAAACTGCCTAATTCTCCGTATCAAAATCTCAACGTCATATTAACCAATAGAGTGTTAGAAAATTGAGGCCAGGCGTGGACCTGGTAGGTCGTGACACCATCAATGATGCGCCACCAAACACCGATGGGAACTCGTATGCTGATGTTGCTTTGACGCTGTCTTTGGGATTTCGTGGCGAAAGAAGTGTGAGTCGTTTCATTTGGCACTGGTCCTTCTGCCTCTATCGTGCCGTCCAATGCGTTGCGGGTTATCTGTAAAACCGGGTTTGAACAGATACCATGTCTTCTACCGGTCCTGGTTTGCACCATGATGGGGCGTTCCCGTGTTTCTGGTTGGTGCAGTGCGATCTCAGTCGGCGTGCCACGTTCCGCGCAGGCGGGATCTGTTCCTTGATCTGGCACGCTTTCTGCAAGAGGCATGACGCGTCCACCATCCCGGAGCCGGACCCACCATGCCCTCGATATCCGCCTTGCCCCATGACCCCGCTCAGTCCCCCCGCCTGGTCTTCACCGATCTGGACGGCTCGCTGCTCGACCACCACAGCTACGACTGGGCCCCGGCCCGCCCCTGGCTCGACCGCCTGAAGGCCGAGGGCGTACCGGTGATCCCGGTGACCAGCAAGACCCGCAGCGAGCTGTTGCCGCTACGCCGCGAGCTTGGCCTCGAGGACGCTCCCTTCATCGCCGAGAACGGCGCCCTGGCCGGCCTGCCCCTCGCCTGGTGTCATGCCCGGCTGGACCGGGGGCCCGGCGCCGATGGCGTGGCGATCCGCACCCTGGGCGTCGACATCGGCTTCATCCGCCAGCGCCTCGCGGTCTGGCGGGAGCGGCTGGGGCTCGACTTCACCACCATGAGCGAGATGCCCCTGGAGGAGCTGGTCGCCTATACCGGGCTCGCCGAGCCCGAGGCTCGCCTGGCGCGGCTGCGCGAGGGCAGCGAGCCGCTGGTGTGGGAGGAGGGGGATGAGCGCCTGGCGACCCTGCGCGCGGGACTCGAGGGCGACGGCCTGCGCCTGGTGCGGGGCGGGCGCTTCTGGCATGTCACCGGCGACTGCGACAAGGGCCGCGCCGTCGCCTGGCTGACCGAGCGCTTCGCGGCGCTGCGGGGCCGGCGGCCTCGGACCCTGGCGCTGGGCGACGGCCCCAACGACATCGCCATGCTCGAGGTCGTCGACCAGGCGGTGGTGATCCGCGGCTGCCACGACCTGGCGGTGTCGCCGGATCAGGCGTCGCTCTATCGCAGCCGGGCCGCCGGGCCCACCGGCTGGGCCGAGGGGCTGACGCACTGGTGGGGGCGAGATGAGTGCCGAGGGAAGGCGTCGCCGGGGAGCGAGCCGGCGGCCAGGCGAGGATCCCAAGAAGACGGAGCAACGGCATGAGCGACTTCCACCAGAACGGCATCATCACCGACTTTCACAACCTGACCCGCCGGCCGGTCGACGCCCTGGAGGCGGAGCTGGTCGCCTTCTCCGAGCGCCGGCCCATGAGCCTGATCCTGCCGTCGCTGTTTTCCGAGCTCGAGGGACCGGCCCTCGACCATATCGTCGAGGAGATCGCCCGGGTGCCTTACCTCGCGGAGGTGGTGATCGGCCTGGATCGTGCCGATCGCGAGCAGTTCCTGCGCGCCCGGGCGTTCTTCGCCCGGCTCCCTCAGCACCACCGTATCCTGTGGCACGACGGCCCGCGGCTGCAGGCGCTGGATGCCGAGCTCGAGGCCCAGGGCCTGGCCCCCCAGCAGCCCGGCAAGGGGCGCAACGTCTGGTACTGCGGGGGCTACGTGCAGGCCTCGAACCGCGGCCGGGTGGTGGCGCTGCACGACTGCGACATCCTCACCTACGACCGGGGGCTTCTGGCGCGGCTCTTCTATCCGGTGGTCCATCCGCGCTTCAACTACGAGTTCTGCAAGGGCTACTACCCCCGCATCGCCGAGGGTCGGCTCAACGGCCGGGTCTCGCGGCTGATGGTCACGCCGCTGCTACGGGCGCTGAAGACGATCCACGGTCCCTTGCCCTACCTGGAGTACCTGGACAGCTTCCGCTACGCGCTCTCCGGTGAGTTCGCCATGCGCACCGAGGTGCTCGACGGCATCCGCATCCCCGCCGACTGGGGGCTGGAGATCGGCGTGCTCTCCGAGGTGCACCGCAACTACTCCACCAAGCGGCTCTGCCAGGTCGACCTGGCCGACGCCTACGACCACAAGCACCAGCCGGTCTGTGCCGAGGACGCCACGGGCGGGCTCAATCGCATGAGCCTCGACATCGCCAAGTCGCTCTACCGCAAGCTGGCTACCCAGGGCGTGACCTTCAGCGCCGAGGGCTTTCGCACGCTCAAGGCGACCTACTACCGCCTGGCGCTGGACCTGATCGAGGCCTACGACCATGACGCCGTGATGAACGGCCTGAGCCTGGACCGCCATGCCGAGGAGCAGGCCGTGGAGCTCTTCGCCGCCAACCTGCTGGAGGCCGGTCGCGACTTCCTGGACTATCCCCGCGAGCGCCCCTTCATTCCCAGCTGGAACCGCGTCAAGGCCGCCATTCCCGACCTGCCGGAGCGGCTCTGCCGGGCGGTGGAACGCGACCACGCCGGCGAGGTCTAGCCGCGTCGGCTCCGGCGTATCGCGTATCCGTTATGCTGGAAGGAGGGGGCGCGACGCTCCCCTCCACGCCAGCCACCGGGAGCGAGCCATGTCGACACTGACCTTTCAGGGTGCGGTCAAGGAAGTCACCGGGTCCCGCTACCTCCTCGAGGTAGACGGCGATCAGCACACCCACCGGCTGCTGCTGGAGTGCGGCCTTCACCAGGGCGGCAATGATGCCGACGCGGCCAACGCCCGCAGCTTCGGCCGCCTGCCCGGCGAGCTCGAGGCGGTGGTGCTCTCCCACGGCCACCTCGACCACTCGGGGCTGCTTCCGAAGCTCGTCCGCGAGGGCTACGACGGGCCGATCCACTGCACCCGCGGCACCCGCGACCTGCTCGAGATCATGCTCCAGGACGCCGCCTTCATCATGGCCAAGGACGTCGAGTGGGAGAACAAGTGGCGCACCCGCCACGGCAAGCCGCCGGTCGAGCCGCTCTACGAGCTCGCGGACGTGGAGCGCACCCTCGAGCTCTGCACCTCTCATGGCTATGGCCAGCCCGTGTCGCTTCCGGGCGGGGTCACCCTGGTGTTTCACGATGCGGGGCACATCCTCGGCTCGGCCATCGTCGAGCTGGCCGTGCCCTCGGGCGGGCAGACGCGGCGACTGGTCTTCTCGGGGGATCTCGGCAACCCCAGCTCGGTGCTGATGAAGGATCCCGTGAAGCTCCATGAGGCCGACCTGGTGCTGATGGAGAGCACCTATGGCGACCGCGACCATCGGCCTCTGGAGGAGACCCTCGAGGAGTTCGCCCGCGTGCTGGAGGAGACCCATGAGGCGGGCGGCAACGTGCTGATTCCCGCCTTCGCCGTGGGGCGCACCCAGGAGATCCTCTATCACCTGAGCGTGCTCTACCACGAGGGTCGGCTGCGCCAGCAGCTGGTGTTCCTCGACAGCCCCATGGCGATCAAGGTCACCGAGCTCTATCACCGCGCCCGCAAGTCCCTGGACCCCGAGGACCTCAAGGTGCTCAACGTGGCCGCCAGCGGCGATACCCACCGCTACCTGCCGATCCTGCGCATGACGCGCACGGTGGAGGAGTCGATGGCCATCAACCGCATCCAGGGCGGGGCGATCATCATCGCCGGCGCCGGCATGTGCAACGGTGGGCGCATCCTCCACCACTTCCGCTACAACCTCGAGAAGCCCAGTACCCGACTGGTGATCGTCGGCTTCCAGGCCGGCGGCACCCTGGGGCGCCAGATCGTCGACGGCGCCCAGCGGGTCCGTGTGATGGGCCAGGACCTGGCGGTCAAGGCCCGGGTGCACACCATCGGCGGCTTCTCGGCCCACGCCGGACAGACCCAGCTGCTGGGCTGGGTCGGCGCCTTCCGCCATCGCCCCCGGGTCTGCCTGGTGCACGGTGAGCCCGGCGCCCAGCAGGCGCTGCAGGCGCTCCTCCGGGAAGACGGCATCGAGGCCGAGATTCCCGGCTACGGCGATCGCCTCGAGCTGTAGGGCTCGCTCCCGCCTCGACATCGCAGGACCTCTCGCCACCCGGCCGGCGCGCCGAGTGGCGCAAGCGGGGTGGGCAACGATCGGAGTACGCGCCAGGTGCGGCGTCATGCCTCATGCGGCGGCGGCGATCATGGTCTAGATTGGTCCGCGAGTTAGGTTATTTGCTTAGAGGTTTTTGTTATGAAAATACGGCATGGTGTCGCGGGCTGCCTGCTCGCCGCAGTACTGGTCGCCGGTCCGTCCCTGGCCGAGGAGGCCGCGGCCTACCGGGAAACGCAGCTGGGCCTCTACGTCACCGCCAGCGAGGCCTATGCGCTGATGCAGGACAACGAGCGAGCCATCCTGATCGACGTGCGCGATCCCGTGGAGATCAAGTTCACCGGCTTCGCCGAGCCCACCGACATCCACGTGCCCTGGGTGCTGGCCGATCGCGACCACTTCAACGCAGAGGCCAAGACCTGGCCGATGGTCAAGAATGCCGACTTCGAGGCCCAGGTTCGCGCCGAACTGGAGGCCCTGGGCGTGGCCGAGGACGATCCGATCATCGTCATGTGCCGCTCCGGCTCCACCCGCAGCGCCCCCGGCGCCGACGTGATTGCCGAGATGGGCTTCCGCCAGGTCTATTCGGTCACGGATGGCTTCGAGGGCAGCAAGCTCAAGGAGGGGGTGTCCGAGGGCGTCCGCGCGGTGAACGGCTGGCGCAACTCCGGGCTGCCCTGGAGCTATGAAATCGATCCCGACGTCGCCTGGCGTCCGGCCGAGTGAATGTCCTCGGTAGGTCCTCCGTCGATGAGGGAGGACCGGCCATCATGAATGATCCAGTGAGGTGAGCAGATGACGATCAAGAAGCGACTGACCCTGGCCGCCGCGGCGGCCACGATCGGGTTCGCCGGCATGGCTGCGGCCGACAGCCACGGCGGCGAGACGCCGCAGGACCGGGCCCTGGTGATTCTCACCAGCGACTCGCTGCAGACCCAGGGCATGGCGATGATCCTCGCCAATGCCATGCAGCAGCAGGGCACCGACCTGCACATCCTGCTCTGCGACGCGGCCGGGGACCTGGCCGTCCAGGGCTACGCCAGTGCCGAGGCGATCAAGACGCCCCCTGCCAACCCGGCGGGCCAGGTCACGCCGGAGGGCATCCTGGGCATGCTGATGGACAAGGGCGCGAGCGTGGATGTCTGCGCCATCTATCTGCCCAACAGCGATCACGGCGAAGCGGAGCTTCGCGAGGGCGTCGGCGTGGCGGCCCCGGGGCCGATGGCCGAGATGATGCGTGATCCGGCCATCCCCGTGTACAGCTTCTGAGCGTCCGAAGCGAACCGAAGGAGTCTGTCATGAAGAGCAACGTGGGTGGCATCGACAAGATAGCCCGGATCGTGGTCGGCGCCCTGCTGATCCTGCTGGCCCTGACCGGCACCATCGGTGCCTGGGGCTGGATCGGCGTGGTACCGCTGGCCACCGGCCTGTTCAACTTCTGCCCGGCCTACAGCCTGTTCGGCATCAATACCTGCAAGCCGAAGAAGTAGTCCGCAACGCATCGAACCCTCGGTGTTATCCCAAGCGCCCGGCTCATCTGATGGACCGGGCGCTTTTTGCGTATCGCAGCACAGCGCGGCGACAGGTCGACATGGAGGCCCCGGGATGGGGCGTCGAGCGTCAGGGCGGACGAGTCCCTGGCACAGCCGGCGCTATCGGGCCTATCGAATGGCTCAATTGGCCGTATATGTGAAAAGTGAATAAAGTTATAACTGTTGTCGCGGTGAGGTTCTCTCACCTCCACCCCTCAGAGGAGAATGATCATGGAAACGCAAGTGCAACAACCTGCCATGCCCCAGCTGAACCGTCCGGCACCGGATTTCACCGCCAAGACCACCCACGGCGAGAAGTCGCTGGGCGACTACAAGGGCAAGTGGCTGGTGCTCTTCGCTCATCCGGCCGACTTCACGCCGGTCTGCACCACCGAGTTTTCCGCCTTCGCCACCCGTGCCGACCAGTTCAAGGCGCTCGATACCGAGCTGCTGGGTCTGTCCATCGATAGCGTGCATGCCCACATCGCCTGGACGCGCAGCATCAAGGAGAATTTCGGCATCGAGATTCCCTTCCCGATCATCGCCGACCTGAGCATGCAGGTGGCCAATGCCTACGGCATGATCCAGCCGGGTGCCAGCGACACCGCCGCCGTTCGCGCCACCTTCGTGATCGACCCGGAAGGCATCCTGCGCGCCATGGTCTACTACCCGATGTCCAACGGCCGCTCCGTCGACGAGATCCTTCGCCTGGTCAAGGCCCTGCAGACCAGCGATGCCAACGGCGTCGCCACGCCCGAGAACTGGCAGCCGGGTGACCAGGTCATCGTGCCGCCGCCCGCCACCGATGCCGAAGCCGAGGCGCGCAAGGACCAGGGCTATGACTACGTCGACTGGTACTTCTGCAAGAAGGACCTGTAAGTCCGACACTCCAGGCCCCGGCAGCCGCCGGGGCCCCTGGCCACGATCACGTTGCTTGACGTCAGGAGGCCACATGAAGACCTTTGAACTCTCTCCCGCCAGCGGTGCCGGCCAGCCGGATGTCGCCGGTTTCTTCGATCCGCGCACCTTCTCGGTGCAGTACGTGGTCAGCGACCCGGCCACGCGAAAGTGCGCGATCATCGACCCGGTTCATGACTTCGACGAGAAGTCGGGTGCCACCGCCACTCACCACGCCGACGAGCTGCTCGCCTATGTGCAGGAGCACGGGCTCGAGGTGGTGTGGGTGCTGGACACCCACCCCCATGCCGACCACTTCTCGGCCGCGCAGTACCTGAAGGAGAAGACCGGCGCGCCCACCGCCATCGGCGAGAAGGTGGTCGAGGTCCAGGCGCTCTGGAAGGAGATCTACCACTGGCCGGACTTTCCCGCGGACGGCTCCCAGTGGGATCGCCTGTTCGCCGAGGGTGACACCTTCCGCATCGGTGAGCTCGAGGCCCGGGTGATGTTCTCGCCGGGGCACACCCTGGCCTCGATCACCTACGTGATCGGCGATGCCGCCTTCGTTCATGACACGCTCTTCCAGCCGGACTTCGGCACCGCCCGGGCCGACTTCCCCGGCGGCGATGCCCATCAGCTGTGGCGCTCCATCCAGGCGATCCTGGCCCTGCCCGACGAGACGCGTCTGTTCACCGGTCATGACTACATGCCGAATGGCCGCGAGCCAGAGTGGGAGAGCACGGTGCGCGAGCAGTGCGAACGCAACAAGCACCTGGCCGGCCGCGTCACCGAAGACGACTACGCCGCCATGCGCGACCGGCGAGACAGCGAACTGCCGATGCCCAAGCTGATCCTGCACGCCCTGCAGGTGAATACCCGGGGTGGTCGTCTGCCGGCGCCCGAGGCGAACGGCAAGCGCTATCTGAAGATTCCGCTGGACGCCCTGGAGGGAGCCGCCTGGGAGTGACGCCGGCATGAGGCGAGAAGGGGGGCGAGGCCCATCGCACGGTCGGTGGGCCGTCGACGCCCAGGGGGTATGTAGGTCGGCCCCTATATCTCTAAAAGATCTAACCTTAGAATGTATAATGAGGTATTCTGAATCCTGCGACCGTACAGCGACATTCGACGGAGGTTCTTCCCATGTCCCCGCAGCCAGTGGTCACTCACTTCTTCGACGAACCGACCAACACCTTCAGCTACGTGGTGCAGGATCCTGACAGCCAGGCCTGCGCGATCCTCGATTCGGTCCTCGACTTCGACTACGCCGCCGGTCGCACCGACGTGCGCTCCGCCGACGAGATCATCGACTTCGTGAGAGACCACGGGCTCGAGGTCGAGTGGATCCTTGAGACCCACGTCCATGCCGATCATCTCTCCGCCGCCCCCTACCTGCACGGGGCGCTGGGGGGCAAGACCGGCATCGGCGCCAATATCACCGTGGTCCAGGAGGTCTTCGGCAAGGCCTTCAATGCCGGCACCGAGTTCGCCCGCGACGGCAGCCAGTTCGATCGCCTCTTCGAGGAGGGCGACACCTTCGCCATCGGCCACCTGGAAGGGCGGGTGATGCATACCCCGGGCCATACCCCGGCCTGCCTGACCTACGTGATCGGCGATGCCGCCTTCGTCGGCGACACCCTCTTCATGCCGGACTACGGCACTGCCCGCTGTGACTTCCCGGGCGGGGATGCCCGCGCCCTCTACCGCTCCATCCAGAAGGTGCTGGCCCTGCCGGCCGAGACCCGGCTGTTCCTGTGCCACGACTACAAGGCGCCGAATCGCGAGGAGTACCAGCACGAGACCAGCGTGGCGGAACAGCGTGCCCACAACGTGCATGTCCACGAAGGGGTCAGCGAGGACGAGTTCGTCCGGATGCGCACCGAGCGCGACGCCACCCTCGGCATGCCGCGCCTGATCCTGCCCTCCGTGCAGGTCAACATGCGCGCCGGTCAGATGCCGCCGGCCGAGGAGAACGGTCAGGTCTACCTCAAGGTGCCGATCGACAAGTTCTGAGGCCAGGGCGTCCCGCGCCCGAGGTCCCATGCACCATCATCCTTTTCAGGAGTGTTCATGCAGATTCGACAGCTCGAAAGCGGCTTCGCCATCGCCGACGCCGTGACCCCCGACGATCTCGACGAGATCGCCCGTCGCGGCTTCCGTTCGGTGATCTGCAATCGCCGTCCCGGCGAGGCGGAGGACCATCCCGACGACAGCCCCCTGCGCGAGCGGGCCTCCCGTCTCGGCCTTGAGTGGCGCTGCATCCCCGTGACGCCGGGCGACTACGGCGACGCCGACATCGCGGCCTTCGGCCAGGCCCTGGACACGCTGCCCACCCCGATCCTGGCCTTCTGCCGGACCGGCAAGCGCGCCGTGCATCTCTGGGCCCAGGCCCGCAGCCGTGAAGCCGGCTGTGACATCCCGGCGCTGCTGGACGCGGCACATGCCGCCGGTCACGACCCGCAGCCGATCCGCGAGCTGCTCAAGGCCTGACAGGCCCCTCTTACGTCAACGACAACGATAACGACCACGCTCCCGGAGCCACGCCATGCACCCTTCGACCCCCGAACAGTCTGCCCGTCACCACGATGTCGTCGTCATCGGCGCCGGGGCCGCGGGCATCGCCGTGACGGCGAGCCTCCTGAAGCGCCGCGGCGACCTGGACATCGCCATCGTCGATCCGGCCGAGACGCACAGCTATCAGCCCGGCTGGACCCTGGTCGGTGGCGGCGTCTTCCCGGCCGCCATCACCCGACGCCCCATGGCCGACGTGATTCCCGACAGGGCCAGCTGGTACGCGGTCGACGCCGATCGCATCGACCCCGCCGCCGGCGAGGTGGTGCTGGGCGACGGCCGCCGCCTCGGCTACACCCGGCTCGTGGTGGCACCGGGGCTGGTGATCGACTGGGGCGCCATCGAGGGACTGGAGCAGGCGCTGGGCCAGCACGGCGTGACCTCCAACTACCGTTTCGACCTCGCGCCCTACACCTGGTCGCTGGTGCAGTCGCTGGAGCGGGGCAGGGCGCTGTTCACCCAGCCGCCGATGCCGATCAAGTGTGCCGGGGCCCCGCAGAAGGCCATGTACCTCTCCTGTGACCACTGGCGTCGCCAGGGTCGCCTGGGTGACATCGACGTGAGCTTCTGCAATGCCGGGCAGGTGCTGTTCGGGGTGCCGGACTACGTGCCGGCCCTGGAGCGCTATATCGAGCGCTACGGCATCGAGACGGCCTTCGGGCATCGCCTGGTGGCCGTCGATGGTCCCTCGCGCACGGCGCGTTTCGCGGTGAGCGGCGAGGACGGCGAGCGGGAGGAGGAGCGGCCCTTCGACATGCTGCACGTGGTGCCCCCGCAGAAGGCGCCGGCCTTCATCGCGACGTCGCCGCTCGCCAACGAGGCCGGCTGGCTGGACCTGGATCCCGAGACCCTCCAGCACGCTCGCTACCCGGCGGTGTTCGGGCTGGGCGATGCCAGCGGCACGTCCAATGCCAAGACCGCGGCGGCGGTGCGCAAACAGGCGCCCGTGGTGGCGGAGAACCTGCTGGCCTCCCTGGACGGGGCGCCGCTGCCGGCCGCCTATCTGGGCTACGGCTCCTGCCCGCTGACCGTGGAGCGCGGGCGCATCGTGCTCGCCGAGTTCGGCTACGGCGGCGCGCTGCAGCCGAGCTTTCCCCGCTGGGTCAACGAGGGCACCCGGGCGACCCGCCGGGCCTGGTGGCTCAAGGCCAAGCAGCTGCCCTGGCTCTACTGGAACGGCATGCTCAAGGGGCACGAGTGGCTGGCGCGTCCCGCTCGCCGCGACTGAGCCAGGTACACCATTGATGATGAGACGCCCATGAACCTTTCCCGCTGGATTCCCCTGATCGGCTGGCTGCACGGCTATCGGCGCGATGCGCTCGCGAGCGACCTGCTGGCGGCGGTGATCGTGACGCTGATGCTGGTGCCCCAGGCGCTGGCCTACGCCCTGCTGGCGGGGCTTCCCCCGGAGGTGGGGCTCTACGCCAGCATGCTGCCGCTGGTCCTCTATGCGCTCTTCGGCACCAGCGCCACCCTGGCGGTGGGACCGGTGGCGGTGGCCTCGCTGATGACCGCCTCGGCGCTCGCCGGGATCGCGGCGCCGGGCAGCGCCGAGTACGTCGCCGCCGCCCTGGTGCTGGCCGCGCTCTCCGGGCTGGTGCTGGTGGCCATGGGCCTCTTGCGCCTGGGGTTTCTGGCCAACTTCCTGAGCCACCCGGTGATCTCGGGCTTCGTCACCGCCTCGGGCATCCTGATCGCCGCCAGCCAGCTGCGTCACATCCTGGGCGTGGAAGCGTCCGGCCATAACCTCGTGGCGCTTGGCTCGGCGCTGATCGCCGCGCTGGGCGACACCCACGCCATGACCCTGGCGATCGGCCTGGGCGTCTGGGCCTTCCTGCTGATCTGCCGGCGCTATCTCAAGGGCGGGCTCACCCGCCTGGGGCTGTCGACGACCGCGGCGGATCTGGTGGCCAAGGCCGCGCCGGTCTCGGCGGTGATCGTCACCACTCTGCTGGCCTGGGGACTGGGGCTCGGCGAGCGGGGCGTGGCCCTGGTCGGCGAGGTGCCGAGCGGCCTGCCGACGCTGGCGCTGCCGAGCCTCGATCCCGCGCTGTGGTCGAGCCTCTTGCCGGCGGCGGTACTGATCAGCCTGGTGGGCTTCGTGGAGTCGGTCTCGGTCGCCCAGACCCTGGCCGCCAAGCGTCGCCAGCGCATCGACCCCAACCGGGAGCTGATCGCCCTGGGGCTGGCCAACCTCGGCGCCGGTGGCAGCGGCGGCTCGCCGGTCTCCGGCGGCTTCTCGCGCTCGGTGGTCAACTTCGAGGCCGGCGCCGCCACGCCGCTCGCCGGCGCCTTCACGGCCCTGGGGATCGCCGTGGCGACCCTCACCCTGACCGCGCCGCTGGCCTTCCTGCCCAAGGCGACGCTCGCCGCCACCATCATCGTCGCCGTGGGCACCCTGATCGACCTGCCGGCGATCAAGCGCACCTGGGACTACTCCCGGGCCGACGGCGCGGCGATGCTGGCGACCCTGGCACTGACCCTGCTCCACGGCGTGGAGAGCGGCATCCTGGCCGGCGTCGGGCTGTCGCTGGGCCTGCATCTCTATCGCACCAGCCGCCCCCACAGCGCCGTGGTGGGGCGCGTGCCGGGCAGCGAGCACTTTCGCAATGTCCAGCGCCACGCGGTCGAGACCGACGAGCGCCTGGCGATCCTGCGCATCGACGAGAGCCTCTACTTCGCCAACGCCCGCTACCTCGAGGACACCGTGATGGCGCTGGCCGTCCGCCAGCCCGGGCTGCGCCACGTGGTGCTGGCCTGCCAGGCGGTCAACGTCATCGACGCCTCGGCGCTGGAGAGCCTCGAGGCGATCAACGCCCGCCTTAGGGACGCCGCCATCGCCCTGCACCTGGCCGAGGTCAAGGGGCCGGTGATGGATCGCCTGGTGCACACCGACTTCTGTCGGGCGCTGACCGGTCGCGTCTACCTGAGTACCTTCGATGCCTGGCGGGCGCTCCACGACGAGCGCGCCGCCGAGACCTCCTCGGCGGCCTGCGGCGGGGCCGGCCTCGCCGGCGCCGAGGCGTCACGCTCATCCGATCCGGGGCCCGACCCCGTCACCGGACACGTCCCCCTGGCCGGGCGTGTTCGCGCACCGCAAGGAGACACACCATGACCCGCAACGTCGGCGGCATCGACAAGCTCGCCCGCATCGTCATCGGCGCCGTGCTGATCGGCCTGGCCATCACCGGCCAGGTCGGCGCCTGGGGCTTCATCGGCCTGGTGCCGCTGGTTACCGGCCTGCTCGGCACCTGTCCCGCCTATCGCCTGCTCGGCATCAGCACCTGTCGGCGGCAGAAGTAAGCGACCACTGATTCTTTCAGGAGGACCCTTCACGTGGATTGGACGGCAAGCCTGCAGGGGCTGATCGGGGGCGTCCTGATCGGCCTCTCGGCCACCTGGCTGATGGCGACCCTGGGCCGCATCGCCGGCATCAGCGGCATCCTCGGCACCCTGATCACCCAGCGCCCCCGGGGCGACAGCGCCTGGCGGCTGGCCTTCCTGCTGGGCCTGGTCAGCGGGCCGGTCGCGTTGCTGCTCGCCGGCGGCGGGGCCGGCAACGTGGCGGGCGCGCCGGGCGAGGTGATCGGCGCCCCCGCCGGGGGCGTGCCGCTGATGCTCGCCGCCGGCCTGCTGGTGGGGCTCGGCACCGGGCTCGGCAGCGGCTGCACCAGCGGCCACGGCGTCTGCGGCCTGGCGCGGCTCTCGCCCCGCTCGCTGGTCGCCACCCTGACCTTCCTGGCGGCGGCGATCGTCACCGTCTTCGTCGTGCGCCACGTCATCGGTGGGGGAGCATGAGGCGCGAGACCGTAAAGACCCTGATGGGCTACGTCGCCGGGCTGCTCTTCGGCCTCGGCCTCGCCGTCTCCGGCATGACCGACCCGGCCCGGGTGCTGGACTTCCTCGATCTCGCCGGCGCCTGGGACCCGACCCTGATGTTCGTGCTCGGCGGGGCGGTGATCACCAACTTCCTCGGCTATCGATGGGTGCTGCGCCGCCCCCATCCGCTCGTCGGCGAGCGCTTCCAGCTGCCCACCCGCACCGACCTCGACGGCCGGCTGATCGGCGGCGCCGCCCTGTTCGGCATCGGCTGGGGGCTCTCCGGCTACTGCCCGGGGCCGGCCTTCGCCTCCCTCGCCGGGCTCTCCGCGCCGCTGGCCGCCATGCTGGTGGCGATGGTGCTCGGCTGGTTCGCGGCCCGGGCGCTCCCCGCCCGGGGCTGATCGTCCCTCCCGCCCGGACCTCCCCTCCCGCAGGGAGGCCGCGTTCGACCAAAGGACGGCCCGCCGGACGGCGCGACTTAACGCCCGCTTAATGGCCCGCTGACAAGATGACGCCGTTCACGAGGATCTCCTGTCATGCACGTACTGCTCATCGAGGATGACGCCCTGGTGGCGTCGGGCATCCAGGCCGGGCTCGGCGTCTACGACTTCGTCGTGGACACCGTGGGCACCCTGGCGGAGGCGCGCGCGGCCATGGAGACGGTGGCGAGCGACGTGGTGATCCTCGACCGCGGCCTGCCCGACGGCGACGGCATGACGCTGCTCGAGGAGTGGCGGGCGGCTGGCATCGACCTCCCGGTGCTGATCCTCACCGCCCGCGACGCGGTGAGCGATCGCATCGAGGGGCTGCACGTCGGCGCCGACGACTACCTGGTCAAGCCCTTCGACCTCGACGAGCTGGTGGCGCGGCTGCTGGCCCTGCTGCGCCGGGCCGCCGGGCGCGCCCAGGCGCTGGTCGAGCACGGCGCGCTCCGTCTCGACCCCGTCTCCCGGGAGGTGACGGTGGCGGGGCGGCCGGTGGCGCTGTCGCGCCGCGAGCTGGTGCTGCTGGAGGCCTTCCTCCAGGCGCCGCGCAGCGTGCTCAGCGCCGAGCAGCTCAAGGACAGCCTCTACGGCATGAACGGGGAGGTGGAGAGCAATGCCCTCAACGTTCACATCCACCACCTGCGTCGCAAGCTCGGCGGGCGGGTGATCGAGACGGTGCGCGGGCTCGGGTACCGGCTCGGTCCGCCCGAGGCGGTCGAGGCGCCGGCTCGCCCCGGGGCGGGTCGACCATGAGCCTGCGCACGCGACTGGTGCTGACCCTCGGGGTCACGCTGCTGCTGCTCTGGGGGCTCGCCGCCGCCTGGCTGATGCGCGATCTCTATCAGCAGGTCGAGGCGACCCTCGATCAGCGCCTCGCCCAGTCGGCGCGCATGGTCTCGGGACTGATGGCGCAGCTGCCGGTGGCGGTGTGGGAGCGGGCCGACCGGCGGGCGCTCTCCATCCCGCCCATCGAGGGGCTGGCCTGCCAGGTGCACTCCCCTCGGGGCGAGATCCTGGCGCGCACCCACAGCGACATGCAGGAGGTCCTCGAGGCCGGCGAGCCCGGGCACGCCTATCGCGAGGAGGGCGACATCACCTGGCGGGTGTTCACCTACCAGCGCAACGGCCTGACCATCACCACCGCCGATCGCATGGACGAGCGCGACCTGCTGATGCGCAACGTGCTGGAGGTGGCGGTGGTGCCCTTCGTGGTGGCGCTGTCCGGCAGCCTGCTGGCGCTGTGGCTCGGCGTGGTGCGAGGGCTCGCGCCGCTCGAGCGGCTGCGCGACGCCCTGGCGCGGCGCCACCCGGACGCCCTGGCCCCGGTGGCGACCCACGGCGTGCCCCGCGAGATCCGCCCGCTGGTGGATGCGCTCAACGGCCTGCTGGCGCGGATCCAGCAGGCCATCGTCCGCGAGCAGCGCTTCACCAACGATGCGGCCCACGAGCTGCGCACGCCGCTCACGGCCATCAAGACCCACCTGCAGGTGGCGCGGCGGGTCGAGGGCGAGGCGGCGCGCCGGGCGCTGAACCACGCCGAGGAGGGCGTGGCCCGGCTCTCCCGCACCCTGGACCAGCTGCTGATGCTGGCCCGGGTCGAGGGGCGGGTGCACTTCGAGGACGGCGAGGCCAGCCGCGCCGCCGACGTCGCGACGCTCGCCCTGCGCGACGCCGCGGCGAGCGAGCGGGCCCGGGTCACGCAGCCCGGCTCCTGGCCTGCGGGGGAGCTCGCAGTGCCCCGGGAGCTCGCCATCACGGCGCTGCGCAACCTGGTCGACAACGCACTGCGCCACGGGCCCGAGGGGAGCCCGGTGGCGATCTCCGTCCGACAAGATGCCTCGGACGGGACGCTGACCTTCGGCGTCAGGGATCACGGCCCCGGGGTCGCGGAGGCCGAGCTCGACCAGCTGGCTCGGCGCTTCTGGCGGGCCAGCCGCCGGCAGGGCAGCGGCCTGGGGCTCGCCATCGTGGCCGCCATCGCCGAGCGCTTCGGCGGCCAACTGGCATTTCGCCGCCCCGCAGGGGGCGGGCTGGAGGCGCGGCTGACGCTGCCGCTGATGACGGGACCGGCCTCGCCGGTCCGACCGGAATCCCGGCACGGGATCAACGACAATGACGAGGGGAAAGCCAGATGACGATCATGAGGATCACGACTGGCCTCGGGCTGTTGCTGGGGTTGGCGGCAGCTCAGGCGTCGGCGCCGCTATCGGCGCAGGCGGCCGGGCAGGCCTTGGAGGGCGACGCCGAGCGCGGCCAGCAGGCGGCCGCGACCTGCGTGGCCTGCCATCAGGCCGACGGCAGCGGCATGAATATCCCGGGGGGCGAGTCCTGGCCGCGCCTGGCCGGGCTGCCGGCGGCCTATATCGCCAAGCAGCTGCACGACTTCAAGGCGGGCCGTCGCCAGAACACCACCATGATGCCCTTTGCCACCATGCTCGACGACCAGCAGATCGCCGATGTGGCGGTCTACTTCAGCCAGATGCCGGTGACCGATGCCCAGGGCGGCGAGGGCGCCGACGCGGCGCTGCTGGCGCGTGGCGAACAGCTCGCCCTGCGCGGTGATTGGGACCAGTACATCGTGTCCTGCTCAAGCTGTCACGGCCCGAACAACCAGGGCGTGGGCGGGACCTTCCCCGGCATCGCCAGCCAGCATGCGGGCTACATCGAGGCACAGCTCAGGGCCTGGCAGGCCGGTGAGCGCAGCAATGATCCGCAGCACCTGATGGGCGCCATTGCCGAGCGGATGGGCGACGTGGACATCCGCGCCGTCTCGGCCTGGCTGGCCAATCAGTCCGTGGCGTCCGAATAAGGGGGAGCAGAGCATGACATATCTCAGGACAACCCTGGCCCTGGCCAGCGCGACACTGGCGGCCGGCATCAGCATGGCCGCCTGGGCAGACTACGAGCAGCTCGTCGAGATGGGCTATCCCGCGCCCGAGGAGGGCGAGCTGGTCCATGTGCCGCCGACCATGGCGGACCTCGAGGCGGCCGATCTGAATCCCGAGCTGAAGAAGGTCATCCGCCGGGGGTATGACCTCTTCACCAATACCCAGCAGCTGCGCGGCGAGAATGTCTTCAACGACATGAACTGCTCCAGCTGTCACCTCGGCGAGGGACGTCAGCCCTTCAGCGCGCCAATCTGGCCGGCCGCCGTGACCCTGCCGAACTTTCGGGGCAAGAACCAGCACGTCAACAGCCTCGAGGAGCGTATTGCCGGCTGCTTCGCCTACTCCATGAACGGCACGCCGCCGGCATACGGCAGCGATGACATGCTGGCGCTCTCCGCCTACCATCGCTGGCTCGCGACGGGCGCTCCCGTCTATCCCGATCAGCCGATTTACGGTCGTGGCTTCCCGGCACCGGAGCGCCCCGAGGAACTCAGCTACGCGCGTGGCGAGGCAATCTTCGCCGAGCAGTGTGCCATCTGCCACGGTGATGATGGCTCGGGTCTCTACCAGGAGGGTGAGTATGTCTTCCCGGCGACCTGGGGGGATGGCTCCAACAACTGGGGCGCCGGGATCGTGCGTACCCATACCGCGGCGGGATTCATCAAGAACAACATGCCGCTCGGCCAGCCGCTGTCGCTCAGCGACCAGGAGGCCTGGGACGTCGCCTACTTCATGACCCGCCAGGAGCGGCCCCAGGATCCTCGCTATACCGGCGATGTGGAGGAGACGCGCGAGATGTTCGGGCCCACCTTCCACAAGCACTCCAGCTACGGTCTGGTGCGCGATAGCGACGGTCACCGACTGGCCGACCACGCCAACTGGGGCGAAAAGGGCGAGACGGTCAAGCCCTGGAACGTCGGCCAGCCGCGCTTCGAAGATCTCGACGACTGATCTCCACCGCATGCTCTCGATGACGCGGGCCTCGCGAAAGCGGGGCCCGCGTCGTGAGATAGGAGCAGGATCGGTTGCTCCCTTCCGCGGCGTCAGGGACGCGGTGAGCCCATTATCTCGATCAGGCGCGCCTCCTGGGGGGCGCCCTGGACCCGCTCCAGGCGGCCGTCGTCGCCGCGATAGTAGGTGGTGGGCGTGGCCATCAGGCCGAGGCTCTCGAAGCGCTGGTTGTTGGCCCGCACCTGCTCCTCGATCTCCCGGGGCTGGGCCGAGGCCGCGATGCCGTCGTCGCTTCGCCGGTGCGCCTTAAGCGCCCGGGCGGGATCCTCGGCGCCGAGCAGGGCGGCGGCCTTGGCGGGGCTGTCGTGCTCCAGGATGCCGACCATGACATGGCGCAGCTGGACCCGGCCCGCCTCGACCCAGGGGCGGCTCTGCTCGTGGAAGCGCGCGCAGTAGGGGCAGTTGGGGTCGGTGAAGGTGTAGAGGATGCGCTCGGCGCCCGGGTCGCCGTCGCGGATCCAGTGGCTCTCTTCCAGCGTCTGCCACACCTCGGTCTCCTGGGCGCGGCGCACGTGCTCGTCCAGGGGCGCGGCGGAGAGGTCGTTGCCCTCGGCGTCGATCAGGGTGCCGACCACCGCATGCTCGCCATCCGGGGTGAGGTAGACGGCCATCTCGCGGCCGCGATGGCTGGCGGCGAAGCCTTCGAGCCCGCCGGGCGCCTCGAAGCGGGCGTGCACCTCGAGCCCCTCCGCTACCAGCGCCTGGATCGGCGCCGGCCAGGCGGTGTCGGCGGAGAGGGGGAGGGCGGCGGCCAGCGAGAGCAGGCCGGCCGTCAGGGAGAGGGGACGCATCGTGATCTCCTTGTGTGAGGCGCGGTGGTGACGCGCGTCGTCATGTCCCGGCGAAGGGGCGTGAGACGGCGTCACGGGTGACGAGGGGACCCCGCGCCGTGCTCCGAAGTTCCCATCCTGACACGCCGGCATTAGCCGTGGATTAATCCCTGCCGCCGCGTGCGGGACGCAATGTCGCAGCCCGCTCCCCGTCAACGGCCGGGCAGGGTAAGCTCGAGCTTTCCCCTTGAGCCCATGGAGTCGACCGACATGCGCCTCGCTGCCCGCCCGCTATTCCTGCTCTCTCTGCTCTCCCTGCCGCTGCTTGGTGTCGCCGCCCAGGCTGACGCCCTCACCGTCGAGGGCGCACACGTGCGCGCCGTGCCCCCCGGGTCGGCCACTACCGCCGCCTTCATGACGCTGACCAATCCAGGCGAGACGGACCGGGCGCTGGTTGGCGGCGCCTCGCCGCTGGCCGGCCACCTGGAGCTGCACAACCACGTGATGGTCGACGGCGTGATGCAGATGCGCCGGGTCGAGGCGATCCCGCTGCCGGCCGGCGAAAGCGTGCGACTGGTGCCGGGCGGCTGGCACCTGATGATGTTCGAGCTGGCCGCCACCCCGGTCGAGGGCGAGCGCGTCGAGCTGACCCTGACCCTCGACAACGGTGAGACGATGACCCTCGAGGCGCCGGTCCAGCGGGTGCAGCCGATGGAGATGTCGGACCAGGCCGGCACGGGTCACGACGACATGGCCCATGGTGAGATGGGCAAGCATTCGGCGCACTGATCACGCCCGTTGGCCATTCCCGTCGATCATCCGGGCTGCACCAGCCACAGGCTGCGATAGGGCGCGAGGCTCGTGTCGCCCGACCAGGGCGCATCCGCCAGCAGGTCGTGCCAGTCGGGGGCGGCCAGGGCCTCGAGGGCGAGCGGCTGGCGCTGGTCGGTGACGTTGTGGATCGCCAGCAGGCGGCGACCGTCGTCGAGCGGGCCACGCTCCAGCACCAGCAGCGCCGGCGGGGTGGGGAGCACGCGCTGTGGCGCATCCGGGTGGAAGCAGGGCTCCCGGCGACGCACCGCCAGGCGCCGTTTCAGGGCCAGGAACACCTCGCGGGTCGGAGTGTTGCGGCTCTCCAGCAGCTCCTCGAGCGCCGGCCGCTGCCAGCGGTGACGGTTGATCGCGCGCAGGCGGCCGGTGCGCTCGACCCCCTCCAGGTCGTTGAGGGTGGCCGTCAAGGAGTGGAGATAGAGGGCGGGAATGCCCTGCAGGGCCAGCATCAGGTGCTGGCTGCACAGGAAGCGCTCCACCTGCCAGGGATCGGCGCCGCGGCGCGTCCCCCGCATCGCCTCGAACCAGGTGATATTGATCTCGTAAGGGACGTCGCGCCCCTGGGCGTCGCTGCGCATGCTGACGAACCCCCCGAAGCGATGCATCAGCTCGAGCAGGGCCTCGACCTCATGGGGTGGCAGCCAGCCCTCCAGCGGCCGCACCCCGATGCCGTCGTGGCTGGCGGTGAAGTTGACGTAGCTGCAGCCCGGCGGCAGCGCGGGCAGGCTTTCGAGCCAGCTCGCCAGGGTGGCCGCCTCGCCGCTGGTCAGGGTATGCAGCAGCAGCGGCGGCAGCGGGAACTGGTAGACCAGGTGCGCCTCGTCCGGCATCGCCGGCCCCCCGTCCGACAGGCGATCGAGGCCAAAGTAGCTGAGGTTCTCCCGATGGGGCACGTTGGTCTCGGTGAGCAGCAGCGTGCCCGGCGCCAGGTGGTCGACCACGGCACGCAGCAGCCGCACCACCTCGTGGGTCTCGGGCAGGTGGATACAGGCGGTGCCCGGCCGCTTCCAGAGGAAGGCGATGGCGTCCAGGCGGATGACCCGCGCGCCCTGCTCCAGGTAGAAGAGCAGGATGCCGACGAACTCCAGCAGCACGTCGGGGTTGGCGAAGTTGAGGTCGATCTGGTCCTCGGAGAAGGTCGCCCAGAGGTGGCGGGTGCCCCGGCGGGTGGGCACCGGCACCAGCAGCGGGCTGCTGCGCGGTCGGACCACGGCCGAGAGGTCGGTCGCCGGGTCCATCTCGATGAAGTAGTCGCGCCCCGGCAGGCTGCCGCTCAGGTAGTCGACGAACCACAGCGACTCCCGGGAGACGTGGTTGAGCACCAGGTCGACGACGAGGTCGCCCCGCGCGGCGAGGCGGCGGATGTCGGACCAGTCGCCGAGCCCCGGGTCGACCTCGCGGTAGTGGATCACCGAGAAGCCATCGTCGCTGCTCCAGGGAAAGAAGGGCAGCACGTGCACGCCGCTGAAGGTCTCAGGCAGGCGCGCCTCGAGGAAGGCCTCGAGCACCGCCAGGGGCGGGGTGTCGCCGTCGAGCAGGCTGTCGCCGTAGGCGATCAGCCACTGGTCGCGCTCGCTCCATAAGGGGGCGGTGGCCTCCGCCCCGGGCGGGGGGAGGGCACCGCGATGGTGCGAGAGCCGCGTCAGCAGGCGGCGCAGTACCTCCTCACGGCGCGGCCCGTAGAGGACGCCAAGGTGCTCGCGGGCGCGAGCCGTGAAGTCCGTCGTGTCCAGGGGGCGGGCGAGCGAGCGGGGCGTAGGCATGGCGACCTCCATCGGCCTGGGGATACCGGGAGCTTGCAGGACTCGTGCCAGCCACGGTTGCTGGGCGCTCTGCCCCTGAACCGTTACAATGCCGCGACAGTTTCCTACGACGTCGGGTTACCCCCTATGCATTGCCCCTTCTGTGGCGCCAACGACACGCGCGTGACCGATTCCCGCCTGGTGGTGGAGGGGGATCAGGTGAGGCGGCGTCGGCAGTGCGCGGCCTGCGGCGAGCGCTTTACCACCTACGAGACCGCCGAGCTGGTGATGCCCCGGGTGATCAAGTCCGACGGCACCCGGGAGGTCTTCGACGAGGCCAAGCTGCGCGCCGGCATGCTGCGCGCCCTGGAGAAGCGCCCCGTCAGCGCCGAGTCGATCGAGGCGGCGGTGGAGCGCATCCGCCAGCACCTGCGGGCCCGCGGTGAGCGTGAGATCCATGCCCGGGACATCGGCGAGGAGGTCATGCAGGCCCTCAAGCGCCTCGACCAGGTCGCCTACATCCGCTTCGCCTCGGTCTACCGCCGCTTCCAGGATATCGACGAGTTCCGCGCCGAGATCGACCGCCTGGCCCAGGAGCCCGGCTTCCCCGACGACCCCGCCGGAGGGCGATGATGAGCGCCCCGACCCTGCCCGAGACCTGGATGGCCCGCGCCCTGAAGCTCGCCGAGCGCGGCCGCTATACCACCGATCCCAACCCCCGGGTGGGCTGCGTGCTGGTCAAGGACGAGCGGGTCGTCGGCGAGGGGTGGCACGAGCGGGCCGGCGAGCCCCATGCCGAGGTCCACGCCCTGCGCGCGGCGGGAGAAGCCGCGCGCGGCGCCACCGCCTACGTGACCCTGGAACCCTGCTCCCACCAGGGCCGCACCGGCCCCTGCGCCCGGGCGCTGGTGGAGGCCGGGGTGGCCGGTGTCGTCGTCGCCATGCAGGACCCCAACCCCCAGGTGGCCGGCCGGGGCATCGCCCTGCTGCGCGAGGCCGGCATCGCGGTGACGGTGGGCGTGCTGGAGGACGAAGCGCTGGCGCTCAATCCCGGCTTCGTGATGCGCATGTCCCACGGCCGGCCCTTCGTGCGCCTGAAGATGGCCATGAGCCTCGATGGCCGCACCGCCATGCGCTCCGGCGAGTCCCAGTGGATCACCGGGCCCCAGGCGCGCCGCGAGGTGCAGCGCCTGCGCGCCCGATCCAGCGCCATCCTCACCGGGGTGGAGTCGATCATCTTCGACAACGCCCGGCTCACCGTGCGCGCCGAACAGCTGGCGCTGCCCGAGGGGGAGGCGATCGCCGCCCGCCAGCCGCTGCGCGTGGTGGTCGATTCCCGCCTGCGCCTGCCTCTGGCGGCGGCCTGCCTGCGCGAGCCGGGTCGTACCCTGGTGGCGACCCTCGCCGATCATGAGCCCGAGCGGCGCGTACGGCTCGAGGAGGCCGGCGCCGAGGTGGTGGTGATGCCGGCGGGCGCCGACGGCCGGGTCGACCTCGACGCCCTGCTGCACCACCTGGCCGAGGCGGAGCAGGCCAACGAGGTGCTGCTCGAGACCGGGGCGACGCTCGCCGGTGCCATGCTCGAGGCGAACCTGATCGACGAGATGCAGCTGTTCGTGGCGCCGACCCTGCTTGGCGGCGAGGCGCGCCCGCTCTTCGCGCTGCCCGGCCTCTCGCTGATGGCCCAGCAGAAGGGGCTCGAGATCCTCGATATCCGCGCCGTGGGCCAGGACTGGCGCATCACCGCCAGGCCCAGGGGCCGTTCCGATATCTCGTGACCGCATGAAGGGAGCGCCGCAGCAGGCCTGAGAGGAGGTCCTGCGCCAGGGATGGCGCCGGTAGCGCCCAGGGATGGGTTTACAGCGCCTCCTCGATGGCCTGCTGGCGGTGCTCCGAGACGCATGAGTTGGGATTCCATGAGGCGCGGCGTTAATGGCCTGACGGCGCTCGTCAATGCGCCACGGCTGTCCTCCGTGGGCGCTCACCAACTCGCCACGGCGGCTATCCACTGGCGCCCACCGACGCGCCACGGTACCCTGACGCGGTTTCGAGGTGGCGACGCCGGAGGGCGACCCGATCGTCGCGGGACCGCGACGGCCACCACGCTGAATCAATGGAGACTCCATGGTGCACTCCTCATCCGGGGGCCTGGCCCCTATCGCAGACCTGGTCGAGGACATTCGTCAGGGCAAGATGGTGATCCTGATGGATGACGAGGATCGCGAGAACGAAGGCGACATCATCATGGCCGCCGAGAAGGTCGAGGCCGAGCACATCAACTTCATGGCGCGCCACGCCAGGGGGCTGATCTGCCTGCCGATGACCCGCGAGCGCTGCGAGCGTCTCCAGCTGCCGCTGATGGTGCGCGACAACGGCTCCGGCTTCGGCACCAAGTTCACGCTCTCCATCGAGGCCGCCGAGGGCGTCACCACCGGGATCTCCGCCGCCGACCGGGCGCGTACCGTCCAGGCCGCCGTGGCCCGCGACGCCCGGGCGGAGGACATCGTCCAGCCCGGCCACATCTTCCCGCTGATGGCCGAGCCCGGCGGCGTGCTGCGCCGCGCCGGCCACACCGAGGCGGCCTGCGACCTCGCGGCCCTGGCCGGCCTCGACCCCAGCGGCGTGATCTGCGAGGTGATGAACGAGGACGGCAGCATGGCGCGCCGCGCCGAGCTCGAGCGCTTCGCCGTCGAGCATGGCCTGAAGATGGGCACCATCGCCGACCTGATCCACTACCGCATCCACAATGAGCAGACCGTGCAGCCGGTGGAGTCGAGCCCGGTCGAGACCGCCTTCGGCGAGCTCACCCTGCACGTCTTCCGCGACAGCATCCAGGGCGCCCATCACCTGGCGCTGGTCAAGGGACATCCGCATCCCGAGGCCCCGACCACGGTGCGCGTGCACCTGGCCAACGTGATGCGCGACCTGCTCGCCCTGCAGAAGGGCGAGCGGGCGAGCTGGACCGCTCACCAGGCCCTGGCCGAGGTGGCCGGCGCCGAACACGGCGTCTTCGTGCTGCTCGACGACGGCCGCCCGCACCAGGACCTGCACGACCTGCTCGAGGTGTTCCTCGAGCGGCGTCGCCCGCCGCGCACCAGTGACTCCGACGGCGCCGGCAACTACCTGACCATCGGCACCGGCTCGCAGATCCTGCGCCACCTGGGCGTCGGCAAGATGCGCCTTCTGAGCTCGCCCTGGAAGTTCTCCGCCCTCTCCGGCTTCGACCTCGAGGTGGTGGAGCGCCTGGAACCCGGCGAGCCCGCGCCTGGCGAGGCGCGCGACGACTGACGCCGCGCCCGTCTTCATCATGACGGCATGGCCTCCGGCCATGCCCCCGGACCCTTCCGTACCGGATCTTTCAGGACATAGAACCATGCAACCGATTTCCCAAGTCGAAGGCAGCTTCGTCGACGTCGATGGCCGCTACGTGATCGTGGTCGGCCGCTTCAACCACCACGTGGTGGATAGCCTGGTCGAGGGCGCCGTGGACAGCCTGACCCGCCACGGCGTGGACGCCGAGAACATCGACATCGTCCACGTGCCCGGCGCCTGGGAGCTGCCGCTGGCGATCAAGCGCGTGCTGAAGGTGGCGCGTCCCGACGCCGTGCTCGCCCTGGGCGCGGTGATCCGCGGCGGCACCCCGCACTTCGAGTACGTGGCCGGCGGCTGCAACGCGGCCATGGGCAACCTGCAGCTCGAGTTCGACACCCCGGTGGCCAACGGCGTGCTGACCGTCGAGTCCATCGAGCAGGCCATCGAGCGAGCCGGCACCAAGGCCGGCAACAAGGGCGCCGAGGCGGCCATGGCGGCCATGGAGATGGTCTCGCTGCTGCGCTGCTTCGGCGACGCCGACGGGGGTGAGGCATGAGCGGCGAGCGCAGCCGGGCGCCCTCCAAGGCGCAGCAGTCGCGCCATGCGGCCCGCGAGCTGGCCGTCCAGGGCCTCTACCAGTGGCAGATGACCGGCAAGTCGATCACCGCCGTGGAGGCGGAGTTCCGCAGCCAGGTGGCCGACGACGACCTCGAGGATCACGAGAACTGGCACAAGGTCATGGAGATCGCCGACCTGGCGCTCTTCCATGAGCTGCTGCACAACGTGGCCCGGGAGCGCCAGTCACTGGACGCGGCCATCGCGCCGCTGCTCGACCGTCGCCTCGAGGATCTGGATCCCATCGAGCTGGCGATCCTGCGCCTGGGCGCCTACGAGCTCTCCAAGCGCCTCGAGGTGCCGTATCGCGCGGTGATCAGCGAGGGGGTCGAGCTCGCCAAGTCCTTTGGCGCCACGGACGGACACAAGTACGTCAATGGCATCCTCGACAAGCTTGCCGGGCGGCTGCGGTCCGCCGAGGTCACCGCCCGTCGCCGCTGAAGGCCCGCCCCGATGCACAGCGAATTCGAACTCATCCGCCGCTACCTGACGCCCGAGCCGCCCGGCCCAGACTCAGGCGTCGCCCTCGGGGTGGGCGATGACTGCACCCTGCTGGCGCCGGCCCCGGGCCAGCGGTTGGCGGTCAGCGTCGACACCTCGGTCGCCGGGGTCCACTTCCCCGAGGCGGCGCCGGCCGCGGCGATCGGCCACCGCGCGCTGGCGGTCAGCCTGAGCGATCTCGCCGCCATGGGCGCCCGGGCCCGCTGGTGCCTGATGTCGCTGACCTTGCCGGCGGCGGATGACGCCTGGCTCGCCGATTTCGCCCGCGGCTTCCATGCGCTCTGCGACGCCACCGGCACCGCCCTGGCGGGCGGCGACGTCACCCGCGGCGAGCTCGCCATAGGCGTCACGGTGATGGGGGAGGTGCCCCCGGACCAGGCGCTGACCCGCCACGGCGCGCGGCCGGGCGACGTGCTGGCGGTGACCGGGGCGCTCGGCGGCGGTGCCGGGGGGCTGGCCCTGTGGCAGCGCGGCGAGCGCGACATCGCCCACCCGCTGCTCGGGCGCTACCTGCATCCGCGGCCGCGCCTGGCCGCGGGGCTCGCCCTGCGCGGCCTGGTGAGCGCGGCCATCGACGTCTCCGATGGGCTGCTGGCCGATCTCGGCCATGTGCTCGAGGGCTCCGGCGTCGGGGCCGAGCTGGTGCCCGAGGCGTTGCCGCTGGCCGAGGGGCTCCTCGAGGCGCTCGGGGAGGCAGGCGCCCGGGAAGCGGCGCTGCACGGCGGCGACGACTACGAGCTGCTGGTGGCGCTGCCGCCTGAGCGCCTCGCCACGGCGCGCGACCGCCTGGCGGAGCAGGGCCTGGCGCTGACCGAGATCGGCCGACTGACGGAGGCGCCCGGCCTGCACGGGGTGGCACCCGGCGGCGAACGTGGCTGGCAGCACTTCCTGTCGGACGGCTTTCCGTCGGGCGGCGCTCCGTCGGGCGGCGCCCCAGGCGGTGTCTCATGAACAAGGCCCCCGCCAGCGTCTGGCGTCGTCCCGTGCACTTCCTGGCCTTCGGTCTCGGCAGCGGGACCGTGCCCTTCGCCCCCGGCACCTTCGGCACCCTGGCCGCCATTCCCTTCTACTGGCTGATGTCCGAGCTGCCGCTGGGCTGGTACCTGGGCCTGGTGGCGGTCACCTTCCTGTGGGGCATCTGGCTCTGCGACAAGACCTCCCACGACCTGGGCGTCCACGACCACTCCGGCATCGTCTGGGACGAGTTTGTCGGCTACTGGCTGACCATGGCCGCCGTGCCCTTCTCCTGGGAGGCGGCGCTGTGGGGGTTCGCGGTGTTCCGCATCTTCGACGTCTTCAAGCCCTGGCCGATCCGCTGGGCGGATCGCCGGGTCGCCGGCGGCTTCGGCATCATGATCGACGATGTCCTCGCCGCGGCCTACGCATGGAGTACCATGCACCTGTGGTTCTGGCTCCACTGAGTCGCCGCGCCGCGGGCGCGCTGCCCTGCGGTGCGCCGGGCGCGGACAAGGAAGGTCATGATGCGCAAGGAACGACTGATCGTCCCGGTGGTGGTGGGGCTGGCGCTGCTCTGGGCCGCGGCCCAGGCCATCGCCAGCCTGCTCTTCGAGCGTGAGCTGGCCCGGGCCCTCGAGGATCTCGGCGCCCGGGGCGACCTGCTGGTCGAGCGGACCGACGTCGAGCGCGGCTGGCTCGAATCCAGCGGCACCCTCCACCTGACGCCCCGCTTCGGCCGCGCCTGGCACCTGGCGCTGCCCTACGAGGCGCGCCACGGGGTGATCAATACGCGCATCGACGGCACCCTCAAGCCCTATGTCGGGCGCAGCGACCGCCGGCTGTTCGGCGACCTGCTGCCCTCCCGCCCGCCGCGCTGGCAGGCCCGCTACCATACCCTCGGCGCGACCCTGCGGGGGCGTCTCTCGCTCTCGCCCTTCATCGTCAGCCAGGAGGAGCGCGCGCTGGCGTTTCGCGGCGGCGATGTCACCTTCCGGGGCGTCTACGGCGACTGGCGGCTCCAGGCCGACCTCGCGCCCTGGCGGCTCAGCGATGGCGAGACCACCCTCGAGGCCGGCCCCATCACCCTGGAGAGTCGCTACGCCTATACCGAGGGCGCCTACCACTTTACCCAGCAGGACCTGCTCAAGGTGCAGGGGCTCGCCTGGCGCCAGCCCGACCTCGCGCTGGACGCCAGCGGCCTGGTGCTGCACAGCCGCACCACCCTCGACGAGGCGGAGCTGCGCATCCAGAGCGAGCTGACCCTCGACCGGTTGATGGCCGCCGACGAGGTGCTGCTCACCGGCCGCCTCGCCGCGGAGCTCTCGCGGATCAACGCCGATGCGCTGCGCCGGGTGCTCGCCGTGCTGCGCGACGAGGCGGCCCGCGGCGAGACCGATCGCGAGTCGGGCGCGCTGCTGGCGCGCCTGGAACCCGACCTGCTCGGCCTGCTCGCGGACGCCCCGCGGCTGGATCTCCACACGGTCGACCTCGACAGCCCGATGCTGGGGCTGGATGCTCGGGGCGACGGCGCCCTGTTCTTCGATGCCGACGACCTCGAGGCGCTGGACCTGGCCGCGCTGGACGACCCCGAGGAGCAGGCCCGCTGGCGCGAGCGTCTCTACGGCGACGTGACCTGGGACCAGGTGCCCCCGGTGGTGGCGCTGTGGCTCGGCCTGCCGCTGGGCACCGAGGACCTGGCGATCGACCTGGTGCGCGGACGAGTCAGGATCAACGGCCGGCCGCTGCCGCCGATCCTCGAACGGCGTCAGTGACTTGAAGTCGCGCCCCGCTGCCCGCATCCCTCAAGGCAGCCCCGGGATCTTCCCGACGAGTCAGGACGAGGACCGCATGAGCGACGACCACGAGATGCAGGATGGCCTGGACTGGATCCACGCCAGTGACGACGAGACCTTCGATGACGACCTGCCCGGCACCGAGGGGCACCACTCGGTAGTGCCGGCCAGCGACTCGCTGCCCGAGCGCATCTACCTGCTGCCGATCCACAACCGGCCCTTCTTCCCCGCCCAGGTCCAGCCGCTGGTGATCAACCGCGAGCGCTGGGAGGAGACCATCCGCCGGGTCGGCGACACGCCCCATCGCACCGTCGGCCTGGCCTTCGTCGGCGAGACCGGCGTCGAGGACCTGGGCGGCGAGGACTTCCCCGAGATCGGCACCGCGGTGCGGGTCCACAAGCTGCAGGGCGAGGACAAGCAGATCCAGTTCATCGCCCAGGGCATGCGCCGCTTTCGCATCACGCGCTGGCTCTCCAAGGAGCCGCCCTACCTGGTCGAGGTGAGCTACCCCCGCGAGCCGGTGGACGCCGAGGACGACGAGACCCGCGCCTACGCCATGGCGCTGATCAACGGCATCAAGGAGCTCCTGCCGATCAACCCGCTCTACGGTGAGGAGCTCAAGCACTACCTCAACCGCTTCAGCCCCCACGAGCCGGGGCCGCTGACCGACTTCGCCGCGGCGATCACCTCGGCCAAGGGGCCGGAGCTGCAGGACGTGCTTTCGACCCTGCCGGTGATGGCGCGCATGCAGAAGGTGCTGCCGCTGCTGCGCAAGGAGATCGACGTCGCCCAACTGCAGAGCGAGATCAGCGAGCAGGTCAACGCCCAGATGCAGGAGCGCCAGCGGGAGTTCTTCCTGCGCGAGCAGCTCAAGGTGATCCAGCGCGAGCTCGGTATCTCTAAGGACGATCGAGAGAACGACGTCGACACCTTCCGGGCGCGCCTCGAGGGCCGGGTGGTGCCCGAGCGGGTCATGGAGCGCATCGACGACGAGCTCGACAAGCTCTCGGTGCTGGAGACCGGCTCGCCCGAGTACGGCACCACCCGCAACTACCTCGACTGGCTCACCGCCATGCCCTGGGGCGTGAACAGCCAGGACCAGCTCGACCTCGCCCATGCCCGCACGGTGCTCGACCGCGACCACGACGGCCTGAACGACGTCAAGGAGCGCATCGTCGAGTTCCTCGCCGAGGGCACCTTCAAGGGCGACGTGGGCGGCTCGATCCTGCTGCTGGTCGGCCCGCCGGGCGTCGGCAAGACCTCGGTGGGGCGCTCCATCGCCGACGCCCTGGGCCGCGAGTTCTACCGCTTCTCGGTGGGCGGCATGCGCGATGAGGCCGAGATTAAGGGCCACCGGCGCACCTACATCGGCGCCATGCCCGGCAAGCTGGTCCAGGCGCTCAAGGAGGTCGAGGTCGAGAACCCGGTGATCATGCTCGACGAGATCGACAAGATGGGCCAGTCCTTCCAGGGCGACCCGGCCTCGGCGCTGCTCGAGGTGCTCGACCCGGAGCAGAACGTCGACTTCCTGGATCACTACCTCGACGTGCGCCTGGATCTCTCCAAGGTGCTCTTCGTCTGCACCGCCAACACCCTGGACTCGATCCCCCCGGCGCTGCTCGACCGCATGGAGCAGATCCGCCTCTCGGGCTACATCGCCGAGGAGAAGGTGGCCATCGCCAAGCACTTCCTGTGGCCGAAGCTCCTGAAGCGCGACCGCATCCCCAAGAAGCGCATCAACCTCACCGACGCGGCGCTGCGCCAGGTGATCGAGGGCTACGCCCGGGAGGCCGGGGTGCGCCAGCTCGAGAAGCAGCTGCACCGCATCGTGCGCAAGGCGGCGGTCAAGCTGCTCGAGGACGAGCAGCAGTCGGTGCGGGTCTCGGTCAACAACCTCGAGACCTACCTCGGCCCGCCGATCTTCCGCAAGGAGCAGGTGATGAAGGGCGAGGGCGTGGTCACCGGGCTGGCCTGGACCTCCATGGGCGGCGCCACGCTCTCCGTGGAGGCCGGCAAGGTGCACGCCCTGGATCGCGGCTTCAAGCTTACCGGCCAGCTCGGCGACGTCATGAAGGAGTCGGCCAACATCGCCTACAGCTACGTGCTCGGCCACCTCGGCGACTACGGCGCCGATCCGGACTTCTTCGACTCGGCCTTCGTTCATCTACACGTGCCGGAGGGCGCGACGCCCAAGGACGGCCCCTCGGCCGGGGTGACCATGACCACGGCGCTGCTCTCCCTGGCCCGCCACCAGGCCCTGGATCGGCCGCTGGCGATGACCGGCGAGCTGACCCTGACCGGCCAGGTACTGCCGGTGGGCGGCATCCGCGAGAAGGTGATCGCCGCCCGGCGCAGCGACATCTTCGAACTGATCCTGCCCGAGGCCAATCGCCGCGACTATGACGAGCTGCCCGACTACCTCAAGGAGGGGCTGACGGTGCACTTCGCCGGGCGCTATCGCGACGTGGCCAAGGTCGTCTTCGACTGACCCTCGACTTCAGGGCAATTGCAGTCAGCGTTATCGCTTGGGGCTGATCCGTCGACAGGTCTTTGAGGGGGCGCTGTGAACCCCTCCCTGGGCGCTACCTACGCCATCCCTGGCGTAGGACCCCCTCTTCGACCTGTCCCCGGCGCCCCTCGTCGGATCCAGCTGCGATTGCCATGCCCTTGACCCGGCTAGAGTCTCCCGCACGCACCCGCCATGGCATAATGGCGGGTGCGTCGTTTTTCCATGAACAACAAGGAACGCCCATGCCCTCCAAGGTTCATGCCGCCGGCGCGTCGCTCGCGGCGCTCGCGGCCGCCGGCTCGCTCCAGGCCGCCCCGACCCTGACCGTCTACACCTATGACTCCTTCGTCTCCGAGTGGGGCCCCGGTCCCGGCATCGAGGAGGCCTTCGAGGCGCGCTGCGGTGACTGCGATCTGGAGTTCGTGGCCCTGCCCGGCGGCGTCGATATCCTCCAGCGCCTGCGCCTGGAGGGGGAGGGCAGCCGGGCGGACCTGGTGCTGGGCCTGGACATGAACCTGATGGCCGAGGCGCGGGCGCTCGACCTGCTGGCCCCCCACGGCGTCGACGCCGACGCCCTCGACCTGCCCATCGAGTGGGAGGACGACACCTTCCTGCCCTACGACTGGGGCCATTTCGCCTTCGTCTACGACACCGAGCAGCTCGAGACGCCGCCCGGCAGCTTCGAGGCACTGCTCGCGGCCCCCGAGGACGTCCAGGTGATCCTCCAGGACCCGCGCACAAGCGTCACCGGCCAGGGGCTGATGCTGTGGATCCGAAAGCTCTACGGCGACCGGGCCCCCGAGGTCTGGGCGCGACTCAACGAGCGCACGCTCGCCGTTACCAACGGCTGGAGCCAGGCCTACTTCTCGCTGTTCATGAACGGCGAGGCGCCCATGGTGCTGTCGTATGCCACCTCGCCGGCCTACCACATGGCGGTGGAGGAGACCGACCGCTACCAGGCCGCCGAGTTCGAGGAGGGCCACTACCTGCAGGTCGAGACCGCGGCGATGCTGCGCACCACCGAGCGGCCCGAGCTGGCCCGCGACTTCCTCGCCTTCATGCTGACGCCGGCCTTCCAGCGCCATATCCCGCTGGGCAACGTCATGAACCCGGCCATCGACCTGGGCGACGAGCTGCCCGAGGTCTTCGACCGGCTGATCGAGCCCGAGAGCCTCACCTTCACGCCCGAAGAGGTCCGCGCAAACCGCCGGGAGTGGATCCGCGAGTGGCTCAACGCCAGCGTCCGGTGAGCGGCGCGACGACGACCCTGCGCTGGGAGCGCCGCTCGCGCTGGGCGCCGGGGCTCGGCCTCGCCGCCCTCGCGGCGGTGGCGGGGCTCGGGCTCGGCAGCCTCGGGGCGCTGCTGTGGCAGGCCCGGGGCGTGCAGCCGGCGGCGCTCTGGCAGGAGCCGTGGCTCGCCGCGGTGCTGCGCTTCACCCTCTTACAGGCGACCCTCTCGACCCTGCTCGCCGTGGGGCTCGCCGTGCCGGTGGCGCTGGCCCTGGCGCGGCGCCCGCGCTTCCCGGGGCGCGGCCTCTTGCTGCGGGCCATGGAGCTCTCGCTGGTGCTGCCCACGCTGATCGGCCTGTTCGGCCTGGTGGCCGTGCACGGCCGGCGCGGCTGGGCGGCGCCGCTCTGGGAGGGGCTCGTCGGGACGGAGTCGGGCTACCTCTACGGCCTCTCGGGCATCGTGCTGGCCCATGTCTTCTACAACCTGCCGCTCGCCGCCCGGCTGATGCTGCAGGCGCTGGAGACGGCGCCCGCGGCCCACTGGCGCCTCGCCTCCCAGCTCGGCCTGACCCGGGGGGCGCTGTGGCGCACCCTCGAGTGGCCGCGGCTGAAACCCCTGCTGCCGAGGCTCGCGGCGCTGGTGTTCACGCTCTGTTTCACCAGCTTCGCCATCGTCATGACGCTGGGCGGCGGGCCGCGTTCCTCGACCCTGGAGGTGGCGCTCTACCAGGCGCTGAAGTTCGATCACGACCTGGCCCTGGCGGCCCTGCTGGCGCTGACCCAGCTGATCATCTGCCTCTCGCTGTGGCTGCTCGCGCTCTCCCGGGGCGGCACGCCCTCGCTGGTGGTGGGCCAGGTCGCGCTGCCTTCCGGCGGGCGCTGGCGTCGCCGCGATGCCCTGGGCCTCTCGCGCCTCACCGATGCCGCCTGGCTCACCGCGCTGGCGGCGCTGCTGCTGCCGCCGCTGGCCGCCGTGGTGCTGGCGGGCCTGGCCGGGCTGCCGGAGCTGCCCCGCCAGGCGAGCCTGTGGGCCGCCGCGGCGCGCAGCCTGGTGATGGCCCTCGGCGCGGCGGCCGGGGCGCTGGCGCTGGCCCTCGCGCTGCTCGTCGGCAGCCGCTGGCTCAAGGCCCGGCGCCACGCCGCGGCGGCGCTCTTGATGGAGGGTGGCGGCCAGCTGATCCTGGTGATTCCCGCCCTGGTGCTCGGCACCGGGCTCTTCCTGCTGCTGCGCCCGACGCTCGGCAGCGGCTGGCAGGGCTACGGCCTGGTGGTGCTGGTCAATGCCTTCATGGCGCTGCCCTTCGCCATGCAGGTGATCCGCGGCGCGCTGCCCGGGCTCTCGGCGCCCGAGGTGCGCCTGGCCGACCAGTTCGGCATCCGCGGGCGGGTGCGGCTGCGCTGGCTGGTCTGGCCGCGCCTGCGCCGTCCCCTGGCCCTCGCGCTGGCCTACGCCATGACCCTGTCGCTGGGCGACTTCAGCGTGATCGCGCTGTTCGGCAGCCCCTCGGCGCCGACCCTGCCGATGCTGCTCTTCCAGCAGCTCGGCGGCTACCGCTGGCAGGGCGCCGCCGCCACCGCGCTGCTGCTGCTGTCGCTGGTGGTGCTGGTCTTCGTGTTGCTGGGCCTCGCCACCCGGCGCCCGCCCCGCTATCCCTGGACCCGTTTCGCCCGCGAGGAGCGCCATGCTCGAGTGCCGTGACCTGAGCTTCCACTACGACCACAGCGAGCCCGGCGAGATGCCGGACTTCCGCTTCGACTTCCGGCTCGCCCCCGGGGAGTGCCTGTCGGTGGCGGGGCCCTCCGGCGCCGGCAAGAGCACCCTGCTCGGGCTGCTGGCGGGGTTTCTCGAGCCGGCCGGCGGGGCCCTCGCCTGGCAGGACGAGGACCTGCTAGCGCGGCCGCCCTGGGAGCGCGGCATCACCACCGTCTTCCAGGAGCACAACCTCTTCGACCAGCTGCCGGTGTGGCTCAACGTGGGGCTGGGCCTGGCGCCGGACATGCGCCTCACCCCGGCCCAGCAGGCCCGGGTCCGGGAGGGGCTCGCCGAGGTGGGGCTCGCGGGACTCCATGACCGGCTGCCCGCGGAGCTCTCCGGCGGCCAGCGCCAGCGGGTGGCGCTGCTGCGCGCCCTGCTGCGCGGATCACAGATCCTGCTGCTCGACGAGCCCTTCACGGGCCTCGACGAGGCGACCCGCGCGGGGCTCTGGGACCTGGTGCGCCGCCAGAAGGCCGCGGGCGCCGCGGTGCTGCTGGTCAGCCACGACCGCGACGACCTCGAGGCGCTGGCCGACCGATGCGCCCGGCTCGAGGGCGGCCGGCTCGTGGGCGGCGCCTGACGGGCCCGGGGCTATCGCAGTCAGCGTTATTGCTTGGGGCTGATCCGGCGACAGGTCTAGGAGGGGGCGCTGTAAACCCTTCCCTGGGCGCTACCGACGCCATCCATGGCGCAGGACCCCCTCTTCGACCTGTCCCCGGCGCTCCTCCTCAGGTCCTGCAGCGATCGCCCTGCTGACGGGCGGGCCCGGAGCGCTGGCCTGCGCGCCGGGCGCGTGACAGAATCCTCCTCCTGGACACACGAGAACCGCCCCGGGCTCCTCCCACGGCGAGGAGGCGAGGGCGGCATGCACGAGAGAAGAAGAGGACACCATGCCCGAGTACCGCTCCCGCACCACCACCGCCGGTCGCAACATGGCCGGCGCCCGCGCCCTGTGGCGTGCCACCGGCATGAAGGACGACGACTTCCACAAGCCGATCATCGCCGTGGCCAACTCCTTCACCCAGTTCGTGCCCGGCCACGTGCATCTGAAGGACATGGGCCAGCTGGTGGCTCGGGAGATCGAGAAGGCCGGCGGGGTGGCCAAGGAGTTCAACACCATCGCCGTGGATGACGGCATCGCCATGGGCCACGACGGCATGCTCTACTCGCTGCCGAGCCGCGACCTGATCGCCGACAGCGTCGAGTACATGGTCAACGCCCACTGTGCCGACGCCCTGGTGTGCATCTCCAACTGCGACAAGATCACCCCCGGGATGCTGATGGCCGCCATGCGCCTCAACGTGCCGGTGATCTTCGTCTCCGGCGGGCCCATGGAGGCGGGCAAGACCAAGCTCCTGGACCACGGCCTCGACCTGGTCGACGCCATGGTCATGGCCGCCGACGACAGCGTCGATGACGAGACCCTGGCCGAGGTGGAGCGCAGCGCCTGTCCGACCTGCGGCAGCTGCTCCGGGATGTTCACCGCCAACTCCATGAACTGCCTGATGGAGGCGCTGGGGCTGGCGCTGCCGGGCAACGGCACCGTGGTGGCCACCCACGCCGATCGCCGCCGGCTGTTCGAGACCGCGGGGCACCGCATCGTCGAGCTGGCCAAGCGCTACTACGAGAACGACGAGGCGCACCTGCTGCCCCGCGCCATCGGTTCCAAGGCGGCCTTCAGGAACGCCATGACCCTGGACATCGCCATGGGCGGCTCCACCAATACCATCCTGCACCTGCTGGCCGCCGCCCAGGAGGCCGAGGTCGACTTCGACATGGTCGACATCGACCGCCTCTCCCGCGAGGTGCCGCAGCTGTGCAAGGTGGCCCCCAACACCCAGAAGTACCACATCGAGGACGTCCATCGCGCCGGCGGCATCATGGCGATCCTCGGCGAGCTCGACCGCGCCGGGGTGCTCGATGCCCGGGTGCCCACCGTCTACGGCGACAGCCTCGCCGAGGCGCTGGAGGCGTGGGACATCATGCGCTCGCCGAGCGCCGAGACGGTCGAGTTCTACAAGGCCGGCCCGGGCGGCATCCCCACCCAGACCGCCTTCTCCCAGAGCGCGCGCTGGCCGAGCCTCGACGGCGACCGCGCCACCGGCTGCATCCGCGACCTGGAGCATGCCTTCTCCCGGGAGGGCGGCCTCGCCGTGCTCAAGGGCAACATCGCCGTGGATGGCTGCGTGGTGAAGACCGCCGGCGTCGACGAGTCGATCCTGGTGTTCGAGGGCCGCGCCCACGTGGTCGAGTCCCAGGACCAGGCGGTGGCGGACATCCTCGCCGACCGGGTCAGCGAGGGCGACGTGGTGGTGATCCGCTACGAGGGCCCCAAGGGCGGGCCGGGCATGCAGGAGATGCTCTATCCGACCAGCTACCTGAAATCCAAGGGGCTCGGCAAGGCGTGCGCGCTGCTCACCGATGGGCGCTTCTCCGGCGGCACCTCGGGGCTCTCCATCGGCCACGTCTCGCCGGAGGCGGCGGCGGGCGGCGCCATCGGCCTGGTCGAGAACGGCGATCGCATTCGTATCGACATCCCCAACCGCACCATCGACGTGCTGCTCTCCGACGAGGCCCTCGCCGAGCGTCGCGAGGCTCAGGAGGCGCGTGGCCGCGACGCCTGGAAGCCGAGCATCCAGCGAGTGCGCAAGGTATCGGCGGCGCTCAAGGCCTATGCGCTGCTGGCCACCTCCGCCGACAAGGGTGCGGTGCGCGACCTGACGAAGCTGGACTAGGCCGGCAGGCCACCAGCGGCGAGACCAGCCCGGCGAGTGCCGGGCCCGTGATACCTGCAGGGAAGCCAGCACGATGAAGACACAGACGATCGGCGTGGGCCTGGTGGGGTTCGGCCTGGCGGGGCGTACCTTCCACGCGCCGCTGATCCAGGCCTCGCCGAGCCTGGAGCTCAACGCCGTGGTCAGTCGCGATGCCGAGCGGGTCGGGGCCGACCTGCCGGCGGTGGAGGTCCTGCCCAAGGCGGCGGCGCTCTTCGCCCGGCGCGATATCGACCTGGTGGTGATCGCCACCCCCAACGAGACGCACTTTCCCCTGGCGAAGGCGGCCCTCAACGCCGGCAAGCACGTGGTGATCGACAAGCCGTTCAGCGTCACCGCCTCCGAGGCGCGCCTGCTCAAGGCTCAGGCCGACCGGGCGGATCGCCTCCTCAGCGTCTTCCACAACCGCCGCTGGGACAGCGATTTCCTGACCCTCCGGTCGCTGATCGACGACGGCGCCCTGGGGCGGGTCGTGTCCCTGGAGTCGCGCTTCGACCGCTTCCGCCCCCACGTCACCGACCGCTGGCGGGATCGCCACCAGCCGGGCGCAGGCATCTGGTACGACCTCGGGCCGCACCTGCTCGATCAGGCCCGGGAGCTCTTCGGCATGCCCCGGGCGATCCTGCTGGAACTCGCCACCGCCCGCGAGGGGGCCGAGGTGGACGACGACTTCCTGGCGCTGCTGGAGTATGACCGCCTGCGGGTGACCCTTCAGGCGAGCTCGCTGGTGGCCGAGCCGACCCCGCGCTTCCGCGTCCACGGGACCCGCGGTAGCTTCGTCAAGTACGGCCGGGACCCCCAGGAAGGCTGGCTCAAGGCGGGCCAGCGGCCGACGCCCGGCTGGGGCCTGGACGCCTCGCCCGGCACCCTGACCCTCGACGAGGGAGAGGGGGGGCAGGAGGCCGCGGCCCTGGTCAGCCGCGAGGCGCCGGTCGTGCCGGGGGACTACACCGCCTACTACGACGGCATCGCCGAGACGCTGCTCAGGGGCACGCCGCCGCCGGTGACCGGCGAGTCGGCCCTGGAGGTGATGACGCTGCTCGAGACCGGGCTCGACAGCTATCGCCAGGGGCGCTGGGTGAAGCTCAAGGAGGGCGGCAGCAAGCGCCGCCGGTTGCACAGCCGGTAGTCGGCCCAGCGGTCTGGATCGCCCGGTCCGGGCGATCCCGTCGGGCTTACCAGAGCCCGGTGTCGTCGGGGGCCTCGCTGCGCAGCTTGTCCCGGGCGATAAAGAGCGCCGCGATGGCGCGTGCCTCGTGGAAGTCCTCCCGGGCCAGCAGTCCCGAGAGCTCGTCGATGGCGTGGGTCTCGACGATCAGCGGCTCCGGCTCGTCGCCGGGCAGGCGCTTCGGGTAGAGGTCGGTGGCCAGCAGCACCTGCATGCGATGGCGCATGTAGTTGGGGGCCAGCGACAGCTCCACCAGCGGCTCGATGCGATGCGCCCCGAAGCCGCACTCCTCCATCAGCTCGCGGTTGGCCGCGGTGACCAGGTCCTCGCCGGGGTCCACGAGCCCCTTGGGCAGCGTCAGCACGTACTCCTCGAAGCCGGCGGCGTACTCCCGGATCAGCAGCACGTGCTCCGGGTCCGGCATGGCCACGATCATCACCGCGCCGACCCCCTGGCCGCTGCCGGTGAGCCGTTCGAAGGTGCGCTCGGCGCCGTTGGCGAAGCGCAGGTCGAGCTCCTCCACGTGGAACAGGCGGCTGCGCGCCACGCTGCGCCGGTCGAGGATGTGCGGTCGTGTGGGCCAGTGGTGGCCGCTGTCGTGCGGGTCGGACATGGCGGAACTCCGTGTGGCGAACGGATGGCGGCGCGCGATCCAGGCCAGGGAAGGGGGCGATATGCGTCACGCCGGGCGATTCGATACAATACTACGTTTCCACCGCCCGACTCATTCCCGGAGTAGCGATGATCGACTGGCGCGCCATCGATACCGTCCTGCTGGACATGGACGGCACCCTGCTGGACCTGCACTTCGACAGCCACTTCTGGCTCGAGCACCTGCCGCGGCGCTACGTCGAGCTGCATCGCCTGGACGATTCGACCCAGGACGAGATCCGCGCGCGGATCATCCGCGAGCAGGGCACCCTCAACTGGTACAGCCTGGCCTACTGGAGCCGGGAGCTGGGCGTCGACGTGGTCGCCCTCAAGCGCGAGGTGCAGCACCTGATCGGCCTGCGCGGCGACGCCCTGGACTTCCTGCGGTGGCTGAAGGCGGCGCATCCCCGGGTGGTGCTGGCCACCAACGCCGACCGCGAGAGCCTGGCGCTCAAGCTGCCGTTGACCGGCCTCGAGGAGTATCTCGATGCCATCGTCTCCTCGGCGGACCTGGGCGTGCCCAAGGAGGAGCAGGGGTTCTGGTTCGCGCTGCAGGAGGTCGAGCCCTTCGATCCCGCGCGGACCCTCTTCATCGACGATAACGCCGCCGTGCTCGAGAGCGCCCGGGAATTCGGCATCCGCCACCTGCTGGGCATCAAGCAGCCCGACAGCGGCCGCCCCGAGAAGGAGCTCGAGGAGTTCATCGCCCTGGACCGCTTCGCCCGCCTGCTGCCCGAGGCGTACCCGCCGCGCCACGATGTCCTCGCCGAGGGAGGCCGGGAATGAGTAGCGTGCGCCTCGACAAGTGGCTCTGGGCGGCGCGCTTCTTCAAGACCCGGGCGCTCGCCAAGAAGGCCATCGAGGGCGGCAAGGTCCACTACAACGGCGGCCGGGCCAAGACCAGCAAGGGCGTCGAGGTCGGCGCCCTGATCCGCGTCCCCCAGGGCTGGGACACCCTGGAGGTCGAGGTGGTGGGCCTCTCCGAGCAGCGCCGCGGCGCCCCCGAGGCCCGGGCCCTCTACCGCGAGACCGACGATAGTGCCGCCCGCCGCGAGCGCGAGGCGGAGGCTCGCCGGCTGACCAACCAGGCGATGCAGCACCCCCTCAAGCGCCCCGACAAGAAGCAGCGCCGCGAGATCAAGCGCTTCCAGGAGCGTGGCGGCGAGTGAGTCCGCGCCCGACCCGACGTGCCCGGTCTTGCCCCCTTCGTCCTTGCTATTCACCTTTCAGGTTTCCGACGACATGAACGACCAGATCCAGCGGTTTCTCTTCGAGCGCACCAATGTGCGCGGCGAGATCGTCAGCCTCGAGCGCGCCTATGCCGAAGTGCTCGACCGTCATGAATACCCGGCGGCGGTGAACCACCTGCTGGGCGAGCTGCTCTGCGCGGTGGCGTTGCTCACCGACACCGTCAAGCTCGACGGCACCCTGAGCATCGAGGTGCGCGGCCAGGGCGCGCTCTCGCTGCTGATGGCCGAGTCCAACCCCGGCGGCGAGCTGCGCGCCATCGCCCGCCTCGACGAGGAAGCCGCGATTCCCGGCGACGGCGCCGGTTTCCGCGAGCTGGTGGGCGAGGGGCAGATCGTGATCACCCTGGACCCGACCGACGGCCATCGCTACCAGGGCATCGTGGCCCTCGAGCACGACAGCCTGGCGGGCTGTCTCGCCGCCTACTTCGCCCAGTCCGAGCAGCTGCCCACCCGGCTGTGGCTCGCCGCCGACGGCCAGCGTGCCGGCGGGCTGCTGCTGCAGCGCCTGCCCGACGAGTCGCTCAACCAGGACGACGACGCCTGGGAGCGTGCCGTGCACCTCGCCGAGACACTCAAGGACGAGGAGCTCCTGAGCCTCGAGCCGCTGGAAGTGCTGCGTCGGCTCTATCACGAGGAGGAGGTGCGGGTCTTCGATCCCAAGGCGCTCCACTTCGGCTGCACCTGCTCCCGCGAGCGCATCGCCGACGCCCTGCTGGGGCTCGGCGCGCAGGAGCTGCGCGACGTGCTGGCCGAGCAGGGCGGCATCGAGACCCAGTGCCACTTCTGCCACACCCGCTACGCGTTCAGCGTCGTGGAGGTCGAGGCGATGCTGGAGGACCCCGACGGACCGGTGCCCACGCTGCACTGAGCGGGGCCGTGGACGGCGGCCGCGGTGTTGCAGGGCAACAAGTTGGCGGTGGCGAGCGGGCGTGAACGGCGCCGATGTAGTAGTAAAACTACAAGAACTTCGCCCAAGAACGACGTTTCCCGGCGGCCGGCTTTTTGCCATAATGGCGCCGATTTTCGGTTCGATCGCCAAGCGCACAGAACGGGAGCACCCCGCTCGCGGCGATCCGGCAAGACCCACCACGTTGCGTCACCGACGCCCGGCACACGAGAGAGAAGCGGCCGCAAGGCCCAGGAAACGACATGACCACGACTCAAGCCGCCCCCCAGCAAGCCATCACGTCCCACGTCAACCTCAGCAGCGCCGAGCTGATCGAGCGGGCGGTGGCCAACGGGGAAGGTCGCCTGGCCGCCAGCGGCGCCCTGGTGGTGAATACCGGTGCGCGCACCGGCCGCTCCCCCAAGGACCGCTTCATCGTCGACGAGCCGAGCACCAGCGATCAGATCGACTGGGGCAGCGTCAACCGCCCCTTCCCGGCGGATCGCTTCGACGCCCTCTGGACCCGCGTCGAGGCCTACCTGGCCAGCGGCGAGTCCTACGTCTCCGAGCTGCACGTGGGCAGCGACCCGGTCCATCACCTGCCGCTGCGCGTCACCACCGAGACCGCCTGGCACAACCTGTTCGGCCGCACCATGTTCGTGCGTCCCGAGGTCTTCAACCCGTCATCCAAGGACGAGTGGACCATCCTCAACGCGCCCTTCTTCGCCTGCGACCCGGCTCGCGACGGCACCAACTCCGAAGGCTGCGTGATCCTCAACTTCGCCCAGAAGAAGGTGCTGATCGCCGGCATGCGCTACGCCGGCGAGATGAAGAAGGCGATGTTCTCGGTGCTGAACTTCCTGCTGCCGGCCGCCGACGTGCTGCCGATGCACTGCTCCGCCAACGTGGGCGAGGACGGCAACACCACCCTGTTCTTCGGTCTCTCCGGCACCGGCAAGACCACCCTGTCCGCCGACCCGGCGCGCTTCCTGATCGGCGATGACGAGCACGGCTGGGGCCCGGGCACCGTCTTCAACTTCGAGGGTGGCTGCTACGCCAAGTGCATCGACCTCTCCGAGAAGAACGAGCCGATCATCTGGAACGCCATCAAGTTCGGCACCGTGCTGGAGAACGTCGTGCTCGACGACCGTCGCGAGCCGGACTTCGCCGACGACAGCCTGACCCAGAACTCCCGTGCCGCCTACCCGCTGGAGCACGTCGAGAAGCGCGTGGCGGAGAACCGGGCCGACGAGCCCAACGCCATCGTCTTCCTGACCTGCGACATGAGCGGCGTGCTGCCGCCGGTCTCCGTGCTCTCCAAGGAAGCCGCGGCCTACCACTTCCTCTCCGGCTACACCGCCAAGGTCGGCTCCACCGAGATGGGCTCCTCCGCCGGCCTCGAGGCGACCTTCTCCACCTGCTTCGGCGCGCCCTTCTTCCCGCGTCCGGCCCGCGAGTACGCCGACCTGCTGATCAAGCGCGTGGCCGAGAAGGACGCCCAGGTCTACCTGGTCAACACCGGCTGGACCGGCGGCGCCTACGGCGAGGGCGGCGCGCGCTTCTCCATCCCGACCACCCGCGCCATCATCAGCGCCATCCAGTCCGGCGTGCTGCGCGATGTCGAGACGCGCATGGTCGAGGGCCTGAACCTCGCCGTGCCCACCGCGGTGCCGGGCGTGGACTCCAGCCTGCTCGACCCGCGGGAGACCTGGGAAGACAAGGCCGCCTACGACCGCCACCTGGGCGAGCTGGTCGCCAAGTTCGTCGACAACTTCAAGAAGTTCGAGGGTGTCAACGAGGCCATCGTCAAGGCCGGTCCCAGCCTGATCTGAGGCGGGTCGGGGAGAACCCGATCGCTCTAGCCCTGTCCGAGAGGGGGAAGCCGAGGCTTCCCCCTCTTTGTTGATGTAAGGAAAGGGGGGAGAGCACGACCCAGATCACACCCCGTTATGAGAGAGCCACCATGAAACGACGTCATTTCCTCGGGCTGGTTGGTGCCGGCGGTATCGCGGGCCTGGTGCCGGGACTGGCCCTGGCGCGGCCCAAGCTCGACCTCCGTCGTGCCGACGACATCGAGGTGCTGGAGCTCTCCGAGGCCGAGTGGCGCGAGCGCCTCAGCGGTGCCCAGTTCGAGATCCTGCGCGAGGCGGGCACCGAGCCGGCCTTCTCGAGCCCGCTGGACAAGGAGACGCGCCCCGGCGAATACCGCTGCGCCGGCTGCGACCTGCTGCTCTTCGAAAGCGACATGAAGTACGACTCCGGCACCGGCTGGCCGAGCTTCTTCGAGCACGTCCAGGGGCACCTGCTGACCAGCGTCGACTACTATCTGGTCTTCCCGCGCACCGAATACCACTGCGCCCGCTGCGGCGGCCACCATGGCCATGTCTTCGAGGACGGCCCCGAGCCCACCGGCCTGCGCTGGTGCAACAACGGGCTGGCGCTGCGATTCGTCCCCGCCTGAACCCCGAGTGTGGTACCTTGTCGCGATCGTCTGGACGTTTGATTGCCAAGGATTTCATGGACGCACACGACAAGATCATCGCCCGCCTCGCCGACGAACTCGCCGTTCGTCCGCCGCAGGTCTCGGCCACGGTGGAGCTGCTGGATGGCGGGGCCACCGTGCCCTTCATCGCCCGCTACCGCAAGGAAGTCACCGGCGGGCTGGATGACATCCAGCTGCGAGCGCTCCACGAGCGACTCGGCTATCTGCGCGAGCTCGAGGAGCGCCGCGAGGCGGTGCTCGCCGCCATCGACGAGCAGGGCCAGCTCACCGATGACCTGGCCGCCAGCCTCCGCGCCGCCGACACCAAGCAGCGCCTCGAGGACCTCTACCTCCCCTTCAAGAAGAAGCGGCGCACCAAGGCGCAGATCGCCCGCGAGGCGGGGCTCGAGCCGCTGGCCGAGGCGCTGCTCGCCGACCCGAGCCTGACGCCCGAGACCGAGTCGGCCAGGTATCTCCGCGCTGCCGAGGGCGACATCCCCGCGGTCGAGGACGCCAAGGCCGCCCTGGACGGCGCCAAGCAGATCCTGATGGAGCGCTTCGCCGAGGACCCCGAGCTGGTGGGACGCCTGCGCGAGCGGCTGTGGAGCGAGGGCGAGCTCTCCGCTCGGCTGATCGCCGGCAAGGAGCAGGAGGGCGCCAAGTTCTCCGACTACTTCGAGCACGACGAGGCGCTCGCCAAGGTACCGTCTCACCGGGCGCTGGCGATGTTCCGCGGCCGCAACGAGGGCGTGCTGGCGCTGACCCTGCGCCTGCCCGGCGAGGACGAGGCGCCGGTCCACCCGGCCCAGGTGGCCATCGCCAGGCACTTTGCCATCAGCGACCAGGGGCGTCCCGCCGACCGCTGGCTCGCCGAGGTGGTGCGCTGGACCTGGCGGGTCAAGCTCTATACCCACCTCGAGACCGAGCTGATGGGGCGGCTGCGCGAGCGCGCCGAGGCCGAGGCCATCGAGGTCTTCGCCGCCAACCTCAAGGACCTGCTGCTGGCCGCCCCGGCGGGGCCCAAGGCGACGCTCGCCATCGACCCGGGCCTGCGCACCGGCTGCAAGGTGGCGGTGGTCGATGCCACCGGCCAGTTCCTCGAGCACGCCACCATCTACCCCCACGCGCCGCGCAACGCCTGGGCGGCCTCGCTGGAGGAGCTGGCGCGGCTGGTCAAGAAGCACGACGTGGCGCTGATCGCCGTGGGCAACGGCACCGCCAGCCGCGAGACCGACAAGCTGGCCGGCGAGCTGGTCAAGGCGTTCTCCTCCCAGGCGGGGGCCGGCGGCCGGCGGCTCGCCAAGGTGATGGTCAGCGAGGCCGGCGCCTCGGTCTACTCCGCCTCGGAGTACGCCTCCCGGGAGTTCCCGGACCTCGACGTCAGCATCCGCGGCGCGGTCTCCATCGCCCGGCGCCTGCAGGACCCGCTCGCCGAGCTGGTCAAGATCGAGCCCAAGTCCATCGGCGTGGGCCAGTACCAGCACGACGTCTCCCAGCTGCAGCTCTCCCGGAGCCTGGAGGCGGTGATCGAGGACTGCGTCAACGCCGTGGGGGTGGATCTCAATACCGCCTCGAGCGCCTTGCTCTCCCGGGTCGCCGGCCTCAATGCGGCGCTGGCCGACAACATCGTCGCCCGGCGCAACGCCGAAGGCGCCTTCACCAGTCGCCGGGCGCTGCTCGACGTCAGTCGCCTGGGGCCCAAGACCTTCGAGCAGTGCGCGGGCTTCCTGCGCATCATGAACGGCGACAACCCGCTGGATGCGAGCGCCGTGCACCCCGAGGCCTATCCGCTGGTGGAGCGCATCGCCGAGAAGAGCGGCCGCGACCTGGCCGGGCTGATCGGCGACAGCGCCACCCTCAAGGCGCTCAAGCCGGCCGAGTTCGCCGACGAGCGCTTCGGCGTGCCCACGGTGAGCGACATCCTCGCCGAGCTCGACAAGCCGGGCCGCGACCCGCGCCCCGAGTTCAAGGCGGCCGAGTTCCGCGAGGGCGTCGAGACCCTCAAGGACCTCGAGCCCGGCATGATCCTCGAGGGCAGCGTGACCAACGTCACCCACTTCGGGGCCTTCGTCGACATCGGCGTGCACCAGGACGGTCTGGTGCATATCTCGGCGCTCGCCGAAAAGTTCGTCGAGGACCCGCGCAGCGTGGTCAAGGCCGGCGACATCGTGCGGGTCAAGGTGATGAGCGTCGACCTGGCCCGCTCGCGCATCGGCCTGACCATGCGCCTCAGCGACCAGCCCGAGGCGGCCAGTGGCGACGAGCGGCCGGCCGGCAAGGCCCGTCGCAGCCAAGGCGAGTCGCGCCATCGCGGCAAGCCCGCGCGCGGCCAGGCCCCCGAGCAGGGCGGCCAGATGGGGGCCCTGGGCGCGGCGCTCCTGAAGGCCAAGAAGGGGCGCTGAACGTGAGCGTGACGCGCCGCCGGGCCCGAGGCGCCGCTCTCCTTGAAGCGCCGCCCGGCGGCGCCCTAACCTGATGCTTGTCGGGCGCCCAGGCGCCCGCCCTTTCCCATATGGTGACCAACTTGTCCGAATCGCTTAACGCCCGCGTCGATCGACTCAAGGGGCTGGCCGACCAGGGGCGCGTCGGCCGACTGCGCCGCGGCATCGAGAAGGAGGGGCTGCGCGTCGACGGCGAGGGCCGCATCGCCGCCACGCCGCATCCGGCCGCCCTGGGGTCCAAGCTGACCCACCCGCACATCACCACCGACTACTCCGAGGCGCTGCTGGAGTACATCACCCCGGTCTACTGCCGGCCGGGCGATGCCCTGGCCTTCCTCGGCGACCTGCACCGCTTCAGCTATCGCCACCTGGGCGGCGAGCTGATCTGGCCGGCGAGCATGCCGGCACGCCTCGACGGCAACGACAGCGTCCCGATCGCCGACTACGGTGACTCCAACGTCGGGGTGATGAAGCACGTCTACCGCAAGGGCCTCGACCTGCGCTACGGGCGCATCATGCAGGCCATCGCCGGCGTCCACTACAACGTCTCGCTGCCCGACGACCTCTGGCAGGCGCTGCGCGAACTCGACGGCGACACCGAGACGCCCCTCGGCGACTACCGCTCGACGCGCTACTTCGGCCTGATTCGCAACTTCCGCCGCCACAGCTGGCTGCTGCTCTACCTGTTCGGCGCCTCGCCGGCGCTCGATCGCAGCTTCCTGCCCGACGGCCGGGTGCCCGCGAAGCTCGAGCCCCACGGCGACGCCACCCTGGTGTCGCGCCACGCCACCAGCCTGCGCATGTCCGACCTGGGCTATCAGAACAAGGTCCAGGAGCAGCTCAAGATCTGCTTCAACTCGCTCTCCAACTACGTCAACACCCTGCGTCACGCCATCGCCACCCCCTGGGAGGACTACCGGCGTCGCGGCGTGAACGAGGGCGGCGACTGGCGCCAGCTCAATGCCAACATCCTGCAGATCGAGAACGAGTACTACAGCGATATCCGGCCCAAGCGGGTGGCGCGTCACGACGAGACCCCCAGCCAGGCGCTGGAGGCCCGCGGCGTCGAGTACATCGAGGTGCGCTGCCTGGACCTCAACCCCTTCCTGCCGCTGGGCGTGGACGAGACCCAGATCCGCTTCCTCGACACCTTCCTGATGTGGTGCCTGCTCACCGAGAGCCCGTGGATCCCCGACGACGAGTGCGACCGCCTGGACGACAACCGTCGCCTGGTGGTCGAGCGCGGGCGGGACCCGGCGCTGCGCCTGCTGCAGGACGGCCGCCACCGCTCCATCGCCGACTGGGGCGGCGAGATACTCGCCGAGATGGGCCCGGTGGCGGACCTGCTCGACCGGCTGGAGGAGGGCGCGCCCCACGGCGAGGCCCTGGCCGCGCTGGAACCGCGCCTCCACGATCCGTCCCTGACCCCCTCCGGGCAGCTGCTGGCTCGACTGGAGTCGAGGGGCGAATCCTTCCTCGAGGCGATGCTCGGCCTCGCCCGGGAGCAGGCGGAGGGCTTTCGCGACACGCCCATGGACCCCGCCCGGGAGGCCCTTTTCGACGACCTGGTGGCCAGCTCCCGCGACCAGCAGGCGGACATCGAGGCCGGCGACGAGGCGGACTTCGACACCTTCCTGGCCCGTTACTTCGAGCGTGCCCGCGAGGTACGCAGCGTCACCCCGCTGGCGACGGGAGACCGCTCATGATCGATGAACTGCGTCGCCTGGACCTGCGTGCCTGGAGCCTCGTCGGGCTCGCCTTCTGTGTGCTGATGATGGGCGTGGCCCTCGTGCTCGAGCATGTCGTCGGGCTCGAGCCCTGTCCGCTCTGCATCTTCCAGCGGGTGGCGGTGCTGGCCGCGGCGGCGGTCTTCCTGGTGGCCGCCCTCCACAACCCCGAGGGGCGCCTGGGCGCGGTGCTCTACGGCCTGCTGTCGCTCGCCGCCGTGGGCGGCGGCATCGCCGTGGCATGGCGCCACCTCTGGCTGCAGTCGCTGCCGGCGGACCAGGTGCCGAGCTGCGGCCCGGGGCTCGACTACATGATGGAGATCCTGCCCTGGCAGCAGGTGCTCTCCCAGGTGCTTTCCGGCTCCGGTGAGTGCGCCGAGATCAGCTTTCGCCTGCTCGGCGTCTCGCTGCCCGGCTGGACCCTGGTCGGCTTCCTGATCCTCGCCCTGGCCCCGCTGGGCCTGCTGCTGGCGGCCAACCGGCCGCGTCGCGGCTATCACTGGCCGGGCTAGGCGCCGCGCGGGCGGCGTCGCCGGGCGATTCTGTCGTGTTCGGGGCGTGGCAGGATTGACACCGTCATCGGCAAGCGCGAGTCTGTGAGCTCGCGGCTCGAGTCGGCCGCAGAGCAAGGGAGGTGTCCATGCTGGAAGATTGCACGAATGCCCAGGAGCGCTGGGGGGGTGTCCACCAGCTGATCGATCGTTGGCTCGAGGCGCGCCGGGTGCTGCTGGTCCACCTCGTCGACCTCAAGGCGTCCTGCGATGCCGAGCTGGAGGCTGTCTCCAAGGCCCATATCGATGCTTTCAGCGAGCTGCTGATGGACTACATCAGTGCCGGCCACTTCGAGATCTATCCGCAGCTGCGCGAGGAGGCCCGTGCCTTCGACGACGAGCCCGCCCTGGCGCTTGCCGACCAGCTGATGGAGCGGCTCGAGATGTCCACCGAGCTGGTGCTCGCCTTCGACGAGGACTTCGCCTCCTCGACCCGCTGCGAGCAGCACCTCGCCCGGCTGCCGGCCTGGATCGATCGCCTCACCAAGGGGCTAGGCGAGCGGTTCGAGCTCGAGGACCGGCTGATCGCCCGGCTGCACGCCGCCCATTCGCCGGATGCCACCCGCGCCGAGGCCGACTCCCGGGCCTGAGCCCACGGCGGCGACCCAAGACCCCGCGAGACCCCTGGTCCCGCGGGGTCTTGTCGTGGGGCGGTGGGGAAGGGTGGCGGCGGGCCTAGCCGCAGGTCGAATTGAGTTTTGTGCAGTGCAGGCATAACATCTTGTCGGTTCGCATCCCGGCCAGGGTGGGCAGACGGTCCACCGGGCTTATCCTCACGGCGACAACCCATGCGTTGACAACCCAAGGAGCCACCATGAAAGACCCCGTCCGTATTGCCATCACCGGTGCTGCCGGCCAGATCAGCTATTCGCTTGCCTTCCGCATCGCCTCCGGCGACATGCTCGGCAAGGACCAGCCGGTCATCCTGCAGCTGCTGGAGATCACCCCGGCCATGGACGCCCTCAACGGCGTGGTGATGGAGCTCAACGACTGTGCCTTCCCGCTGGTGCATGACATCGTGGCCACCGACGACGCCAATGTCGCCTTCAAGGATGCCGACTTCGCCCTGCTGGTCGGCGCGCGTCCGCGCGGCCCGGGCATGGAGCGCAAGGACCTGCTCGAGGCCAACGCCGCCATCTTCTCCGTGCAGGGCAAGGCGCTGAACGACCACGCCAGCCGCGACGTGCGCGTGCTGGTGGTCGGCAACCCGGCCAACACCAACGCCCTGATCGCCTCCTGCAACGCGCCCGACCTGGATGCCGGCCAGTTCACCGCGATGATGCGCCTGGACCACAACCGCGCGAAGACCCAGCTGGCCCAGAAGGCCGGCAAGCACGTCACCGACGTCGAGTCCATGGTGGTGTGGGGCAACCACAGCGCGACCCAGTACCCGGACCTGGCCCACTGCAAGGTCGCCGGCACCCCGGCCCTGGAGCTGGTCGAGCGCGACTGGTACGAGAACGACTTCATCCCCACCGTGCAGCAGCGCGGCGCCGCCATCATCAAGGCGCGCGGGGCCTCCTCCGCGGCGTCTGCCGCCTCCGCCGCCATCGATCACATGCGTGACTGGGCGCTGGGCACCGACGAGGTGGTGAGCATGGGCATCCCCGCCGACGGCAGCTACGGCGTCGAGCCGGGCATCATGTACTCCTACCCGGTGGTCTGCAAGAACGGCCAGTACGAGATCGTTCAGGGCCTGGAGATCGATGAGTTCAGCCGCGGCCGCATGCAGGCGACCGAGAACGAGCTGCGCGAGGAGCGCGCCGCCGTCGAGCACCTGCTGGGCTGAACCCCAGCTGTAAGCCATAAGCTTTAAGCTGCAAGAATACCCCGCCAGGATAAACCTGAGCGGGGTTTTCCGTTTTTTGCGGCAATCGACAGCGCGGTCCAACAACGGACCCTTAGGGGAAGTTAGTCCCGCAGGCTGATGATGCGCCAGCCGCGGGCCTTGGCGACCTCATGCAGGCTCGGGTCGGGGTCCACCGCCACCGGATGCTCGACCTCCTCGAGCAGCGGCAGGTCGTTGTGGGAGTCGCTGTAGAACCAGCTGCCGTCCAGGGTCAGGTCGCGGTCGGCGAGCCATGCCTCGAGGCGCTTCACCTTGCCCTCCCGGTAGCTCGGGATGCCCAGCGCGCGACCGGTGTAGCGGCCGTCGACCATCTCGGGCTCCACGGCGATCAGCTCGTCGATGCCCAGGCGCTCGGCGATGGGACCGGTGATGAAGCGGTTGGTGGCGGTGATGATCATCAGGGTGTCGCCGCGCGACCGGTGGCGGGCCACCAGCTCCTCCCCCCGGGCGAGGATATGCGGCTCGATCTTGCTGACCATGAACTGCTGGTGCCAGGCGGCGAGCTGCTCGGGCGTATGCGCCGCGAGCGGCTGCAGGGCCACCTCGAGGAAGGCCTGCATGTCCAGGGTGCCCGCCTCGTAGTCGGCCATGAAGCGGTCGTTGGCCTCACGGTAGGCGACCGGGTCGACGGCACCCTGTTCCAGCAGGAACTCGCCCCAGGCGTGGTCGCTGTCGATCGACAGCAGGGTGTTGTCCAGGTCGAAGATGGCAAGGCTCACTGCGTTCCCCTCGGGTGGTGTGGATCTGGATGGACGCGCCCACGGCGCTCTCGGCAAGGCCATCGATTATGGCAGAAGCGATGACGCGCTTCGAGCGCCCGGCCAGGCGCGTCCCACGTTGGTCGCCGGCCGACGCCTTGTATTGATGCGCTTTGTGGCCTTGTGGAAGAATGGTCCCAATACTGAAACCATAAGGTGAAGTCCGTGATCGACGCAGACGGCTTTCGCCCCAATGTTGGCATCATCATCGCCAACGAGATGGGGCAGCTGCTTTGGGCGCGTCGGGTAGGGCAAAACGCGTGGCAGTTTCCCCAGGGAGGCATCAAGGCTAACGAGACTCCGCAACAGGCACTTTTTCGTGAGCTCCACGAGGAGATCGGCCTCACCGCCGAGGACGTCGAGATCCTTGCCTGCACCCGGGGCTGGCTGCGCTACCGCCTGCCGCGACGCATGGTGCGTACCCACTCCCGGCCGGTGTGTATCGGCCAGAAGCAGAAGTGGTTTCTGCTTCGGATTCGCTGTCAGGAGAGCCGGATCTGCATGGACCTGTCCGGCAAGCCGGAGTTCGATGGCTGGCGCTGGGTCAGCTACTGGTACCCCCTGGGACAGGTGGTGCCGTTCAAGCGCGAGGTGTACCGCCGCGCCTTGCGCGAGCTGTCCCCCCGGGCGCAGCGGCTGGCCCTCGGTCATGGATGAGACGATGGCCTGATGGCCAGCCCCTCAGCGAGGCGAGAGACAACCACAATGGAAAAAAAGACGCCAATGCTCGAGGTATTGCGACGCATCATTCAGGAAGTCAACGGGGCGCGCAACCTGGACGCAGCGCTCGCCACCATGGTGCGGCGCATCCGCAAGGCGATGCGCACCGATGTCTGTTCCTTCTACCTCTTCGATCACGCCATCGATCGCCTGGTGCTGATGGAAACCATCGGCCTGCGCGCCCAGGCGGTGGGACGCGTGAGCCTCGAGGTGGGGGAGGGGCTGGTGGGCCTGGTGGCCAAGCGCGAGGAGCCGCTCAACCTGGAGGATGCCCAGGCCCACCCGCAGTTCCGCTACTTCGAGGCCACCGGCGAGGAGCGCTACTCGAGCTTTCTCGGCGTCCCGATCATCCACCAGCGCCGCATGCTCGGCGTGCTGGTGGTGCAGCAGTCCGAGAAGCGGCGCTTCGATGAGGAGGACGAGGCCTTCCTGGTCACCATGGCCGCCCAGCTGGCCGGCGTCCTGGCCCATGCCCTGGCGACCGGCGGGCTCAATCGCCCGAGCATCCCCGGCGGCCAGGCACGCTTCACCGGCGTGGCCGCCTCGCCCGGCATCGCCATCGGCGAGGCCGTGGTGATCGCCGCGCCGGCCGACCTCGACAGCGTGGCGGACCTGATTCCCACCGACGTCGACTACGAGATCGCCCGCCTCAAGGAGGCCATCGGACGGGTCCGCGACGAGATTCGCGCCGCCGGCGAGCGCCTGGCGAGCCGTATCTCCGCCCAGGAGCTCGCGCTGTTCGACGTCTACCAGCAGATGCTCAGCGAGGCGGCGCTCTCCCAGGAGGTCGAGAAGCGCATCCGCGAGGGGCAGTGGGCCCCCGGGGCGCTGGCCGACGTGGTGCGCCGGCACGTCCAGTATCTGGAGCGGGTCGACGACAACTATCTGCGCGAGCGGGCGGCGGACGTCCGCGACCTGGGGCGTCGCGTGCTGGCCCACCTGCAGGAGGAGACGCCCCAGACCCCGGACGTCTACCCCGAGAACACCATCCTGGTGGGCGACGAGATCAGCGTGGCGATGCTCGGCGAGGTGCCCCGGGACAAGCTCGCCGGGCTGATCTCGGTGCGCGGGTCGAGCACCTCCCACGTGGCCATCGTCGCCCGGGCCATGGGGATCCCCACGGTGCTCGGCATGGTCGACCTGCCGCTGCCGCGCCTCGGGGGCAACCGGGTGGTGCTGGACGGCCATCGCGGCCGCCTCTTCGTGCGCCCCTCGCCGGAGCTCGAGAGCCACTACCAGAGCCTGATCGAGGAGGAGCGGGCGCTGATGGCGGTGCTGGAGCACGAGCAGGACCTGCCCAGCCGCACCCCCGACGGCCACGACATGCCGCTGATGGTCAACACCGGCCTGGCGGTGGACACCGTGGCGTCGCTCAAGTCGCGAATCGGCGGCGTCGGGCTCTATCGCACCGAAGTGCCCTTCATGATCACCGAGCGCTTCCCCGGCGAGCAGGAGCAGGCCCGCCTCTATCGCGACCAGCTCGAGAGCTTCGCGCCGCTGCCGGTGGTGATGCGCACCCTCGACATCGGCGGCGACAAGGACCTGCCGTACTTCCCCATCGAGGAGGCCAACCCCTTCCTCGGCTGGCGCGGCATCCGCGTCACCCTCGACCATCCCGAGGTGCTGATGGTGCAGCTGCGGGCCATGCTGCGCGCCTCCCAGGGGCTCGACAACCTGCAGGTGCTGCTGCCCATGGTCACCAACGTCGACGAGGTCGACGACGCGCTGCGCCTGCTCGACCGCGCCATCCTCGAGCTCGGCGAGGAGGGCGTGGTGGTCAAGCGGCCCAGGGTGGGGGTGATGCTGGAGGTGCCGGCGACCCTCTACCAGCTCGATGCCCTGGCCGGTCGCGCCGACTTCTTCTCGGTGGGCAGCAACGACCTGACCCAGTACCTGCTGGCCGTGGACCGCAACAACCCGCGGGTCGCCGAGCTCTACGATGCCAACCACCCCGCCGTGCTGGCGGCCATGGCGCGGCTGGGCGAGGAGTCGCGGCGCCTGGCCATGCCCACCTCGGTGTGCGGCGAGATGGCCGGGGACCCCGCCGGGGCGCTGCTGCTGATGGGGATGGGCTTCACGACGCTGTCGATGAACGCGCCGAGCCTGCCTCGGGTGCGGGCGGCGATTCGCCGGGTGAGCCTCGCGAGCGCCCGGGAACTGGTCGAGGAGACCCTGCGCCTCGACTCGCCCCACGCCGTGCGCCGGCACCTGGAAGCTCGCCTCGGCGAGTGGCAGCTGGCGCACCTGCTGCCCCCCAAGGATTGAACCCGGCCGGGCGCTCGGCATCGACGCTCCGGTGGCGGAACCCGGCGTGACACCGGCGGCGCCGGAAAGGGAAGGGCGGCGGCTACGGCGGGGTCAGCGTAAGCCGCTCCACGCGCTCCCCCCGCGGGACGCCCTCCGGCCCGAAGCGCCGCTCACCGATCTCGATGCATCCGCTGGCGAACCAGCTCAGCCAGGTGGTGGCGCGGGTGCCGTAGTCGCGGCCGACGATGAAGCATGACGACAGCTGGCGCTCGCGCTCGAGCCCCACGCCGGTCTCCGGCAGGGCATCGTCATCCGCGGGCCGGGCGTCGCCGAGCACCGGCAGGGCGTCCTCGGGAAAGCGGCCGTGGCGCAGGCCGCGGCCGAGGCCCTGGCGGGCTGCGATCAGCTTGGGCCAGGGCGTGTCGAGGCTGGCATTGGAGAGGCCGTGCAGGCCCGGCGGCACCCGCCGGAGGCGCAGGTCGTCGAGCCCGCGGTGCAGGTGCCAGAGCGTCTCGCCGTCGCCCACCAGCAGGTTGAAGCCGGCGTAGTCGAGGGCGGCTCCGTCCGCCAGCCGCTCGAGCCAGGTCGCCGGGTCGTCGCGCTCCAGGGCCTCGCGCACCAGCGCGCCGCGGCTCGGCGAGCCCGCCGGCACCGTGAGGCGCGGGTCGCGCACATTGGTCACGGCGGCGAAGCGGCCGCGGCGGTGCACGGCCAGCCAGCTGCCGCCGGCCTCCAGGTCGCGGCCGCCGATGATGGCGGGCTGCTCCGTCCAGGCACCCAGCGGGGCGGTCGGGCGGGCATGAAACTCGTCGCGGTTGGCGATCAGGCGCAGCGGACAGTCGCTGCCGGGACGGTGGTCGAAGGCGATCAGGCACATCGGGCCAGCTTAGCCGCCCGCCGGCGCCGGGGGAAGGCGTTGCCATGACAGCCCGGACTCGGCCGCGTACACTCTTTCGCTCATCGTGCGTGCACAAGGACGAGAATGCAGGACGATATCCCCTTGGACCGCTTCTGGTCGCGTCTGGTGTGGCCGATCCTCTGGCCGCTGCTGCTGGCCCAGCTGGCCCTGGTGGTGCTCTGCCTGCTGGTCGGCCTGCTGCTGTGGGGCACCATGCCGGCCCACGCCTCCTGGGGCACCACCTTCTGGCTGCCGGTGGCGCTGCTGCTGGGTAGCTGCCTCAACGTCGCGGTCTTCCTGACGCTGCTGCGCCAGCGGCTGCGCGGGGTCCAGCGCGACGTGGACGAGGCCCTGGCCGGCGTCGAGGACTACCTGGCGCGCCATGATCGCCCGCAGCGCCGGGACCTGCCGCTCTCGCAGCGTCTCATGGGCGTGGCGAGCGCCTGCGAGGCGCTGATGGAGGGCTGGCGCCACGACCTCGACCAGCGCCATGCCGCCGAGCGGCGCCTGGCCCAGGACCTCGAGGCCAGCCGGGATCGCGTCGAGCGCCTGGAGGCCGGTCGCGTCCGCGCCCGGGAGGAGTCGCGGCTGAAGTCCGGCTACCTCGGCCACCTGCGCCAGTCGCTCGGCCCGCTGATGACCTCGCTGACCGAGGTGCTGGAGAGCGACTCCCTGCGACCGGATAGCGGCGAGCATGACCGTGGCGCCCTGCTGGCGCTGCGCGAGCGGCTCGCCGATGCCATGCTGCTGCTCGAGAACCTCGACGAGCCCGCCGAGGCGCCCGCGCTGCCCGGGGCCGCGGCCAGCGGCCGGGTGCTGATCGTCGACGACGGCCCGGTGAACCTCACCCTGGCGCGCCAGGTGCTGGAGCGCCAGGGGCTCGAGGTCGCCACGGCCACCAGTGGCGAGGAGGCCCTGGCGCGGCTCGAGGAGGCCGCCTTCGACCTGGTGCTGATGGATATCTTCATGCCCGGCATGGACGGCGTGGAGGCGAGCCGCCGCTGGCGCGAGCGCGAGGGCGGGCTGGCCGCCCGTCGGCGCAGCGTGCTGGTGGCGCTGACCGCCAACGCCAGCGACGAGGATCGTCACCGTTTTCGCGAGGCCGGGATGGACGACTTCCTGGCCAAGCCCTATCGCCCCCAGGCACTGGTCGACATGGTCCGCCAGTGGCTGGTCCTGCCGGAGCCCGACCACACATGAGCCTGATCGCGACCCTCCTGGCCTACCTGGCGCTGGGCGCCGCCGCCGGCACCCTGGCCGGCCTCTACGGCGTGGGCGGCGGCCTGATCATCGTGCCGGCCCTGATCGTGGCCTTCGGGCTGCAGGGCGTGGCCCCCGAGGTGGCCATGCACCTGGCGGTGGGCACGTCGCTGGCCACCATCGTGGTGACCGGGGCCTCCTCGGCCTGGGGGCATCACCGGCGCGGCAGCATCCGTCGCGACTGGTTCCTGGCACTGCTGCCGGGACTCATCCTCGGTGCCGTCGCCGGGGTCTTCGTCGCCGGCAGCCTCTCCGGCGGCCGGTTGGGGACCCTGTTCGGGCTCTTTGTCATCCTGGTCGCCCTGAAGATGGCGCTGGGACGCGGCCCGACCGCGGGCGGCGCCCAGCCCGGTCGCCTCGTCATGGGGCTCGCGGGCGCGGTGATCGGTGGCGTCTCGGCGCTGTTCGGCATCGGCGGCGGCACCCTCAGCGTGCCCTGGCTGTCGCGCTGCGGTGCCACCATGACCCAGGCCGCGGGCACGTCGGCCGCCTGCGGCCTGCCCATCGCGCTGTTCGGCGCGGGCACCTTCGTGGTGGTGGGCTGGGGCAACCCGCTGCTCCCGGCGGGGGCCGTCGGCTTCGTGATGCTGCCCGCGCTCTTCGGCATCGTGCTGGCCAGCGTGCCCTTCGCGCGCCTCGGGGTCTGGCTGGCCCACCGGCTGCCGGCCCGGCTGCTGCGCCTCTCCTTCGCCGCGCTGCTGGCGGCGGTGGGACTCAAGTTCCTGTTATAGCGATAAGCGGTAAGAAACCCCATGGCGCTGGCGATGGTCCCAGGCTTTCTGGCTTATGGCTTATGGCTTACGGCTTCCATTTCTCCGAGGATTTTATGCTGCCTTACCCTGATATCGACCCCGTGGCCATCGCCCTCGGCCCCTTCCAGGTCCACTGGTACGGCCTGATGTACGTGATTGGCTTCGTGGCCGCCTGGTTCCTCGGGCGTCGCCGGGCCGAGCGCATCGGCCTGACCCGGGACGACGTCGGCGACTTGCTGTTCTACGCCGCCATCGGGGTGGTGGCGGGCGGGCGCCTGGGCTACGCGCTCTTCTACGGCATGGAGCAGTGGCTCGAGGACCCGCTGTGGATCTTCCGCGTCTGGGACGGCGGCATGAGCTTCCATGGCGGCCTGATCGGCGTGCTCCTCGCCGCGCTCTGGTTCGCTCGCAAGAAGGGCCTGGCCTTCTTCACCCTGACCGACTTCGTGGCGCCCCTGGTGCCCATCGGCCTGGGCGCAGGGCGCATCGGCAACTTCATCAATCGGGAGCTGCCCGGGCGTCTCACCGAGCTGCCCTGGGGCATGCCCTTCCCCGGCATGGGGCCCGCGCCGCGCCATCCCTCGTCGCTCTACGAGGCGCTGCTCGAGGGGGCGGTGCTGTTCTCGGTGCTGTGGTGGGTCTCGGCGGTGCCGCGTCGCCGCGGGCTGGTCTCCGGCCTCTTCCTGCTGCTCTACGGGGTGTTCCGCTTCCTGGTGGAGTTCGTGCGCCTGCCGGACCCGCACATCGGCTTCATCGCCCTGGGATGGGTGACCATGGGCATGCTGCTGACCCTGCCGATGATCGCCGCGGGGCTCGCGCTGATCGCCTGGTCGCGCCGCCAGCCGGTGGATGCGAAGGCCTGAGTTAAGAGGGGATAGCCAGGGTTGTCGCAGCTAGTCCGACCACTCAGTTGGTCGGGGCTGACCTGGAGACTCGCCTGCGAGGAGGCGCTTTGAACCCCTCCCTGGGCGCTACCGACGCCATCCCTGGCTTAGGACCTCCTCTCCAGCTTGTCTCCAGCGCCCCTTGTCTCCGGTAACTGCGACAGTCATGGGGCGTTCGCCCGGGATGGGCGCCTTCGGCCCGGCCATGTAGAATATTGGGTCCATTTCCCAGCCGTCGATCCTGCCTGTGACCGCGAACGCTCCTCCCGCCCTCGAACAGCCCTATCTCGACCTGATGCGCCTGGTGCTCGATCACGGCACGCAGCGTGACGATCGCACCGGCGTCGGCACCCGCTCGGTGTTCGGCCACCAGATGCGCTTCGATCTCTCCCGCGGCTTCCCGCTGGTGACCACCAAGAAGCTGCACCTGCGCTCGATCATCCACGAGCTGCTGTGGTTCCTGGCCGGCGATACCAACATCGCCTACCTCAAGGAGAACGGGGTGCGCATCTGGGACGAGTGGGCCGACGAGCACGGCGACCTGGGGCCGGTCTACGGCTACCAGTGGCGCAGCTGGCCCGACCCGCGAGGCGGGCACGTCGACCAGATCGCGACCCTGCTCGAGCAGATTCGCACCAACCCGCGCTCGCGACGGTTGATCGTCTCGGCCTGGAACCCGGCGCTGGTCGACGAGATGGCGCTGCCGCCGTGTCACTGCCTCTTCCAGTTCTACGTGGCCGACGGACGGCTCTCCTGCCAGCTCTATCAGCGCAGCGCCGATATCTTCCTCGGCGTGCCGTTCAACATCGCCAGCTATGCGCTGCTGACCCGGATGATCGCCCAGGTCGCGGGGCTCGAGCCCGGCGACTTCGTGCATACCCTCGGCGATGCGCACCTCTACCTGAACCATCTCGAGCAGGCCGAGGAGCAGCTCTCGCGCACGCCCCGCGCGGCCCCGCGCCTGGTGCTCGACCCCGCGGTGGATGACCTCTTCGCGTTCCGCTTCGAGCACATCGCCATCGAAGACTACGCCCCCCATCCGCATATCAAGGCCCAGGTGGCCGTATGAGCGAGGCCTCCAGCATGATCGACGAGACCCTGATCCCCATCGCGATGATCGCCGCCATGGACCGAAACCGCGTGATCGGCGTCGACAACCAGCTGCCCTGGTACCTGCCCGAGGACCTCAAGTTCTTCAAGCGGATGACCCAGGCCAAGCCGCTGGTGATGGGACGCAAGACCTACCAGTCCATCGGCCGGCCGCTGCCGGGCCGCCTCAATATCGTGGTCACCCGCGATCCCGACTTCCAGGCGGAGGGCGTGCGGGTCTGCCACGACCTCGCCGCCGCCCTGCGGCTTGCCGACCAGCAGGCCACCATCGACGGCGTCGAGGAGATCATGGTGATGGGCGGGGCCGAGATCTACGCTCAGGCGCTGCCCTTCGCCAGCCGGCTCTACCTGACCGAGGTGGAGATCGAGGTCGAGGGCGACGCCCGCTTCCCGGCGATCGATCCGGCCGAGTGGGAGCCGGTGCAGCGCGTGGCCGGCACGCCCGCCGAGGGCCAGCCGGACTACCAGTTCGTGCAGTACCAGCGACGCCAGGGATAACGGCGTTGATGGCGTCGCTCGTCGGCGACATTTGTCACTGCGCCATGGCTGGCACAGACTGGGCAGCAAGGGGCATCGCCGGCTAGGTCGACACGGCCAGGGCCGGCGACGTCTGGACGAGTCAGGGCAAGGCGCACCGGAGGACAGGACGTGATCGAGGAAGGCTCAACCCGCCTGCTGGAACGGCTGGAGCAGCGCGCTTCGGCACTGCTCGCGCAGCTCAGGGCGTCGCGGGTGCAGCAGGATGCCCTGCAGTCGCGGCTCGACGAGCTGGAGCGTCGGCGCGTCGAACTCGAGGCGAGCCAGGCCGAGCGGGCCGCCGAGGTCCGCGAGGAGCAGGCCGCCCGCCAGGCCCTGGCGGAGCGCTGCGGCGAGCTCGAGGCGCGCCTCAAGGACCTGGAGGCCACCCGCCAGGAACTCGCCGAGGAGAACCGCGAGCTCGACGAGCAGAACCGCGAGCTCGAGGCCCACAACCGCCGCCTGCTGGCCGAGGCCCCCGCCGAGGCCGAGGCAGGAAGCGTGCTCTTCCATCGCCAGGCGCGCCGGGCCCAGGGGCTCTCCGCGCTGATCGGCGACCGCGCGCGTCGCCAGCCGGCCGACGAGGCCGCCGCCCCGTCGCCTGAGCAAGGCGAGGCACTCGAGGCCGCGGCTCCCGAGTCCACCGACATGGCCCCCACCGACGACACCCCGTCAACGGTCGAGGCGACGCCACCCGCCGGCGACGAGGCGCCGTCTCCCCAGGCGCTGCTAGACCAGTGGTATCGTCGCTACCCCTCCACCTTCTTCAAGGGCCACACCCGGCCGCTCAAGGTCGGCATCCACGAGGAGCTGACCGCGCGGGAGCCCTGGCCCGAGAAGCTCGTGCGACGTGCGCTGGCCTGCTACGTCAACCTGCCGCGCTACCTGAAGTCGGTGCGCGAGGGCGCCGGGCGCCTCGATCTCGCCGGCGAGCCGGCGGGGCAGGTGGATGCCGCCGCCGCCGAGCACGCCCACAAGAAGCTCGAGCGGCTGCAGGCCGACCGTCGCCAACGCGGGCGCCCCGCGCGCGGCCGGGGGCAGGGTGGTGCCAGGCGCCACGGCGATGCCGGCGCCAAGGCGCGGCGAGGCGAGGCCCCCACCGCCCAGGCGACGCCCGCAGCCAACCGGCCGGGCGGTGGTGCCAAAGAAGGCGCCCCCGCCGCGACCCTCGACGAGAAGCTCTCCGCGCTGCTGGCCAAGCATAACCAGCGTTGATCGCCCCCTGACTTGTCTTCGTCATATTCGCAGGGCATGATGAATCCGCTCATCGCGCCAGGTGCACGATTCGGCGGCCGTCACGCCGTGTGAGCCCTGGGCACGCCGGGACGGCGCCCGCTTTGCCAGGCAGGAGGATGTACGGACGAACGGTGTTCGCGACGAATGAAAACAGTGTTTTTTTCTTGTTGCGTTCCCCCAGAACCCGGTATAGAGTTCCTCTTGCGAGCATTGGACTATAACTAAGGCTTCGCCGCGGTCTGGCTCGCGATCTGTCCTCCCGGGAGGGAGCTACAGTCACGAGAACCGGCACCAAGACCGGCCAAGCCCGCTGACCCGCTCACCAAGATCGGGCAGCCACGATCGAAACAGCAAGCTAGTCAATAAGGAATTATCGCAATGAAAAAGACACTGTTAGCGACTGCTATCGCCGGTGCTCTGGCCGCTTCCGGCGCCCAGGCCGCGACCGTCTACAACCAGGACGGCACCAAGCTGGACCTGTACGGCAACCTTCAGATCGCCTACCGCTCCATCGAAAAGGCTGATGAAGATACCGGTGACGTAGAAGCCCGTGACGATATTTTCGATAACGGCTCTACCCTGGGCGTTGCCGGCGAGCACGTGATCTATGATGGCCTGACCGGCTACTTCAAGTACGAGTTCGAAGCCGAAGCCGACGAGATCAAGGGTGCCGGCGGCCTCGATGAAGGTGACCAGGCCTACTTCGGCCTGAAGGGCAACTTCGGTGATGCGCGTCTCGGCTCTTGGGATCCGCTGATCGACGACTGGATCCAGGATCCGATCACCAACAACGAATACTTCGACGTCTCCGACTCCAACAGCCGTATCATTGGTATCGAAGATTCTCGCGAAGGCAACAAGCTTCAGTACATGTCGCCGTCCTTCAGCGGTTTCCAGTTCGCCCTGGGTACTCAGTACGAAGGTGATGCTGAATTTGACGGCAGCTCTGAGTCCGTAGATGGCACTGGCGGTGCCAGCCTGACTGTCATGGAGCAGGACGACAGCGAGGCTTCCTTCTTCGGTGGCGTGAAGTACACTGCTGGCGCCTTCTCCATCGCTGCGGTCTACGATAACCTGGGCAACAACGACGGCGAGTACACCGGTACCGACGGTGACGGCAACGCCATCAGCGGCGACTACGACGCTGGCGACCAGTACGGCATCACTGCCCAGTACACCGTTGACACCCTGCGCGTCTCAGCCAAGCTTGAGCGCTTTGAGTCCGACAACGACTTCGTTGCCGACACCAACTTCTACGGCCTGGGCGCTCGCTACGGCTACGGTAACGGCGACATCTATGCGGCCTACCAGTACGTCGACGTGGGTGGTGGCGATTTCATCGATACTGCCGACGACGCTCTGACCAGCGGCGACTGGCCGAACGAGCGCGAAGACGAAAGCTACAACGAGATGATGATCGGTGCTAGCTATAACGTCTCCGATGCCATGTACGTCTGGAGCGAGGCTGCCTGGTACGATCGCGAAGGCGATGTTGATGACGGCGTTGCCGTGGGTGCTACCTACCTGTTTTAAACCTGACTGCGGGTGTAACCTGCGACTAGGGTAGAACACCGAAAGCCGATCCCCCGGGATCGGCTTTTTTCATTGGGTACCAACGAACGCAAGCGAGGTTTCATGAAACAGCCGATCATCACCGCCGGTCTAATCGCGCTCGGCCTAGCGCTGGTCAGCACTCCGGCGCTCTCCAGCGAAAGGGAAGAGCGCTTCCGGGAGCAGGGCAAGCAGCTCGACCTGACCGGCTTCTTCCAGGCCGACAACGACGCCCGCAGCCGCAGCTTCCTCTATGGCAGCCCCCAGGAGCACGACTTCACCGTCAAGACGGAGGGGCAGTACCTCTTCGAGAGCTCGGTGCCGGGCGGGGAATCCGAGGACTACCGGGTGGCCGCGGCGCTGCTGGACGACCAGGGGCAGGTGATCGCCCGGGGCGAGGCGCTGGGCCAGAACGGCGGGCTCGCCATGCGCCAGCGCCTGGCGCCGGGCGACTACGTGCTGCGCGTCGAGGGCCAGAAGTTCGGCACCCGCGGCACGGCGGGCCAGAGCTTCTATATCACCGTGGCCGGCCTGGACGATAACGGGCGCCGCCTCGAGGAGGCCGTCAGCGACGGTAGCGGTCTGGTGTTCAGCGGCAGCGCCCGCGAGGGCAACCGCAGCGTCTTCGTGCGCGGCCGGGACGACGTGGCGACCATCGCCGCCCCAACGCCTGAGGCGAGTGCCGATGCGGCCGCCGAGGCATCCGCTGGCGCAGCGGCCGCTGCCGCCTCGCAGGCCGAGGCCCAGGCATCCTCCGCCGAGGAAGCCCGGCCCCAGCCGGAGGCCCAGCCGGCGAACGGCGTGCGGACCATCGTCACCGACGTGAAGATCCGCGCCCGGGGCGAGGTGCTGACCTTCGACATGGCCGAGCGCGGCGCCGTGGCCATCACCACCTCGACCTATCCGACCGGCTACGAGGATACCTACCGCCTCGAGCTGGAGGTGCTGGACGCCAACGGCCGCGTGGTCGCCGAGGGGGCCGGCGAGGGCTTCGATGGCGACGTGGACATGCAGACCGAGCTCGCTCCGGGCCGCTACCGCATCCGCGTGCAGGGCCAGAAGTTCGGCTCGTCCATGACGGGCGTCAACAACTACGAGCTCAAGGTGCAGAAGCGCTAACGCTCAAGCGTCGAGGCGATGATTCCCGGCGAGATAAAGGCCCCGGCGTTCCGTTCAGGTCGTCGGGGCCTTTCGCTGATGACGCGGGGAGGGGTTACGAATCCTGGTCTTCCAGCAGCATCTGGATCATCTCCTCCAGCGCCTCGACCTTCTCCTCGAGCGCCTCGACCTCGCCCTGCTCCTCGGCCGTCTGGACGTATTGCTCGTTGATCTTGGCCATGTGCTCTTCGATGGCGACGGAGTCCATGGCGTGGGCGGCGCCGCCCATCAGCAGCAGGGTCAGGCAGGCGGCGGTCAGTGTCTTGATCTTCATGGGGCACCTCGGGTGTAAGGGAGTCGAACGGGACCCGTGAGCGGGTCCTGCTTCTTTCGTGTCTCCCGGGCGGGCTGCCTTACAGCCCATCGCGATGTTCTCTCGCCCGGGGCGGTCTCCTTCACGCCGATGCCCTGGTTCGGGTGACGCCGGCAGGCCGGGCACGGATGCGGCAACCTGACCCATTCCCGCTCATTTCACCCCGATTTAATATTCTCGTGCCTTATAATATTATTCCAGAGAGCACGGGAACATGACCACGCCACTCCTTCGCCGCCTGCCGCTTGCGGCCTGCATCGCCGCCTTGGCCGGTGCCGCCCACGCTGAGACCCACGACCTTGAACCCCTGATCATCGTAGGGCGAGCCGCCGTGCCCGGCGAGTCGACGATCACGCCCCAACAGTCGTCGGCACCGGCGGCCGATGCCGGGGAGTGGCTGCGGCGCATCAACGGGGTGGAGGCGATCCGCATGGGCGGTCATGGGCTCGACCCGGTGATTCGCGGCCAGCAGGGCAATGCGCTGAACATCCTGGTGGATGGCGGCTATGTCTTCGGCGCCTGTCCCAACCGCATGGATCCGCCCACCGCCTATGCGCCGCTGCAGAGCTTCGACCGGGTGACCGTGAGCAAGGGCGTGACGACCCTGCAGCACGGGGCCGGCGGCAGCGGAGGCACCGTGCTCTTCGAGCGCCTGCCGCCGGACTTCGAGGGCGGTGAGGTGCAGCAGCAGGGCAGCGTGGGGGCGAGCTTCGACGACAACGGCGAGCGAGCCGGCGTCTATGCCCACCTGGTGGCCGGCAACGAGAACGGCTACTGGCGGCTGGACGCCGAGCGCCGGCAGGCCAACGACTACGAGGACGGCGACGGCCGGCGCATCCACAGCGGTTACGAGACCACCAGCGGCGGCGTGACCCTGGGGTTCACGCCCACGGCCGACACCGAGGTGGCGTTCGGCTACGAGGGCATCCGCGAGCGCGACGTCGCCTTCGCCGGCGCCGGCATGGACTCGCCGGAGAGCGACAACGATACCTTTCGGCTTCGCCTGGACCATGCCTTATCCGACGCCCTGCGAATGGAGCATCGCCTGCAGTTCACCACTATCGACCACGTGATGGACAACTTCTCGCTGCGCGAGCCACCCGTGAAAATGGGGATGGCCATGAAGATGCGCTCGCCCACCGAGTCCGACACCTTCACCTGGAAGAGCATGGTCGTGCAGCAGCGCGAGAACAGCGACCTGCGGCTCGGGGTCAACGTGCTGCAAAACGAGCGCGACGCGCGGATCATCAATGACTCGAAGGGCGTGGTGGCGTTTCTCTCCTGGCCGGACGTGACCACCCGCCAGTCGGGGGTGTTCGCCGAGATGGATCACTACCTGGGCGAGCGCACCACCGTCAGCGGTGGCCTGCGGCTCGATTATTCCGAGGCCAGTGCCGATGCCGCCGACCAGGCCAGCGATACCGGCGTGGTGGCGGCCGATCTCTACCGTCGCGAGTACGGCGTGGCGGACGACCTGGACCACGACGCCTGGCTGGTGGGCGGCTTCCTGCGCGGGGAGTGGCGCCCGAACGATACCGACACCCTCTACGCCAGCCTGAGCCGCGCGGAGCGTGACGCCGATGCCACCGAGCGCTACTTCGCCAAGAACGACTGGGTGGGCAACCCCGGCCTCGACCCCGAGGTGCACCACCAGCTCGACGTGGGCATCGAGCGTCGGCTGGCCGATGCCGGCATCGAGCTGACGGCCTTCGCCGATCGCGTCGACGACTACATCTTCCGCGAGACGGTGGACGGCATCAGCGTCTACCGCAATATCGATGCCACCCTCTATGGCCTGGAGCTCTCCGGCGACCTGCGTTGGGGTCACCACTGGGAGACCCGTGGCCAGCTGAGCTGGGTGCGCGGCGATAACCTGGACGACGGCGGGGCGCTGGCCGATATCGCCCCGCTGCGCGGCCGGCTCGCGCAGTTCCACGTGCGCGAGGCCTGGGAGGCCGGGCTCACCGCGCGCTTCTCCGACGCCCAGGACCGGCTGGGGCCGGACGAGGAGGCCACGGCCGGCTATGTGGTGCTGGACGCCGAGTCGGCCTGGCGCTGGCAGGCCATGACCCTGCGCGCGGGCGTCAGCAACCTGCTCGACAAGACCTACAGCGACTTCCTCAATCGCAACCGCAGCGCCAGCGACCCCTTCCTCGCCGAGGATCCGGACAGCCTGGCCCTGCCGCTGAACGAGCCCGGCCGAAGCCTCTGGGTGGGCGTCGACTACGTCTTCTGAGCGAGCGGCGCCGAGAGCGGGGGCGATCCAGCGTGATCAGCGCGCGCGAGTCGTGCGGCAACTCTCCGCCAGGGGCGGCAGGGCCATGATCTCTGCCCGTAACGCCTGCTTGGCCTGCTCGAGCGCCGCCTGCCAGGCGTCGCACTCCCGCTCTCGCCTGGGGGCGTGGCGGGCGCTGGCGACGAAGGCCGCGATCCAGGCCTGGCGGGTGCAGAGATCCTGGAGGTCACCCAGCAGGCGCTGGCGACGCTTCAGGCCCGACAGCAGCTCGCGATGGCGCTTGGGGTCCAGCTCGGCGAGATAGCGTAGGCGTTTCACCGCCTTGCGCAGGTCGTGAAAGGCGGCGTCATCGCGCTGCGGGGAGAGCCCGGCATGCGCCCGATCGTGCCGGTCGAGGCGCTCGATCAGCACCGAGGCGATGCGCCGGTGGGAGATCGCGGCCAGCGCCTGCCTGAACGCCCGGGAGGCGATAAAGCGCCTCCAGTCCTCCAGCGCCTCGCCGTAGTCGGGCCGGGCGAGCCGCCGGCACAGCGCGGCGTGCGCTTCCTGGCGCCGGGCCAGCAGCCAGCGCGTCAGTGCCTGACGCGAGCGCGTCGTCAGCGGCGCCGGGGTCTCGGCCAGGCTTGCCAGGAAGACGTCCAGGTCGCGCAGGTCGCTGGTGGCCCTGGCATGCGCCTTGAGCCGTGCCAGCCGCTTCTTCAAGCCGGGGACCCTGATCGTGGCCCGCACGGCTTCGCCGATGGCGCGGCTGCGGCGCAGGTTGACGCGATACTGGTGCAGGAACTCCGCATCGACCCCGGCCACCACGCCCGGTTCCAGGGCGCGCACGCCGCGGTATTGATGGGCCAGCATGGCCAGGATGCGTCGCCGGGTGCCCCGCTTGCCCAGCCTTGGCGCGGCGGGCGCGCGGCGCGCAAAGAGCGCATGGCTTGCCTGTTCCGGGCTCAGGCGCTCCATGGCGACGGCGCTGTCGGCGGTCAGTGACGGCCAGGGGGTATCGGGCAGCGTAAGACGCAGCACGCTACCGGTGGACAGGGCGTCCGGCGCCGCCGGACAGAGCCAGCGTCCCAGCGCCAGCAGGGCGGGATTGTGGCCGATCACCAGCACGCTCTCCGTGGTATCGGGCAGCCCTCGTAGCCAGGCCAGCAGGGCGTCGGCGTCGAAGGTGTAGAGCGCCTCATCCTTCACGGCCCGCTCGCTCAAGGCCCGTTCGTTCAAGGCCGGTTGGGGCAGGTGCCTCGCCATCTCGTCGAGGGTCTCTCGCGCCCGCCTCGCCCCGCTGACATGCACCTCGCCGGCGAGGTCCTTCCCGTGCCGCATGGCCCTTGCCATGGCAGCCGCCTGTCGCCTGCCCCGCTTGCTCAGGGGGCGGTCGCGGTCGGACATGTTCTTGCCGCCACGCTTCGCCTTGGCGTGGCGCATCAGGACGAGTCGGCGCATGGAGGGGCCGTCTGTTCGGAGGCTCTTCGATCAGGGTAGATCACGCGGCCATGATCAAGACGCACTCTCCTCGTTGAGTCGGCGGATCAGAGGGGGCTGTTTGCTGCTCGGCGCCGAAGGCGCGTGACGGGGCCCATGGAGCGTCGTGTCCTGAAAGGCGACAACGCGGCCCTGCGGGGGCAGGAGGCGATGATGGGGAGTGGGCAGACGATGCGAAGGGCTGGCACCCCCATCAGGATTCGAACCTGAGACCTTCCCCTTAGGAGGGGGACGCTCTATCCAGCTGAGCTATGGGGGCGCAACGCAGCGCATTATAAGCGCCTGACCCGCCGAGATAAACCCGCGCCTGCCCGGGGTGGCAGCGCCGGCGATGAGTCCGGCGCGATTCCCGGGTAGAATGCGCCCATCTTCGCTTCCGGTGGCCGGCATGACCGCACCCGTTTCTCCTCTTTCGCCGGCCGGTGACCGTTACTTCGACGGCCTGGCCGACAAGTTCGCCGCGAGCCTCTACGGCGGGGCCCGGGGCGAGCTGCGCCTGGCGCTGCTCGACCGCCTGCTGCCCGAGATGCTCGCGCTCGAGGGGCAGCCGCTGCTCGACGTCGGCGGCGGCCTCGGCCAGCTGGCCGGCTGGTTCGCCGAGCGCGGCCACCCGGTGACGCTGGCCGAGCCCTCCGGCGAGATGCTGGCGCGGGCCCGGGAACACCTGGCAGGGCAGGGCGTGCGCTTCCTCGAGGCCCCGCTGCAGGCCCTGCCCGAGCAGGCTCAGGGTCCCTGGCCGCTGATCGCCTGCCATGCCGTCCTCGAATGGCTGGCCGACCCGCGCGCGGCGCTGGCCACCCTGGCCGGCCTGCTCGCGCCGGGCGGCCAGCTCTCGCTGATGGTGTTCAATCGCGATGCGCTCAGGCTCTCCAACGTGGTCAAGGGCAACCTGGAGAAGGCCCTGACGGATCGCCTGGAGGGCAAGGGGCTGCGCAAGCGGCTGACCCCGATCTCGCCGCTGACCCACGCACAGATCGAGGCCTGGAGCGCCGAGAGCGACCTGGTCATCCGCGAGGTGGCGGGCATCCGGGTGTTCGCCGACTACCTGCGCCAGCCGCCGGAGAGCGAGGCCGAGCGGGAGCGCCTGCTGGCGCTCGAGCACCGCTACGCCCGGGTCGACCCCCACTGGCGGCTCGGCCGCTACCTGCTCTACACCCTGGAGCGCCCCATGCAATCCCCACAGGAGGCCACCCCATGAGTGCCGAGACCCCCGTCTGCCAGCTGCTGGAGCGACAAGCGTTCGACTATCGCGGCTGGCTCTGGGTGGCGCCGCCCCAGGACGCCTGGCTCGAGGCGGGGCAGGGCCGACTGCTCAGCGCCGATGCGGCGCTGTGCGCGGCCTGGCAGGCCAAGGGGGTCCCGAGGGCCTCGCCCTTCGAGGCCCTCGACGCGGCGCCTCCCGGGGCGGTGCTCTTCTGGCCGAAGAGCCACGCCCAGGGCGAGTGGTGGCTGCTGTGGCTCTGCGCCCACCTGCCGCCGGGCACCCCGCTGCAGCTGGTCGGCGAGAACCAGGGCGGTATCAAGCGCGTGCTCAAGGTGCTGGCGGCGCTGGGGCTCGGCTGTCGCAAGCTCGACACCGCCCGGCGCTGCGGCCTCTACGCGACCCGCCTGGACCGGGTGGGTATCGACCCCGACGCGGCCTGGACGCGCTTCGAGGCCGAGGGTATGACCCTGGTCAGCCACCCCGGCGTCTTCGGCCACGGCAAGCTGGACGACGGCACCCGCCTGCTGCTGGGCGAGCTGCCCGGGACGCTGGAAGGGCGCGCCGATAAGGGGCGAGGCGATATCCTGGACATGGGCTGCGGCGACGGCATCCTCGCCGCCTGGCTGGCCCGTCGCGGCGCCCGGGTCACGGCCGTGGACGTCAACGGCTTCGCGGTGGAGGCGACCCGGCGCACCCTCGCGGCCAACGGCCTGGCCGGCGAGGCGCTGGCGAGCGACGTCTACTCGGCGCTTGGCGACCGCACCTTCGACGCCATCGTCAGCAATCCCCCCTTCCATCACGAGCGAGCCATCGACTACGGTCCGGCGGGCCGGCTGATCCGCGAGGCGCCGGCGCACCTCAAGCCCGGCGGCTGCCTGCTGCTGGTGGCCAACGCCTTCCTGCCCTATCCGGACCTGCTGGAGGCCGCCTTCGGCGGTTTCGAGATCCTCGCCGACGATCGCCGCTTCCGGGTCTATGCCGCGACTCGTGACGGAAGGTCGTAAACGCGGCCGCGCCCGCCGGGCATGGCCGGCGGGCGCGGGGCAGCCGGGCATGCCGGCTGCACGGGGGAGAGATCACTCGTGGGTGGTGCTGCTTTCCTGACGCGTTCCGCCCATGGTCGAGCTATCCATGGTCGATGAACCCTCCATGTTGGCTGTGCCTCCCATATTGGCCGAGCCTTCCATGCTCGATGCACCGTCCATGCTCGCTGCGCCGTCCATGCCTGATGCGCCGTCCATGCCTGATGCGCCGTCGGCGCCTCCCGGCATGCCGGTGTTGGCGGCCTCGAACTCCTTCCGACTGAGGGCGCTGTCGCCATCGGTATCCGCCGTTTCAAGGTTCAGGCCTTCCACGGTGAGGGTTTCCTCGGCGCTCAGCATGCCATCGCCGTTGCGGTCCAGGTCATCGAAGGTGGGGGTGTCCGCAGCCACGGCGCTGGCGCCGAACAGCAGGGTGAGGGGAAGCAAGGTGGTCTTCAGCAGTACCTTCCGCATGATGTTCCTCCTGTGCTATCGCACTTTGCAGGCCACGAGCCGGATGGCTCGCTTGCCATGCACCCAGCGAGCGCCATGCCGGGATAAAGATTTTCTCTTTTTTAACAGTATATTGGAGCCATCGGGTGGAAAGTGGGGGGCGGTGATGCATCGCTCATGCGGCCAATACCGTCGGCGGAAGACAACGCGTCGGGGCGCCCCACGCCGAATCACGCCCTATGCGCGCTTCCTCGCTGTCGCCGCCGGACTACAGCGTCACTCCTCCGGGCGGCGCGCCGAGGGTTCCGGCAGGAAGGTGGGCCCCATCCGGCTGGCCTATCCGGGGGGCTTTCTCGATCGCGGGGCCGGGCGGCGACACCCCGGTCATCAAGCGCGTGCGTGCGATGATCACCCTCGACTGCGCCCTGGAGCGATCACCACGGGCCCCTGCAAGGGGCGTTGCTAGGGCTGTCGATAAACGATATCGGTGATCAGGTAGGTGGTCTCGCCGCCCGGCGCGGTCACTGTGGCCTCGTCGTCGAGCCCCTTGCCCAGCAGCGCCTTCGCCAGGGGAGCGTCCACGCTGATCCAGTGCCTTGTCGTGTCGGTCTCGTCGTGGCCGACGATGCGAATGGCGAGCTCCTCGCCCTCCTCGTCTTCCAGGGTCACGAAGGCGCCGAAGAAGACGCGCTCGGTATCCGCGGGGAGCCGGTCCACCACCGTCAGCTCATCGAGCCGCTTGGTCAGGTAGCGGATCCGGGCAATGACCCGGTTGAGCTCCTTCTTGTTGTAGGTGTAGTCGGCGTTCTCGCTGCGATCGCCCAGCGCCGCCGCCTCGCCCACCTTGGTGGAGAGGGCGGGGCGCTTGACCCGCGAGAGGTGGTCGAGGATGCCGCGCAGCCGCTCGGCCCCCTCGGCGGTGATCAGGTTGCTCTTGGGTTCCTGACGCGGGTCCTTGGCGGGATCGCGCCAGCGCGTCATGTTGCGGCCCTTCATCGCTTCCCTCCTTCGGCTGTCGGGTCCGTCTATCGCGAGTCTGTCGAACGAGAGGGGCAAGATACGCCATCGCACCGGCGCACGCCACGGTGTCCACGCTTGCCTGGCGGTTCATTCGAACGTTCGTTACATTGCGGGTGATGCGATCACAACAATAACCCGCCACGGAGTCTTGCCATGTCCCGTCACCCGCTCCTCGCCACCGTCCTCGTCGCCGCGATCGGCCTGGGGGGCAGCGCCGCCTCCCTGGCCCAGGCCGCGCCCCAGGCCTGGGAGGCGGGCGTGGCCGACCTGCGCCAGCGCTGGGAGGCGATCATCACCGCGATGCCCGAGGCCCGCCGCGAGGCCGCCCTCGAGGCGCTGGCCGAGCGGAGCGCGGCGCTGCTCGACGCCCATCCCCGGCAGGGCCCGGTGCTGGTCTGGCGGGGCATCGTGCTGGCCTCCCATGCCCGGGCGGCCGGCGGGCTCAGTGCCCTGGGCTCGGCCAAGCGGGCGCGTGAGGTGCTGGAGCGCGCCGTCGCGCTCGACCCCGAGGGGCACCGCGGCTCCGCCTGGGTGACCCTGGGGGCCCTCTACGACCGCGCGCCGGGCTGGCCGGTGGCCTTCGGCGACGCCGAGACCGCCGAGCGAATGTTCCGACGGGCCCTCTCGATCCGCCCCGAGGGGATCGACGTTCACTACTACTACGCCGCCTTCCTCGCGGAGGAGGGCCGAGACGCCGAGGCCCGCGAGCACGCCCGCCGCGCCGTCGCCGGCACGGCGCGGGCGACCCGGTCGCGCTCCGACGAGGCGCTGCGCGACGCCGCCAGGGCGCTGCTCGCCGGTCTCTGAGGGCGCGCGTCGGGGCCGGGTGGTTGGCATTCCGGTCCGCGGTCCCGATAATGGGCCCTTTGCATGACCGGGAGACCGCCATGAGCGACACGCGCCCGCCCGCGGACGATCAGGACCTCACCCGCGAGCTGCCCTTCACGGCGGCCGACGTGGTGCTGGAGGAGCGGCGCTGCCTGCACGACGGCTTCTTCCGGCTGGAGGCGCTGCACCTGCGCCACCGCCTCTTCGAGGGCGGCTGGAGCGCGCCCATGGTGCGCGAGGTGCACCATCGCCACGACGCGGTCGGCGTGCTGCTCTACGACGTGGAGCGCGACGCCGTGGTGCTGGTCGAGCAGTTTCGCGCCGGGGCCCTCGACGATCCAGCCTCGCCCTGGAAGCTCGAGGTGGTCGCCGGTCTGGTCGAGCGGGGCGAGAGCGCCGCCGAGGTGGCCCGCCGCGAGGCCATGGAGGAAGCCGGCTGCGAGGTGGGCGAGCTGATCGAGCTGCACGCCTACTACCCGAGCCCCGGCGCCTGCGACGAGCGGGTCACCCTGTTCTGCGGCCTGGTCGACAGCCGAGGCCTCGGCGGCGTGCACGGCCTGGACGAGGAGCACGAGGATATCCGCGTGCATGTGCTACCGTTCCTGCGTGCCTGGGAACTCCTGCAGGCCGGACGACTCGACAATGCCATGTGCCTGATCGCCTTCCAGTGGCTGGTCGGTGAGCGTGCATCGTTGCGAGCAAGGAGGTAGCGTGCCGAGAAACGCCTATGTCACCGACCTGAAGACCCTGCAGGGCGAATGCGCGGCCAACTTCATCCGCCTGACCCGGCTGCTGGGCGACCTGGAGGCCGGCGAGACCCGCGAGGTGGCGCTGGTCAACGGAGAACGCCGGTTGGGGGCGCTCTGTCTCGAGCTCCAGGAGCGTGCGCCCTACACCAGCATCGTGCGGGTCTCCCAGCGCGGCATGCTCGATACGCTGATCGAGTCGCCGCGCATGCGCGTGCACCTCTACCACGACGTGCGCATGGCCGAGGTGACCGACTTCCAGCGTCATCGCCACTTCCACGGCCGCTATCGCTACCCCAACGCCCGCATGCACCAGCCCGACGAGAAGCTGCAGCTCAACCGCTTCCTTGGCGAGTGGCTGGAGCATGGCCTCGCCCACGGTCACTCCGACCTGCCGGAACTGCCCTGACGGCCGCTCGGCGAGCCGCCTTCCTTACCCTAGTCTCACGGAACGAGAGCCCCTGCGATGCGCCTGGTCCAGATCACCGACTGCCACCTCCACGCCGATCCCGCCGCGCGCGGCCGGATCGGCGTGCCGCTTGGCCAGCTCGAGGCCGTGATCGCGGCGGTCAACCGCGAGAAGCCGGATCGGGTGGTGGTCAGCGGCGACATCAGCCAGGACGAGACGGCGGCCTCCTACGCGCTGGCGACGCGCACCCTGTCGAAGCTCGAGGCCCCCTGGGCCTGGCTGCCGGGCAACCACGACAGTCCCGAGCTGATGGTCGAGCATCAATCGCTGCCCGCCGAGCTCGACCTGGGTGACTGGCGCGCGCTGCTGCTGGATACCCGGGTCCCCGGCCGCGAGGGCGGCGAGCTGGGCCCCCAGCGGCTCACCGCCCTGGACGCGCGCCTGGCCGGTGACGATCGCCCGACGCTTCTGGTCATGCACCATCCGCCGCTGTCCATCGGCACCGCCTGGCTCGACGCGATCGGCCTGGCCGACGCCGAGGCCTTCTGGCGCTGCCTCGCCCCTTATGGCCAGGTGCGAGCGGTGTGCTTCGGCCACGTCCACCAGGCCTTCGAGGGCGCCCAGGCCCTGGCCGGCCGCCGGGTGGCGGTCTATGGCTGCCCCGCCGCCAGCGACCAGTTCCTGCCCGGCGCCGCGACCTTCGCCCTCGACGAGGCCGCCCGTCCGGGCTATCGCGTCCTCGACCTCGCGCCCGGCGGGATCGAGACCCGGGTGGGGCGCGTCGCGCCCTGAGGTCGGGGCGCCGCGCCGGGACCGGCGAGTGGCGTTCGAGTAGTTAAAATAACTATAAAAAGATAGTTATTGATTCTTTTGGGTTATTATCGGCCCGGCGTTACCCTGTCCTGCATGATCTCTCCCGCTCAATGTCATGCGAGGTAGCCGGGCCATGAGCCATCTTTCCGCACCGTCCCGCGAGCGCGCCGTCCAGGCCGCCGCTGGCGACCCCACGGCGTCGCGCCAGCGCCTCACCCACCTCAAGCAGCTCGAGGCCGAGTCGATCCACATCATCCGCGAGGTGGTGGCGGAGTTCGCCAACCCGGTGATGCTCTACTCCATCGGCAAGGACTCCTCGGTGATGCTGCACCTGGCGCGCAAGGCCTTCTATCCCGGCCCGCCGCCGTTCCCGCTGATGCACGTCAACACCACCTGGAAGTTCCGCGAGATGATCGAGTTCCGCGATCGCATGGCCGCGGAATCCGGCATGGAGCTGATCGAGCACATCAACGAGGAGGGGCGCGCCGCCGGCATCAATCCCTTCGAGCACGGCTCCAGCGGCTACACCGACGTGATGAAGACCCAGGCCCTCAAGCAGGCGCTGGACCACTACGGCTTCGACGCCGCCTTCGGCGGGGCGCGCCGCGACGAGGAGGCCAGCCGCGCCAAGGAGCGGGTGTTCTCCTTCCGCGACCGCCACCATCGCTGGGATCCCAAGAACCAGCGCCCGGAGCTCTGGAACCTCTACAACGCCCGGGTCAACAAGGGCGAGTCGATCCGCGCCTTCCCGCTCTCCAACTGGACCGAGCTGGACATCTGGCAGTACATCCACCTCGAGGGCATCCCCATCGTGCCGCTCTACTTCTCCGCGCCGCGGCCGGTAGTGGAACGCGACGGCATGCAGATCATGGTCGACGACGACCGCCTGCCGCTGGCGCCCGGCGAGGTGCCCGAGGAGAAGTGGGTGCGTTTTCGCACCCTGGGCTGCTACCCGCTGACCGGGGCCGTGGAGTCCCGGGCGGCCACCCTGCCCGAGATCATCCAGGAGATGCTGCTGACCCGCACCAGCGAGCGCAGCGGCCGTGCCATCGACCACGACCAGGCCGGCTCCATGGAGAAGAAGAAGCGCGAGGGGTACTTCTAAATGTCACATCAATCGAACCTGATCGCCGACAACATCGATCAGTACCTGCACGAGCACGAGAACAAGGACCTGCTGCGCTTCATCACCTGCGGCAGCGTCGATGACGGCAAGTCGACCCTGATCGGCCGGCTGCTCCACGACTCCAAGATGATCTTCGACGACCAGCTGGCGGCGATCACCCAGGCCTCGAAGAAGAGCGGCACCACCGGCGAGGCGGTGGACCTGGCGCTGCTGGTGGACGGCCTGCAGTCCGAGCGGGAGCAGGGCATCACCATCGACGTGGCCTACCGCTTCTTCTCCACCGACAAGCGCAAGTTCATCATCGCCGACACCCCGGGCCACGAGCAGTACACCCGCAACATGGCCACCGGCGCCTCCACGGCGAGCCTGGCGATCATCCTGATCGACGCCCGCTACGGCGTGCAGACCCAGACCCGCCGGCACAGCTTCATCGCCGACCTGCTGGGCATCCAGCACCTGGTGATCGCGGTCAACAAGATGGACCTGGTCGGCTTCGACGAGGCGCGCTTCGAGGAGATCGTCGCCGAGTACCGCGCCTTCGCCGACGAGCTCAATGCCCCCGACATCCGCTTCGTGCCGCTCTCGGCGCTGGAGGGCGACAACGTCGTCAACCGCAGCGAGCGCACGCCCTGGTACGCCGGCCCCCCGCTGCTCGAGCTGCTGGAGAGCGTGGAGGTGAGCCGCGACCGCAACCTGACCGACCTGCGCCTGCCGGTGCAATACGTCAACCGCCCGGATCTGGACTTCCGCGGCTACGCCGGCACCCTGGAGGCGGGTATCCTGCGCCCGGGTCAGGCGATCCGGGTGCTGCCCTCCGGCAAGACCTCGACGGTGGAGCGCATCGTCACCTTCGACGGCGACCTGGACATCGCCTGGCCGGGCCAGGCGATCACCGTTACCCTGGCGGACGAGCTCGATATCTCCCGGGGCGACTGGATCGTCGCCGAGGATGCCGAGGTCACCCAGGCCGATGCCTTCGAGGCCGACCTCGTGTGGATGCACGACGAGCCCCTCGTCCCCGGGCGGCCGGTCGACATCCGCCTGGCCGGACGCTCCGTGGCGGGCCGGGTCGGCGAGATCCTCCACCAGGTCGACGTCAACAGCCAGGCGCGCCATCCCTCCGAGCGACTCGAGCTCAACGCCATCGCCCGCTGCCGGGTCGAGCTGACCGCCGAGGTGGCGCTGGACGACTACGACCGCAGCCCGGGCACCGGCAGCTTCATCGTCATCGACCGGCTCACCAACGTGACGGTGGGCGCCGGGATGATCCGCGGCGTCGCGCAGTCCTCCGCTCGCCCGGCCGGCGAGGTGGACTGGGCCGGCTTCGAGCTGGAGCTCAACGCCCTGGTACGCAAGTACTTCCCGCACTGGGAGGCGAAGGACCTTCGCGAGCTGCTCAAATAGGCCGATGACTCCGGCCCACAACGAGCCCGGCGACCCCGTGTCGTCGGGCTCGTTGTCGTTTAGAACAGGCGGTTCGGAAACCGCCTCTGGTAGGCTGGGTCCAATGATCTGCCCCCGCCACGGAGCCCCACCGATGATCGTCCTGGCAATCGCCCTGCTGCTGGCCCTCTTCCTGCTGCCCAACGTCTGGGCGAAGTGGGTGCTGTCGCGCCACTCCCGCGGGCGCGAGGAGTATCCCGGCACTGGCGGCGAGCTCGCCGAGCACCTGATCCGCCGGCTGGGACTCGAAGGCGTGCGGGTGGAGGTAACCGAGCAGGGCGATCACTACGACCCCGAGGCGCGCCGGGTGCGGCTCTCCCAGGAGCACTACACGGGCCGCTCGCTCACGGCGGTGACGGTGGCGGCCCACGAGGTGGGCCATGCCATCCAGCATCGGGACGGTTATGCGCCGCTGATGGCTCGCTCGCGGCTGGTGGCCGTGGCCCAGAAGGCCGAGAAGGTCGGGGCGCTGTTGATGATGGCCGCCCCCTTCCTCTTCGTGCTGACGCGCCTGCCCGGCGGCCTGGCGGTGGTGGTGGCCCTGGCGGTGATCAGCTTCGGTACCGCGGCGCTGGTGCACCTGGTGACCCTGCCGGTGGAGTTCGATGCGAGCTTCGGGCGGGCCCTGCCGCTGCTCGCCGAGTACATCCCCGCCCGTGACATGGCCGGCGCCCGCCACGTGCTCACCGCCTGCGCCTTCACCTATGTGGCCGCCTCGCTGGCCAGCGTCCTCAACCTGGGGCGCTGGCTGGTGATCCTGCGGCGCTAGGCCTGGCGCGTCCGAAGGGCGACCGTCAGCGGTGACGTCTCGTTGTGTTTAAGGATGAAGGGGCGACATCTGCCGGGCACCGAGTAAGCTGAAGACATCGTCATCACCCGGAGAGCCGGCCATGGGCGACAGGATGCGATCCGATCTCGCGACAGGGTGGCCGGCATGATGCCGACGCTGCGTCGCACCGCCCTGTTCGTGAAGCGGCTGACGGGAGGCCTGGCCCGGCCGATGAAGCACCCCCAGGCCAGCAGCGGCCTGACCGTGACCCCCTATCGGGGCTTCGGCTCGCGGCGAGAGGCCTTCCTCACCGGCCGCGTGTTTCACCAGGCGCCGCTCGTCCGAGGCATACCGCGTCGCGGCTTCCTGCGCGACCTGGTCGACGTGGGCCGACGCATCGCCCGACGTGGCGTGGCCGAGGCCAGCGTCGACATCCGCCTGGGCGACAATCACGCGACCGTGACCACCGACCGCGACGGCTACTTCGAGGCCCGCCTGCCGCTCGCCTCGTCACTGCCCCGCGATCGGGTCTGGCACCTCGCCGAGCTGTGGGTCACCGCGGCCGAGGAGGGGGCGGTGCGTGACGACGTGGAGGTCTTCATCCCCGTGTCCGAACCCGACCTGCTGGTGATCAGCGACATCGACGATACCGTGGTCTACACCGGCGTGGCCGACAAGCTGCGCATGCTCTATCGGCTGTTCATCGAGCAGCCCCATCAGCGCATGGCCTTTCCCGGCGTGGCGGCGCTCTACCAGGCCCTGCACCGCGGCGCCGACGACCAGGGCGAGCGCCCCATCCTCTACGTGTCGCGGGGCCCCTGGGCGATCTACGAGATGCTGGAGACCTTCTTCCAGCTCAATCGCATTCCGGTCGGGCCGATCCTGTTCCTGCGCGAATGGGGCCTCTCCCTGCGCCACCCCTGGCCGCGTCGGGCCGAGGCGCACAAGGAGCAGCTGATCGGCCGCATGCTGGCGACCTTCGAGGGGGTGCCCTGCGTGCTGATCGGCGACAGCGGGCAGCACGACCCCGAGGTCTACACCCGCATCGTCGAGGCCCACCCCGGACGCGTCCAGGCCATCTACATTCGACGCGTGGATAAGCGGGAGGATCGCCAGCGCGCCATCCAGGGGCTCTGCGACCAGCTGCGCAACACCCGCTGCGACCTGGTGCTGGCCGCCGACAGCGTGCTGATCGCCGAACATGCCGAGGCCCAGGGTTTCATCTCCGAGCACGGCCTGGCGGCCGTGCGCCGCGAGGCGGCCACCGCACCTGGGGATGACGGGCCCGAGGAGTCGGGGCCGGGCGATGCCGGCTGAGGCCCGGGGCCGTCCATGATGCCCCGCCGATCGCCACGCCCGGGTCAGTGCGGCCGATTGGCGATCACCACCGCGCGGCGCGGGGCGGGGTAGCCCTCCCGGGTGCGGGTCGGATCGTCGGGATCCAGGAAGTCGGCCAGCGACTGGAAGGTCATCCAGTCGGTGGCGCGCTGCTCGTCGGTGGTGGTCACCGCCTCGTCGACCACCCGCACGTGCTCGAACCCGCCGCGCTCGAGCCACTGGCAGAGCGCGGCGGAGGAGGGCAGGAAGTAGACGTTGGGCATGGCGGCGTAGCGCTCCCCGGGCAGCAGCACCGTGGTGGCGTCGCCCTCGACCACCAGGGTCTCCAGTACCAGCTCGCCGCCCGGGCGCAGGGCCTCCTTGAGCTGCACGAGATGCTCCAGCGGCGAGGGGCGGTGATAGAGCACGCCCATGGAGAACACCGTGTCGAAGAAGGCGAGCCGTTCGGGCACGTCCTCGATGCCCACCGGCAGGAAGTGGGTGCGGTGGCCGTCGGCGTCGCCGACGAAGTGGCGCACCGCCCGGAACTGCCAGAAGAAGCGCGGCGAGGGATCGATCACCAGCGCGAAGGCGGCCCCGGCCCCGGCCATGCGCCAGGCGTGATAGCCGCTGCCGCCCCCCACGTCGAGCACCCGACGGCCGGCGAGCGGTGCCAGGTGCGGCGCCACCCGCTGCCACTTCCAGTCCGAGCGCCACTCGGTGTCGATGGTCACCCCGCCGAGGTCATAGGGGCCCTTGCGCCAGGGCATGAGCTTACGCAGCAGGTTCTCGGCCTGGCGGCGCTGGCTGTCGGTCAGCGCCGCCTCGACCGTCACCGTGTCGGCGTCCAGGCGTACCTCCCGGGTGTCGGGCAGCGCGGGGAGCTTGGCCACGGCCTTCTCCCAGGCCGGCAGGTCGCCGTAGCGCTGGCGGTCCAGCCCCCGGGCCAGCTGCTCCGGCAGGCGGGCCAGCCAGGTCTCCAGGCCCTGGTCGAGGAAGGCGCGATAGAGGTCGCGGTGTTCCGGCGCGATCGGCATGTCAGGTGTCCTTGAAGGCGATCAGCGAGGCGAAGTTGAGGAACTGGAACCAGGTCTGGCTGCGCGGGAAGCCGGCCCGGGCCAGGCGGGCGTGATGGCTCTCCAGGGTGTCCGGCACCAGCACGTTCTCGAGCGCCGTGCGCTTCTGGCTGATCTCCATCTCGCTGTAGCCGTTGGCGCGCTTGAAGTCGTGGTAGCGCTCGACGAGCCAGGCATTCTCCTGCTCGTCGGCGGCCTGGACCTTCTCGGAGAGCACCAGCACGCCGCCGGGCTCCAGGGCGGCGTAGAGGCGGGCGATCACCGCCTCGCGGTCCTCGGGGGCGAGGAACTGCAGGGTGAAGTTGAGCACGATCATGCCGGCGGGGGCGTACTCCAGCCGGCGGATATCGCCCTCGAGCACCTCCATGGCATGGTCGGGGCATTCCGCGGCCAGGGTCTCCCGGGCACGGGCGACCATGGCCGGCGAGAGGTCGACCCCGGTGTAACGGAAGGCCTCCGGCGGCAGGCTGCCGGCCAGCGCCAGGCCGGCGGCGCCCAGCGAGCAGCCGAGGTCGTAGACCTGGGCGCCGTGGCGCAGGTGGCGGCCGGCGATCAGGCCCAGCATGCCGAGAATCTGGCCGTATCCCGGCACCGAGCGGCGAATCATGTCGGGAAAGCAGGCGACGACCTGCTCGTCGAACGAAAAGCGCGCCACCCGGTCCAGGGGTGTCGAATAGATCGCGTCACGGTAAGATGCGTCACTCATGGAACAGGCCGGATGTCGTGGGGAAAGGGGCGCTATTCTACGCTTCGCCCGCATCGGCTGCACGACAGGACGTCAAGGAGACTCCCATGACCCACACCACTATCGATCAGCAGGGTGCCTGGCAGGCCCTGGCCGACCATGCCGAGGGCATGCGCGCCACGCACCTGAGCGAGCTCTTCGCCGTCGAGTCGGGGCGCCATGCCGCCTTCACCCGTCAGGCGGCGGGCCTGACCCTGGACCTCTCCAAGCAGCGCTGGGACGCCGAGACCCTGTCGAAGCTGCTCGATCTCGCCCGGGAGGCCGAGGTCCCCGAGGCGATCCGCGCCCTGCTCGCCGGCGAGCGGGTCAACCGCAGCGAGGATCGTCCGGCCCTGCACACCGCCCTGCGACTGCCGGCCGAGGCGAGCCTGGTGGTGGAGGGCGAGGACCTGGTGCCCTCGGTGCACGCCACCCTGGAGCGCATGGCGACCATGGTCGAGCGCTTCCACGCCGGGCAGTGGCGGGGCGCCACCGGCAAGGCGATCTGCGACGTGGTCAACCTCGGCGTCGGCGGCTCCGACCTGGGGCCGCTGATGGTGACCCATGCCCTGGCCGACTACCGGCCCCAGGGCGTGCACACCGTCGATGTGCACTTCGCCTCCACCATGGACGGTTCCCAGCTGGCCGACTACCTGGCCCGGCTCAACCCCGAGACCACGCTCTTCGTGCTCTCCTCGAAGTCCTTCACCACCATCGACACCCTCTCCAACGCGCGCACCGCCCGGGACTGGCTGATGGCGCGCCTGCTGGGCGAGGACGGCGAGGAGGGCGTCGACGCCGAGCTGGTCCTGCAGCAGCACTTCATCGGCATCTCGGCGAGCCCCGAGAAGATGAGCGAGTGGGGCATCGCCGAGGCGCATCAGCTCGAGTTCTGGGAGTGGGTCGGCGGGCGCTACTCGCTGTGGGGCGGCATCGGCCTGCCCATCGCCCTGGCGGTGGGCATGGCAAACTTCCGCGAGCTGCTCGCCGGCGCCCACGCCCTGGACACCCACTTCCGCGAGGCGCCCCTCGAGGACAACCTGCCGGTGCTGCTCGCCCTGGCGGGCATCTGGAACGTCAACTTCCTCGACGTCCGCGCCCACTCGATCCTGCCCTACGACGGCCGGCTGGAGTACTTCGCCGCCTACCTCGAGCAGCTGGAGATGGAGTCCAACGGCAAGTCGGTGACCCACGACGGCCAGCCCGTCGGCTACTCCACCTGCCCGGTGCTCTGGGGCCAGCTCGGCCCCAACGCCCAGCACGCCTTCTACCAGCTGCTGCACCAGGGCACCCAGGCGGTGGAGTGCGACTTCATCGCGCCGCTGGTGCGCTACGAGGACGTCGAGGACCCGGCCACCCGGGACCACCTGATGAGCCAGCACCGCCTGACGCTGGCCAACTGCTTCGCCCAGTCCCGGGCGCTGATGCTCGGCGACCAGGCCATCGAGGAGCAGGGCGCACGCCCGGTGCACAAGCGTTATCGCGGCAACCAGCCTTCCAGCACCCTGCTGCTCGAGCGGCTGACTCCCGCGACCCTGGGCGCGCTGATCGCCCTCTACGAGCACAAGGTGTTTGTCCAGGCGACCATCTGGGACATCAACCCCTTCGACCAGTGGGGCGTGGAGCTCGGCAAGCAGATCGCCGGCGAGACCCAGCGCATCCTCGAGCATCACGCCGACGTCGCGACCATGGACGACTCCACCCGGGGCCTGATCGAGGCCGCCTGGGCGGCGGAACGCGGTTCGCGATGACACTGGCTGAATGTACAGGGGTTACGGTATGCTGAGCGCCGCACCGAGGGCGCGGGCGGCCAGCGGGGTGCTCTACCTGCACGGGTTCAACAGCGGCAGCGGCTCGCCCAAGGCGGGCCTGATGCGCGAGGCCTGCGCGCGACTCGGGCTGCCCTGTGCCACGCCGCAGCTGCCGCACCGGCCGCGGGCCGCCCTGGCCCTGGCCGAGGCGGAGCTCGCCGCGCTGGGGCCCGCGCCGCTGGTGGTGGGCAGCTCCATGGGCGGTTTTCTGGCCACCCTGGTCGCCGAGCACCACGACCTGCCGGCGGCGCTGCTCAATCCGGCGGTCGCGCCGGCCGGGCTGGTGGCCGACTGGATCGGCCAGCGCTTCGACAACGCCTATACCGGCGAGCGCTTCGCCATCGAGCCCGCGCACCTCGAGGAGCTCGAGGCCCTGACGCCCGCGCGGGTCACCCCCGGGCGCTACCTGCTGCTGCTGGGCACGGCCGACGAGACGCTGGATCCCCGGCGGGCCTTCGCCCTCTACCGGGGGGCGCGTGCCATCCTCCACCCGCGGGGGGATCACGGCTTCGCGGCCCTGGCGGACTACCTGCCGGCGATCCTGGCCCACGGCGGCCACGCCCTGGCACCGGCGCGACAGGGCGACAAGAACGATCGTAACCACTTTGGGTGATGCATGACGCAATACAGTGCCAGCTCCATCGAGGTCCTCTCCGGCCTCGAGCCGGTGCGCAAGCGCCCCGGCATGTATACCGACACCGCGCGGCCCAACCACCTCGTCCAGGAGGTCATCGACAACAGCGTCGATGAGGCGCTGGCCGGTCATGCCGGGGCGATCACCGTTCGCCTCTTCGAGGACGGCGGCGTCGAGGTCTCCGACGACGGCCGCGGCATGCCCATCGACATCCACCCGGAGCACGGCGTCTCCGGGGTCGAGCTGATCATGACCCGGCTGCACGCCGGCGGGAAGTTCTCCCAGTCGAGCTATCGCTTCTCCGGCGGCCTGCACGGCGTCGGGGTCTCGGTGGTCAACGCCCTCTCCAGGCGCCTGGAGATCGAGGTGCTGCGCGACGGCAGCCGCCACGGCATGGCCTTCGAGCAAGGCGAGAAGGCCTCGCCCCTGCAGGTGATCGGCAGCGCGGCGAAGCGCGCCCGGGGCACGGTGGTGCGCTTCTGGCCCGAGGAGGGCTACTTCGACAGCCCGAGACTCTCCCTGTCGCGGCTCAAGCACCTGCTGCGCGCGAAGGCGGTGCTCTGCTCGGGCCTCAAGGTCACCCTGATCGAGCCCGACGGCACCGAGAGCGTCTGGCAGTACGCCGATGGCCTGCGCGACTACCTGGCCCAGGCCACCGACGGCTATGAGGTGCTGCCGGCCTCGCCCTTCGTCGGCCACTTCGCCGACGACGAGCACGGCGTCGACTGGGCGATCCAGTGGCTGCCCGAGGGCGGCGAGGCGCTGCTCGAGAGCTACGTCAACCTGATCCCCACGCCCCAGGGCGGCACCCACGTCAACGGCCTGCGCGCCGGCCTGCTCGACGCCCTGCGCGAGTTCTGCGAGTACAGAAGCCTGCTGCCGCGGGGTGTCAAGCTGACCGCCGAGGACCTCTGGGAGCGGGTCTCTTACGTGCTCTCGGTGAAGATGCTCGACCCGCAGTTCGCCGGCCAGACCAAGGAGCGGCTGTCGTCGCGCACCGTGGCGGGCTTCGTCTCCGGGGTGGTCAAGGACGCCTTCTCGCTGTGGCTCAACCACCACGTCGATCAGGCCGAGGCGCTGGCCGAGCTGGTGATCAGCGCCGCCCAGCGCCGCCAGAAGAGCTCCAAGAAGGTGGCGCGCAAGAAGGTCACCTCCGGGCCGGCGCTGCCTGGCAAGCTCGCCGACTGCTCGGGCCAGGATCCGGCCGGCAGCGAGCTCTTCCTGGTCGAGGGCGACTCGGCCGGCGGCAGCGCCAAGCAGGCGCGAAACCGAGAGAGCCAGGCGATCCTGCCGCTGCGCGGCAAGATCCTGAACACCTGGGAGGTGGAGCCCCACGACATCTACGGCTCCCAGGAGGTGCACGACATCGCAGTGGCCGTGGGCATGGACCCGGGCAGCGACGATCTGTCCAAGCTGCGCTACCACAAGATCTGCATCCTCGCCGACGCCGACTCCGACGGCCTGCACATCGCCACGCTGCTCTGCGCGCTCTTCGTGCGCCACTTCCCGGCGCTGGTCGATGCCGGCCACGTCTTCGTGGCCATGCCGCCGCTCTATCGCATCGATCTCGGCAAGGAGGTGCACTACGCCCTGGACGAGAGCGAGAAGGCCGCCATCCTGCGCAAGCTCGAGGGCAAGCGCGGTACGGTGAACGTGCAGCGCTTCAAGGGCCTGGGCGAGATGAGCCCGCTGCAGCTGCGCGAGACCACCATGGCCGCCGAGACCCGCCGCCTGGTGCAGCTCACCCGCGAGGCCGGCGACGGCACCATGGAGATGATGGACATGCTGCTGGCCAAGAAGCGCGCCGCCGACCGCAAGAGCTGGCTCGAGGACTACGGCAACCTGGCGGACATCGAGGTGTAGCGCCGAGCTACAAGCACCAAGGCGAGCGGCACCGGGGACAGGCGCCGTGGACCAGAGCGAGAGGCGTCGGGAACAGGTTGAGAGAGGAGGTCCTACGCCAGGGATGGCGTCGGTAGCGCCCAGGGAAGGGTTCACAGCGCCTCCTCGACAACCGGTTGCCGAAATAGCCTCGAGCGGAATCGCCATCGGCGAAAGCGCTTGCCCGGACCGTTCGCGAGGTACAGCAGCCAATGATTTCTGGACACCCTGACTTAGGGCACACCGTATGACCATGGATATCCAGGTGGCGGAGGGCGATGTCGAGCGCCTCTCGCTGCGCGAATATACCGAGAAGGCGTACCTCGACTACTCGATGTACGTCATCCTCGACCGGGCCCTGCCCCATATCGGCGACGGCATGAAGCCGGTGCAGCGGCGCATCGTCTACGCCATGCGCGAGCTCTCGCTGTCGGCCAGCGCCAAGTACAAGAAGTCGGCGCGCACCGTCGGCGACGTGCTGGGCAAGTTCCATCCCCACGGCGACAGCGCCTGCTACGAGGCGATGGTGCTGATGGCCCAGCCGTTCAGCTACCGCTACCCGCTGGTCGACGGCCAGGGCAACTGGGGCAGCCCCGACGATCCCAAGTCCTTCGCCGCCATGCGCTACACCGAGGCGCGTCTGGCGAAGTTCTCCGAGGTGCTGCTCGCCGAGCTCGGCCAGGGCACCGTCGATTGGACCCCCAACTTCGACGGCACCATGAACGAGCCGGTGGTGCTGCCGGCGCGGCTGCCCCACGTGCTGCTCAACGGCGGCACCGGCATCGCCGTGGGCATGGCCACCGACATCCCGCCCCATAACGTGGGCGAGGTGGTCGAGGCCACCTGCCACCTGCTGCGCCATCCCGAGGCGACCACCGCCGACCTGCTCGAGCACCTGCCGGCCCCGGACTTCCCCACCGAGGCGGAGATCATCACCTCCCGGGCCGACCTGCGGAAGCTCTACGAGAGCGGGCGCGGCTCGGTGAAGCTGCGCGGGCGCTACGTGCGCGAGGAGGGCAACGTGGTGGTCACCGCGCTGCCCTACCAGGTCAGCGGCGCCAAGGTGCTCGAGCAGATCGCCGCCCAGATGCAGGCCAAGAAGCTGCCCATGGTGGCCGACCTGCGCGACGAGTCGACCCACGAGGAGCCGACCCGGCTGGTGATCGAGCCGCGCTCCAACCGCGTCGACGTCGAGGCGCTGATGGCGCACCTGTTCGCCACCACCGACCTCGAGAAGAACATCCGCGTCAACATGAACGTGATCGGTCTCGACGGCCGGCCGCGGGTCATGCCGCTGCCCGACCTGCTCGGTGAGTGGCTGCGCTTCCGCCGCGCCACGGTGCGCCGGCGCCTCGAGCATCGCCTGGGCAAGGTCGAGGACCGCCTGCACATCCTCGAGGGCCTGCTGGCCGCCTACCTCAACCTCGACGAGGTGATCCGCATCATCCGCGAGGAGGACGAGCCCAAGCCCGCGCTGATCGAGGCCTTCGGCCTCAGCGACCGCCAGGCCGAGGCGATCCTCGAGCTGCGCCTGCGCCACCTCGCCAAGCTCGAGGAGATGAAGATCCGCGGCGAGCAGGACGACCTCGAGGCCGAGCGCCAGCGCCTGCAGGAGCTGCTGGGCAATGAGGCCAAGCTCACCGACCTGATCGAGACCGAGCTGCGCGAGGCCGGCGAGGCGCATGGCGATGCGCGCCGCTCGCCGCTGGTCGAGCGCCAGGAGGCCAAGGCGCTCTCCGAGGTCGAGCTGGTCGGCGCCGACCCGGTCACCGTGGTGCTCTCCGAGAAGGGCTGGATCCGCAGCGCCAAGGGCCACGAGATCGATCCCGCCGGGCTCTCCTACAAGGCCGGCGATCGCTTCCACCTCGCCACCCGGGGCAAGACCAACCAGCCGCTGGTGCTGCTCGACGACACCGGCCGCGCCTACACCCTGCAGGCCCACAACCTGCCCAGCGCCCGCGGCCAGGGCGAGCCGGTCACCGGCCGGGTCAACGTGGTGGCCGGGGCGCACATGGCGGGGCTGATGCTGGCGCCGCCCGAGACCCGCTACCTGCTCGCCTCGGACGGCGGCTACGGCTTCGTCGCCCGCCTCGAGGAGCTCACCGGCAAGAACAAGTCCGGCAAGGCGATCCTCTCCGTGCCCAAGGGCTGCAACGTGTTGCCGCCGGTGGCGGTGCCGGCCGCCGAGGGCGCCAGCGTCGCGGCGGTCTCCAACGAGGGTCGGCTGCTGGTCTTCCCCCTCGAGGCGCTGCCCGAGATGGCCAAGGGCAAGGGCAACAAGATGATCGACATCCCCGGCGCCCGGGCCGCCCGTCGCGAGGAGTTCCTGCGCGACCTGGTGGTGCTGCCGGCCGGCGCCGCCCTGGTGGTGCATGCCGGCAAGCGCAAGCTGACCCTCAAGGCGGCGGACCTGGACTACTATCGCGGTGAACGCGGCCGGCGGGGCAGCAAGCTGCCGCGCGGCCTGCAGAAGGTCGACCGCCTCTACGTGGAAGAGTGACATGACGAGACGACTGCTGATCCGTGCCACCGGCCCGGCACGCCCCGGGCAGCTGGCCGGCCTGGGCAAGGCGCTGGCCACCAGCGGCGCGCGCCTGCTGGACATCAACCAGAGCGTGACCTTCGGCATGCTCTCCCTGGAGGCCCTGGTGGGCCTCGCCCACGAGAGCGACCTGGAGGCGGCGCTGGCCGCGGCGGGCGACGAGCTGGGCCTCGACGTCCAGGCGCTGCAGGTCGGCGCCGAGGAGTACCAGCGCTGGAGCTGTCAGGCCAGCCAGCCGCGGCTGATCCTGACCCTGCTGGCGCCGCACCTGCCCGCCGGGATCCTCGCCGAGGTCGGCGCGCTGACCGCCGAGCACGGCCTGACCGTGGAGCTGATTCACCGCCTCTCCGGCCGCGAGCCGCTGGACGGCGGCGTGCCTGGCGATCACGACGCCATCCAGGGCGCCTGCGTGGAGTGCTGGCTCAGGGGCGAGGAGGTCGACCTCGACGCCCTACGCGAGAAGGCCCTGGCGCTCGGCGCCATGCACGGCGTCGACATCGCCCTCCAGGAGGACTCCATCTGGCGTCGTCATCGCCGCCTGGTCTGCTTCGACATGGACTCGACCCTGATCCAGGCCGAGGTGATCGATGAGCTGGCGCGCCGCCACGGCGTCTATGACGAGGTGGCCGAGGTCACCGAGCGGGCCATGCGCGGCGAGCTGGACTTCCAGCAGAGCTTTCGCGAGCGCATGGCCAAGCTCAAGGGCCTCGACGAGGCGGTGCTTGCCGAGATCGCCGAGTCGCTACCGCTGATGGACGGCGTCGAGCGGCTGATGCGCCAGCTCAAGCGGCTCGGGTACCGCACCGCCATCCTCTCCGGCGGCTTCACCTACTTCGCCCGCCACCTCCAGCAGAAGCTCGGCTTCGACGAGGTGCACGCCAACGAGCTGGTGATCGAGAACGGCCGGGTCACCGGCGAGGTGCGCGAGCCGATCGTCGACGCCGATCGCAAGGCGACGCTGCTGGCCGAGATCGCCGCGCGCGAGGGGCTCGCCATGGAGCAGACCATCGCCGTGGGCGACGGCGCCAACGACCTGAAGATGCTCGCCGCCGCCGGGCTCGGCATCGCCTTCCGGGCCAAGCCGCTGGTGCGCCAGCAGGCCAGCCACTCGATCTCCACCCTGGGGCTCGATGCGGTGCTCTACCTGATCGGCTATCGCCAGGGCGACCTGGAGGAGCCGGCGCGGTGAGCACGACCTTCGAGACCTGGCGGGGCCACTTCGAGCGGCTGCGCGCCCACAAGGCCTTCGAGCTGACGGTCATCACCATCATCATCCTCTCGGCGCTGCTGATCGGCGCCAAGACCTACGAGGAGACCGGACGCTTCGAGCAGTGGCTGCTGGCCATGGACGTGGCGGTGACGGTGTTCTTCCTGGTGGAGATCCTGATCCGCATGGCCGCCGAGAAGCGCCTGCGCGACTTCTTCCGCCGGGGCTGGAACATCTTTGACTTCCTGATCGTGACCGCGAGCCTGATCCCCCTGGACGACTCGGAGATGGTGCTGCTGGCGCGGCTTTTGCGCATCTTCCGGGTGCTGCGCCTGGTGTCGATGATCCCGGAACTGCGCGTGCTGATGGCGGCGTTGGTCAAGTCGATCCCCCGCATGGGCTACGTGGCGCTGCTGATGTTCATCATCTTCTACATCTACGCGGCGCTCGGCAGCTTCCTGTTCGCCGAGGTCGACGAGGCGCTCTGGGGCAACATCGCCATCGCCATGCTGACCCTGTTCCGGATCGCCACCTTCGAGGACTGGACGGACGTGATGTACGCCACCCAGGAGCTGCACGCCTGGAGCTGGATTTACTACCTGACCTTCATCTTCCTGACCGCCTTCATCTTCCTCAACATGATGATCGGCATCGTGCTCGACGTGATGCAGAAGGAGAGCGTGCAGATGGAGATCGAGAACGGGGAGGGCGAGGCCGCGGAGCTGCACGGGCTGCGCGACGACGTGCGCTCGCTGCGCGACCAGCTCGATCGCATGGAGGCGGCGCTGGGCACCCGTCAGGCGCCGGGGGAAGTTGACAGGCGCGGCGAAGACTGATCTTCTAGGGGTATGACCATGACATCGCGCGACCTCGTTCTCGACCTACGACTACCCCTAGCCCGCCGCTGAGCGCGACGGGCGGTGCCGTTCGCATCGCCGTCGCCTCGCCCGCCGCTAGCCAGTACGTCCCGGTCGAAACGAGGTTGCAGCATGTCCACCACCCGCAGTACCCGCACCATGAACATTGCCGTTGTCGCCGTCGTCCACGTGTGCCGCCAGGCGTCTCGTGCGTGCGCGACAATCGCCGACTGCTCGACGCCCCGTCCGCCCCTGGCCGACGGGGCGTCGCTGTTTCCGTCCGATCGTCGTTGACGACCCCTTACCCAACGCCGCCTCATCCCGGGAGAACGCCACCATGATGCTCGATAACCCTGCCACCAAGTACCGCCCCTTCGTGGCCGTCGACCTGCCCGACCGCCAGTGGCCGAGCCAGCGCATCGAGACGCCGCCCCAGTGGTGTGCCGTCGACCTGCGCGACGGCAACCAGGCGCTGATCGACCCCATGGACCAGGAGCGCAAGCAGCGCCTCTTCGACCTGCTGGTCAAGATCGGCTTCAAGCAGATCGAGGTGGGCTTCCCCTCGGCCTCCCAGACCGACTTCGACTTCGTGCGTACCCTGATCGAGGAGGACAGGGTGCCGGACGACGTCCAGATCCAGGTGCTCACCCAGGCCCGCCCGCACCTGATCGATCGCACCTTCGAGTCGCTCAAGGGCGCGAAGAACGCCATCGTCCACGTCTACAACGCCACCGATCCGGTGTTCCGCCGCGTGGTCTTCAACGTCGACAAGCCCGAGTGCATCCAGATCGCGGTGGACGCCACCACCCGAATTCGTGAGCACATGGCAGCGGCGCCGGAGACGAACTGGACCTTCCAGTACTCGCCGGAGCTCTTCTCGACCACCGAGATGGACTTTGCGGTGGAGATCGTCGACGCCGTGGAGGCCACCTTCGGCGCCAGCGCCGAGGCGCCGATGATCGTCAACCTGCCGGCCACCGTGGAGTGCGCCACGCCGAACAACTACGCCGACCAGGTGGAGTGGTTCTGCCGCCACGTCGCCAAGCGCGACCACCTGATCGTCAGCGTGCATCCGCATAACGACCGCGGCACCGGCGTGGCGGCCGCAGAGCTCGCCGTCATGGCCGGCGCCGACCGCGTCGAGGGCTGCCTGTTCGGCAACGGCGAGCGGACCGGCAACGTCGATCTGGTCACCCTGGCCATGAACCTGTATACCCAGGGCGTGCACCCGCGGCTCGACTTTTCCAACATCACGCCGATCATGCGCGAGGTGGAGTACTGCAACCAGCTGCCGGTGCACCCGCGCCACCCCTACGTTGGCGACCTGGTGTTCACCGCCTTCTCCGGCTCCCACCAGGACGCCATCAAGAAGGGCATGGCGGCGCGCCGCGAGGCCGAGAGCGACTTCTGGGAGGTGCCCTACCTGCCCATCGACCCGATGGACGTCGGCCGCAGCTACGAGGCGGTGATCCGCGTCAACAGCCAGTCCGGCAAGGGCGGCATCTCCTACCTGCTCGAGCAGGAGCACGGCATCGAGCTGCCGCGCCGGCTCTCCATCGAGTTCAGCCAGGTGGTCCAGGAGGTCGCCGACCGGCTGGGCCGCGAGATCACCTCGCAGATGATCTACCAGGCCTTCGTCGACGAGTACCTGGAGCAGCGCGAGCCCTTCGCCCTGATCAGCCACCGCATGTCCTCGGAGCCGGACAGCCCCACCGTCAGCCTCGAGGCGACCATCGAGGAGCGCGGCGAGCGCCGCACCATCCAGGGGCAGGGCAACGGCCCGCTGGCCGCCTTCGTCAAGGCCCTGGCCGCCGAGGGCCACGACGTCGAGATCATCGACTACCACGAGCACTCCCGCGGCCAGGGCGCCGACGCCGAGGCGATCGCCTACGTGGAGGTGCGCGTCGGCGGCGAGGCGGTATTCGGCGTGGGCACCGACGAGAGCATCACCAGCGCCTCGATCAAGGGCGTGATGAGCGCGATCAATCGCAAGCTCTCCACCGAGGCGCCGGCGGCCAACGTCACCGCCGAGACGCTGGTGTAACAGCGCCGAGCGCCGAGTGATTAGCGCCTAGCGACAAGCGAACCCCGAAGGTCACGACCTTCGGGGTTCGCTTTTGTTGGGATAGGTGTATGTTTTGGCCGCTTGGCCGCTTGGCCGCTTGGCCGCTTGGCCGCTTGGCCGCTTGGCCGCTTGGCCGCTTACAGCGGCGTCTTGCTGGCCTCACCGGGGATCTCCCGGACCAGTCGCGGCATCAGGAAGCCCGGCAGCACGTCGCGAAGCTCGGCGACCAGCTCGCGGGCTTCCTCGTCGCCGACGTCGAAGTGGGCGGCGCCGGCCACCGGGTCGAGCACGTGCAGGTAGTAGGGCAGGATGCCCGCCTCGAAGAGCCGCTCGGAAAGGTCGGCCAGGGCGCCGACGCTGTCATTCACGCCGCGCAGCAGCACGCTCTGGTTGAGCAGGGTCACCCCGGCCTCGCGCAGTCGCCGGCAGGCCGCCACCACCGCCTCGTCGATCTCCTGGGCGTGGTTGATGTGCAGCACCATCACCGTCTGCAGCCGCGTGGCGGAGACCCAGTCGAGCAGGGCCCCGTCGATGCGGTCGGGAATCACCACCGGCAGGCGCGTGTGGAGGCGCAGGCGCTTGAGGTGGGGGATGGCCTCGAGCCGCTCGACCAGCCAGGCAAGCCGACGGTCGTTGGCCGCCAGGGGATCGCCACCGGAGAGGATCGCCTCGCGGATCGTCGCGTCGTCGCGCAGGTAGGCGAGCGTCTCCTCCCACTGCGCTCGGGAGGGGCTGTTCTCGTCGTAGGGGAAGTGGCGGCGGAAGCAGTAGCGGCAGTTCACCGCGCAGGCGGGGCTCGCGATCAACAGCACCCGGCCGGCGTACTTGTGGATCAGTCCCCTGGCCGGGGTGTGCTCGGCCTCGGCGAGGGGGTCGGCCACATAGCCGGCCACCGGGCGAACCTCCTCCACGAGCGGCAGCACCTGGCGCAACAGGGGGTCGGTGGGGTCACCGGGGCGGATGCGGGCGAGGTAGGCCTCGGGCACCCGTACCTCGAAGAGCGCATGGCCGCGCTCGGCGCCATCGTGCCAGGCCTCGTCGAGGCCCAGGCGGCGGCAGAGCTCGCGGGGATCGCGGATCGCCCCGGCCAGCTGGGCCTGCCAGCGCGCCTGCACGGACAGGGGGTGCGCCTCCGGGGCGGGGCGCTGCAAAAGGGCGCTGCTTCGGGTTATCATGCGGTTCACCAGTCAATGCGTACGGGGGATCGAGCCCCCGTGACACTTCCTCTGCTTGCGCGTGTCGCCGGCGTCGGCCGGTGGCACGCTTGAATATGGATCAGCGATCATGGCGAACTATTCTACCAACGAATTCAAGGGCGGTCTGAAGGTGATGCTCGACGGCGATCCCTGCAGCATCGTCGAGAACGAGCTCGTCAAGCCGGGCAAGGGGCAGGCCTTCAACCGCGTCAAGCTGCGCAACCTCATGACCGGTCGCGTCCTGGAGCACACCTTCAAGTCCGGCGACTCCCTGGAGGCCGCCGACGTGATGGAACTGGAGATGGAGTACCTCTACACCGACGGTGACATGTGGTACTTCATGAAGACCGACGGCTCCTTCGAGCAGTACGCGGTGGAGAAGCGTGCCCTGGGCGACACCGAGAAGTGGCTCAAGGAGCAGGTGCCCTACACCGTGACCCTGTGGAACGACAACGCCATCAGCGTCACCGCGCCGAACTTCATCGAGCTCGAGGTCACCGAGACCGACCCGGGCCTCAAGGGTGATACCGCCCAGGGCGGCTCCAAGCCGGCGACCCTCTCCTCCGGCGCCGTGGTTCGCGTGCCGCTGTTCATCAACGAGGGCGAGGTGCTGAAGGTCGATACTCGGACCGGCGAATACGTCTCCCGCGCGTAAGGCTTGCAAGGCATGAGCGGCGACGGGGGCAGGCCGAGCGGAGGTCCTATGCCAGGGACGGCATCGGTAGCGCCCAGGGATGGGTTCACAGCGCCTCCGCGCAGGCCTGTCGCCGGATAAGCCGCAGCTCTGCACTATGAAGGCCACGCTGATTCGGCGTGGCCTTTGTCGTTCCTGGAGGAATCCTCGATGACCATCGACTGGCGCCCGAGCGCCGAGATCGCGACCCTGCGCGAGCGCGCGCGACTGATTGCCGAGGTGCGGGCCTTCTTCGCCGAGCGCGAGGTGTGGGAGGTGGAGACCCCGGTGCTCGGCCACGGCGGCAGCACCGAGGTGCACCTGGCCTCCCTCTCGGCGGAGGCGACCACCCCGGCCGGCTGCGAACGGCTGTGGCTGCAGACCTCGCCGGAATTTCACATGAAGCGCCTGCTGGCCGCCGGCTCGGGGCCGATCTTCCAGCTGGCGCGCAGCTTCCGCGACGGCGAGGTGGGGCGGCGCCACAACCTCGAGTTCACCATGCTGGAGTGGTACCGCCCGGGGCTCGGCCTCGAGGCGCTGATCGAGGAGACCGCCGCCCTGGTGATGCGGGTCCTCGGGCGAGGGGCGGAGGATGAACCGGGGCCGCTGCGCCGGCGCCGCTACCGCGAGCTCTTCCGTGAGGCGCTGGGCATCGATCCCTTCTCGGCGAGCCTGGAGACGCTGCGCCGGCTGGCCGGCGAGCGGGGAGGGCTCTCGATGGCCGACAGCGATCGCGACGGCTGCCTGGACCTGCTGATGAGCTTCGTCATCGAGCCTGAGCTCGGGCGCGACGGCCTCGACGCGGTGGTCGACTATCCCGCCAGCCAGGCCGCCCTGGCGCGCCACCGTCGCGACCCCGAGGATGGCGCCTTGGTTGCCTCGCGCTTCGAGCTCTACCTCGGCGGGCTCGAGCTCGCCAACGGCTACGACGAGCTCACCGACGCCGCGGAGCAGCGCGCGCGCTTCACCGAGGACAACGCCTCCCGGCGCGCCCTGGGGCTTCCCGGGGTGGATGTCGACGAGCGCCTGCTGGCGGCGTTGGAGAGCGGCCTGCCCGCCGGCAGCGGCGTGGCGCTGGGGCTCGACCGGCTGATCCAGCTGGCTCTGGGCAAGGCGAGCGTCGCCGAGGTGATGGCCTTCGCCACGCCCCGCGCCTGAACATACGGCTCAGGCCGGCCAGCGGCCCGCTTCGATCCAGTGGCGAATCTTCTCGGGGAACTGCTTGACCCCGGCGCCATCCAGCACGTTAATGCCCATGCTCCTGGCGCGCTTGACGTTCCTGTCGTGCTGATCCCCACCGCCAAAGGACCGGGCCGAGAGCAGCACCTTGGTGCCGAACAGCCCTGAGGACTGATCGGCCAGGCTGTGCAGCTTGTGCAGCACCTCCTGGTCGGAACCCGGTGCCAGCCGACTGGTCTTGCACTCGATGATCAGCATGCGATTGCGGTGCACCGTGACCAGGTCGAACTCGTTGCGAATATCGTCCTTGGGGGCCGACTCGTCGGTGACCTGGGCACCGCAGTAGATATCCTCCAGGCCGGCATCGCGGGCACAGTGCCAGGCGTATTCCTCGATCCAGCCGCCGCTCAGGTACTGGGCGCCCTCCAGGCTGGGAAAGCCCAGGTGTCGCGGATCACTGGCGGACCACTCCATCAGGCAGGCCTCGTTGAGCCGAGTCAGCGCTTCGCGCCAGGGCTTGGCCGGATGCTGGCTCAGCGACTGCTCCCATGCCCCTTCATTGAGTTTATCGGGGGTCTGGCGATTGCCTTGGTTGATCACCGGCGTCTTGCCCTTTTCGTCCGCCAGGATCAGATAGTTCAGCGTGCCGAACAGTCCTTCGAGCGCATCGGCATGCTTGCCAAGATACTTGGTGACCGCCTTGCGCTGTTCTCCCCTCTCGCGCCAGCTTGGATCGTCGGAGAGCGCCTGACGCAGGCGCTTGCCATTGGCCCGCAGGTAGAGCTCGCAGCCGAGCACCGGCGCGATGGGAGTGTTCTGAAAACTGGCGGGACTCAGCTCCGAGCCGAGCTGATAGATAACGCCGGCGTCGGAGTCGGTATAGAGCATCGTGGCGTCACACACGCGCATCGCCTCCTGGAACAACAGCCCCATCAGCTTGGTGCCTCCGGTCATGTCGAAGGTGATCCGCATCTCCTCGCCGGCCTCGCGCCGGGCCTCGAGCTGATCGGCCAACTCGAACGCAAAGTGACTGATCTCTGCGGGGTCGGTATCCGGCAGGCCGGTCTTCAGTTCGACATGGGTGTGGGGAAGCTGGGTATCCAGCAGTGCCGCCAGGCGTTCGCCCGCCTTGACCATGCGCTGGCTGGCCACCAGCACGATCTGCTCGGGCTCAAGCTGCAGCAGGGGAATCAGGTTGGCTTCCAGGCGGCCGGTGACCAGGGTGACATGCAGTTGCGGCATGCGTATCTCCTCCATGAGCGTGAGTTGTTATGGCTCGTATACCACGAAGCGGCACAGCCTGGCATCCAGCTGCTCAAGCTGGTCGACGCTCAACTCCTGGCCGCGCAGGCTGGCGGGCATTGTCAGGCTGAGATGCCAGTACTCTGCCCCGCGGGCGCACACCGCTGCGGCCAGATGGATCGGCAGGGTGCCATAGACCACATCTCCCGGAGCGATCTGCTCGAGCTTCAGGTGGCCGTGAAAGCGATCCACAGAAATCTTCTGGCGGGCCAGCCAGCGGGCGGCGCCGGGGTGTCGGCTGACGAAATGTCGCGTCATGGAAAGCCTCCTTGCCTGTTGGGCGTACTGTCGATGGCGCCCAGTCTGTCCCGGAGCGTTGCAGTCGACGGCTGTGAAAAATTTTCCTTGAGCGGCATCGGCACGCCAAATTTTCGCTCCCGGCGCCACGGGCACTTGCTCGGCACTCTGAGGGCAGATCCGCCGCCGGAGTCGCCATGTCCTCGTCTTCTCACCAGCTCGCCAGCCGGCGTCACTACCGTGCCATGCCGGCGCCGATGGAACTGCTGTCGATGGCCTGGTCCGAGGCCTCCACGGCGGCCAACGAGGTGGGAATCGACCTCGATGCCTTGCGCCGAGCGCTTCCCGCTCCTGGCACCCTGATGAAGGGCGCCCAAGTGCCGGTGCTGGATCGTAAGTATCGTCACACCTGCAGCGTGCTGTTCCATGTTAACCGCCTGCCCGGCGGCTACGAGTGGCCATTCCTGCGTTTCACCACCTTCAAGCACGGCGGCCTCCAGCGGGACTTCAACGGCTTGCGTTGGTGGCGCGACATCGGCGCACGCTTAGCCGGCGGCCTCGAGCCTTCTCTGTCGCGCTGCAGCTCGGAGGCGCCGGCGCGCGCTGCGCTTCGCCATCGCCAGGAACAGGCTTGGCGGCTCAAGCGCTTTCAGCGCTGGCACCAACGCTGGCAGCTGGCCGAGCCGTTGCAAGGCTGGCACCCATGGGTGAAGGAGCGTCTCGGCTGGCATGCCGACGCGACGCTGCTGGGGCATCTTGACCTGCGGTACTGGCCACGGGCCGACGGCTACACCTTGATGGCGCCCCTGGAGAATGCATTGGGTAACCCGGCGGGCTATCAGTTGCTGCATGCCACTCCTGGCCAGCCGAGCGTCAAGCGCTTCTGCCTGCCGGAAGAAGGCGCCAGTGCAGGCAGTTTCGTGCGTCTTCGTTCTCGTGAGTCAGGCAGCCTGATCAAACGACCAGTGGCAATCTGCGAAGGCCTGGCGACCGGCCTGAGTCTGGCGCTGGCGTGGCCCGCCGAGATCCGTATGGCGCTGACGGCAGGCAATCTGGCTCGTGTGCGCCGAGGAATCGTGGGGCCGGCGGTGTTCTTCTGCGACCAGGACCTCTGGAAGCCCCATGTCGGCAATGTGGGCCGCGACAAGGCACTGGCCGCCATGCAAGGCGGGGATATGCTGCACGGTCCCGAATTCCACCCTTGCAGCCTGGCATCGAGGCCGACCGACTATAACGACCTGCTGTGGCTGGAGGGCCGCGATGCCCTGTGCGAGCAGGTCGGTCGGGCCTGGATGCTGTGGCCGTCGTGATGGCGCATGGAGCCCTGGGTGGTGGCCTATGACATCGCCGATGAGCGTCATCGACGGCGCTGCCGCCGACAGCTGCGCGGCCTTGCCGAGGGCTATCAGAAATCAGTCTTCGAGCTACAGGCGCAGCGCGAATTGCTTACGGCGGCTCTGGCCGAGCTGGCACGACCACTGGAGGGACGCGACAGCCTGCTTGCCGCGCGCGTGTTGCCCTTCGCTCATGCCTGGCAGCTGGGGCGGGGGCCGCAGAGCCCTGCCGGCGACCTGATCGTCATCTGTTGAAAGGGTTCTAGGAGACGCCATGAGCCGAGTGATACTCGATCGTCGCCAGCTGGCGCTGGAGTATGTGACCGATTGTCTGCTGATCCGCAGTCCCGATCAGCCGCCGCGCACGCTGCCGCTCTCGCGGATCAAGCAGCTGGTCTGTCTGCACAGCGTGCAGGTGACGACGCAACTGATCGGCCAGCTGATGAAGCGTGGCATCGACTTCATCGTGGTCAACCAGCGCCATGTGGAACACGGCTTCTCGCTGTTCGCCGACCAGCAGCGGGATGCCTCACGGCGCAGTCTGCAGTACCAGTGGCAGAGCGACGAACGAGCGCGCCTGGCATGGTCGACCCGCTGGGTTCGCCACAAGCTCAAGGTAGGGTGCCAGGTCTTGAAGGAGACCGATGAGGCGGACAGCCAGCAGCTGCGGGAATCGCTGGGCCGGGGCCTCGAGCGCCTGGCGGGGGTAACGGCTGAGGCAGAGCTCAGAGGCATGGAAGGCGCGGCCCAGAAGGCCGTCTTTGCCTGGTGGCGCAAGCGCCTGCCCGGTTCGCTGGGCTTTGTGCAGCGACAGAGGCGCCCCCCGCCGGACCCGGTGAATGCTGTGCTATCGCTTTCCTATGTGCTGGCTCACGACGAAGCCGTGCGTCAGCTCAAGGTAGCGGGGCTTGACCCTCAGCTGGGCCTGTACCACCGCCTGGTTAGCGGGCGTCAAGCGCTGGCCTGCGATCTGATCGAGCCGCTGCGGCCAGTGATCGAGGCCTGGGTCATGGGGCTGTTTCTTGACGGGTATCTGGACCGTCGGCATTTCTCGATGCCCAAGAGCGGTGGCTGTCTGCTGGGCAAGCAGGGGCGGCTCGCTTACTACGAAGCGTTGGAGACACCGCAGCGACTGTGGCGCAAGCGGCTGACCGGATATGCCCGAGTGCTGGCCGGGGCCGTGGACGCCACGACTGCCGGTATGCAGCAGTAATGGGGGGCAGAAGCGATGAGCGAGGTACAGTGGTATGTCATCGCCTACGACATTCGAGAACCACGGCGGCTGCGCAAGGTGCAGCGTCTACTTCGGACCTGCGGCTACGCGCTGCAGGAGTCGGTATTCGCCTGGCAGGGCGATCATCGACAGCTGCGGGAACTACAGCGGCGCCTGCGCGCCCTGATCAAAGCAGAGGTGGATGATGTGCGTGGTTATCCTGTCAGGATGGGGCAGGGCATACTCTGGTGGGGGAATCTGCCGTTGCCCAGCGGCGTCATTGATGAGGCCGCCCCGCGGTTTGAACTCCAACAGCCAGTCCGGCATGATGCTTCCAAGGGAGATGCTCTTTAATAGCGCAGTCAGAACCTCGGCAGTGCGGTGGTTGGTCAAAAATTAGCCAACCTGTTGGTCGCTTTTCGATCGTTGCCGTGCAGGAAATAACTTATTGATAGATAAGGATTGTTTTTCAATCTGCGGTCCGATCGCTTCCCTGACTTCCAAGGGATTAAGACGACAAGGTGATCACCCGCAAGGGTGCGTCCAAGGTCCGATCGCTTCCCTGACTTCCAAGGGATTAAGACCGCTCTTTAACAATCGACCCGCACCAGCTTGGACGTCCGATCGCTTCCCTGACTTCCAAGGGATTAAGACGCCACGCTCAGCCAGGCCCGTATCGAAGCTGCGTCCGATCGCTTCCCTGACTTCCAAGGGATTAAGACGGATGAGGCGATCCGACTGGTCTACGAGAGCTGTCCGATCGCTTCCCTGACTTCCAAGGGATTAAGACGGTTGGCACTTTCCTCAGTCTCTTCTCTCTCACGTCCGATCGCTTCCCTGACTTCCAAGGGATTAAGACGAACTTTGGTGATGTGTATGAAAACCTAGTAGGTCCGATCGCTTCCCTGACTTCCAAGGGATTAAGACCAAGTGAGTGTCACTCATACCCCGCCGGGGGTGGTCCGATCGCTTCCCTGACTTCCAAGGGATTAAGACCGTGCTGCCCATGCCGGCAGCGGGCGACTTCCGTCCGATCGCTTCCCTGACTTCCAAGGGATTAAGACGCAGGCCCGTTGCCCCTGGTCTCAGGCGATGCGGTCCGATCGCTTCCCTGACTTCCAAGGGATTAAGACGATGTCGGTGAGGCGATCCCAGCGGCCGGCGGGGTCCGATCGCTTCCCTGACTTCCAAGGGATTAAGACGCGGTCCAGGCCGCGGCCTACAAGACGGTCTACGTCCGATCGCTTCCCTGACTTCCAAGGGATTAAGACAGGTAGGCCAGGGTGATGGTGGAGCGGTACAGGTCCGATCGCTTCCCTGACTTCCAAGGGATTAAGACTGGTTTTGAAGGTGGCGTTGCACGCGCCCAGTGTCCGATCGCTTCCCTGACTTCCAAGGGATTAAGACGCTGCTGGTCGAGCAGCTTGAGTGCTTGGGCTGTCCGATCGCTTCCCTGACTTCCAAGGGATTAAGACCTGGCTGGCCTCCTCACCATACATGGCGATGTGTCCGATCGCTTCCCTGACTTCCAAGGGATTAAGACCAACATCATCTCCGTGGAGTGAACCATGCTCCGTCCGATCGCTTCCCTGACTTCCAAGGGATTAAGACCCCCCGATCCGCCCGACGCCAACCTCCCGGTGGGTCCGATAGCTTCCCTGACTTCCAAGGGATTAAGACCACCGTGGCCAAGCTGCGCAACCGTGTCAGCGGGTCCGATCGCTTCCCTGACTTCCAAGGGATTAAGACGATGTCGGTGAGGCGATCCCAGCGGCCGGCGGGGTCCGATCGCTTCCCTGACTTCCAAGGGATTAAGACGCCCCACGCCGGTGATCTCGAATCGAGGGTCAGTCCGATCGCTTCCCTGACTTCCAAGGGATTAAGACACGGTCGTAGTGCACCATCGCCCCGGTGATGCGTCCGATCGCTTCCCTGACTTCCAAGGGATTAAGACTTGGGGCCCCGCTTGGCTTTGCTGGGCGCTTTGTCCGATCGCTTCCCTGACTTCCAAGGGATTAAGACAAAGTCATGCGCGAACGCTTGACATTGTGCGAGGTCCGATCGCTTCCCTGACTTCCAAGGGATTAAGACAACGACTCCGAGAGTGTTCGCAAAGTTTTTGAGTCCGATCGCTTCCCTGACTTCCAAGGGATTAAGACCAGCGCAAGTGCAGGCCGTCGCGTTCCAGGCGGTCCGATCGCTTCCCTGACTTCCAAGGGATTAAGACTCGGCATCGGGTCCATGTGCTCCTGGACCTCGGTCCGATCGCTTCCCTGACTTCCAAGGGATTAAGACTCCGCCTCCGGTCCTTGCTGAACCAGAAGCTCCGTCCGATCGCTTCCCTGACTTCCAAGGGATTAAGACGGACTGAGCGAGGCGGCTTGCCTATTCGAGAGGTCCGATCGCTTCCCTGACTTCCAAGGGATTAAGACGGGCGATGCGGTTCGTCCGGCACAGGTTGACGGTCCGATCGCTTCCCTGACTTCCAAGGGATTAAGACTTACCATACGCCACGGCCTGTACAGTGGCGGCAGTCCGATCGCTTCCCTGACTTCCAAGGGATTAAGACGGTCTCTGACGCCTACCTTGAGGGTGTCGTCGGTCCGATCGCTTCCCTGACTTCCAAGGGATTAAGACGCGCAAGCTGTCAGGAAGTGACGAAGACGCTTTGTCCGATCGCTTCCCTGACTTCCAAGGGATTAAGACCCCAGCGCCTTGAAGGGTCGATAGGGCTCCTTGGTCCGATCGCTTCCCTGACTTCCAAGGGATTAAGACAGTCCTGTTTGTGCATAAAATGCACACGAGCACAGTCCGATCGCTTCCCTGACTTCCAAGGGATTAAGACCTGACGCCGTGACCGAATCGCCCATTTTTGCGAGTCCGATCGCTTCCCTGACTTCCAAGGGATTAAGACCGGTGGTGAGGCCCTGCTCAGCCATCCAGCGGGGTCCGATCGCTTCCCTGACTTCCAAGGGATTAAGACGGCCAGTAGTTGTCATCCAACGCCTGCTGGTAGGTCCGATCGCTTCCCTGACTTCCAAGGGATTAAGACACGGTCACAGTAGTGTCCGGGAAGTGGACAAACGTCCGATCGCTTCCCTGACTTCCAAGGGATTAAGACCCAGCAGATCGTCGGGCGCGGCCTGCGGCTCTGTCCGATCGCTTCCCTGACTTCCAAGGGATTTAGACGCCACGCTGGACGCTTGATTGAAGGGCGGTTGCAGTCCGATCGCTTCCCTGACTTCCAAGGGGTTAAGACTCGTTCTCCATGCTCGGCGCCTCGCCGATGATGCGTCCGATCGCTTCCCTGACTTCCAAGAGATTAAGACTTGTTGCGGGTGATGTTGACGTAGACCAGAGAGGTCCGACTATTTCCCTGGCTTCCCAAGGAGTAAGTGCAAGGCTTACTACGGTAGTAAGCCAAGGCGTGAGTTAGATTGCCGATGTGACTCACATGCAATTACCCCCTCGATTACTGCGGCAGTAAGGTCATCCGGCCAGTTTCCATGACGGTTCGGGCTGCATGGCGGGCGAATCAGCACCGAAAATTTGCCCCGGCCGCCTCGCCCGGGCTTTCTGCCAGGATTGGCACCTCGTAATCAGGCGTTGCCACGACGAGGTGCCACACCATGAGTCGATTCTCCGATGATGCGTTTCCCGAAGCCCCCAGCGTGCTCCCCTATGTGCCGGAGTGGGCAGATGAGAAACAGGTGATCACGAATTACACCGGCTATGACTACGAAGGAAGCGAGAACTTCGAACACGACACCAACGCCAGCTTGGTCAATGCCTCCGGCTGTGCCGACGATATTTTCACGGCTACCGCCGAGCATGAGGACTGGCAGGCTGGCTACGACTATTGACGTGTTGAATTACCTGCTCATGAAGTAGAGTTTGAATCGCAACTGGCCATCAGGGAGGAGAGCCATGGAGTCCATACTGCTGGCGGTAACGGGCATGACGCCCCAGGTGGTGACCGAGACGCTCTACGGCCTGGTGGAGAAGGGCGAGCCCTGGCCGGATCGCGTGGAGATCATTACCACCCGCCAGGGCGCTGAGCGGGTGAAGGCGGGCCTGTTCGACCAGGAGCATCTGGCCAGGCTGTGCGAGGCGCTTGGCAAGCCGTCGCTGACGCCAGAGCAGGTAACGATCCACCAGGTGCCGGGCGCCGACGGGGTGCCGGTAGATGATGCCCGCACCCTGGATGATCATGAGGCGCTGGCCGACTACATCATGGAGCGGGTGCGGCACCTGACCGCCAACGACGACTGCGCCCTGCATGCCTCCATAGCCGGTGGCCGCAAGACCATGACCTTCTACCTGGGCTATGCCATGAGCCTGTTTGGCCGCCCCCAGGATCGCATGTCCCACGTGCTGGTCAGCGAGGGCTTCGAGAATCATCCCGATTTCTACTTTCCCACCCGCGAGAGCCACCTCATCACGCTGCGCGATGGCACCGTACTCGATATGCGCGACGCTCGGATCAACCTGGCGGACATTCCCTTCATTCGTCAGCGGGGGCATCTCCCCGGCGCACTGCGTGCCTCGGGGGGTGACCTGAGCTTTCGCCGGCTGGTCGATCTGATCAACCTGGGGCAGCGCCCCGAGACCATTCGTGCGGTCTGGCATGCGGCCGAGATGTGCCTGGAGCTCCGCGATACCCAGCGCTGCCTGGGCCGGGTGACGTTTGCCAGCCGCTTCGACTGGAGCTGGTATCAGGCAGTGGCCGAGGCAACGCGCGCCGGAGATGCCAGCCTGCGCCGCAGCAGCGAAGGCGGCAGCGAGCACCTTGGCCGCTGCCTGATGATGCAGCTGGCGCGCAGCCTGCCGCTGCCGCTGGAGCCCGCGCTTGGCTACCGCGAACAGTTGGCGCAGTGGCTCGATCATTACGAAGGCGTGCTGGAAGATGCTGGTATCCGCCCGGTGGATTTCGAGGCCAGCATGCGCCTGGGGCTCGATGTGGCCCAGGCCACCACGCGTATCAACCGGCGCCTGGCCGAGGCACTGCCCGACGCGCTGGCACGCTGCCTCAAGATCCAGCAGGTGTTCGATGCCCAGGGGCGGCATCTGACCAGAACAACCCGCGGCGGTGGCTATGGCCTGCTGCTGCGAGATGAGCAAGTCGCTATCTCGGAATAACGACAGAATATGGAACCTATGGCCACCGACGTCGGCAGGGGTCGGCACGGCCTGGCTCAGGAGCAGGGCATGGATGAAACGATTGAGCGGTGGCGCGCCGAACTGACGTCGCACACGCCGCGCCGCCTGGAGGCAACATTCAGCATCGTGACGCCGATGTTTCTCGGTGATGGTACCCAGCGGGCGGAGAGCGTGCGCCCGCCCTCGATCAAGGGCGCGCTGCGCTTCTGGTGGCGCGCACTCAACTGGGGGCGGATGCGGGAGGCTGAGCGGGGCAACACTGACGCCGCGCTTCAGCGCTTGCACCGTGAGGAGGCGCGTCTGTTTGGTCTCGCTGCGAGGCGCTCGAACGACCAGCAGGAGGAGGGCGGTCAGGGGCTGTTTCGACTAGGCGTCAGCCAGCCGTCGGACATGGCCACGGTCAGCGACTGGCCCAGGGATGGCAATAGTCAGGGCGGCTACCTGGGCTATGGGCTCTGGGGCTCCAGGGAGGCGCCGCATCGTACCGCCCTGGCCGAAGACCAATCCTTTCGCCTCTCGCTGGCCTTCAAGGCCGATACGAAGGACGGGGACATTCATCAGCTGCGCCAGGCGTTGACGCTTTGGGGACTGCTGGGAGGCCTGGGTAGTCGGGCTCGGCGAGGCTTCGGCAGTGTGGCGCTCACCGAGCTGGACGGTGAGCCGATGGCGGTGACGAGCCTGGCGGACTATCGCGACCGGCTGTCGGCAGCGCTAGGCGATGGCTCCTGGCCCGATAGCCGCCCGCCCTTTACCGCCTGGTCGCAGCAGGCACGCTGTCATGCCTTCGCCACGGCCCCCAGTGGCCGGGCCGCCATCGGCAAGCTTGAAGCTCCCTATAAGGAAGTGCGCAAGAGCCTGCGCGGAAAGACCAAGGTGGTGTTCGGCCTGCCTCTGGTGGGGGTCGATTCACGCAGGCGCCGCGCCAGCCCCTTCCTTATGCACGTGCATCCGGTCGGTGACGCCTTCCTGCCGGTGGTGACCGAGCTGCCGGCGGACTTTCACCCGGATGTTACCGAGCCCGAGGGCTTCGGCCAGCCGCTGAAGCTGTACTTCTCACAGGCCACGGAGCGGCTGCTATGAGCCAGCGCGATCAGTATTTTCATCTCACCCTGGGGCCGGTGCAGGGTTTCGTCGCCCAGGCGCGGCGCACCCGCGACTTCTGGGCCGGCTCCTTCCTGCTCTCCTGGTTGTCCAGCGTGGCGATGCTCAGCGTTCGCGCGCAGGGCGGCGAGATCGAGTTTCCGATCCCCGACGATGCCTTCCTGAAGGCGATGCAGGGCCAGGCCGGGGAGGGGGAGGCTCCGCACCAGGGCAGCGTACCGAACCGTTTCAAGGCACTGGGCGCGCGGGTCGGCGAGGACTTCGACCCCGAGGCGGTGGTCCGGGCCATGCAGCAGGCCTGGCTGGCGCTGTGCAAGACCGTCTGGGACCAGGATCTGGCACCGCACCTGCTCGATGAGCAGCTAGCGACCACCCGGGCGATCTGGTTTCGCCAGCTCAGCCGGTTCTGGGAGATCAGCTGGTGTTTGACCGACGAGCCACAGCGCAGCGACCTGCTGGATCGGCGCAAGAACTGGCGTTGTGACATGGCGCCGGACGAGCCGGGCGTGAAGTGCATGATGATGAGTGGCTGGCAGGAGCTCTCCGGGCTGGAGCGCCCCGACCGGAAGCGGCTCGAGGCCTTCTGGACGTCGTTGCGCGATGCCTTGAAGCCTAGGCAAGGCTGGACCGATCTACGCGAGGGGGAGTGCCTGTCGGCGCTGGGCTTCGTCAAGCGTCGCTTCGTGCGCCACTTTGAGGGCTGGACCACCACGCTGGATAACGACGTGACGCTGAAGGGCTGGGCGCTCAACCCCAACGTGCCGTCCGTGCCCTATCTGGCCGCGGCGCCCTGGTACCGGCGGGTGCTGGAAAAGGCCGCCGGCGATGCCGCCGTCAGCGAGGCGTTGGGGGCGTTCTTCGACGGCGCCGAGCAGCTAGTGGGCTTTCCCGAGTGCCGGACCCCGCTGGCCGGGGTGTATGCGGCCGCCAGGCGGTTGGGGCAGCGTCCCGAGTATTCCGGGCTGGACGGCGTGGTATTCCACGCCTCCCAGCTGGAGCAGGGTGGACGGCGCTTCGATGCGCCGGATGCCGCCGCCCAGACCCTCAAGGCGCTGCAGCGCCTGCGACACACGGCAGGCATGGCCGAGGCATCGAGCTTCTATGCGGTGGTGATCATGGATGGCGACCGCCTCGGCAGCCAGATGAGCGACTCCGACAAGCAGACCGCCATCTCCACGGGGCTGAACGCCTTTACGCGCGGGGTGCCGGCGATCGTGGCGCGCCACGATGGCTTTCTGGTGTATGCCGGCGGCGACGACGTGCTGGCGCTGGCCTCGGTGGATCACGCGATCGACATGGCCAGCGAGATTCGCGCCCACTACAGCGCCTGCTTTGCCGAGCAGAACCGGTCGCTGAACGACGCGCAGCGCATCACCACCAGCCTGTCGGCGGGCATCCAGTTCGCGCATATGCGCCTGCCGCTGACCTTCGTGCTGGGCGATGCCCACTCTCTTCTGGATGACGTGGCCAAGGAGCGTACCGGGCGCGATGCCCTGGCGGTGCGGGTGTGGAAGCCGGGCGGCCGACATCTGGAGTGGAGCCAGCCCTGGGAGTACCTGCTGGCGGACGGCGAGAACCGGCTTACCGTGCTGGTGACACGTTTCCTGCGCCGTGAGCAGGAATCGGCCTTCACCCACCGCTTCTTCTACAAGGCCATGGCGCTGCTCGACCGGCTGCCCGCGAACCTGGCGGAACGCCCGACCGATTCGGCGAAGGAGCTGATGCGCACCCTGCTGGAGGCCGAACTGCGCCATTCGGGCATCGCGCTCAAGCGCGGCGAGCAGAGCCGTCGGGAAGTGGCCGAGCTGATCGAGCCGCTGCTGACGCTGCTCGCCGAACAGCGCCGTACGCTGGATGCTGAGCAGTCGGCGCATATCGCGCCGACCGGTTGCTACAGCCCCGATACGCTGCGCCTGGTGCGCTTTCTGGCCACCGAGTCGCGGCTCGAGCGTGGCGAGGCGACCGGCGCCGAGACACCGGCAGACAAGGAGGTGACGGCATGAGTCGCCAGCGTTGGTTGTTCCAGACCGTGGACAGCTGGTTCTTCCGCGAGGCGCGTGCCCACGATGCGGTGGGTGTCGGCCAGCTGGAGTCGCAGTTTCCCCCCCCCGTCACCACCTTGATGGGGGCCATTCGCACGCATCTGGGGGATCTCGCCGGCGTCGATTGGCGCCGTTTCGCCACCGATCGCGCCGCGCAGGCCGACTTCGCCTGGCTAGGCAACGGTCAGCAGCTTGGCGAGCTGCGGGTGACCGGCCCACACCTCTACCAGGGCGATGAACGCCTCTATCCGGTGCCGGCCGATCTGCTGATCGGCGAGGACGCCCAGGGCAAGAAGGTACTGTCACGACTGCGCGTCGGCGAGCCAGTGCGCTGCGACCTCGGTCGGGTGGCGCTGCCGGCGCTGGATGGTGCGCCGGCCGGCAGCAAGCCGGTGGAGGGCGCCTGGCTGACCGCCAATGGTCTGGCTCGCTGGCAGGCGGGCGAGTGCCCCGAGGCCAAGGACCTGGTCTGGCGCCATGAGCACCTCGACAGCGAGCCGCGCCTGGGCATCGGGCGAGACACGCAACGGGCCACTGTGCAGGACGGGCAGCTCTACCAGACGCGCCATCTTCGCTTTCGCCCGGATAGTTCATTGCGGATCGGGCTGGAGCTCGATGGCGTGCCGGAAGACCTGGCCGCTCGTCTGCCTGACGACACCAGCGTGCGGCTGGGCGGCGAAGGGCGCGAGGCGCAGGTCGAGATCCAGGCCGTGAAGGCACCGTCGATGGGCGATGGGCCCACACTGCAGGCGGGGGATCGCGGGGTGGCGCTGATGCTGGAAACGCCGGGCGCCTTTCGCCACGACGACCAGGCCGAGTGGTGCCTGCCGGGGTTTACCCCGGTCTGCGATGACCAGGGCATCACCACCCACTGGCAGGGCAGGATCAATGGCGTCGAGCTGCGCCTGGTCAGTGCAGCCATGGGCCGCGCCCAGCGCCTGGGCGGCTGGGACCAGCAGCAGCGCCGGCCGCGTGCCGTGCGCAGCCTTGTCGCACCCGGCAGCGTCTACTGCTGCGAACCGGTCGAGGCCGAGCCCGCCGCCCTGGCCGCGGCGCTGCAGTCGGTCGTTCTGGGCGAGGAGCAGGCCTGGGGCTTCGGGCGGTTCTGCCTGGGCCGCTGGCGCTGAGCGGCACGTTCCCTCATCTCTTTACAACAGCTTATTCAAGGAAGGCAGACATGACGGCCATGACACATCAGATGCTGGGACTCTTCGCCGAGACACCGCTGCATGCCGGCGGGGGCGGCAAGGAAGAGCTGATCGACCTGCCCATCCAGCGCGAGATCCACAGCCAGTGGCCCTGCGTCTTCGGTTCGGCGATGAAGGGCGCGCTGCGTGCTCGCGCCGATCAGCTGGGCATGGAAAAAGACCTCAAGACGACGGCCTTCGGGCCGGATACGTTGAATGCCTCCGAGCATGCCGGTGCATTGCTGGTCAGCGATGCCCGTCTGCTGCTGCTGCCGGTGCGCTCGTTGACCGGCCATTTCCGCCTGGTCACCTGCCCGGCGCTGCTGCGTCGCCTGCTGGCCGATCGCGCCCGGGCCGGTCTGGCGGGTGAGGCATCGACGATTCCCGATGTGGCGGCGGGCACCGCCCTGGTGGCCGGGTCGCAGCAGTCGGAGACTCTGTTCCTGGAAGAGTTCGCCTTCACGCCGGCGGCCTGGCCGGAAGTCGAGGCCTGGGTGGAGCGGATACTGGCCCTGGTGGCGCCAGTCGCCGGCCTGGCGGAAGACGACACGCGAAAGGCGCTGACCACTCAGCTGACCCTGGTGGACGACGACAGCTTCAGCCACTTCTGTCGTAGCGCTATCCCGGTGCTGCCCCACGTGCGCATCAGCAGCGACACCAAGACCGTAGAGGGTGGCGCGCTTTGGCACGAAGAGAGCCTGCCGCCGGATACCCTGCTCTACTGCGTGCTGGCGGCCCAGCCGCCGCGCAGCGAGACCCACCGCGAGCTGAGCAGCGCCGAGCTGCTTGAGCAGACCCTGCAGGCGCTGTTCGACGACGGACCCTATCTGCAGGTCGGCGGCAACGAGACCACCGGCATGGGCTGGTGCCGGGTGGCCCGGCTGGGCAGCGAGGCAAAGGGGGGCGAGGCATGAGCAAGAAAAAGCAGAAGTCCGGTAACGCGTCCTCGGGGGTGCTGCAGGCCAGAGTGTCCAGGTCAGGCGATCGCTCACCACCCCGTGAGACTTGTCGGCCAAAGGCGGTTGGGATGTCGTCAAGCAGCGGTCGGTCGCTGCGCCTGGTCGAGCAGCGCCGCGCCGAGTTTGCGCTGCAGCGGCTGCAGGAGGCGCTGGCCGAGTCGGAAAACAGCCAGTACCAGCACACGCAGCTCAAGAGCTACCTGCGCCGCCTGCCGGCCATGATCCAGATGAACGGCTTTGGCCAGGCGATGGCGTTTTATTTCGCCAAGCGCACCAACTATGCGGCCTACGGGGTGATCTACAAGCTGCTGGAAGACTGGCTGTGCGGCGACGGGGCCGTGTATGCCGGCCAGGCGGTCACTCCGGGGCTGCATCCCGCCGAGCCAGTATTGCTGCAGGCGTTGATGAGCCAGGACCAGCATCACTACCGGCGCGCCACGGCGGAGACCCAGGCTATGCTGGCCTGGGCCAAGAAGTTTGCCGAGGCGCTGATCGTCAAGGACGACGTGGAGGAGGCGCGATGACCGGGCTGCCACTCTATGCCGAGCACCGGGCGCCGGCGAGCTTTCCCGCAAGGGGGCAGGGCCACCCGGGGCTATGGTTCGAGCGCTTCTTCGCCCAGTATGCGCGCGACTTTTCGCTGGGCAACGAGGCCAAGAGCGATTTCCTCAAGACGCTGTGTGCCCCGGGTCCCGGGGCGCTGAGAGTGGGTGACCCCGATGCACTCAAGGCACACTGGATGCGCCAGGCTGCACTGATGGCGCACCGCGGCGGGCGCCAGTGCGCGTTCAGCTCCCGCTGGCATTTTGCCACCGGGCTTGGCCTTCCGCACCCGGTGGAGAACGGCTTGCTGTTTCATCCCACCCTCGGGGTGCCCTACCTGCCCGGCAGCAGCGTCAAGGGCCTGGTACGCGCCTGGATCGAGCAGCACCTGGCCGAGCCTGAGGCGGCGCTCAAGCGGATCTTCGGCAGCCGCAGCAAGGATCCGGCCGCAAGCGATGAGTTCGTTGCCGGCGAGGTGCTGTTCTTCGACGCCTTGCCGGTGGAGCCGGTCTCGCTGGTGATCGATACCATGACGCCGCATATGGGCCAGTGGTACGAGCAGGGGGCCGAGCAGCCTGGCATCCGCGAGACCCTGCCCGCCGACTGGCATGATCCGGTCCCGGTGCCGTTCCTGGCCGTCAAGCAGACGAGCCTGGCGTTTCCCTTCGCGCCGCGGGTGCGGCGCGACGACACGCCGGCGCTGCTGGCGCTGGTGGAGGAAATGCTGGAGCGCGCCCTGTGGCATGCCGGCGCCGGTGCCAAGACGGCGGCCGGCTACGGCAGCTTCGCGGCCTGTGATGACGATGTGGTCAAGAAGCTTGACGACTGGACACGAGATATCGAGCAGGCCTGGGAGGAGGCGCGCGAGCGGCAGGCGCTGGCGGCCCTGTCGCCGAGCCAGCAGCGGCTGGCCTGGCTGGAGCGGGCCGTGCAGGAATCGGTCAACCAGAATCCCAGCAGCGGTGGCGACTTTCGCAACGCGCTGCTGGCCGATGTCAGGGAGGCCGCCGTGCACTGGCCGGAAGCGGATCGCGATGCCTTGCTGGCGCTGGTCCAGTCCTTCCTGAAGACGCACGGCAGCAAGAACAAGCTCAAGGAGTTCAAGCAGCTCAGGCGCGAGCTATGGGGAGACTAGGCGGATGAGGGTGATGGAAGCGACAGCCGGCCAGCAGCTCGATACGGCCGTGAGCGCCGGGCTGCCGATGGGGCTCTATCGTCTGCAGACGGTGGCCGAGCAGCCGATTCACTTGCCGGGTTTTGCTGGTGCCACGCTGCGAGGTGCCCTGGGCCATGCGCTGCGAGAGCTTTCCTGCATGACCGGGATGGCGAGCTGCGAGGGCTGCCCGCTGCTGCGCTCCTGCCGCTACCCTGCCTTATTCGAGCCCAAGGCGCTGGGCACCGCCAGTCCAGGCCATCCCACACCGCCGCCGCCCTATATCCTGCGCTCGCCGGTGACACGCCCCCATACGTTGCGCCCCGGGGCGCAGTTCCAGTTCGAGATGGCCGTCTTCGGCCTTTCCCCGGCCGATGTCGAACTGCTTGTGCGGGCCTGGCAGCGCGCGCTCTACAAGGGGCTGGGCACGCGCCGGGGGCGGGCGCGGCTGGTATCGGTCCAGCACTATCAGGGGCAGCGTTGGAACGAGGTCTGGCAGGAAGCTCACAGTGAATGGTCACCGCACCTTGCCCGACTGCTACAGCCTGCAGGGGTGCCAGACGACCTGAGCACGTTGACGCTGCGCTTCATGAGTCCGGTGCGGTTGCAGCATCGTGGTCGGCTCTGCCACCCCGAACAGGTGACACCACCTATCTTGCTCGCCGCTCTGGTGCGGCGCCTGAAACTGGTGGCGGGCGCCGCAATGCGACCGGCGCCGCCGACCAGCGATGGCTTGGCGCTGTCTACCGAAATGCGCCTGTATCGCTGGGAGCGCCAGTCGAGTCGGCAGGGTCGTGCCATCCGGCTGGACGGTCTGGTGGGGGATATCCACCTGACGGGGGATGCCCTGAAGGCCTGGTGGCCTTGGCTATGGCTGGGCCAGTTCACCCATCTTGGCAAGAACGTCAGCCATGGCCTCGGCCAGTATCAGTTGGTGCATGGCGGCGAGGCTGGCTCGCCCGTCTAGCGCGGCGTCTGCCGCTGTCACGTGGACGTGGCGTGCCCCAGCGACTGCCCCATGCGCACCGCCTGCTCGGGCGCCAGGTCGCCGAAGTCCACCGGCTCGGCGAAGGCCATCACCACGGTGGAGCCGAGCTTGAAGCGGCCCATCTCCTCGCCCTTCTCCAGGCGCACCGGGGTGTCGAATCGGATGCGCTGCACCTCGCCGGAGAGCGGCGTGACCTGCCCGGCCCACACCGTCTCGATGGCGGCGACGATCATCGCCCCCACCAGCACCATCACCATGGGGCCGTGCTCGGTGTCGAAGTGGCACACCAGCCGCTCGTTGCGGGCGAAGAGGTTGGGCACGTGGTGGGTGGTGGCGGCGTTCACCGAGAAGAGGCGTCCCGGCACGTAGACCATCGAGGTCAGGGTGCCGCCGACGGGCATGTGCACCCGGTGGTAGTCGCTCGGCGAGAGGTAGACGGTGGCGAAGCTGCCGCCCAGGTAGCGCCGGGCCGCCTCGCCGTCGCCGCCGAGCAGCTCCATGGCCGAGAAGCGGTGGCCCTTGGCCTGGATCAGCTGGCCGGCCTCGATGGGGCCGAACTGCGAGAGGGTGCCGTCGGCGGGGGAGACCATGCCCTCGCCGATCGGCCGGGCGTCCTCCTCCAGGGCGCGGGTGAAGAAGTCGTTGAAGGTCGCGTAGGCGGTCGGGTCGGGCTCGGCGGCCTCGTCCATGTCGACCTCGAACCGGCGGATGAAGGCCCGGATCAGGGCGTTCTTCAGCCAGGGCACGCGGCAGCTGGCGAGCCGTCCCACCAGTCGCGAGAGCAGGTGGTGAGGCAGGGGGTACTGGATCAGGGCGAAGAGTCGAGCGAATGACACGGGCGGTCGTCCATCAGGGAAGCGGGGAGGAAAGGCCACGCCCGGGCGTGGCCGTCGAAGCGGGCGATCAGGTCTCGATGGGGGTGTCGTCGCGGTTGCCCCACTCCTGCCAAGAGCCGGGGTAGGCGCGGATCTTCTCGAAGCCCAGGGCGCGGCCCACGAGCCAGGTGAAGCCGCTGCGGTGGTGGCTCTGGCAGTGGGTGACCACCTCCATGTCCGGCGTGATGCCGATGGCCTCGAGCTCGGTGACGAGCTCGGCGTAGTCGCGCAGGCGCAGTCCACGCTCGGGGTCCATGGCCCGGGTCCACTCCAGGTTGACCGCCCCGGGCACGTGGCCCAGGCGACGGTTGTTGCCCTTCTCGCCGTCGTACTCGGCCCGCGAGCGGGCGTCCCAGATGGCGAAGCCCTTGTCGCCCAGGCGCTCCTCGAGCTCGAGGCGATCGATGGCGACCTCGGGATGGAGCAGCTCGGCCTGGTAGTCGCTGGGTGCGGGGGCGTGCGTCTCGGTGGAGAGCGGCAGGCCGGCCTCGCGCCAGGCGTGGAGGCCGCCGTTGAGGTAGGAGTAGCGGGTGTGGCCGATCAGCTCCAGGGTCCACAGCAGGCGGCCGGCCCAGCCGCCGCCCTCGTCATCGTAGGCCACCACGTGGGTGTCGCGGGTCAGTCCGAGGGACGAGAAGAGCCGCGACAGCGCCTCGACGGAGGGCACCTCGTTGGGCACCTCACCCTCGCCGGCCAGCAGCCGGCGATGATCGAGGAAGAGGGCGCCGGGCACGTGGCCCGCGTCATGGCTCTCGGCCTTGAGCGGCACGTCGATGATCAAAAGCGAGGGCTCGTCGAGCCGGGCGGCCAGCTGGTCGGGCTCGACGATCAGCGGCAGCAGGTTGTCTTCGGAACTCATGGCACACTCTCCTTAAAGTCGGCTCCTTGAATTCGGCGCCTCGAGGTAGGCTCCGCGATGCGGACAGTCGCGCCTCGGGTTGGTCGCCCGGGGCCTGTGTCCTGTCAGCTTGTCACAAGACTCTCGACGATGCGTCGGTAGCTGGCGAAGCGCTCGGGGTGGATCTCGCCGCGCTCCACGGCGGCGAGCAGGGCGCAGCCCGGTTCCTGGCGGTGGCGACAGTCGCGGAAGCGACAGCGCCCCAGCACCTCGCGAAACTCGATGAAGCCCTCGGTGACCTGCTGCTCGTCCAGGTGGGTCAGGCCGAACTCGCGGATCCCGGGAGAGTCGATCAGCTCGCCGGCCTCGGCGTCGTCGGGTTCGCCCGGCGCGAAGCGGTAGAGCCGCGCGGTGGTGGTGGTGTGGCGACCCTTGCGGGAGTCCTCGGAGAGCGCGCCGATGCGCAGCGCCTCGTCTGGCAGCAGGCGGTCAATCAGCGACGACTTGCCCACGCCGCTCTGGCCGACGAACACCGAGGTGCGGCCGGCGAGCCGCGCGTAGAGCGCCGAGAGGCCGCCCTCGCGCTCGGTGGTGGTGGTCACCACCGGATAGCCCAGCGCCTCGTAGCGCGCCAGCAGTGCGCGCAGCTCGCCGCCCTCGGCCGGCAGCAGGTCGATCTTGTTGAGCACCAGCACAGGCGCGATGCCGGTGGCCTCGGCGGCCACCAGGTAGCGATCGATCAGGTTGGCGTGGGGCGCGGGCTCCACCGCGAAGACGATCAGGATCTGGTCGATGTTGGCGGCCACCGGCTTCAGCTGGCCGCGGGGGTCGGGGCGCTCCAGCACGCTGGCGCGCTCGCCCCGGGCCACCACCACGCCGTCCCGGGCGTCGTGGGCGGCGCGCCAGATCACCCGGTCGCCGGTGACCAGCCCCTCGAGGTTGGCGCGCAGGTGGCAGCGCACGGTCTCGCCGCCCGCATCGGCGCGCACGTCCAGGGTGCGCCCGAAGTGGGCGATCACGCGGCCGTTCTGCTCCGGCCCGTACTCGCCGGCGGCCAGCTTGTCGCTGTCCTTGGCCTTGCGCCGATCGGCGCGGCGGGCGCGCTCGGCCTGGACCTTCTCGATGCGCCAGCGCTGCTGGCGGCTCAACTTGCGTTTGCTCATGGGGGCCCGAAGCTCGCTACAATAGGGCGCATTGTACTCACCCAAGGCGCCCGCTGTCGTCCGCCGGCGCCCCCAAGGAAGCCCCCATGACCGAGCACCCCACGCCCGCCACCGCCGATGCGCGACGCCAGCGCCTGATCTGGATCGACCTCGAGATGACCGGGCTCGACCCGAACCGCGAGCGCATCATCGAGATCGCCACCCTGGTCACCGACGCCGATCTCAATATCATCGCCGAGGGCCCGGTGATCGCGGTGCACCAGCCCGACGCACTGCTCGACGCCATGGACGAGTGGAACACCCGGACCCACGGGGCCTCGGGGCTGGTGGAGCGGGTCAAGGAGAGCCGGGTCGACACCGCCGAGGCCGAGCGGCGCACCCTCGAGTTCCTCGCCGCCCACGTCGAGGCCGGCGCCTCGCCGATGTGCGGCAACAGCATCCACCAGGATCGCCGCTTCCTGGAGCGGGAGATGCCCGAGCTGCTGGCCTTCTTCCACTACCGCAACCTCGACGTCTCGACCCTCAAGGAGCTCGCCAAGCGCTGGAACCCGGGCGCCCTGGCGGGCTTCCAGAAGCGCAACGTGCACCTCGCCATGGACGATATCCGCGAGTCCATCGCCGAGCTCGCCCACTACCGCACCACCCTGCTCAAGACGGCCGATGCGCGTAGCGACGAGGAGGAGTGAGGCCGATAGCGCCGCCCCGAGCCCTGCCGCCCGCCCCGACGCCGCCCGACGGCGTCCCTGACTCCTGACGCGAGGCCCTCATGTTCCTGCTAGCCGCGTTTGCCGCCCTCTCCATCGGCGTCTCATTCATCTGCTCGCTGCTCGAGGCGGCGCTGCTCTCGATGACGCCGAGCTACGTGGCCGGGCTGCGCGAGACGCGCCCCGAGCTGCATCGCCGCCTGGCCCATCTCAAGCAGAATATCGACCAGCCGCTGGCCGCCATCCTGACCCTCAACACCATCGCCCACACCGTGGGGGCCACCGGCGTGGGCGCCCAGGTCACGGTGGTGTTCGGCGAGGCCTGGCTCGGCATCGCCTCGGCGGTGATGACGCTGCTGATCCTGTTCGTTTCCGAGATCATTCCCAAGACCATCGGCGCCACCTACTGGCGCCAGCTGGCGGGGAGCCTGGTCAAGGTGCTGGGGGCGATGGTGTGGGCGATGAAGCCGTTCATCTGGCTCTCCGAGGCGATCACCCGGCGCATCGGCCGCCACGAGCACGACACCGACATGCGCGGCGAGATCAAGGCGCTGGCGCAGATCGGCCTGGAGGAGCGGGCCCTGGACGCCGACGAGGTGCGGGTGATCACCAACATCATCAACCTGCACGAGATCGGGGTGAAGGAGGTGATGACGCCGCGCACGGTCTCGGTCACCGTCAAGCCGCAGATGAGCGTGGCGGAGTTCGACGAGCAGCTCGGACGCTCGGCCTTCACCCGCTTCCCGGTGATGGACGGCGGCGAGCAGGCGCTGGGCTACGTGCACAAGGCCGACACCTACCACGCCGCGCCGGAGACGACCCTCAAGTCGCTGATGCATCCGGTGCGCAGCGTCCAGGAGGACGAGAACGTCGAGCACCTCTTCGCGGTCATGCTGCGCGACCGCCAGCACCTCTGCGTGGTCTACGACGAGCTCGGGACCTGGGTCGGGCTGGTCACCCTGGAGGACATGCTCGAGGCGATCCTCGGCCAGGACATCGTCGACGAGACCGACAACGTGGCCAACCTGCGCAAGTACGCGCGCCAGCGCTGGACCAAGCGGCTGCGGCGCATGCCGGAGAGCGGCGACGGGGAGGCGGGCTAGCCGGCGCTGGCGATGCGCGCCTCGCGCTTGTCGCGCTGGCGGGAAAGCGCCCAGCGAACGTGCTCGCGCACCAGGTCGGAGGGGTAGGCCAGCCGCGCCATCAGCGCGGCCTCCACGGCCTCGCTCCAGGGCGCGTTGCCGAGCCCCACGGCGAGGTTGCGCAGCCAGCGCTCGTAGCCGATGCGCCGGATCGGGTTGCCGGCGGTCTTCTCCAGGAACTCCTCCTCGCCCCAGGCGAACAGCGAGACCAGGCTCGCCCGGTCCAGGTCGTGGCGCGGCGCGAAGTCGGGCTCCCGGCTGACCCGGGCGAAGCGGGTGAAGGGGCAGACCAGCTGGCAGTCGTCACAGCCGAACACTCGGTTGCCCATGGCCGCGCGGTAGCGCTCCGGGATGGCGCCGAACAGCTCGATGGTCAGGTACGAGATGCAGGCCCGGGCGTCGACCACCCGGTCCTCGACGATCGCCCCGGTGGGGCAGGCGGTGCGACAGGCGCTGCAGCTGCCGCAGTGGTCGGTCTCGAAGGGGGCGTCCACCGGCAGCGGCAGGTCGGTATAGAGCTCACCGAGGAAGAACAGCGAGCCGGCCTTGGGGTTGAGCAGCATGGCGTTCTTGCCGAACCAGCCGAGGCCCGCCTTGCGCGCCAGGGCGCGCTCCATCACCGGGGCGGAGTCGACGAAGGCGCGATAGCCGAAGCTGCCCACCTCGCCCTCGATCCACTTGGCGAGCGTCGCCAGCCGCTTGCGCATCAGCTTGTGGTAGTCGCGCCCGGTGGCGTAGCGGGAGACGTAGGCGAGCGACGGGCGTCCCAGCACCTTGGTGGTCTCCACCTCGGCGGGCAGGTAGTCCAGGCGCACGCTGATCACCCGCCGGGTGCCGGGGACCAGCTCCTCCGGGCGGGTGCGCTTGGTGCCGTGCTTGGCCATGAAGCCCATCTCGCCGTGGTGGCCGGCGGCCAGCCAGGCCTCGAGGTGGGCCTCGTCCTCGGCCATGTCGACGTCGGTGATGCCCAGCTGCTGGAAGCCGAGCTCGCGGCCCCAGGTCTTGATCCTCTCGGCGAGGGCGGTCATGTCGGGGGCGTCACCGGCGGGGGACACTGGGCTCATGATCGAGACAACACCATGTAGAATGGCCCCGCGGCTTGGCGTGGGGCGCAGAGAATTTACACTCGGTATGGTAAAGCATCCCGACCCAGGAGACACCGCATGACCCGGCCCGCCGATTCTCCCACGCCGACGCTGCGCCCCCTCTATCGCGCCGAGCAGGTCCGCGAGCTCGACCGGCGCACCATCGCCGGCGGCATCGCGGGCTTCGCCCTGATGCAGCGCGCGGCGGCGGCCGCCTGGCAGGCGCTGCGGGCGCGCTGGCCCGAGGCGCGCGCGCTCACCGTGCTGTGCGGCGGCGGCAACAACGGCGGCGACGGCCACGTGCTGGCGGCGCTGGCCGCCGCCGAGGGGCTCGCCGTGCAGCGCGTGCTGCTCAAGCCGGCCGATGACCTGGCCGGCGACGCCCGCCGTGCCGCCGACATGGCCGCGGCGGCCGGGGTGGCGGCCGTGCCCTGGCGAGCGGGGCTGCCCCTCGAGGGCGACGTGGTGGTCGACGCCCTGCTCGGCACCGGGCTCGGCGGGGAGGTGCGCGGGGCGGCCCGGGAGGCGATCGAGGCGGTCAATGCAAGCGGCCGGCCGGTGCTGGCCATCGACATCCCCTCGGGGCTCCACGCCGATACCGGGGCGGTGCTCGGCGCCGCGATCCGGGCGACGCGCACCGTGACCTTCATCGCCGACAAGCTGGGGCTCTACACCGGCGCGGCCCCGGCGCATGTCGGCGAGGCGCTGCTCTGTGCCCTCGGCGTGGATGCGGCGGCCGAGGCCGATCTCGTCCCCGCCGCCCGCCGCCTGGAGCCCGCGCTGATCGGGGCCGGGCTGCCGCCCCGGGCGCGCGACGCCCACAAGGGCGACTGCGGCCACGCCCTGGTGCTCGGCGGGGCGCCGGGCTTTGGCGGGGCAGCGCTGCTCGCCGCCGAGGCCTGCGCACGGCTGGGCGCCGGCAAGGTGAGCCTCGCCACCGCCCCCGAGCACGTCACCGCGAGCCTGGTGCGTCGTCCCGAGGTGATGGTCCACGGCGTGCGCGGGAGCGGTGATCTCCCCGCGCTGCCGGCGGCCGCCGACGTGCTGGTGGTCGGCCCGGGCCTGGGGCAGGGCAGCTGGGGGCAGGGCATGCTGCAGGCGGCGCTGGCGGCCTCGAAGCCGCTGGTGGTGGACGCCGACGCCCTCAACCTGCTGGCCACGCGACTTAAAGGAGAGCGGCGCGACGACTGGATCCTCACCCCGCACCCCGGCGAGGCGGCGCGCCTGCTCGGCGCCACCGCCGCCGAGGTGGAAACCGACCGACCCGCCGCGGCCCAGGAGCTGCGGCGCCGCTATGGCGGCGTGGTGGTGCTCAAGGGCGCCGGCACCCTGGTCGCGGGGCCCTCGGGGCTCGCCGTCTGCCCCTTCGGCAACCCGGGCATGGCCAGTGGCGGCATGGGCGATGCGCTCTCCGGCATCCTCGGCGCGCTGCTGGCCCAGGGGCTCGCGCCCGAGGCGGCGGCTCGGGTGGGAGTGCTGGTGCACGCCCTGGCCGCCGACCGGGCGGCTCGGGAGGGCGGCGAGCGTGGCCTGCTGGCCGGCGATCTGGCATCCTGTGCACGAATTCTGGTCAACCCGACCGTGTGTGATAGCAAGGGCGATGACGATGCTGCTGCGACTCGATGACGAAGACCGCCAGGTCGCCTTCGGCGCCTGCCTGGGGCGGGCCCTCGAGGGCCATGGTCGGGTGCACCTGACCGGCGAGCTGGGCGCCGGCAAGACCACCCTGACGCGCGGCATCCTGCGCGCCTATGGCCACGCCGGCGCGGTCAAGAGCCCGACCTACACCCTGGTGGAACCCTACGCCCTCGACGACGTGCTGGTGCACCACTTCGACCTCTATCGCCTGGGCGACCCCGAGGAGCTGGAGTTCATCGGTGGTCGCGACCTGCTCGCCGACGACGCGCTCTGCGTGATCGAGTGGCCGGAGCGCGGCGAGGGCTGGCTGCCCGCGCCGGACCTGGAAGTCCGCCTGAGCCTGGCCGAGGCGGGGCGGGAGGCGCGCCTCGAGGCCCGCAGCCCCCACGGCCGCGTGGTGCTCGCGCGGCTGGCCGGCATGGCCGAGCTGTCGAGCGCGCGGAGCAACGAGGAAGGCAGCGCGGCGTCATGAAGCCCCGGAACTCCGCAAGGCGGCTGCTGGCCGGCCTCGGCCTGCTGGGGCTCGGCCTGGCCGCGAGCCTGGCCCAGGCCGCCAGCGTCGACAACCTGCGCCTCTGGGCGGCGCCCGACCATGCGCGCCTGGTCTTCGACATGTCCTCGCCGGCCGAGGCCAACGTCTTCAGCCTCGACAACCCGCGCCGCCTGGTGATCGACCTCGACGACAGCCGGCTCAACGCCCGCGTCGACGCCCTGGATCTGGAGGGCAGCGCCATCAGCACCGTGCGCACCGGCGTGCGCGAAGGCAATGGCCTGCGGGTGGTGCTCGAGCTCGAGCGGGAGATCGAGCCGCGTCACTTCACCCTGGCCCCCAACGATCAGTACGGCCATCGCCTGGTGGTCGACCTGGAGTATCCCGGCGAGAGCGCCGTGGAGGATCCCATCGACCCCATCGAGGCGATGATCCGCGAGCAGGAGATCGCCGCCCAGCGCGCCCGCAGCGAGGCCGTGGTCGAGGGCAAGAACCCCGCCGAGGTCGCCGCACCCGACGTGATGGAGCCCGCCGCGCCCCATCCCCGGCGCGACATCATCATCGCCGTGGACGCCGGCCACGGCGGCGAGGACCCCGGGGCGATCGGCCCCTCGGGCACCCGCGAGAAGGACATCGTGCTGGAGATGGCCAAGCGCCTGGCCCGGCAGGTCAACGCCGCCGAGGGCTTCCGTGCGGTGATGATCCGCGACGGCGACTACTACGTCGGGCTGCGCCAGCGCACCCGGATCGCCCGGGAGCAGAAGGCCGACTTCTTCGTCTCGATCCACGCCGACGCCTTCGACAGCCCGCGGCCCAACGGCAGCTCCGTCTATGCCCTCTCCCAGCGCGGCGCCACCTCCGAGACCGCCCAGTGGCTGGCCGCCAGCGAGAACGAGGCCGACCTGATCGGCGGCGTCGACGGCAACCTGTCGCTGGACGACAAGGACGAGGTGCTGCGCGGCGTGCTGCTCGACCTGACCATGACCGCCACCCTCAACGACTCCCTGACCATCGGCGGCCAGGTGCTGGATCGCATGGGGCGGGTCAATCGGCTGCACAAGTCGCGGGTGGAGCAGGCCGGCTTCGTGGTGCTCAAGTCGCCGGACATCCCCTCGCTGCTGGTCGAGACCGGCTTCATCTCGAACCCGGACGAGGAGCGCCGGCTGCGCGACGGGGCCTACCAGCAGCGGATGATGGACGCCGTCTTCGGCGGCATCCGCAGCCACTTCCAGCGCAACCCGCCGCCGGCCAGCCTGCTGGCCTGGCAGCGCGACAATGGCCGCAGCACCGCCAGCAACGAGTACCGTATCCAGCCCGGCGATACCCTCTCGGAGATCGCCGCCCGGCACGACGTGCCGGTGGCCCAGATCCGCCAGGCCAACGAGCTCAACGGGGACGTGATCCGGGTCGGGCAGGTGCTGCGCATCCCTCGTTCGTGACCCCCGACTCGCCTGACCAAGCCCGGAGCGACATGCCTGAGCAACGACACATCCAGATCCTCGACCCCCGCCTGGCCAACCAGATCGCCGCCGGCGAGGTGGTCGAGCGCCCCGCCTCGGTGGTCAAGGAGCTGGTGGAGAACGCCATCGATGCCGGCAGTCGCCGCATCGAGGTCGAGCTCGAGAGCGGCGGCGCCCGGCTGATTCGGGTGCGAGACGACGGCAGCGGCATCGGCGAGGAGGACCTGCCGCTGGCGCTGTCGCGCCACGCCACCAGCAAGATCCTCTCCCTCGAGGAGCTCGAGGGGGTGGCGAGCCTCGGCTTTCGCGGCGAGGCGCTGGCCTCCATCAGCTCGGTCTCGCGCCTGGAGCTGACGTCCAACGTCGACGAGGACCCCCGGGGCGGCTGGCGCGTGGTCGCCGAGGGGCGTCGCATGGAGCCGCGGGTGACGCCGGCCCCACACCCCCGCGGCACCTCGGTGACGGTGCGCGACCTGTTCTTCAATACCCCGGCCCGGCGCAAGTTCCTGCGCACCGAGAAGACCGAGTTCGGCCACGTCGAGGAGGCCTTCCGGCGCCAGGCGCTGTCGCGCTTCGACATCGGCTGGACGCTGCGCCACAACCAGAAGACCCTCCACCAGCTGCCGCCGGGCGACGACCCGGTCACCCGGGAGCGGCGCCTCGCCGCCCTGCTCGGCAAGGGCTTCCTGGAGAACGCCCTGCACCTGGACCTCGAGGTCGGCGGCCTGCGGCTGTGGGGCTGGGTCGGCCTGCCCACCCACTCCCGGGCCCAGGCCGACCAGCAGTACTTCTTCGTCAACGGCCGCGTGGTGCGCGACCGCCTGGTCGCTCACGCCATCCGCCAGGCCTACCGCGACGTGCTCTTCCACGGCCGCCATCCGGTGTTCGTGCTCTACCTGGAGGTCGACCCGCGGGTGGTGGACGTCAATGTCCACCCCACCAAGCACGAGGTGCGCTTCCGCGACGGGCGCATGGTCCATGACTTCCTGTTCTCGAGCCTGCACCGGGCGCTGGCCGAGGCGCGCCCCGGCGAGCACGAGGAGGCGTCCGGCGAGCAGGAGCGGCAAGGCCCGCAGGGCGCCGAGGCCGCTACGGCCGGCGGCGTGCGCGAGGCCGCGCCCGCCTGGCAGCAGCAGCCCATGGCGCTGCCCGGCCATGGCTCGGCAGGGGGCGGAGGCGGTGACGGCCGCGAGGGCGTGACCCCCGACCGGGTCCGCGCCTTCATGGAGGGCTACCGGGCGCTGCACCCCGAGCACGAGGAGACGCTGCTGACCCCGCAGCCCGCCGCACCCGCCTCGGGCGGCCGCGCCGCCGGCGTGGCCCTGGACGAGCGTCGTGCCGCCCAGGGGGCGGGGGGCCCGCGCCCGGCGATGCCCGAGGAGGACGCCACGCGGGCCCCGCCCCTGGGCTACGCCGTGGCCCAGCTGCACGGCGTCTACATCCTCTCCCAGACCGAGCGGGGCCTCGTCGTGGTGGACATGCACGCCGCCCACGAGCGCATCGTCTACGAGCGCATGAAGGCCCAGGTGCACGGCGAGGCCGGCGACGGCGCCGGCCTGCAGGCGCAGCCGCTGCTGGTGCCGGTGTCGCTGGCCGCGAGTCCCGCCGAGGTGGCCACCGCCGAGGCCGAGCGGGAGGCCTTTTCGCGGCTCGGCGTGGAGCTCGACGCCGCCGGCCCCGAGACGCTGCTGGTGCGTCAGGTGCCGGCGCTGCTGGCCGACGCCGACGTGGAGCCACTGGTGCGCGACATGCTCGCCGACCTGGAGCGCTACGGGCGCTCCGACCGGGTCGAGGCGCGCATCAACGAGCTGCTGGCGACCATGGCCTGCCACGGCAGCGTGCGCGCCAATCGCCAGCTCGGCCTCGAGGAGATGAACGCCCTGCTGCGCGACATGGAGCGCACCGAGCGCAGTGGCCAGTGCAACCACGGCCGCCCCACCTGGACCGAGATGAGCATGAAGGAACTCGACCGCCTGTTTCTGCGGGGCCAGTGAACTTCGATGTACTGAACTGGATTGTTTATGGGAGACACCGGGGACAGGTCGAAGAGGAGGTCCGATTCCAGGGAGGGAATCGGTAGCGCCCAGGGATGGGTTCACAGCGCCTCCTCGCAGACCTGTCGCCGGGGGCGTCTCCTCTGGAGCCTGAATGCCTGACGATCGCCCCCCCGCCATCCTGCTGATGGGGCCCACCGCCGCCGGCAAGACCGACCTCGCCATCGAGCTCCATGAGCGGCTCGGCTGCGAGCTGATCAGCGTCGACTCGGCGATGGTCTATCGCGGCCTCGACATCGGCAGCGCCAAGCCCGAGCCCGAGGAGCTCGCCCGCGCCCCGCACCGGCTGATCGACCTCCGCGATCCGGCCGAGCCCTACTCGGCGGCCGATTTCCGCGAGGACGCCCTGCGCGAGATGCTCGCCATCAGCGCCTCGGGGCGGGTGCCGCTGCTGGTCGGTGGCACCATGATGTACTTCAAGCGCCTGCTCGAGGGGGTGGCCAACCTGCCGGCCGCCGACCCGGCGGTGCGCGCCGAGCTCGAGCGCCAGGTGGCCGAGCACGGCCTGGCCTCCCTGCACGAGGAGCTGGCCCGGGTCGATCCCGCCTCGGCGGCGCGCATCCACCCCAACGACCCCCAGCGCCTGACCCGGGCGCTGGAGGTGCACCGCCTGGCGGGGCGCTCGCTCAGCGCGTTGTGGGATGAGCAGCGCCAGGAAACCTTTCCCTTTCGCACGTTGTCGATAGGCCTCGCGCCGGCCGATCGCGGCGTGCTGCATGAGCGCATCGCCCGCCGTTTCCGGGCCATGCTCGATGCCGGGCTGATCGACGAGGTGGCCGCCCTGAAGGCCCGGGGGGATCTCGCTCCCTCGCTGCCGTCGATGAAGAGCGTGGGCTACCGCCAGGTGTGGTCCTACCTCGAGGGCGAGATCGACCGCTGCGAGCTCGAACGGCTCGGCATCATCGCAACCCGCCAGCTGGCCAAGCGCCAGCTGACCTGGATGCGCAGCTGGCCGGGGCTCCATTGGGTCGACAGCCGGGGCACCGACCCGCTGGGCGAGGTGCTGAAACTGGTGCGCGAATTCGGCACTTAGCGTAAGATGACGCTCTCGGTGGCCGGGTAGACAGGCCCCTCAGGGCATATGGCGTCGCCCCTGGCCGGAGCGACCATGACCGACATAACATCAACCCCCAGAGACACATCAGGGAGAGCAACATGTCCAAAGGGCAGTCCCTTCAAGACCCGTACCTGAACATCCTGCGCAAGGAGCGCATTCCGGTATCGATTTTCCTGGTCAACGGCATCAAGCTGCAGGGGCAGATCGAGTCCTTCGATCAGTTCGTCATCCTGCTGCGCAACACGGTCAGCCAGATGGTCTACAAGCATGCGATTTCCACCGTGGTGCCGTCGCGCAACGTGCGCCTGCCGGCCCCGGATGCCGGCGCACCGTCGGACTCTGATGCGTGAGGTACTGATTGTTTTTTGAACGCCCCGACGCCGGTGAGACGGCGGTCCTCGTCCATGTGGACTTCCAGGACGAGCAGGAGCGCGAGGACGCGGGAGAGTTTCTCGAGCTGGTGCGCTCGGCCGGCGCCGAGTCCGCCACGCTGCTGACCGGCAGCCGCAAGCGCCCCGACTCGCGCACCTTCCTGGGTTCGGGCAAGCTCGAGGAGCTGCGCGAAGCGAAGGACGTGCACAAGGCCGAGCTGGTGATCTTCAATCACGCGCTCAGCCCCTCCCAGGAGCGCAACCTCGAGCACGAACTCAAGTGCCGGGTGATCGATCGCACCGGCCTGATCCTCGATATCTTCGCCCAGCGTGCCCGTACCCATGAGGGCAAGCTGCAGGTGGAGCTCGCCCAGCTCGAGTACATGTCGACGCGCCTGGTGCGCGGCTGGACCCACCTGGAGCGCCAGAAGGGCGGCATCGGCCTGCGCGGGCCGGGCGAGACCCAGCTCGAGACCGACCGCCGCCTGCTGAGGGCGCGCATCAAGGCGATTCACAAGCGGCTCGACAAGGTGCGCAGCCAGCGCAGCCAGAACCGTCGGGCCCGCTCCCGGGCCGAGATCCCCAGTGTCTCGCTGGTCGGCTACACCAACGCCGGCAAGTCCACGCTCTTCAACGCCCTGACATCGTCCGAGGTCTATGCGGCCGACCAGCTCTTCGCTACCCTCGACCCGACGCTCAGACGCGTGGAGATCGAGGACGTCGGTCCGGTGGTGCTCGCCGACACCGTGGGCTTCATCCGGCACCTGCCCCACAAGCTGGTCGAGGCCTTCCGCGCGACCCTGCAGGAGGCCGCGGAGGCGAGCCTGCTGGTCCACGTGATCGATGCCGCCGACCCCGACCGCGAGCTCAACGTCGACCAGGTGGAGACGGTGCTCGAGGAGATCGGCGCCCGCGATCTGCCGACGCTGAAGGTGATGAACAAGATCGACCTGCTCGACAGCGCCCCGCGCATCGAGCGCGACGGCGAGGGTCGGCCCGAGGTGGTGTGGGTCTCGGCCCAGGAGGGCAAGGGGCTCGCGCTCCTGGAGCAGGCGCTCTCCGAGTGCCTGGCCGATGACATCATCGACTTCGAGCTGGCCCTGGCGCCCGCCCAGGGCAAGCTGCGTGCCGGCCTGCACGAGCTGAACGCGGTGCGCGAGGAGCGCTTCGACGAGGCGGGCCACAGCCTGCTGGCGGTGCGCCTGCCGCGGCGCGACTTCCTGCAGCTGATGGCGCGCCTGGGTGAGCGCGCCGACGACTACCTGCCGGCGACCCTGCAGGAGAAGCCGGTCTGGGAGGCGTAGAGGAACACGTCGAGCGGGGCGGGACGCCTCGCCGCGACCACAACATCACAACAGGGACGCCGGGTACGGCCGGGCGGTACCCCAAGGATCGCAACGGACGCCCGTCGCCAGTGTCATATCGACGGGACGCAACGCAGAGTGGAGACGACGAATGGCCTGGAATGAGCCTGGTGGTGGCAACCAGCACGACCCCTGGAGCGGTGGCGGTCGTGGTGGAAACGGCGGCGGCAAGGGCGGCGGCAACCAGGGACCGCCCGACCTCGACGAGGCCCTGAAGAAGTTTCAGGACAAGCTCAACGGCATGCTGGGCGGCCGCGGTGGCAAGCGCGGCGGGACCGGAGGCAAGGGCGGTGGCGGCAAGCCGCGCAACGCCTTCACCCTGCCGGGCCTGCTGATCGTGGTGGCCCTTGCCGTCTGGGCGGCCTCGGGCTTCTACCTGGTCGACCAGTCCGAGCGCGGCGTGGTACTGCGCTTCGGCAAGTTCCAGGAAGTGGTCACCCCGGGCCTGCAGTGGAACCCGCCGCTGATCGATGACGTGCGCATGGTCAACGTGACCCGGGTGCGCTCGGTGAGCCAGACCCAGTCCATGCTGACCCAGGACGAGAACATCGTCTCGGTCGAGATCTCGGCCCAGTATCAGGTCGCCGATCCCCGCGGCTACGTGCTCAACGTGCGCAATCCGGAGCTGTCGCTGGAGAACGCCCTGGACAGCGCGCTGCGCCACGTGGTCGGCGGAACCGACATGATCGATATCCTGACCTCCGGGCGTGAGATCCTCGGCAGCTCCGTGGCCAGCCGCCTGCAGTCCTACCTGGACAACTACGGCACCGGCATCCTGCTGCAGACCCTCAACGTGGAGTCCACCTCGCCGCCCGATGCGGTGCAGGACGCCTTCGATGACGTCATCCGCGCCCGCGAGGACCGCCAGCGCACCATCAACCAGGCGCTGGCCTACGCCAACGCCGTGATCCCGGCGGCCCAGGGTCAGGCCCAGCGCCTGGTCGAGCAGGGGCAGGGCTATCGCGAGTCGGTGGTCGCCGAGGCCGAGGGCCAGGCCAACCGCTTCAACGCCATCCTGGGCGAGTACCGCGACGCCCCCGAGATCATGCGCGAGCGTCTCTACCTCGACGCCCTGTCCGAGGTGTATGGCGAGACCAGCAAGGTGATGGTCGACGTGGCCGAGAACAGCCCGCTGATGGTGATGCCCCTCGAGCGCCTCTCCGGGGCCGGCAGCGCCGGTGCCAGCGCCCAGGGCAGCGATGACGGCCTGGACCCGCGGGTCCTCGAGCGTCTCGGCGCCAGCCAGTCGTCGAGCAGCAACAGCAGTAACAGCAGCAACAGCAACGGCATTCGCAGGGAGGGGCGTTAATGATGATCAACAATCGATCCCTGCTCGTGGTGGGCGGCCTGGCCGCCATCGCCTGGCTGGCCAGCAACAGCCTCTACGTGGTGGACGAGACCGAGCGCGCGGTGAAGCTGCGCTTCGGCGAGATCATCGAGGAGGACATCCAGCCCGGGCTGCACGTCAAGATCCCGATCACCCAGACCATTCGCAAGTTCGACACGCGGGTGCTGACCCTGGACACCGATGCCAGCCGCTACCTGACCCTCGAGCAGAAGGCGGTGATCGTGGACTCCTACGTCAAGTGGCAGGTGGTCAACCCCACCCGCTACTACGAGGCGACCGCCGGGGACGAGCTGCAGGCCGTGCGCCTGATCCAGCCGCGGGTCGACGAGAGCCTGCGTAACGAGTTCGGCCGTCTGAACCTCTCGCAGATCATCTCCGAGCAGCGCGACGAGCTGATGACCGGGCCCACCGAGGAGCTCAACTCGCTGATGCGCGACGAGCTCGGCGTGGCGATCCTCGATATCCGCGTCAAGCGCATCGACCTGCCGGAAGACGTTTCCTCGGCGGTCTACGACCGCATGCGCTCCGAGCGCGAGCGGGAGGCCCGCGAGTGGCGCGCCCAGGGTCAGGAGGAGTCGGAGCGCATCCGCGCCAACGCCGATCGCCGCCGCCAGGTGCTGCTGGCCCAGGCTCGGGCGCGTTCCGAGACGCTGCGCGGTGAGGGCGATGCCGAGGCCGCGGCCATCTTCTCCGAGGCCTACGGCCAGGACGAGGAGTTCTTCAGCTTCTGGCGCAGCCTCGACGCCTACCGCCAGAGCTTCGAGGGCGATGGCAACATGCTGGTGCTGGACCCCTCCAGCGACTTCTTCCAGTACCTCAAGAGTCCGGCCGCCACGGACCGGTGAGCCGCTCGGCGGGCGGTGCGCCGCCCGCCGGTCGGGGTTCATCCGGCCGGCAAACGTGATAGAATCCTTCAACCGGGCGTGGCCCGGTTTTTTTGTGGCCTCTCCCCGGCGCCCCGCTCGCCGATCCGCCTCGCGCGACCCGGGAATCGCCCAAGGCCCACCATCGTCTAGCAGGATGAACGACATGACCATCGCTGACCGCTGGCTGCTCCCCGACGGCATGGACGAGGTACTGCCGCCCCAGGCCAGTCGCATGGAGGAGCTGCGCCGCGCGCTGCTCGACCTCTATCACCGCTGGGGCTACGATCAGGTGATGCCCCCCCCGGTGGAGTTCCTGGACTCCCTGCTGACCGGCACCGGGACCGACCTCGATCTGCAGACCTTCAAGCTCACCGATCAGATGACCGGCCGCCTGATGGGCGTCAGCGCCGACGTCACGCCCCAGGTCGCGCGCATGGACGCCCACTCCCTGCGTCGCCAGGGGCCGGTGCGGCTCTGCTACTGCACCAATGTGCTGCGGGCCAAGGCCGACCAGTACCAGGGCGGCCGCAGCCCGGTGCAGGTCGGCGTGGAACTTTTCGGTCATGCCGGCCTCGAGGCCGACCTGGAGATCCTGCGCCTGGCGCTGGCCAGCCTCGAGACGGCCGGCGCCACGGAGATCCACCTGGCGCTGGGTCACATCGGCATCTATCGCAGCCTGGTCGAGGCCGCCGGCCTCGATGCCGACCAGGAGCGGGCGCTGTTCGATGCCCTGGCGCTGAAGTCGCCGGGCGAGCTCGCGGCACGGGTCGAGGAGAGCGTGCGGGACCCGGGGCTGGCGGCGATGTTCCTGGCCCTGGGCGACCTGCACGGCGGGCGCGAGGTGCTGGATGCCGCCCTCGAGGCCTTCGAGGAGGCGCCGCAGCCCGTGGGGGCCGCCCTGGAGCAGCTGCGGGCCCTGGTCGACGGCGTGCTCGCCGAGTACCCGGGGGTCGAGCCCTACTTCGACCTGGCCGAGCTGCGCGGCTATCAGTACCACACCGGCATGATGTTCGCCGCCTACGTGCCCCACTACGGCCAGGCACTGGCCAAGGGCGGGCGCTACGACGACACCGGCCGGGCCTTCGGCCGCGCCCGGCCGGCCACCGGCTTCTCGATGGACCTCAAGCTGCTGGCCACCCTGGCCTCCGGCGAGCCCGTGCCCGACGGCATCTGGGCGCCGGCCGAGGGGGAGGGGCTCGCCGACGCCCTGCAGGCGCTGCGCCAGCAGGGCGAGCGGGTCGTCCAGGCGCTGCCCGGACAGCGCACGGGCCCGGCAGAGCACCGCTGCGACCGCCGGCTGGAGCGTATCGACGGTCGCTGGGAGCCACGCTTCCTCGAGACCCAACAGGACCGCGCCTGAGGGCCAGCGGTCAATGACCAAGGCCCTGGGCCTTTTCAAGGGCGCGGTGCCGCAACGAGAGACGAGAGCACAATGGGCAAGAATGTAGTCGTACTGGGCACCCAGTGGGGTGACGAAGGCAAGGGCAAGGTGGTCGACCTGCTCACCGAATCCGCGTCCGCGGTGGTGCGCTTCCAGGGCGGTCACAACGCCGGGCACACCCTGGTGATCGACGGCGAGAAGACCGTCCTGCACCTGATCCCCTCGGGGATCCTGCGCGAGGACAAGCTCTGCGTGATCGGCAACGGCGTGGTGCTGTCGCCCGAGGCGCTGATGAAGGAGATCCGCGAGCTCGAGGACAAGGGCGTGCCGGTGCGCGAGCGCCTGCGCCTGTCGCCGGCCTGCCCGCTGATCCTGCCCTATCACGTGCGCCTGGACCAGGCCCGCGAGAAGGATCGCGGCATCGCCAAGATCGGCACCACCGGTCGCGGCATCGGCCCGGCCTACGAGGACAAGGTCGCGCGTCGCGGCCTGCGCCTGGGCGACATGCTGCACCGCGAGCGCTTCGCCTCCAAGCTCGGCGAGGTGCTGCAGTACCACAACTTCGTGCTCAAGGAGTACCACCGCGAGGAGCCGGTGGACTTCCAGCAGGTCTTCGACGAGGCCATGGCCATGGCCGAAGAGCTGCGCCCGATGGTCTGCGACGCCGTCTCTCTGGTCCACGACATGCGTCGCGCGGGGGATAACATCCTCTTCGAGGGCGCCCAGGGCTCGCTGCTCGACATCGATCACGGCACCTATCCCTACGTGACCAGCTCCAACACCACCGCCGGCGGTACCGCCACCGGTTCCGGCGTGGGGCCGCTCTACCTGGACTACGTGCTGGGCATCACCAAGGCCTACACCACCCGCGTCGGCTCCGGTCCCTTCCCGACCGAGCTGTTCGACGACCACGGCCGCCACCTGGCGGAGAAGGGGCACGAGTTCGGCGCCACCACCGGGCGCGCGCGTCGCTGCGGCTGGTTCGATGCCGTGGCGCTGCGCCACGCGGTGCAGATCAACTCGGTCTCCGGCATCTGCCTGACCAAGCTCGACGTGCTCGACGGCCTGGAGAACATCCGCGTCTGCGTCGGCTATCGCAGCAAGGATGGCGAGGTGCTCGACACCCCGATCGACTCCGAAGGCTATGAAGCCATCGAGCCGGTCTACGAGGACCTGCCGGGCTGGAGCGAGTCGACCCTGGGCGTCAAGCGCGTCGAGGACCTGCCGGCCAACGCCCGCGCCTACATCAGCTTCCTCGAGGAGAAGGTCGGGACCTCCATCGACATCATCTCCACCGGTCCGGATCGCAACGAGACCATCGTGCTTCGCAATCCCTTCGGTGGCTAACCCCTTCGCTGCATAAGCGCCGCGGCGGGTAGGCCCTCGGGCCTTCCCCCGAACGACGACGGGCCGGCAGGAAACTGCCGGCCCGTCGTCGTGTGTGGCCTCTCGGCATGAGAGGCCGATCGGCATCAGCTTTCGGCCGATGCCACCTGCAGCGCCTGCATGGCGTCCTCGTCGGACAGCAGGTCGTGCAGCGTCTGGGCGGCCATCTCGCCGTTGCCGTCCATCACCTCGTCGAGCCACAGCAGCGCCTGCTCGCGGTTGGCGTTCTCCAGCCCGTTGGCGGTCAGGTAGGCCTTGGCCAGGGCCAGGCGCGCGGTCTCGTGGCCCTGGCGCGCGGCCTCCAGCAGGTAATCGGCGCCCTGGCGGAGGTCCTGGCCGACGGTCTCGCCGCGCAGCAGCTCCCGGCCGAGGGTGGCCTGGGCGCCGGCGTGGCCCTGCTCGGCGGCCTGCTCGAGCAGGCGGCGTCCGCGCGCGGCGTCGACGCTCATGCCGCCTTCCCCGCGCAGCAGCGCGGTGCCGAGCAGCGTGCGCGCCGAGAGGCTGCCGGCCTCGCTGGCCTGGGTGAGCCAGGTCTCGGCCTGCTGCGGATCGGGCTCGACGCCCTTGCCCTCAAGGTAGGCGGCGCCGAGGCGCTGGGCGGCATAGTCGTCGCCGGCCTCGGCGGACTCGCGCAGCAGCTCGATGCCGCGCCGGGTGTCCCGGGCGACGTGCTCGCCCTCGAGCAGGGCGTCGGCGAGGGCCAGCCGGGCGCCGCTGTTGCCGCGGGCGGCGGCCTGCTCGAGCAGGCGCATGCCGCGCTCGGGGTCGGCGCTCAGGCCCTCGCCGGTGAGCAGCAGCTCGCCCAGATCGCCGCGGGCACCCACGTGGCCGCCGCCGACGGCCTGCTGCAGGTAGCGGGCGCCGCGGGCGGGGTCACGCGCCACCCCCTTGCCCTCGAGATACATCCGCCCCAGATCGGCCGCGGCGCCGGGGTGGCCCTCGTTGGCGGCGCGCTGCAGCCAGGCGCGCGCGGTGTTCAGGTTCTGCTGCACGCCGCGGCCGTTGAGGAAGGCCTCGCCGAGCCGTGCCATGGAGCCGGGGTGACCGTCCTCCGCGGCCTCCACCAGGGCATTGATGTTGCCGGCCTTGCCCTGGTCGTAGCGCAGCCGTGACAGGGCGTCCTCGGCCGAGTCGTGACCGGCCTCCCGGGCGCGGTTCAGCCACTCGCTGGCCTTGCCCAGGTCGCGGGGCACGCCGTCGCCCTTGCGGTAGGCGCGGCCCAGCACCACCATCGCGTAGGCGTCGCCCTCTCGGGCGGCCTCCTGCAGCAGGGCGATGCCCCGTGAGGGTTGGCGCTGCTGGAGCGTGCCCTCGAGATAGCCCGCGCCCAGTGCCGTCTTGGCGGAGGCGTCGCCGGCGTCGGCGGCCTGCGTCAGCAGCTCCTCGGCCCTCGACGGATGGTAGGGCAGTACCTCGCCTTCCAGGTAGGCCTCGCCGAGCATGCGCAGGGCGGCGGTCTGGCCCTGGTCGGCGGCCTCCTTCAGCAGCGCCTCGGCGCGCTGGCCGTCGGCTCGCACCCCCTTGCCTTCCAGGTACATCTGCCCCAGCTGCTGGGTGGCGTAGGGATGGCCCAGCTCGTGGGCGCGCTCCAGGTAGTCGCGCGCCAGCAGCGGCTGGCTGGCATGGCCCTCATCGTCGAGGTAGTGGGCACCGAGCAGCGACAGCGCCAGGGCGTCGTCCTGTTCGGCGGCCTTCTTGAGCAGCTCGAGGCCGCGGCGCGGGTTGGCGGGCAGTCCGTCGCCGTCGAGCAGGGCGCGGCCCAGGGTGACCTGGGCATCCGTCGAGCCCTGGGCGATCGCCGCGCTCAGCCAGTGCTGGGCACGTTCCGGGCTGGCGGGCACGTTGGCGTTGCCTTCCAGCATCAGCTTGCCCAGCGTTTCCATGGCCGAGGTATCACCGTCCAGCGCGGCCTGCTCCAGCATCGCCAGGCCCCGCTGGGGCGCATTGCCTTCCACCAGCGAGCGGCCGGCCCGACTCAAGGCGCCGGGATCGCCGGCCTCGGCGGCCTTGTTCAGCCAGTGCATGTGGCGCTGGGGCTGGGGACCCATCAGGCCGTCCTCGGCGAACAGGCCGGCCAGCTGATTCATCGCGCCGACGTCGCCGGCGCGGGCGTCCTGCTCCAGCAGCTCGGCGTAGCGCTGGGCGTGCTGGCTGGAAAGGCCGCGGTCTTCGGCGAGCCAGCCGCCGGGACCGTGGGCCTTGGCCAGGGCCTCGAGGGCGGCCGTGTTGTCGGCCTCGGCGGCGCGCCGGTAGAGCGCGGCGGCCTGTTCGGGGTCGGCCTTGACGCCGTCGCCGCCCTCGACGAGCAGCTCGGCCAGGGCGGCCTGGGCCCGGGGGCCGACCTCTTCCTCGATGGCCTGCTGGATCAGGTAGTAGGCGAGCACGTCGTTGCGCTCGACGCCGCGACCCTCGCGATAGAGCTTGGCCAGGTTCAGCGAGGCGTTGCCGGTGATGTAGGAGGGTGTCTTGACGGCCTCGGAATAGAGCCGTGCCGCGCGCGCCGGGTCGGCGGGCACGCCCAGGCCCTGATCGAAGATCTTGGCCATCTCGTAGTAGCCCTTGGGCAACCCCTTCTGCATCAGCGTCTCGAGCTCGGCGATGGCCTGCTGGCTGCGGCCCTGCTCGAGCAGCTGGTGGGCCTTGTCCACGGTGTTCTTGTGCATCCATTCCAGGGTGCGCGGCTGGCCGCCGTCGAACCAGTCCGCGTACTGCGGCGGCACGGGCGCGGTGACATGGGCGTCGGGCTGCGGGGTAGAGGCACAGCCGCCGAGCCAGGCCACCAGGGTGGCCGAGACGGCCAGCTTCAGCCGTGCCGGCTGCCGAGTGGGTGAGGTGTCGCGGGGAGTCTGGATCATGATGTCGGTCTGCCTCGAAGTGATGGATGAACGTCGGGGCGAGCGTTCACTGCTCGCTCAGGCCCTTGAACGCGGCGTCCTCGCGCTGGGTTTCATCCATGACGATGTTCTGCTGGGCGTCGGGGTCCATGAAGTAGAGCGTCATGTAGCCGCCGGCGCTGCGGTTGTAGATGGGACGCTGTCGGCGGATGAAGTCGGCGATCCGCGAGTCGTGGTAGCGGTCCTGATAGATCTCCATCCAGGCGAAGTACTGGTTGTCCTTGAGGAAGCCGGTGTACTGCTCGTGGGGCGCCATGTCGCCCAGCGCGGCGGGATCCGCGAAGATCTCCAGGGCGAAGTCGACGGCGTCGTGGATGGTGTTGCCCTCGACCTCCAGGTCGAAGATGTCGTAGCCCTGGCGTGCGATGACCTGCATGTTGGTGATCAGGTAGAGCAGCGCGTAGTTCTGATAGTGGGTGGCGCGGCGTCCACGGGCGATCTCCATCGGCAGCGCGCCTTCCTCGGTGATGTCGTGCAGCGCCGAGTAGATGGCGCTGACGCCGAAGCGGAACAGCTCGTTGTCCTCGGTCAGCACGCCGACCATGGTGCCGTAGAGGGCGCGACGGTAGAAGTGGTTGTTGCAGCAGCTGTTGCCGGGCTGGCCCTGGATGTCGGAGTGCTGATGGGCCAGGTCGTTGAGCCAGTCCTCGATCCGCTCGCGCTCCTCCTGCATGCCCTCGAGCTCGGGGCGCACCACCGAGTAGGCCATGGCCGCGGCGAAGATCATCGATTCGGTGGCGAACCAGGCCTGGGGCTCCATGGAGTCGTAGTAGAAGTTGGTCAGCGCCTCGTCCTGCGACCACTTGTCGAGGAAGCGCACCAGGCATTCGGCGTAGTAGTCATCGCCGGTGGCCACGTAGCTGCCGGCCAGGTGCGAGACGTTGTCCTCGAACTGGAACAGCGGCTCGGAGGCCAGCTCCCACTCCTTGGGGCTCGGGTAGTAGCCCGGAATTCGCATGCGGGTGTCGATCGGCTTGTACGCCAGCAGCTGCGAGCAGCTGGTGCCGGTCGACAGCTGGTCGATCTCCTGCAGCAGGATCGCGTTGTCGGTGTTCTCGAGCTGCGCCATGCGCTTCTCGACGTCGAAATAGGAGGCGTCGGGATCCTTCACCTCGTAGTTCGACAGGTCGAGCTCGGCACGCTCCTCGAGGGTCATGGCTTGGGCCGTGGAGAGCCCGCCCGCGCCCAGCCCGCAGAGGGCCAGGGACAGGCCGGCGAGCAGGCGACGGGGCATGGCGCCGCGGCCTGGGCGGGTGGATGGAGACAGAGACATCGAGAGTCCTCGGAATCAGGAACGGGGAGCATGGAAGCGGAAGCCGGCGAAGTCGACGTGCTGGTCGCGGGGCGTGCGCCAGTCCTTGCCGTGACCGCCGAAGAAGGTCGAGAACATCAGGCCGTCGATGGTCACCGACTCGCTGGTGCGATAGACGATGCCGCCCTGCTCGAGGATCGGCTGGCCGTCCACCCAGACGCGGGCCATGCCGTTCTCCTGGCCGGGATCGTTGAGGATGATCTCCTGCTCCAGGGTCACCCACTGGCCGGTGGGGAAGGTCCAGCGGCCGCGACCGACCGACTTGCCGTAGTCCTCGTGCTGGTCGACGGCATATTCGTAGAGCTCGCCCTGGCCGTTGGCCCGCCACATGTAGCGCATGGAGAAGCCGTTCTCGCCGTCGGCCTCCTCGCCGCCGCTGGGCGCCTCGCCGCCGTACAGGCCGGGCAGCTTGCCGCCCTTGACGAAGTCGAAGCCCGGCTCGAAGCGCACCCGGTACTGGAGGCAGGCGCGCTCGGCGCCGGCCAGGGCGTCGGGGGCGGCATAGAAGCCGGCGCCGCCCGTCTCGGTATCGCCCGGCGACGAGGTGCCCTCGGGATAGTGGATGCGCAGGCCGGCCTCATCGAGGCCGGTCTCGCCGGCCGGGAGGCGCTCGGCGTTCTCGGTGCCCCAGTCGCGCCGGGTGGCGAAGCCTTCGCGGATGGCGGCCTGGGCATCCTCGGCCTGCAGGGCGGGGGAGGGGGCGGCGACCTGCGGGTAGCGGGTCGAGCAGGCGGCCACGCTCGGCGAGGTGATCGCGGGCCCCTTGCCCTTGCCCTCGGCCAGGGCCGGGGCGCTCAGGCCGGGCAGCAGGGCCAGCATCAGCAGGGCCAGGGGGCGCTTTCTCGGGATGACGTGTTCGGCTGACATATCGGGCTCCGGTCGGGGGCCGCCGCGCGGGCGGCCGGGGTGTCCTCGTGAGAGGCCGCGCGGGCTCAGCTCGCCTGGCGTTCGGTGGTCTCGTCGTTGTCCGCGCCGGTGACGCCGTCGATCAGGCCGTCGACCAGCTGGCCGACCGAGCGGGCACCCTGCCACACCCATTCGGCGGCGCTGCCGACCAGCGGGGTGTCGGTGAAGCGCACGTCCACCGGGGTGCCGACGGCGTCGGCCGGCAGCGGCTCTTCGGGCACCAGCAGCACGCTGGCCACGTTCTGCTGCTGACGCACCCAGCTGGGGAAGCCGGCGCGCGGCTGGCGCTCGATGTCCAGCGCCACGCTGCGCACTCGGGCGCTGATCGGGCCGGCGGTGTTGGGCAGCGAGATGTAGGCCTGCTGGTCCGGGCCGATGCGATCGATGTCGTCCATGTGCACCAGGGCCTCGACCATGATGTCGTTCTCGCCGGTGCGGATGAGCGTCATGATGCGCTCGCTCTCGTTGATGTAGGTGCCGTCGGAGCTGCTCAGGGCCCAGGCCACCAGGCAGTGGCAGGGGCTGTAGACCTCGTTCTGGGACTGGCGGGCCTCCAGCGCGGTGATCCGCGAGCTCTGGAAGTCGCGTGCGGTCTCGAACTGGTCGATGCGCGCCCGGGCGATCTCCGGCGACACCGTCTCGAAGCTCACCGACTCGCCGTTGGCCGGGCGGGCGGAGTTGGCCAGGCTGATCTGGCCGCTGCCGGCCTCGAGGTTCTCCTGCAGGTTCTCGATCAGCTGGCTGTTGTAGCTCTGTGCGGCCTGGGCCAGGATCAGGTCCGACTCGAGGTCGACGTTCTTGACGCTGGTCAGCTTCGCGTCGCGCTCGACCCGGTCGCCGGCCTGGAGGTCATGGGCCTGCAGGATGCCCGGCCCCGGGGCGCGTATGTCGATGCGCGGCGCGGTCACCGCGGCGAAGTTCGGCTGGATCAGCATGAAGTTGCGGTAGGCGGTGGCCGCCGCCACCAGGCCGAGCACGCCGATGGCCATGAACAGCGCCACATAGCGGCCCAGCGGCTTGGGCGGACGCTGGGCCGGCTGGCTCTGGCCGGCACCGCCGCGCTTGCGGGGCGTCTGTGGGTCCTCGCCTCCGATCATGCCCTCGAGGTCCATCTCGCGACCGCTGAGGCTGGCGCGGATGATGCGCCGCAGCAGCTCCTGGTGGCCGGGGCTGATGTCGGTGAACTCGAAGCCGGCGATGTGGCCCGCCTCGCCGGCCGTGCAGTGCCGGCACTCGGCTGTCACGGGCACTGTCATCTCGGCGCCGCCGGCCTGCAGCAGCAGCGAGGCCTGGACCCGGGCGCCCTCGCGGAGCGGCCGCTGGCTGTGGATCGCGAAGCCGCCCTGGGAGAGGTCGACGCCGTCGAACACCTGGCCGTCGTCCATCTTGACCTGGAAGGTGCGCTTCACGCGCAGGTAACGACGCTCGTCGCGGCGCTCGTGGGCGATCCCGGCGCCGGGCGTCTGGTCGGGGCCCTGGCCGCGATGACCGGCCCGGCCGCTGTCGCCGTGAGTGGCCTGGCGCTGATCGCCCAGCGTGGGCTCGCTTCGATCGTGATGGTCGGCGTAGTAATCGGTCATGGGGAGTCTCTCTCCAATGGTTGCCTCCCGGCGGCGTCCTGCGAGGTCAGGAGCGGCCGGGTTGCACGCTGATAGTCAGGTCGACGAGGGCCACCGTGCGGTCGTCGAGTTCGAGGGCGCAGCCCTGGGGCGTGTGGCAGGTCGCGAGCTGTCCGGCGTCGAGCGGGCGACCGCTGGCGTCGTGGACATGACGTGCCAGTTCGGGGCTGATCTCGAGCGTGGTCGGCTCGTCGCCGGGCGCGCCGGCGAGGCGCTCGGTCCGCATGCGCTCGGTGGTGGCCACGATATCCAGCAGGCCCTCGTCCAGCGCCAGGCGCTCCGGCGGCAGGGTGACGTTGCCGCTGGGGGAGCCGTCGGCCAGGATCATCGCCATCCAGCGATTGGCCGTGCCGGTCTGAGCCTCGGCGGCGGGACCCTGGAGGATGGCCATGGCGGTGCGATCCGGCGGCTGCAGCACCCCGGTGGCCAGCACCAGCACGTAGAGCATCACCGCGATGAAGGCGCCGTGCAGCACGTGACCCATGCGACGCTGGCGGTTGACCGCGGCTGGATCGTCCGGCTCGCCGGCGGAGATCCCCTGGCGCGACCACTTCTGGCGGTTGAAGCGGAAGCTGACGTAGGTCTTGAGCAGGGCGCCGAAGACCTGGTTGTAATAGATCAGCGGGATCCACAGCAGGCTGAAGCGGCCGCGTTGCCAGGCCAGGATCAGCGTCGAGATGCTGCGCGTGAACAGGATCCACAGCGCGTAGGCGAAGATGAACGAGGGCCGCACGAACAGGGTCACCAGGATCGCCACCGTGGGGCCGATCAGGGTCGTCCACATGGACAGGCGCTGGTCGACCAGGCTCCACCAGGTGAACATGCCCATCGGGCGCGGCCCCAGGGCGATCGCCCGGCTGCTGGTACGCAGCATGTTGCCGTACCAGCGGCGCATCAGGTCGGTGGTCGACTTGAAGAAGCGACGGCGGTCCGGCAGCTCCTCGAACCCGGTGACGTAGACGTCCGGCAGGTAGAGCATCCGCCAGCCGTTCTTGAGCAGCCAGTACCAGGTCGACTTGTCGTCCCCCGAGAGGAACTTGAAGTTGCCGAAGCGCCAGTGGTCGACGCGGTCGTTCTCGACCAGCTCGATGAAGCTCGGCTGGGTGGCGAGGTCGAGGCGGAAGGCGCTGTAGCGGCCGGTCAGCACCAGCAGCCGGCGCGACACCGAGCCGGAGCTCATCACCAGATGGCGCTGGGCGTAGCGCAGGTCGTACCACTCCTTGGTGACGTCGCCGCCGGTGACGATGGCACTGTTGTTGGTGGTCAGCGCGCCCAGGTCCTCGTTGGTGCGGAAGAACGACAGCGAGCGCTCGAGGGTGTCGGGCTCGAGCAGGATGTCGCCGTCCATCGAGACCAGCAGGGCATCCGGGGCCGGGGCGCGACGCGAGATCGCGCGCAGCACTTCCGCCATGGCGGAGCGCTTGCCGTCCCCCTTCTGGAACATGTAGCGCAGCTCGATGTTGCTCGGCCAGCCGCACTCGTCCATCACGTGGGTGATGATGTCGACGTCGGTGCGGTCGGCCAGCGAGGCGAAGATGGTGGTCGGGACGCCGTAGTCCCGGACCTCGCGCACCAGCGCCTCGTAGACCCGATAGCTGACGTCGGCATCGATGCGGAACGAGGTGCACAGCACGTACAGCTCGCTGGGCTTGGCGGCCTCGCCGGCGGCGTCCGCCGCGGCGCGCAGCCGCGGGAAGATGCGCCGGTTGTACCACACCGAGCGCAGCGCCTGGACGAACCACCAGGAGTAGCGCCAGGCGCCGATGGCGCCGATGGCGAAGAAGAAGCTCTTCGATGCCGGCGAGAAGACTTCCGACGGCAGCTCGGAGAGCAGCAGCACCAGCAGGGCCAGCAGCAGCAGCAGGGCGGTGACCTCCGTCACCTTGCTGGCGACGGAGGTGTGGTCGGGGAGCTTCGACATGGCGAGGCCTCAGGCGAGGACGGGACGCACGGAGTCACCCCGGCCGATGGCGTAGTAGGACAGCCCCGCCGCCTTCACCGTCTCGGGGGGGAAGAGGTTGCGGCCGTCGACCAGCACCGGCGAGGCGAGCGCTTCGCGCAGGTGATCGAAGTCCACGGTGCGAAAGGCCTTCCACTCGGTGCAGATCACCAGCGCATCGGCGCCCTCCAGGGCCTGGTCGCGCTGGCCGGCCAGCACCAGGTCGTCGCGCTCGCCATAGAGTCGGCGGCACTCCTCGCGGGCTTCCGGGTCGTAGGCCTGGACCCGTGCACCGGCGGCCCACAGGGCCTCCATCAGCGCGCGGCTGGGGGCCTCGCGCATGTCATCGGTGTTGGGCTTGAAGGCCAGCCCCCACAGCGCGATGGTCTTGCCGGCGAGCTCGCCGTTGAAGGCCTGGCAGAGCATCTCGAACAGCCGCGACTTCTGGCGGGCGTTGACGCTCTCGACGGCGGCCACCATCTCGGCGGGGTGGCCGACCTGTTCGGCGGTGCGCGCCAGCGCCTTCACGTCCTTGGGGAAGCAGGAGCCGCCGTAGCCGCAGCCCGGGTAGATGAAGCTGTAGCCGATGCGCGGGTCGCTGCCGATGCCGTGGCGCACCTCCTCGATGTCGGCGCCCAGGCGCTCCGAGAGGTTGGCGATCTCGTTGATGAAGCTGATCTTGGTGGCGAGCATGGCGTTGGCGGCGTACTTGGTCAGCTCGGCGCTGCGCACGCCCATGAACATCAGCTTGTCCTTCTGGCGGTTGTAGGGGCCGTAGCACTCGCGCATGGCGCGCCGGACCCGCTCCGACTCGGTGCCCACCACGATGCGCGAGCCGCGGGAGAAGTCCTCGATGGCCGCGCCCTCCTTGAGGAATTCCGGGTTGGAGCAGACATCGAAGTCATGCGCGACGCCGCGCCGCTCGAGTTCGGCGGCAATGGTCCGCGCCACCCGGCTGGCGGTGCCAACCGGCACCGTCGACTTGTCGACGACGATGCGGTACTCGGTCATGTGGGTGGCGATGGTCTCGGCGACCTTCAGCACGTGGCGCAGGTCGGCGCTGCCGTCCTCGTCCGACGGCGTGCCCACCGCGATGAACTGCAGCAGCCCGAAGGCCACGGCCCGCTCGGCATCGGTGGTGAAGTGCAGCCGGCCGGCCGCGCGGTTCTGGCGGATCAGGCTCTCGAGCCCGGGCTCGTAGATCGGCACCTCGCCGGCGTTGAGCCGGGCGACCTTGTCCTCGTCCACGTCGACGCACATCACGTCGTGGCCGACATCGGCCAGGCAGGCCCCGGTGACCAGGCCCACGTAACCGGATCCGAAGATGGTGATTTTCATGATCGTTTGCTCCTCGCTCGATGGCCGTGACGGCCCCGCGCAGGGCGGGGGTGCGCAACGTTGCATTGACGATCAGGGCCGGGAGCAAGATGCGTGCCACTCTTTGGCCAGGCGGCATATGGCGCCGCCTGGCGGGCCGGGCGAGGGAAGGGAAGCGGGCGTGGACGCCCGTCGGGAAGGGTCAGGGCGTCGCGATGATGCGACGCTTATGGAGCAGGTGTTTTAATTACTTTCAAATCAGTGTCTTACATGTTGCCTGCTGACGACGATGTCTCGCGAGAGTGACGTAGCTTATTGAAAATAATGGAGTTAGTAGTCGATGCCTCGACGCGCCTGGAGGCCGTTGTTGAAGGCGTGGCGCACCTCGTTCATCTCGGTGACGGTGTCGGCCAGGGCGACGAGCTCGCGGTGGGCATTGCGCCCGGTGACGATCACCGTCTGGTCGGCGGGGCGCTTCGCCAGCGCCGCCTTCACGGTGGCGATGTCCAGGTAGCCGAACTTGAGCATGTAGGTGATCTCGTCGAGCACCACCAGATAGAGGTCGGGGTCGGTGAGCATCCGCTCGGCCTCGGCCCACACCTCCCGGCAGGCGCGGGTATCGGCCTCGCGGTCCTGGGTGTCCCAGGTGAAGCCGGTGGCCATGACGGCGACCTCGAGGTTCGGGTCCTCGGCCAGCCGCTCTCGCTCGCCGCACTCCCAGAGCCCCTTGATGAACTGCACCACCCCGACCCGGTAGCCGTAGCCCAGCGCCCGGGTCACGGTGCCCCAGGCGGCGGTGGTCTTGCCCTTGCCGTTGCCGGTGAAGACCAGCAGCAGCCCGCGCTGCTCGGTCGCCTCGGCGACCTTCTCGTCGACCCGGGTCTTGAGTTTCTGCATCGCCTGCTGATGGCGGGTATCGCGATCGTTCATCGGAGCTCCGTGGCGTGTACAAGGCTTGTCAAGGACTGGCAGCATACGCCAGAACCGTCCGGGCGTCAGCCGTCGAGGCCGTCGCGCTGGCCGACACGGGCCTCCATGCGCGCCAGGAAGACGGCCATGATCCGCTCATAGAGCGCTCGGCCGAGCACGGCATCCTCGATGCCGGCATCCACGTTGGGATTGTCGTTGACCTCGATCACCACGACCCGGTCGCCGACCTGCTTGATGTCGACCCCATAGAAGCCGTCGCCGATCAGCCGGGTGGCGCGCAGCGCCGCCTTGATCACGGCGGGGGGGACCTCGGCGGGATCGTGGGTGGTGAAGCCGCCGCTCTTCACTCGCCCGCCGGCGTGGTGGTAGATCTGCCAGTGGCCTCGGGCCATGTAGTAGCGGCTCGCGAACAGCACCTGGCCGTCGAGCACGCCGATGCGCCAGTCGAACGCGGTGGGCAGCCACTCCTGGAGCAGCAGCAGGGCGGAGGTGGCGAAGAGTCGCTCGGACTCGTGCGCGAGCTCCTGCAGCGAGGTCACCTTGACGATACCGCGGGAGAAGGCGCCGTCGGGAATCTTCAGGACCAGCGGGAAGCCCAGGCCCGCGACCCGTTCGGCCAGCGGTCGACGATCGCCGCGCTTGAGCAGGATGCCCTCTGGGGCCGGCACGCCCTTGGCCCGCAGCAGGGCGTGCAGGTAGACCTTGTTGGTGCAACGCAGGATGTCGCGGGGAGCATCGATCACCACCAGCCCCTCGTGCTCCGCGCGCCGGGCCATGCGATAGGTATGGTGATTCAGCGCGGTGGTCTCGCGAATGAACAGGCCGTCGAACTCGGCAAGGCGCCCGGCGTCGCGGCGGGTGACCAGCGAGACGTCGATGCCCTGTCGGCGTCCGGCGCGGATGAAGGCCTTCAGCGCCCCGCGGTTGCTCGGTGGCAGCGTCTCCTCGGGATCGACCAGGATCGCCAGATCGAAGCGGTAGCGGCGACGCGCCTTGGGAGTGCGCCATACTTGCCGTGAGTGGCGGTTGAGCGCCGTCGCGAACAGGTCCTGCTCGTCGACGGTCAGCTCCCGCAGTCGCAGCGGCTTCAGGCGTGCCAGTCGCCAGGCGTCGTGGCGACGCACCAGCCGCGCCTCGAGCAGCGGGCAGGGCAGGCGCTCGAAGAGCTTGCGCGCCAGGCGTGAAAGGCCCGGCTCCCGGCAGTCACCGAACAGCACCCGCAGGGTCAGCCGGTCGCCGCGCAGGGCGCCCTGGCGGCTCAGGTCGTCGAGCAGGGCCTTCAGGCCATCGAGCTGCAGGTCGACCAGCGCCTTGCGCCCGAGCGCATTGAGCGTCTCCACCGTGGGCAGCACGCGCTGACCGCGTGCCTGAGCCAGCAGCGAGACGTAGTAGCCGGTGCCCAGGTCGTCGAGCTCGCTGCACAGGTTGATCACGCGGGTGGTGCGGTCTGGCTCATCGGCGAGTCGGGGCTGCCGCTCCTCGGCGAGGAAGCTATCGGCGGTGATCACATCCTCGGAGGGGAAATAGGGGCGCCAGTCTTCCAGGCGGTCGACGACGATGCGCAGCGGACACATGTCAGGCTTCCAGGCAGGGCGGCGGAGTGCCGCCGGATTGCGGGCAGCATGCGCTCGAAGCCAGGCGTCGGCAAGCGCCCGGGAGGGTGAAAATATTTCATGATCATCGCCGATGACATCGACATTGGCCATGATCACAATCGTCGCCAAGACCTCCTGGAGACTCGAGATGACCGTCATCCTGCGCCAGGCCACTTCTCATGACCTGGACGCCCTCTATCGCCTGGAGCAGGTGGCCTTCAGCGGCGACCGCTTCAGTCGCCGCCAGCTCTGGCACCTGCTCAATCGGGCCCATGCCCTGACCCTGGTGGTCCAGCGCGACGATGGCGACGAGCGTCATCCCGCGGTCCTGCTCGGCTACGGTACCCTGCTGTTTCGTCGTGGCAGCCGACGCGCCCGGCTCTACTCCTTCTGCGTGCACCCCGAGGCGCGCGGCAGCGGCCTCGGGCGGCGGCTGCTGGAGTCGCTGGAGGCCCGGGCGCGCGAACGGGAGGCCGAGGTGCTGGGCCTCGAGGTACGGGCCGACAACGACGTGGCGATGGGGCTCTACCGGCGCATGGGCTTCTCCCCGGAGCGCTGGCTGAGCGACTACTACGAGGATGGCTGCGCCGGCTGGCAGATGGCCAAGCCGCTGGTCGCCCTCGAGGAGGCCGCGCCCCGGCGCGCGGGCTGATAGAATCGCCTTCTTTCGTTCATCTTTCATGACCTGCAGGACATCGCCATGCCCTCCTTCGATATCGTTTCCGAATTCGACAAGCACGAAGCCAGCAACGCCGTGGATCAGGCCAATCGCGAGATCCAGTCCCGCTTCGATTTCAAGGGCGTCACCGCGAGCTTCGAACTCGGCGGCGACACCGTGACCCTCGAGGCCGAGGTCGACTTCCAGCTCAAGCAGATGCTCGACGTGCTGCGCAACAAGCTGATCGCCCGCGGGATCGACGCCCGCTGCATGGACGTCGAGGAGCCGGTTCTCTCCGGGGTGCGCGCCCGCCAGGAGGTGACCCTCAAGCAGGGCCTCGACCAGAAGGAAGCCAAGGACATCGTCAAGCGCATCAAGGAGAGCAAGCTCAAGGTCCAGGCCCAGATCCAGGGCGAGAAGGTGCGCGTCACCGGCAAGAAGCGCGACGACCTCCAGGCCGTCATGGCGCTGCTGCGCGGGGAGAGCGGCCCCGACCTTCCCCTGCAGTTCGACAACTTTCGTGACTGACCCTCGCGACTGATCCTCGCGACAGCCCCGTGCGACCGAGGATCGAGAGCGAGTGGGCCCCGGGCCGGGCGGCATGATCCCGGTCATCCCGATGGCGCCCATAGGCGTTCGCGATTGGCACCGGGCGGCGAAATGCTCTTCAATGAGAACGATGCCGAACCACGGGAGTGAGCGCCAGATGCCGACCCTGCAACGTCTCGCCTTCCTCGGCCTGGCCTGGATCAGCTTCGGGGTGGGCGTGATCGGCGCCTTCCTGCCCCTGCTGCCGACCACCTGCTTCATGCTGCTGGCGGTCTGGGCGGCCTCCAAGGGCTCGCCGCGCTTCGCCGCCTGGATCCGCGAACACCCCCGCTTCGGCCCCACCATCACCGCCTGGGAGGCCGAGCGAGCGATTCCCCGCCATGCCAAGCGCCTCGCCGCGGCGATGCTCGCCCTCTCGATGCTGGTGCTGGGCCTCACCGTCAGCCTCTGGTGGCTCAAGCTCACCCTGATCGCGGGACTCGCGCTGGTCGCCGCCTGGATCCTGTCGCGTCCCGAGCCCATCGCGGCCCGCTGAGTGCCCGGCTTTGAGCTTCGGGCGCGGCGGGCCGTACAATGGATCGCAACTACCGACAGGAGCCCTTCCTAGATGTCAGAACCGCAGCCGATCTACCTGAGCGATTACCGTCCGCCCGCCTACCGCGTGACCCGCACCGAGCTCACCTTCGAGCTGGACCCCGCCGCGACCCGGGTCAAGGCACGCCTGCACCTCGAGCGCCATCCCGAGTGCGAGGCCGGCACGCCCCTGGCGCTCGACGGCGAGCAGCTCGCGCTCAAGGCGATCGCCATCGACGGTCAGCCGCTCGGCGAGGACGAGTACGAGGTGGGCGAGGCGGGACTGGTCGTGCATCGGGTGCCCGAGGCCTTCCTGCTCGATACCGAGGTGGAGATCGCCCCCGAGGCCAATACCGCCCTGGAGGGGCTCTACCAGTCCAGCGGCATGTACTGCACCCAGTGCGAGGCCGAGGGCTTTCGGCGCATCACCTTCTATCCGGACCGCCCGGACGTCATGGCGACCTTCTCCACCACGGTGATCGGCGATGCCGCGACCCTGCCGGTGCTGCTCTCCAACGGTAACCCGGTGGAGCGTGGCACTTTGCCCGGCGGGCGCCACTTCGTCACCTGGGAGGACCCGCACCCCAAGCCCAGCTACCTGTTCGCGCTGGTGGCCGGCGACCTCGAGAAGGTCGAGGACCGCTTCACCACCCAGAGCGGTCGCGAGGTGACGCTGCAGATCTGGGTCGAGGCGGAGAACCTCGACAAGACCGACCACGCCATGGCGTCGCTGAAGCGCGCCATGGCCTGGGACGAGCGCGCCTACGGCCGCGAGTATGACCTCGACCTGTTCATGATCGTCGCGGTCAACGACTTCAACATGGGCGCCATGGAGAACAAGGGGCTCAACATCTTCAACTCGGCGGCGGTGCTGACCCACCCCCAGACCGCCACCGATGCCGCCTTCCAGCGCGTCGAGGGCATCGTCGCCCACGAGTACTTCCACAACTGGTCCGGCAACCGCGTGACCTGCCGCGACTGGTTCCAGCTCTCCCTGAAGGAGGGCTTCACGGTCTTCCGCGACCAGACCTTCAGCGCCGACACCAACTCGGCGGCGGTCAAGCGCATCGAGGACGTCTCCTTCTTCCGCACCGCCCAGTTCGCCGAGGACGCCGGCCCCACCGCCCACCCGGTGCGCCCGGACCACTACATCGAGATCGGCAACTTCTACACCCTGACCATCTACGAGAAGGGTGCCGAGATCGTGCGCATGCTCTCGAACCTGGTGGGGGAGGAGGCCTTCCGCCGGGGCAGCGACCTCTACTTCTCGCGCTTCGACGGTCAGGCGGTGACCATCGAGGACTTCGTCGACTGCATGGCCGAGGCCTCGGGCGAGGATCTCGGCCAGTTCCTGCGCTGGTACTCCCAGGCGGGGACGCCGGAGGTCGACGCCCACGGCGAGTACGACTACGCCAACGCCGAGTACCGGCTGGTGCTGCGCCAGCGTACCCCGGCCACCCCCGGCCAGCCCGAGAAGCAGGCCCTGCATATCCCGATCCGCCTGGGGCTGGTCGGCACCAAGTCCGGCCGCGACCTGCCGCTGACCCTGGACGGCGAGGCGCTGGGCACCGACGCGGTGATCCACCTGCGCGAGGACGAGCAGGAGTTCCGCTTCACCGACGTCAGCGAGGCCCCGGTGCCGTCGCTCGCGCGCGGCTTCTCGGCGCCGGTCAAGCTGCACTTCCCCTACGGCCGCGAGGACCTGGCCTTCCTGCAGGCCCACGACTCCGACGGCTTCAACCGCTGGGACGCCGGCCAGCGCCTCGCGCTGCTGGCGCTGGACGACCTGATCGCCGCCCACCGCAACGGGGTCGAGAAGGTCATGGACCCGCGGGTGGTCGAGGCCTTCCGCGCCCTGCTGGCGGCAGAGGTCGATGACAAGGCGGTGCTGGCCCAGATGCTGACGCTGCCCTCGGAGGCCTACATCGCCGAGCAGCAGCCGCTGGTCGACGTCGACGCCATCCACGCCGCCCGCACCTTCGTCAAGCAGTCGCTGGCGACCGCGCTGCGCGACGATTTCCTGCGGCTCTACGAGGAGAACCGCTCCGAGGCGCCCTACGCGCCGGAGCCCGAGCAGATCGCCGCACGCAGCCTCAAGAACGTGGCGCTCTCCTACCTCATGGCCATCGAGGACGAGGCGGGGCTCGAGCTCGCCCAGGCGCAGTTCGCGGCGGACCACAACATGACCGACGTGCGCCACGCCCTGACGCTGCTGGTGCACGGCTCGCGGGGGGATCTCGCCGACCCGGCCCTCAAGGCCTTCGGTGAGAAGTGGGCCCACGACCCGCTGGTGATGGACCAGTGGTTCAGCCTCCAGGTGACGCGTCCCCAGGCGGATGTGCTGGAGCGCGTCAAGTTCCTGATGGCCCACCCGGCCTTCTCGCTGAAGAACCCCAACCGGGTGCGCGCGCTGATCGGCGCCTTCGCCAATCAGAACCCGGTCAACTTCCACCGCGCCGACGGCGAGGGCTACCGGCTGCTGGCCGACACCGTGATCGAGCTCAACAAGCTCAATCCCGAGATCGCCGCGCGGCTCATCACGCCGCTGACTCGCTGGGCCCGCTTCGACGAGGCGCGCCAGGAGCTGATGAAGGCCGAGCTCGAGCGCATCCGCGCCGAGGAGCTCTCGCCCAACGTCTACGAGGTGGTGGAAAAGGCCCTCGTCTGAGGAAGTGGCCGGAAGGGACGCCCACGACACGACGGCGCCGCCCGGGAGGGCGGCGCCGTCGTCGTTGGGGCAGCGGAGGGGTCAGCCGATCAGCCAGCTCAGCACCGTCGCCCCCAGCAGCCACCAGACCAGCATGACGATGAAGGCGCCGCGCAGCAGGGCGGCCACGCCCTTCCACAGCAGCCACAGCCCGAAGGCCAGCACCAGCAGGCTGATCAGGGTGATCGGGATGCCGAGGCCGTCGGAGAGGCCCTGCATGAAGCTGCCGGCCGCCTCGTCGAGGTGGGAGAAGAAGCCGGTCAGGCCCGCGACGAGAAAGCGGATGAACTCGCCGATGGCGCTGCCGATGAAGCTGAAGACGTCGTCCATGGGGTGGCGTTCCGGTAGGGGGAGGCCGCGGCGTGCGCGACTCGAGGACGCGAGGGCCGCGGGGGTGGCCGGGCCCTGGCAAACACTGGGGAGAGTATCGCGACAAGCGGGCCGTGCTGACAAGCGCGGGCGCCGCTCGCTTCGACCGGTTCACCTCAACGGGCCCGCCTCCCTCAACGGGCCCGCGGCAGCGGGCTCACCCGAGCTGGCTGGCCCGGGAGATGACGCCGGCCTCCTCGGCGGCGCTGTCGGCCAGCGCCCGGCCGGCCTCGTCGTAGACGTGGAAGACCGCATTGGCGCCGAGCTCGCGGATCGGCTCGATCTCCTCGGGGTATTCGACCACCGCGGTGATGCGCCCCGGGAACGCGCGGGAGCGCAGCTGCTTGAGGGCGAAGAGGTTGCCCGCGTGGTGCGGCATCGCCAGCACCACCATCTGCACGTCGCGGGACATCAGCAGCTTGTCCCAGAAGTCGGAGTCCACGGCATCGCCCTCGAGGATATTGAAGCCGCGGCCGCTCAGCGTCTTGACGCTCTGGGGATTGCTGTCGATGCCGAGCACGCGCAGGCCGTACTCCTTCTGCAGGCGGCGGTAGACGCTGCGCCCGATGCGCCCCATGCCGAGCACCACCGCCTCGGCGTCGCCGACCTCGATGGGACGGTCGCTGGGCGAGAGCTCGCCGACGCGGATGCGCGGCAGCCGCGGCTCCAGCCAGCGGTAGACCCGCTCGCTCACGCCGTTGAGCACCGCCGACAGGGCGAAGCTGAGTGCCACGGCCAGGGAGATCACCACCAGCCAGTCCCCCGAGAGCCAGCCGCTGGAGACCGCGATGGCGCCGACGATCAGGCCGAACTCGGAGTAGTTGGTGAGGCTCAGGGTGGCCAGCACCGAGGTGCGGTGGCGCATCCTGAAGCGCATGAAGACCACCTGGTAGAGGGCGCTCTTCAGCGGCAGGAGCAGCACCAGCAGCAGGGCGGCGCCGAGCATCTCGGCGCTCGGCATGGCCGTCAGGCCGATGCTCAGGAAGAAGCCCACCAGCAAGAGCTCCTTGAGGCTGAACATCGAGCGCGCCAGGGTCTGGGCGGCGGGGTGGGGGGCCAGCAGCAGGCCGATGATCAGCGCCCCGAGATCGCCCTTCATGCCGACGACGTCGAACAGGGCGTAGCCCAGCACCAGGGCCAGCAGCAGGCCGAACAGCATCTGCATCTCGCCGTGGCCCAGGCGGTCGAGCAGGGCGCGCAGGGCGGGGGCCAGCGGAATCAGCAGTACCAGCCCCAGGGCCCAGGGGCTCGGCAGCTCGCCGGTGGAGGCGGTGATGAAGAGCACCGCGAAGATGTCCTGCATGATCAGCACCCCGATGGCCAGGCGGCCATAGGCGGTCTGGGTCTCGCTGCGTTTCTCGAGTACCTTGACCACGAAGACGGTGCTCGAGAAGGAGAGCGCGAAGCCGAGCAGGGCCAGGGTGGACCAGCCGATGTCCGCCAGCAGCGTGAGCCCGAGCCCCTTGAACAGCGCGAGCAGCAGGACCATCACCAGGGTCGAGGCCAGCATGTGCAGCGAGGCACCGCCCCAGACGTCCCGGCGCAGCAGGGTGCGCACGTCGAGCTTCAGGCCGATACTGAACAGCAGCAGCACGACCCCGATGTCGGCGAGGGTCTCGAGCAGCGGGGTCTTGTCGAAGCCCAGCGCGTTGAGCGCGAAGCCGCCGGCGAGAAAGCCCACCATGGGCGGCAGCCGCAGCAGCATCGCGGACATGCCGCCGAGGAAGGCCGCGAGAAGAAAGGCCGGTTCGATCATGCACACTCCCTGTTCGGCAAACTTCGGCAAGACCGATAGTGTAGGGAAGTCGTTAGGTGAATGGCATTCATGATTTGGTGTATGCCCGCCGGCGGTGGCGCGGCCGCTAGGGGCGGGGCCTGCCGGCGGCGAAACGGACGAGAGGAGCACGGATGGCCAGACTGATCCTCAACGGCAAGTCGGCACAGCTGCCGGCGGTGCGCGAGGCGATCTTCGCCCGGCGGGCGGCGGGCGATACCCTCGAGGTGCGCGTCACCTGGGAGGCCGGCGACGCGGCGCGCCTGGCACAAGAGGCCGCCCGCGACGGTGTCGAGCGCGTGATCGCCGGCGGCGGCGACGGCACGGTCAACGAGGTGGTCAACGGCCTGATGCGCGTGGCCCGGGAGCGCCGCCCGGCGCTCGGCCTCCTGCCCCTGGGCAGCGCCAACGATTTCGCCACCTCGCTCGGGCTGCCGCTGGCCGCCGAGCCGGCCCTCGCGGCGGCCCTCGAGCTGCCGGCGCGCCCCGTCGACGTGCCTCGCCTCGACGACTGGCACTTCCTCAACATGGCCACCGCCGGTTTCGGTGCCGAGATCACCTCGTCCACGCCCAAGGGGCTGAAGCGGCTGCTCGGCGGCGGGGCCTACTCGTTGATCGGGGCCGTCAAGGCCTGGCACATCACCCACTATGCCGGGCGGCTTCGCTGGCCGGAGGGGGAGCGTCGGGTCGAGCTCTGCCTGCTGGCCATCGGCAACGGCCGCCAGTCGGGCGGGGGGCATCCGCTGACCCCCCAGGCGACCCTGGACGACGGCCGCCTCGACGTGCTGATCCTGCACGACATCGGCTCGCTGACCCAGCTGCGGGCCATGCGTCACGAGCTCGAGACGCGTCCCGCCCGGGGCACCCACGTCGATACCCTGCGGGTCGATCGGCTGACCTTCACGGCCGACGAGCCGGTGCCCCTCACCCTGGACGGCGAGCCCGACCGGCGCCGGGGTTTCACGGTGTCGATCGAGCCCGCGGCGCTGTCGCTGGCGATGCCGCCCGACTGCCCGCTGCTCTCGCGGCCTGCATGAGGCTACTATGAACTCTTGAGCATGAGATACGTGGTCACCGCCTCCGCGGCGGACCGATTCGGGTCGACAAGGGAAGACGACATCATGAGCCTCTCGCTGATCATCCCCGTGGCACTGCTGGGCCTCCTGCTGGTCTACGGGGTGGCCATCTACAATCGCCTGGTGGCACTGAAGAACCGCTACCAGAACGCCTTCGCCCAGATCGAGGTGCAGCTCAAGCGCCGCCACGACCTGATTCCCAACCTGGTCGAGACCGCGAAGGCCTACCTGCGCCACGAGCGGGAGACCCTCCAGGCGGTGACCGAGGCGCGCAATGCCGCCGAGGTGGGGCTCCGGCACGCCGCGGCCCGGCCCGGCGAGCCCGGCCCGATGGCGGAACTGGCGGGGGCCGAGGGCGCGCTGGGCGCCGCCCTCGGGCGGCTCAACGTGGTCATGGAGGCCTATCCGGACCTCAAGGCCTCGGACAACATGCGCGAGCTCAGCGAGACGCTGGCCACGACCGAGAATCGGGTGGCCTTCGCTCGCCAGGCCTACAACGACGCGGCGATGCAGTACAACACCTACCGGCAGAGCTTTCCTCCGGTGCTGCTGGCCGGCTCCATCGGCCACAAGCGCGAGGCGGCCCTGCTGGCGTTCGAGGACAGCGCCGAGATCCAGGCGGCACCGCGCGTGACCTTCTGAGGCCCTGCCCATGGACTTCTTCGCGGCACAGGACCGTGCCCGTCGCATGACCGGCCGGCTGGTCATCCTGCTGGGACTGGCGGTGGCCGCCCTGATCGTGGCGTCCTCCCTGGCGGTGGCGTTGGCGGTGACGCTGCTCGATACCGGCTCGCTCGCCGCCGACCCCCTGGCGCGCGCCCTGGAGCCGCGCCTGCTGGGCGCCGTGGCGACGGTGGTGATCCTGGTGGTCGGCCTGGGGAGCCTGGTGCGCCACCTCCAGCTGCGCGCGGGCGGGAGCGTGGTGGCCGCGGCCCTGGGCGGGCGACCGCTCAATCTGGAGACCCGCGACGAGGCGGAGCGCCGGCTGCTCAACGTGGTGGAGGAGATGGCCATCGCCTCCGGCATGCCCGTGCCGGAGGTCTTCGTGCTCGAGGATCAGGCGATCAATGCCTTCGCTGCGGGCCATGACCTCGACGATGCGGCCATCGGCGTCACCCGAGGGGCCCTGGAGGCCCTGGATCGGCAGCAGCTGCAGGGGGTGATCGCCCACGAGTTCAGCCATATCCTGCATGGTGACATGCGCCTCAACCTGCGGCTGGTGGCGCTGCTGCATGGCGTGCTAGTGATCGGCCTGGCCGGCCGCCTGCTGCTGCACGCCTCCGGCGGTCGTCGCAGGCGCTCCCGGCGGGGCGGAGGGCATGTCGCCCTGCTGGGCCTCGGCGCGGCACTGATGGTGCTGGGCTATGCCGGTACCTTCTGCGGCAATCTGATCAAGGCCGCGGTGAGTCGCCAGCGCGAGTTCCTGGCCGATGCCAGCGCGGTCCAGTACACCCGTCACCCCGAGGGGATCGGGGGCGCCCTGAAGGTGCTGGCCGCCCATCGGCTGGGCTCGCGACTGCTCACCGGCCATGCCCAGGAGTTCAGTCATCTTTTCTTCGGCAGCGGCGTGCGCTCGCTGTCCCGCCTGACCGCCACGCATCCCCCGCTGGAGGCACGCATCCGCCGCGTGGAGCCCCGCTGGGACGGCAGCCTGCCCCCCGCGCCGGCCCTCCGTTCGGCACCGTCCCGAGCGACGGCCGGGCCGCGTTCGGCCGGGCCGCGGGCGGGGGCCGCCACGTTGACCGGGGAGGCGTCGGCCCGCCAGGCCACGGCCCATCTCCGCGGGGCCGACGCCCGTGAGGGGGATGCGGCCGTCGCCGAGGGCATCGTGGCCAGTGTCGGCCGGCCGAGCGCCGAGGACATCGACCGCGCGCGTCGGCGGCTCGGCGAGATCGACGAGCGCCTGATCGAGGCGGCCCATGAGCCCTCTGCCGCCCGGGCGCTGGTCTACGGCATCCTGATGGGGGCCGATCCCGCCAGTCGCGAGGCACAGCGTGATGCGCTGACCGTTCAGGCCCAGCCCGATGTGCTGGCTGAGCTCCAGTCGCTCGAGGAGCCGCTGTCTCGGCTGTCGCCGGGCCAGCGCCTGCCGCTGATCGAGCTGGCGCTGCCCGTGCTGCGCCGTCTCTCGGTGGCGCAGTCGATGCGGTTCCAGGCCTGCCTGCGCCGACTGATGGCCCTGGAGTCGCACCCCGGGGCGCTGCAGTGGGCACTGCAGAGGCTCGTGCTCCAGGGGCTTGCCGGCGAGCGCCGGGCCCGGCGCGACCGCCATCTGGCCGACCTCTCGGGGCCGCTCTCTCTGTTGCTCTCGACGCTGGCGCGGGCCGGCCGGCAGGATGAGCTGCCGACCCATGCCGCCGTCGAGCGGCTCTCGACCGCGCTGGGCGTGCCCCTGGATGTCGTCCCCGAGCCGGCCCGGGCCACGGATCTCGACTGGGCCATGGCACGACTGGCGCGCCTGGCCACGTCCGAGCGGGCCACGCTGCTGGCGGCCATGAGCTGCTGCGTCACCCACGATGGCCGGATCGAACCCGAGGAAGCGGAGCTGCTGTGTGCGGTGGCCTGGACCCTGGGGTGCCCACTGCCGATGCGCTCGCACGAGGCGTGGGAGGGGCCCCCCGCTGGCGAGTCGACGGAGGAGACGGCATGATGAGGGAACGTTTGCCCATCTCTCATCAGCGGAGGACGTCGCGATGCTCACCCCCTTCCACCTGGCGGTCCAGGTTCGTGATCTCGACGAGGCCCGGCGCTTCTACGGCGACCTGCTGGGCTGTCCCGAGGGCCGCTCCAGCGATACCTGGATCGACTTCAACCTCTATGGCCACCAGTTCGTCTGCCACCTGAATCCGGCACTGGGCGAGCGGGGCCTCGATGATCATCGCAACCCGGTCGACGGCCACGGCGTGCCGGTGCCGCACTTCGGCGTGGTGCTGGAGATGGCCGACTGGGAGGCCTTGGTCGATCGCCTCACCGCCGCGGGCGTGCGCTTCGAGATCGACCCCTACCTGCGCTTTCGCGGCGAGCCGGGTGAGCAGGCCACCATGTTCTTCCGCGACCCCAGCGGCAATGCCCTCGAGTTCAAGGCCTTCCGCGATATCGCCGGCCAGCTGTTCGCCACCTGAGCGCCCCCTCGGCTTGCGGCCGCGAGGGGGCTCTGGTGCAATGGCCCTCTTTTTCGGCAGGAACAGGAGAACGCGCATGAAACCCTGGATGCCGCTGGTCTCGGCACTGGCGCTGGTCGTGGGACTCGCGGGATGCGACGGCGGCGAGTCGCCGGCGTCGGGTCAGGGCGACGGGGCCCAGCCGACGGCGAGCCAGCCGGCGGAGCCGGCGTCAGCGGCGGTCGACTCCTCGCCGTCCGAACCGGTCGCATCCGAACGGGCCAGCGAGGCGCCGGACGCGGCCTCCTCGACCGAGGCGGCGACGGACACCCCGACCGAGGCGGTGAATGAGGCGTCGAGAGGGCAGGGGGAGATCGCCGTGGAGGCCGCCGGCGAGACCGACCCCGCGATGCGCGACGAGGGTCTGCCCGGCGAGACGAGCCGCAGCGATGTCGATGCCATCCTCGAGGAGACCGAGCGGCGCTTCGAGGAGGCCAGTCGACGCATCGACGAGCAGTTCGAGCAGGCGGAGCGCCAGCGGCCCGAGGGCGAGCCCCTCCCCGAGACAGAAGACATGGGCGAGCTTGAGGCGTCCTCCTCGTTACCGGGCGAGGCCTCGAGGGTCTCGGGCGAGCTTGGCAAGGCGGAGGTCGACGCCATTCTCGAGGAGACCGAGCAGCGCTTCGAGGAGGCGAGTCGCGAGATCGAGGCACAGTTTCAGGAGGCCGAGCGCCAGCAGCCGGCCACCTCGTCGGAGCTCGAGCTCGACGCTGGCCGCGACGCGGCACAGTGAGTCACGCTCGCCCGCCGAGCCCACGAAAAAGGCCCACCGGAGGTGGGCCTTTTTCTTCGACGAGGGGGCGGGAGTGCCGCCCCCTCGTCTCCGTGTCAACCGAGGATCAGTCGGTGGCGCGGATGTTGGAGGCCTGGAGGCCTTTCTTGCCCTGAGTCACTTCGAAGGTGACTTTCTGGCCGTCCTGCAGGGACTTGAAGCCTTCAGCCTGAATCTCGGAGAAGTGAGCGAACAGGTCATCACCGCCGTCGTCCGGAGAGATGAAGCCGTAGCCCTTGGTGTCGTTGAACCACTTGACAGTGCCAGTTGCCATTGTCGATTTCCTTAACTAACTAAATAATGGTGCTGGGTCCGGAAGGGGCGACCCCGTCATGGACCCGTATTACGTGGGCAGGACAAGAAGCAAGTGCGCACCGGGTATATCGAAGGAATCGAAGTACAACTGACGACTTTTCTGCTTGCTGACCAACGTAGCGGATAGTGCTACAGCGCCAGGGTTGCGTCAACTGAGTGTCGCAGGGAGACTGGCGCTGCCGCCCGCAAAAAATACTGTAGATGGAAAGCCCGGGAGCGTCCAGCCTCCCTCTCGCCCCCCTTGACCGTAAAGAGACCCTTCATTCATGACCCAACCGCACCTCGCCTCCCGTGATACCCACAGCAAGGTGGTCGGCTACCTGCTGTGGCTGTTCGGCTTCCTCGGCGCCCACCGTTTCTACTATGGCAAGCCGGTCACCGGCACCCTCTGGTTCTTCACCCTGGGGCTGCTCGGTATCGGTTGGCTGATCGACCTCTTCCTGATCCCCTCCATGGACCGCCAGGCCGACCTGCGCTTCCAGGCCGGCCCCACCAACTACACCCTGGCCTGGCTGCTGCTGACCTTCCTCGGGGTGTTCGGCATCCATCGCTTCTACCTCGGCAAGTGGCTGACCGGTCTCCTCTACCTGCTGACCTTCGGCCTCTTCGGGCTTGGCGTGCTCTACGACTTCTGGACCCTCAACGACCAGATCTCGATGCGTCATGCGCGGCGCGGCATCTTCAATGGCTGATCGTCGGATGCCGTTCATGGGGGAGACGGCCGCGCCCTTCGGGGAGAGCGGCGACACGAGGAGGAGGAGGGCATGTTGATCGACGCACAGTTCTGGCCGTTCCTGGTGGCCATCACCCTGCTCAGCATGAGCCCCGGGGTGGATACGCTGCTGGTGATCCGCAACACCGCGCGAGGTGGCTGGCGAGATGGCGTGGCGACCAGCCTGGCCATCTGCTGCGGTCTCTTCGTGCACGCCACCATCTCGGCGCTGGGGATCTCGCTGATCCTCCTGCAGTCGGCCTGGGCCTTCGGCGTGCTCAAGCTGGCGGGGGCCGCCTACCTGGTGTGGCTGGGCGTGGCGAGCCTGCTGGCCGCCCGGCGAGGCCAGGGGCTGCCCCTGGCCGCCGTCGGTACCGAACGGGCGGCGGTGCCGCTGTGGCGGCCGGTCCGCGAGGGGCTGCTCTCCAACGTGCTCAATCCCAAGACGGTGGTCTTCTACATGGCCTTCCTGCCGCAGTTCATCGCCCCGGGGGATCCGGCGCTTGCCAAGTCGCTGTGGCTCGCCGGGGTGCACTTCGTGGTGGCCAACCTGTGGCAGATCGCCATCGTGGCGATGGTTGGCAGCGCCGGCCGCTGGCTCGCCAGCGCGGCCTTCACGCGCTGGCTCAACGGCTTGACCGGGGCCGTGCTGGTCGGCTTCGGCGTCAAGCTGGCGCTGACCCGTCCACCGGCCTGACGCGGATGCCGAAACGCCAGCGGCCCCGGGAACTCCGGGGCCGCTGGCGTTTGGGGGCAGTAGCGACTGGGGCTCAGTTGCTGGCCAGCAGGGAGCGGTCGTAGCGCACCGAGGTCTCCGCGGGGGTCAGCAGCGACACGCCGGCGCTGTCGCCGCCGTTGGCCAGGCTCTCGAAGATCACCCGGTAGGCGAGCACGGCCTGCACATAGTCGCGGGTCTCGCGGAAGGGGATGCTCTCGACGAAGAGGTCGAACGCCTGGGGCGCCTCGCGCAGCCAGCGGTCGACCCGGTGGGGGCCGGCATTGTAGGCCGCCGTGGCGGCCAGGCGGTTGCCCTGGTAGCGGTCGAGCATGTCGCGGATGTAGGTGCTGCCGAGACGAATGTTGACGGCGGGGTCGAGCACGCCGTAGGGCCCCGGGTCGCGGAGGCCGAGCTGGCGGCTGACCTGGGCGGCGGTGCCCGGCATCAGCTGCATCAGCCCGCGGGCCCCGGCCGGTGAGAGCGCCTCGGGGTTGTAGGCGCTCTCGCGCCGGGCGATGCCCATCAGCAGGTAGGGGTCGACGCGGGTCTGCTCGCCCCAGTGCAGGAAGTGTTCGCGATAGGCCTCGGGGAAGCGCCACGCCAGGTCGTCCCATAGCTTGCCGGCGATGGTGGTCTGCACCAGCCGGGCCTGCCAGCCGCGCCGCTGGGCGTAGTCCGCCATCAGCCGGGCCTGTTCCTCGCTGCCGCGGGCCACGGCGGCATACCACTCGCTGGCGGCGAGTCCCGGCTCGCCGATGCGCAAGAGCGCCTCGGTGCGGCGCACGGCCGGCCACTCGGCCACCGCCTGGCGGCTGGCCTCGTCGAACCGGGGACGCGCCTGGTTGAGGGCGTAGGGGCGATCGAGCCGGTCGGCGGCGGCGAAGCCGAAGAAGTTGCGCTCCCCGGCGGCCCGGGCATAGGCCTCGCGGGCCCGGGCGTCCTCGCCCAGCTGCTCCAGGGCCCGCGCCCGCCAGTACTGCCAGCGGCTCTCGCCGCGCTGCTCCGCGTCCATGCGCTCGGTCCAGGCGAGCACGCCCGCCCAGTCGCGCTCCGCCAGCGCCGTCCTGACCCTGAGCTCGAGCAGGTCGCCATCGTTACGCCGGGTCAGCAGCTCGTCGACCCAGCCGAGGTTCTGGTCGATGTCACGTACCAGGGAGTAGAAGGCCAGGTCGTGTTCGATCTCTCGGCGATGGCGCGCCTCGAGGGCGAGGTGGGGGGCGAGCTTGCGCCACGCCTCCAGGGCGGCCTCGGTGTCCGCCCGGGTGAAGCCGTGCATGGCGGCGGCATAGAGGGCGCTGGTGCCGCGGCACTCCGGCCCGAGGCAGGCGGGGGTGCGGGTGACGGCGGCGAAGTCCTGCTCGAGCAGGTCCATGGCCGCGCGGCCGTTCTGCCACTCGCTGCCGAGCATGCGCCCGAGGTAGGCGGCGAGGCCGGTCTCGCCGGCTCGCCAGGCGAGGGTCATGCGCTCCCAGACCGCCGCCTGGTCGATCGCTCCCTGGGCCCGCAGGGTGTCGAAGAGGGTGTCGCAGGCGTCGGGCTGGGAGCGGCCGACCCGCCACAGCGCCAGGCCCCCCTCGGCGGCCGCCTGGGGGTCGGTGCCGAGCTGGGCGGTGTAGTAGTGGCACTGGCGCTCGGTGCCCGACGGCACGCCGTCGGCGACCGCCCGCAGGCTCGCGTAGCGTCCCGCCTCGCCGTACCGCTCGATGGCCTGACCGCGCAGCCACCCTCCCAGCGGGCTGTCGTCGTGGCGCTCGATGAAGGCCAGCACCGTCTCGGGCTCGGCGCCGGGCAGGCGCGCCTTGAGGCGGTGGTAGTCGACGTAGCCGGCCAGCACGTGGTCCTCGATGGCGTGCCGGTCGATCTTCTGCCACTGCTGGCCGCGGGCCGCCTGCAGGGCATCCTGCATGGCGCGATCGCTGCCCTGGGCGAGCAGCGGCAGGCAGCACAGGGCGGCGGCGAGCAGGGACTTGCAGTGACCGAGGGATGGGGGCATGGCGTGACCTCTTGCGGTTCGCGTTCGGCAGCTGGCCATGGTGGCCGATGGCGGCGGCCTTGAGTAGTGTCGCCGTGGCCCGACAGGTGCCGGCTGTCCGGCGCCGCGGGGATCATCTATCGTGTAGCGGGATTCATGGCTGGCGGCAAGGAGAAAGGCGATGGCCAGATTCGGCGGAGGGGGACTGGTGGAGCGGCTGCGGCGACGCTCCCGGGGGCTGGGCCAGATGGGGCGCGCCCTGCGGCTCTTCCTGCCCATGGTTCGAGACGTGCTGACGGGCCGCTATCGGCCGGTGCCCTGGGGCGCCTTCCTGTGGATGCTGGCGGCCCTGGCCTACCTGGTCTCGCCGCTGGACCTGATCCCCGACGTCCTGCTGCTGCTCGGCCTGGTCGACGACGTGGTGATCGTCGGCTGGCTGCTGACCCGGGTCGATCGCTACCTGGCGGGATATCGCGCCTGGCGGGAGGGGGAGGAGGCAACGCCCCCCGGCGAAGGTCGACGCGACGACGAGCGCCTCTCCTGATACGATCGTTTGAATTTTTCCCGACAGGCATCCCCCGAGGTCCGCATGCCCCCCGATCACTCCCCCAGCGACGCCGACTGGCGCCGTGGCCTGGCGCGCTTCGTCGCGGTCATTCCCCACACGCGCGCACTGGGCCTCGAGGTGCTCGAGGCCGGCGCCGAGGGCGTGCGCCTGCGCCTGCCCTGGCACGAGGACCTCACCGGCGACGCCGCACGGGGGCTGGTGCACGGCGGGGTGCTGACCATGCTGCTCGATACCGCCTGCGGCGCGGCGGTGCTGCCGGCGCTGCCGGCGCCGGAGGTCTGTCCGACCCTCGACCTGCGCGTCGATCACTACCGGCCGGGCGTGGCGGGGCAGGCGATCATCGCCGAGGCGCGGGTGGTGCGGGTCACCGCCTCGGTGGTCTTCACCGAGGGCACCCTCTACCAGCAGGCGGGCCCGCTGGCGCGAGGCATCGGCAACTTCGTGCGCCTGGGGCCGCGCAACACCCCGCCGGGCTTCGCCGAGGCGCTGTTCGCCGATTCGCCGATCGACCGGGAGAACGACCATGCGTGACGGCTTCCACGACGCCGAGTGGCTGGCGCGCACCCGCGCCGAGGGCGATGTCCAGGCATGGCTCGCGCTGATCCCCTATGCCCGGCGCATCGGCGTGACGACCCGGCCGGACCCGGAGGGCGAGGGCCTGCTGTTTCGCCTCGATCCCCGCGAGGAGAACGTCGGTAACGTCCTGCTGCCGGCGCTGCATGGCGGGGTGGTGGCCGCCTTCATGGAGACCGCGGCGACCCTGGACCTGATGCTGGCCGCCCGGGAGCCGCGCCTGCCGCGCATCGTCGATCTCTCCATCGACTACTTGCGCACCGCCCGGGTGGTGCCGACCCTGGCCCGCTGCACCCTGCTGCGCGAGGGGCGGCGCCTGGGGAATGTTCAGGTCACGGCCTGGCAGGAGCGCGAGGCGCTGCCGGTGGCCACCGCGCGCCTGCACTTCGTGCTCGGCGAGCCGTCTGCCGATCGGCACGACGGGGGTGCTTGAAAAGCCGATCGGGGGCCCCATATCGACGACAGTCTACACCGGTGGCGTTGCCACCATCGTCATGTCGAAAGAGGGGTCCGAGCCACATGACCACTGCCACCCATGAAGAAACCCTCGGCTTCCAGACCGAGGTCAAGCAGCTGCTGCACCTGATGATCCACTCCCTGTACTCCAACCGGGAGATCTTCCTGCGCGAGCTGATTTCCAACGCCGCCGATGCCTGCGACAAGCTGCGCTACCAGGCGCTGGACAACGACGCGCTCTACGAGGGTGACAGCGAGCTGCGCATCGAGATCGAGCACGACGCCGAGGCGCGCACCGTCACCGTGCGCGACAACGGCATCGGCATGAGCCGCGACGAGGTGATCGAGAACCTCGGCACCATCGCCAGAAGCGGCACCGCGGAGTTCCTCAAGCAGCTCTCCGGCGAGCAGCAGAAGGACGCCCGGCTGATCGGCCAGTTCGGCGTCGGTTTCTACTCCGGCTTCATCGTCGCCGACGAGGTCACCGTGCGCACCCGCAAGGCGGGCGCCGCCAAGGGCGACGGCGTCGAGTGGCGCTCCCGTGGCGAGGGCGAGTTCACCGTCGCCGACGTCGAGCGCGAGACCCACGGCACCGAGATCGTGCTGCACCTCAAGGAGGATGCCGCCGAGTTCGCCGACGATTTCCGCCTGCAGAGCCTGGTGCGCAAGTACTCCGATCATATCGAGGTGCCGGTGCGCATGCCCAAGGTCGAGACCGCCAAGGACGAGGACGGCAACGACATCGAGGGCAGCGAGACCACGACCTGGGAGACCGTCAACGAGGCCACCGCCCTCTGGGTGCGCCCCAAGAGTGAGCTGACCGACGACGAGTACAAGGCCTTCTACAAGCACGTCGCCCACGACTTCAGCGACCCGCTGACCTGGAGCCACAACAAGGTCGAGGGCAAGCTCGAGTACACCAGCCTGCTCTACGTGCCCGGCCGCGCGCCCTTCGATCTCTACGAGCGCGACGGCGCCCGCGGCGTGAAGCTCTACGTGCAGCGCGTCTTCATCATGGACGACGCCGAGCAGTTCCTGCCGCTCTACCTGCGCTTCATCAAGGGCGTGCTGGATACCCGCGACCTGTCGCTGAACGTCTCCCGCGAGCTGCTGCAGCAGGACCCGCAGGTCGAGAAGATCAAGAGCGCGCTGACCAAGCGTTCCCTCGACATGCTCAAGAAGCTGGCCAAGGATCCCGAGGCCTACCAGACCTTCTGGAACACCTTCGGCAGCGTGCTCAAGGAGGGCCCGGCGGAGGACTTCGCCAACCGCGAGAAGATCGCCGGTCTGCTGCGCTTCTCCACCACCCACACCGACAGCGCCACCCAGGACCAGTCGCTGGCCGACGTGGTGTCGCGCATGAAGGAAGGGCAGGAGAAGATCTACTACATCGTCGCCGACGGCTTCAACGCGGCCAAGAACAGCCCGCACCTGGAGATCTTCCGCAAGAAGGGCATCGAGGTCCTGCTGCTCCATGACCGCATCGACGAGTGGCTGATGAGCCACCTCACCGAGTTCGAGGGCAAGGCCTTCGTCGACGTCGCCAAGGGCGATCTCGACCTCGGCGAGATCGAGGACGAGGAGGAGAAGAAGGCCCAGGAGGAGACCGCCAAGGCCAAGGAGGATCTGGTCAAGCGCGTCAAGGAGGCGCTGGGCGACGAGGTCCAGGAGGTCAAGGTGACCCACCGCCTCACCGACTCGCCGGCCTGCGTGGTACTGCCCGAGCACGAGATGGGCTTCCAGATGCGCCGCATCATGGAGGCCGCCGGCCAGGCGATGCCCGAGGTCAAGCCGATCCTCGAGCTCAACCCCGAGCACGCCCTGGTGGCGCGTCTCGAGGGCGTCGAGGGCGAGGGCTTCGAGGACCTGGCGCGCATCCTGCTCGACCAGGCGATCATCGCCGAGGGCGGTCATCTCGACGATCCTGCCGCCTACGTCAAGCGCCTCAACGCCCTGTTGAGCGCCTGACACCTTCCCCGACGACGCCATCCGAGGATGGCGTCATCCCTGACAGCCGGCCGCCCGATGGGGCGGCCGGCTTGCGTTCATAGGTCGTTCCAGTAGCAGTGGCGCCGGGTCTCGCACCGCGAGATCCGGTACTCCAGCGCCTCGCCCTGCAGGCCCCGGGCAACCCGGTGGATTTCCAGCAGCGGCGAGCCCGGCGCCGTGCCCAGGTATGCCTCTTCCTGCGGGCCCGCTGACACGGCGAACAGCCGCTCCTCGGCGTGGGCCACGCTCTGCCCGAAGCGCTGCTGGTAGAGCTGATAGAGGGTGTTGGGCAGCGTCTCGGGTTCGCACTCCAGCGCCGGAAACCGTGCCGCCTCGACCACCAGGTCCTCCAGCAGTGCCGGCTCCTCCTCCAGTTCCCTGATGCGGCGAATGTGCACGACCACGGCCGATGGCTCGAGGTCCAGGATCCTGGCCTCTTCCTCGGTGGCCGGACGACGTTCGCGCAGGAGTACGCGCGAAACCGGAAGGGAGCGCGTGCCGTCGAGGCGAGTCAGGTGGAAGAACTGGAACAGTGAACGATCGCTGTCATGGGTGGCGACCACCGTGCCCTTGCCCTGGTGACGAATCACCACCTGATCACTGGCCAGGGCATCCAGCGCCTTGCGCAGAGTGCCTACGCTGACGCCGTACTCCTTCGACAGGGCGGACTCGCTGGGGATGAAGGTGCCGGGAGGCCAGTCTCCCGAGACGATCCGCGCCAGCAGGGCCTCCTTGATTTGCTGGTAGAGGGGGCGATAGCTCGGTGTCAGCTGCTGTTCCATGTCTCGTGTCCTAGGTTCGGTGCCGCTGGGGTGTTCGCTCCGCTGGAGCGTCATCGGCTGGTGTGATGATAGCAAAAAAACATATAGAGGACTTGACGGTCATCTATCATATATCCTATATATGAGTTGTGGCTTCGCAACGGGCACTTCATCAGGAAGCCTTTGTTCAGGCTTTCATCGAGACAACACCAATAACCTCGCAAGTGGAGAGGAGACATCATGAGTATCGACTTCGTGGTACACGATGCCGACGACAGTGTCGGCGTGGCGGTGGTCGAGGGGATCGAGGCAGGACAGGACCTGACCGGCTGGGTGATGCACCAGGACAAGACGATCACGTTCAAGGTGCTGAACCCTATTCCCATCGGCCACAAGCTGGCGATCCGCGACCTGGAAGAAGGCGACGCTGTCATCAAGTACGGCGTAGACATCGGTCGGGTGGTCAAGCCGATCAACAAGGGTGAGCACCTTCACGTACACAACGTCAAAACCAAGAGGTGGTAAGCATGGAAATCAAGGGTCGCAAGTTCCAGGGGTATCGCCGCGAGAACGGGCGCGTCGGGGTGCGTAACCACGTGATCGTGCTGCCGGTCGACGACATCTCCAATGCCGCTGCCGAGGCCGTCGCGAACAACATCAAGGGGGCCCTGGCCCTGCCGCACCCCTATGGACGCCTGCAGTTTGGCGCCGATCTGGATCTTCACTTTCGTACCCTGATCGGTACCGGCTGCAACCCCAACGTGGCCGCTGTCATCGTCATCGGCATCGAGCCGGGCTGGACCAACAAGGTGGTGGACGGCATCAAGACCACCGGCAAGCCGGTCGAAGGCTTCTGGATCGAGCAGAATGGGGATCACAACACCATCTGCGCCGCCTCCAAGAAGGCCAAGGAGTTCGTCCAGTACGCCAGCGAGCTTCAGCGTGAGGAGTGTGACGTCAGCGAACTCTGGGTCTCCACCAAGTGCGGCGAGTCGGATACCACCTCGGGCTGCGGTGCCAACCCCACCGTGGGCGACGCCTTCGACAAGCTCTACGACGCCGGTTGTACGCTGGTGTTCGGCGAGACGTCCGAGCTGACCGGGGGCGAGCACCTGGTGGCCGAGCGCTGCGCCACCCCGGAGGTGCGCCAGCAGTTTCAGGCGATGTTCGATCGCTACAGCGACATGATCGATCGTCACAAGACCAGCGATCTCTCCGAGTCACAGCCGACCAAGGGCAACATCGAAGGCGGCCTGACCACCATCGAGGAGAAGGCGCTGGGCAACATCCAGAAGATCGGTCATCGCTGCCGTGTCGACGGCGTTCTCGACAAGGCCGAGACCCCGGACAAGCCAGGCCTGTGGTTCATGGATTCCTCGTCGGCCGCTGCCGAGATGGTGACGCTGTGCGCTGCCTCGGGCTATGTGGTGCACTTCTTCCCCACCGGCCAGGGCAACGTGATCGGCAACCCGATCCTGCCGGTGATCAAGATCTGCGCTAACCCGCGGACCGTACGCACCATGAGCGAACACGTGGATGTCGACGTGTCCTCGATCCTCAAGCGCGACATCAACATGCAGGAAGCCGGTGATCAGCTGCTCGAGATGATGCTGCGTACCGCCAACGGCCGGAATACCGCCGCCGAGGCGCTCGGCCATCGCGAGTTCGTGCTGACCCGCCTGTTCGAAAGTGCCTGATCGGTTTCCCGACACCCTCATCCGACCGCTGAGGGTGTCGCCTTCTCACTCGACAAGATGTATGGAGATCGAAATTTCGGCATGACGTCGCCCTCATGAGTCGCCGGCGTCGCACACTCTTAGGCTCTCAAATACAACGACAACACCTGGAGATAAGCCATGCGTATTTCTCTGTCCATTGGCCTGGCGGCAGGCGCGGGGCTGGCATTCGCCTGTGGCCTGACGTCGACCGCCGCAGCCGATGCGTTTCCCGAAAAGGATGTGCAGTACGTGATTCCCTTCGGTCCCGGTGGGGAGTCCGACATCAGCGCTCGCCTGCAGCAGAAATATTTCGAGGAGATTACCGGTGAGCAGCTGGTCGTGCAGTACATGCCCGGGGGGGGCGGCGCCGTGGGCTGGTCCCAGCTCTCCGACATGTCCGCCGATGGTCATACCATCATGGGCTCCAACCTGCCGCATATCATCCTCAAGCCCATGGGCAAGGAGGTCGGTTTCCAGACCGACGACCTCGACAACTTCTATTACTTCCATTATTCCCCGGACGCCATCCTGGTGCGTCAGGACAGCCCCTACGAGACCCTGGACGACCTGATCCAGGCCGCCAACGAGGCACCTGGTGCCGTGACCTTGTCGGGCAGCGGCACCTACAGCGCGAACGACGTGGCCAATACCCGCTTCCAGCAGCTGGCCGACGTGACCACGACCTATATCCCGTTCAAGGGCACCGGCGCCGCGGTGACGGCCCTGCTCGGCGGCCAGGTCCAGGCGGAGTGGGGCTACACCACGGTGGCCGCCAACCATCAGGACAAGGTCCGCATGCTGGCGGTCGCTGCCGAGGAGCGCCACCCCCTGTTCCCCGACGTGCCGACCTTTCAGGAACTCGGCTACGACATGGTGGGCGGTGCCTACCGCGGCATGGCCGTGCCCGAGGGAACGCCCGACGAGGCCCAGCAGAAGCTCGCCGAGATCTTCCAGCAGATCAACGAGACCCCAGGGTTCCGGCAGGAGATGCAGGAGCTTGGTTTCGTCCTGATGGATGTATCGCTGGATGAAATGGATGCGTTCATGGCGGAGCAGCAGCGTGTCTACGAGGCGATCGCACGTGAAGCCGGCCTGATCGACTGACCCGGGGAGGCGTCGCATGGATATGCTGACTTATGCCCTGGGGGCGCTCTCCCCGGATAATCTGGGGCTGGCGCTGCTCGGGGTGGCGGCGGGGATCATCATCGGGGCCCTGCCGGGGCTCTCGGCCACCATGGCCGTCGCCGTGCTGGTCCCGGTGACCTTCGGCATGGCACCGGAATCGGCGCTGATCATGCTGGGGGCCATCTATACGGGGGCCATCTATGGCGGCTCCTATTCCGCCATCCTGGTCAATACGCCAGGAACGCCTTCGGCGATCGCCACGACCTTCGATGGCTATCCCATGGCCAAGCGGGGGGACGGCGACCTCGCCGTCACCCTGTCGACGATCGCCTCGATGGTGGGCGGCATGGTCGGTGTGCTGGCACTGCTGACCCTGGCACCGATGCTGGCCCAGGTGGCCTTGAGTTTCGGTTCCGTGGAGTACTTCTGGCTGGCCATCTTCGGCCTGACGCTGATCTCGGCGCTCTCCGAGGGCTCCACCCTCAAGGGGTTCATGGGCGCTGGCTTCGGGTTGCTTCTCTCGACCGTCGGGGTGGCCGTGGTGGGGGGAGACATCCGCTATACCCTTGGCTCCCAGGTATTGCTGGGCGGCATCGAGACGGTGTCGGCATTGATCGGCCTCTACTGCATTCCCGTGCTCATCGACCTGGTGGCGACGCCCGAGTCTCACCTCAAGGTCGACGAGGAGCAGCGGGGGCTGCGCCTGCGCGAGGGACTGGGACATGCCTGGCTGGGCAAGTTCAACCTCCTGCGTTCGGCCACGGTCGGCACCGGGGTGGCCATCCTGCCCGGGGCGGGCGGTTCCATCGCCAGCCTGGTGTCCTACTCCGAAGCGCGACGCGCCTCTCGGGAGCCCGAGACGTTCGGCAAGGGCAATCCCCAGGGCATTCTGGCCACCGAGGCGGCCAATAACGCCACGGTGGGCGGTGGCTTCATCCCCACCCTGGTGCTGGGGATTCCTGGCACCCCGCCGGATGCGGTCATCCTCGGGGCCTTGATGGTGCAGGGGTTCCGCACGGGGCCGGAGCTCTTCACCACCAACGCCAGCATCACCTACACCTTCGTTGCCGGGCTCTTCCTGGCCACCTGCCTGCTGTTGCCGCTGGGTCTGCTGATCGGCCGCTACGCCTTCAAGTCGATCATCACCATCCCCAAGGCCTTGCTCGTGCCCACCATCGCCTTCATGACGGTGATCGGTACCTACGCCATCCGTAACAGCGTCAGTGACGTCATCATCATGCTGACGCTGGGCGTGGTGGGCTGGCTGCTCAACCGCTACGGCTTCCGGCCGTCGCCTATCGTGCTGGGGCTGATCCTCGGACCGATCGCCGAGCAGGGGTTCGTCCAGGGGTTCCTGATGGGGCGCGCCAGCGGCTCCTATGCCACGACCTTCTTCGGCGGACCGATCTCGATCACGATCATCGCCCTGTCGGTACTCAGCGTCGTCTACCCGCTGATCAAGGAGCGGCGTGACCGGCACCGCGCCCATCACGGCGGGGCTTCCCCCCAGGAGACTTCCTCATGACGACAACGAACCGACAGATCCAGGCCGCCTGTTCGGCCCGGTCAGAGTTCCTGATGCCCCTGCTGTTCGTCGCCTTGAGCGGGGGATGTATCTGGCAGGCCCAGGACATGAGTCCGCTGGGGGCCGTGTTCCCGACCACCATCGCGGGACTGACGCTGCTCGCCGCCCTGATGCGGATCGGACAGCTGGCGCTGCGCGGTGTTCAGCGCAATGACGGCCGGGCCCGGGGCTCCACGCCGCGTCGCGTGATGCTGGTACTGGCCATGGCGGTCTGGGCCCTGATCATGCCCTGGGTCGGCTTCCTGCTGGCGGGGCTGGCGAGTTTTGTCACCCTGATGCTGATCGCCCAGCACGAGTCCTGGTCGGCGCGTCGTCTGATGGGACACCTGGCGACGGGCGTCGTGCTGGTGGGGTGCTTCTATGGGCTCTTCGCGCTGCTGCTGAATGTGCCGCTGCCGGCGGGTAAGTGGTGGATGAGCTGAACCCCCGACGCGGTGACGACAGGAACAACAACCGATGCCGGGTGATCCCCGGCGACAGGAGGAGACAAGTGTCGATGACCAAGATCGTGATTTCCGAATTCATGGACGAGGGCGCCGCCGCCAGCCTCGAGGACCGAGCCGAGGTGGTCTTCGATACCGGCCTGGTGGAGGATCGCGCGGCCCTGCTGGCGGCGGTGGCCGACGCCCAGGGCCTGATCGTACGTAACCGCACGCGGGTGGATGCCGAGCTACTGGCCGCCGCGCCGCGATTGAGGGTGGTCGGTCGCCTGGGCGTCGGGCTCGACAATATCGACCTGGCCGCCTGTGAGGCCCGGGACGTCATCGTCAAGCCGGCCCATGGCGGCAACGGCAGCTCGGTGGCCGAGTATGTGCTGACGGGGGCCTTGATGCTGCGTCGCCGGGCCTACGCCTCCAGCGTCTCCATGCTCGCGGGGGGGTGGCCGCGCCAGGCGCTCATCGGTCGTGAGGTGGCCGGCAGCACCCTCGGGCTGGTGGGCTTCGGCGCCATCGCCCGCGAAACTGCTCGCCGCGCGCGGGCCTTGGACATGAAGGTAGCGGCCTTCGATCCGCACCTGGCGTCGGATGCCCCCGAGTGGGCAGGTGTCACCCGCCACGAGAGCCTGGACGCATTGATCGCGTCCTCCGATGTGATCAGCCTCCACGTGCCCCTGACCGAGGCCACCCATCACCTGATCGATGCTGCCGCCTTGTCGCGCATGAAGGCCGATGCCGTGCTGATCAATGCCTCCCGCGGCGGAACGGTGGACGAGGAGGCACTGGCGGAGGTGCTGCGTCAGGGGCGGCTGGCAGGGGCCATGCTGGATGTCTTCGAGCAGGAGCCGTTGCCCGCGGGCTCGGCGCTCGAGGGTGTCCCGAACCTGATACTGACTCCCCATATCGCTGGCGTTACCCACGAGTCGAACGCACGCATCAGTCAGATGACCGCAGACGCCGTTCGCGAGGTGCTGGAACAGGAAGAGGTGAGCGCATGAGCGAGAGTGTCGAGCTGGATGTCGCCCAGGCCAGGGAGCTGGCCCTGGCCGCCATGCGCGGCCGTGGCTTCGGCGAGGCCGAGGCCGAGGCCACCGTGGTGGCCCTGCTGGCGGCGGAGCGTGACGGCCTGCCGTCTCACGGACTTTCTCGGTTGCCCTATTACCTTGACCAGGTGGCCAGTGGCAAGGTCGACGTCGCAGCGGTGCCACGGCTGGAGTGTGACGGTGCCGTGGTGCGTATCGACGCCGGTCACGGCCTCTCCTTCCCCGCCATCGATAAGGGGCTGGAGGCGGGTTACGAGGTCGTGGCGCGTCTTGGGGTGGCCGCGGTGTCCATCGCACGCTCTCATCACTTTGGCGTGGCGGGCGCCCCGGTGGAGGCCGCCGCGCGGCGCGGCTACCTGGCCCTGGCCTTCAGCAATGCGCCCTCGGCCATGGCGCCCTGGGGCGGCAATCGCCCGCTCTTTGGCACCAATCCCATCGCCTTCGCCTGCCCCCGACGGGACGGCGATCCGCTGCTGCTGGATCTGTCGCTGTCCAAGGTGGCCCGCGGCAAGGTGATGCTGGCCAGCAAGCAGGGCGAAGCGATTCCCGAGGGCTGGGCCCTGGATGCCGAGGGCCGGCCGACCACCGATGCCGAGGCGGCGCTGGCCGGCAGCATGCTGCCGGCGGGGGATGCCAAGGGCGCAGCGCTGGCGCTGATGGTGGAGCTGCTCACCGCGGGACTGGCCGGCAGCCACTTCGGCTTCCAGGCGACCTCCTTCTTCGACGCCGAGGGCGAACCGCCGAGCATCGGTCATCTGATCTTGATGTTCGATCCGGCGCGTTTCTCGCCAGGCGTCCTGGAGCACGTCGAAGCGCTGCTCGCTGCCATGCAGGACCAGCCAGGCGTGCGACTGCCCGGGGATCGACGCTACGCCCGGCGCCGGGAGTCCGCGACGCGGCTGACCCTGCCGGCGGCACTGGTCGCCGAGCTCGATAGCCACGCGGCGCTGGCCTGAGCGGCTATCCGTCTGCCGGAGCCGGACCGGTGGAGGCCCGAAGCACGAGCGAGGCGTCCAGCAGGCGACGATGAGGAGGGCGCTGGCCGCCGATGCGGGCGATCAGGGCATCGGCCACCTGGCGCCCCATTTCGCTTGCTGGAACCGCGACCGTGGTCAGTGGGGGCGACATGAACCGTGCCTGCGGGAGATCGTCGAACCCCGTGATCGACAGGGCCTCTGGCACGTTCACGCCTGCGCGCTGGGCGGCCAGCAGGATCCCGAAGGCGAGGGTGTCGTTCCCGCAGAGAATGGCGGTGGGCGGCATCGCCAGGTTCATGAGTGTCTCGAAGGCCTGGGCCCCTTCGGCGATGCCATAGTTCACCGTGATGATACGCTCCGGCGGCAGGGGGCATCCGGCTGCCATGAGGGCCTGCCGAAAACCCGCCAGGCGGGCTCGGGCACGGTCGTTGCCCTCGGTCGGGGCGCTGACCACCGCCACGCGCCGGTGGCCCAGCGTCAGCAGGTGCTCTGCCAGGCGCCGTGCCGGAGCCGCGTTGTCGAAGCCGATGCTCGGCCACTCAGGGGTATCATCGCCATTCCAGCAGGTCTGGAACGGTAGCCTGCGTCGCTCGAGCAGGGCGTGTACCGCCGGGCGATGTTCGTGGCCGATCAGGATGACGCCGTCGATGCCCTGCTGGACCAGGGTGCGCAAGGCGTGTAGCTCATCATCCAGATCATACCGGTAGGTGGCGATCAGCAGGCGACAGTCGTGGCGCTTGAGCCTCTGTTCCAGGCTGTCGATCATCGTGCCGAAGATGGGGTTGTCCAGCGTCGGTACCAGGGCGCCAATGGCTCCTATGCGTCGGGAGGCGAGGGCCCGGGCGGTACCGTCGGGCACGTAGCCGAGCCGGTCGATCGCGGCCTCGACGCGTTCGCGTAATCGATCGCTGACGTGTGGGGCCCGATTGAGAACGCGCGATACCGAGGCCGTCGAGACACCCGCTTCCCGAGCGACGTCTCCCAGCAGCGTGCGCTGTGTCTCCTTGTGCGTCATGGCGTCTCGCGCTCCCTGGCAGGATCCGTCCTGCTTCGGTCGGAAAGGAGGAGGGCAGTTTTTTCTGGACAAGTCATGTAGAGGAGTCTAGGTTGGGGTGTGAATTGTAAGCGCTTACAAAATTTGTTTCCCCAGTATAGGTCTCGGTGGGGGATCGGCAAGCGAGGCGCGGCCTCCCAGCCCGGATGAGGCGCGCGGGGCCTCACCGGACAGACGACAACAAGACACCGCGGGAGCTCATCACCATGTCGGATTCACCACGCAAGACACCAGGCAATGGAGCCAGGCGCGGCCTGATGTGGCTGGCCCTGGGCCTGTTCGCCGTCTTCTTCCTCAACGTCGCCATGCAACGCTTCTGGCCGGAGCTCTACGGCATCACTCCGGTCCTGGAAGCGGTGCTGCTGGTGATCGCCACGGCCTCTTTCATCTCCGGATGCTTAAGGCTCGAATCACGGCAGTCCTCCACGCCATGACCGACGGTCTGGCTGGCTTCAACAATAACTCGCTTCAATAACAATCATGAGGAGCACGCTGATGTCACCCTTGCAAAGACCTTTCCTTCGCGGTCCCGAGGCCGCCGCAGCACCAGAGCGGCCCGAGCGGCGGCAGTTCATGGGCGCCGTGGCGCGTTACGGCTTCAGTGCCGCGGTGATCGGCGCCGTCGGCGGCACGCTGTTCTCCGAGCGCGCCATGGCGGCGACGTCCCAGGAGGAGAACGAGCGCGAAGCCGCCGCCGAGACCACTCTGGTCATGGCCACCGGCTATACCCTGGGGGCCTCCCGGGCCTATCCGATCATGCAGCTCAACTTCAAGGAGAACCTGCAGAACTTCACCGGTGGTCGCCTCTACGTGAAGCTGTCGCCCGGTGGCCAGCTGGGAGCGGGTGGAGCGCTGATCACCAAGGTGCAGAACGGCACCATCGCCATGGCCCAGCACTCCATTTCCAACCTCTCGGCGTTCGCCCCCGAGGTCGATCTGATCAACATTCCCTACTGGTGTGGTGACAACCAGCGGTTGATCAACCTGGTCACCTCCCGAAGCTGGCGTGACGTCGTGCATGACAAGGTCGAGGCGCGCGGCTTCAAGGTGCTCAACTACATCTGCATCGATCCGCGTTCCGTGGCGGTGCGTGACGGCCTGCTCGACGGTCCCGTTCGAACCCCCGAGGACATCGAGGGGATCAAGTTCCGGGTGCCGTCCTCGGAGATCCTGCAGAAGGTCTATCGCCTGGCCGGGGCCAACCCCACGCCGGTGGCCTGGGGCGAGACCTCCTCGGCGATGAAGCAGGGCGTGGCCGATGCCCTGGATCCCAGCGTCCAGGCGCTGCTGGTGTTCGGCTTCACCGATGTGCTGTCGAGCATCTCCACCATCCAGTCCGTCCCCGATGCCCAGGTCTATACCTGCAACAAGGCCTGGTTCGACGCCCAGCCCGCGGCCATCCAGGAAGGCATCCTCCAGGCCGCCGATGTCACCTTCCGCGAGAACCTGGCCAAGGTGCCGGCGGCGCGGGCCTGCGCCTACTACCAGATGCGCGAGGCCGGGGTCTCGATCTACTCGCCCACCGAGGACGAGCTGGCCCAGTGGAAGGAGCGCTGTGGCCACCAGCTGCCGGCCTGGGATGAGACCAAGCGTGAGCTGGCCGGGTCCCTGGACGTGTTCGACGAGCTCCTGGCTGCGACGGAGGTGTCGAATGGCTATTACGTCGACAGCGATATCTAAGCGGGGGGCGGGGCACGCCTTTCGCATGCGCTGTGATCGCATCGACCGCAAGAGCGAGCGCTGGCTGCTGCTGACCTTCTACGCGCTGATCATCCTGACGGTCGCCATCGAGGTCATTCGTCGCTTCGCCCTGAACTATTCGTCGGTGTGGGGAGAGGAGCTGGCGCGCTACGCCTTCATCTACCTGGCCTGGATCGCCGCCGCGGCGGCGGTCCGTGACCGCGCTCATATCCGTATCGACGTGCTGGTCAATCTCGGTGGCCCACGGGTGCAGCGCCTGGCCTGGTGGCTTTCCGACATCGCGACCCTGGTGCTGGCAGTCTGGGCACTGTGGCTGTCGGTCTCGCCGGTGCTGACCTCGCTGAACTTCGGTTCGGTAACGCCGGGGCTGCGCGTGTCCCAGGCCGTCTTCCTGGCGGCGATCCCCGTCGGTTTCCTGTTGATCGCGTGGCGAGTCGTCCAGACGATGCTGGCGGATGTCCGCCGCATGCGTCGCGGAGAACCGCCCTTCGACGGCCACAAGTTGTTCGACTGAGGAGGTCTGCCATGGAATTTCTTGCAGTGCAGCAGGCCGCCGCCGATCTCGGCTGGACCTTCTATGGGCCCCTGGCTCTCCTGGTCGGGCTGATCGTGTTCGGCGTGCCGGTCTGGGTGTCCATCGGCCTGGGCACCCTGGGCATGCTGACGATGACCGAGACGCTGCCGCTGTCGGTGTTCGGCGAGTCCCTGTTCGAGGGGATCAATGCCTTCGCGCTGATCGCCGTGCCGCTGTTCATCCTCACCGGGGATGCGCTGGTGCGCTCGGGGCTGTCGGACAAGCTGCTCGACGTCGCCGAAGCCAGCGTCGGTGGCATGCGCACCGGGCTTGGCAGTTCCACGACCCTGGGCTGTGGCTTCTTCGCCTGCATCTCGGGCTCCGATGCCGCCGGTGCGGCAGCGGTGGGGCGCATGACCATCCATCGCCTGGTGGAGCGTGGCTATCCCTTGCCGGCGGCCTGTGCGCTGGTGGCCTCGGGCGCCTGTACCGGCATCCTGATCCCGCCGTCGATCGCCTACATCGTGATGGGCCTGGTGCTCGGCATGTCGGCCTCGACCCTGTTCCTGGCTGCCGCCATCCCCGGCGTGCTGGTGATGCTCTCGGTGATGATCACCAATGTGGTGATCAATCGCCTGCACGGCTTCGAGGGAGATCGGGCACCCTTCTCCTGGCGTCGCTGGATCGCCACGGCATGGGACGCCCGGTGGGCGCTGTTCGTGCCGGTGGTGATCCTCGGCGGCATCTACTCGGGGCTCTTCACCCCCACCGAGGCGGCCGCGGTGGCCGTGGTGGTCGTGGTGATCATCGGCCTCCACCAGGGCCGCCTGACGCTCGGCGACATCCCGCGGATGCTGGAGTCCTCGGCCCGGGTGTGCGGGGTCATCGTGCCGATCATCGCCGTGTCCCTGCCGCTGGCCCAGACGCTGGCCAGCCTGGACATCCCCCAGACGCTGGTGAGCGGGATCGGCGGGCTGACCGACTCCCCGTCGATGATGATCCTGCTGATGATCGGCATCCTGGTCCTGGCCGGCTGCGTGATGGAGACCACGCCCAATATCGTGATCCTGGCGCCCCTGCTGCTGCCGGTGGCCCATCAGGCGGGGATGAACGACTTCCATTTCGCCATCATGATGGTGACCACCCTGGGGCTGGGCTTCATCACGCCGCCGCTGGGGCTCAACCTCTTCGTGGTGTCGGGGCTGACGCGCTGTTCGATCCTGTCCATCGCCCGCTATGCCTTCCCCTTCGTGCTGGGCATGCTGCTGGTGGTACTGCTGATCGCCTTCGTGCCCTGGCTATCGACCTGGGGGCTCTAGGCGAGGCCCAAGGAGCATGGCACGGATGCCATCTCCTCGCAGCAAGATTGTAAGCGCTTACATGAATGGCGCGACGATATCGATACACACCTGGCGTTCCTTGCGAACCCCGCAGGCGCCAGAGCAGGGCGGCTCCCCGTCCTGCAGCGAGATCCGGGCCCTTCGGGCAGCGGTGAATCAACGATAAGCAACCCAGCGAGAGGAAAGCACAATGGCAATTCACTACTACAAGAAAGCCGAGAAGAATGCGTCCACCGGCTACGACCAGACCCAGGAGATCGTCTCCCGGATGCTGGCCGAGATCGAGGCCGAGGGGGAGAGCAAGGCGAAGGAATACTGCCGCACCCTGGATGGTTGGGAGGGGGACGTCGTGGTGAGTCGCGAGCAGATCGAGGCGGCCAAGCACAGGGTGCCCGAGCAGCTCAAGCGGGACATCCACTTCGCCTACGAGCGGGTGAGCGGCTTTGCGGCGGCCCAGCGTGACAGCATCGGGGAGTTCGAGCGTGAACTGTCGCCGGGCCTGTTCGCCGGCCAGAAGCTGATCCCGATGGAGACCGCCGGCTGCTACGTACCCGGCGGCCGCTATGCCCATATCGCCTCGGCGATCATGAGCGTGGCCACCGCCAAGACGGCGGGCGTCAAGAACGTCGTGGCCTGTTCCGTGCCCCGGGACGAGAACGGCATCCACCCGGCGATTCTCTATGCCATGGACCTGGCCGGGGCCGATATCATCCTGCAGATGGGCGGGGTCCAGGGCATTGCCTCCATGGCCTTCGGTCTCTTTACCGGCAAGCCGGCCGATATCCTGGTCGGGCCCGGCAACCGCTTCGTGGCCGAGGCCAAGCGTCAGCTCTTCGGCCGCTGCGGCATCGACATGTTTGCCGGGCCCACCGAGATCGGCATCATCGCCGACCAGGCGGCGGACCCGAACATCGTTGCCGCCGACCTGGTAGGCCAGGCCGAGCATGGCCCCGATTCCCCGGCCTGGCTGTTCACCACCTCCCGTGAGCTGGCCGACGCCGTGACCGCGCTGATGCCCGGCCTGATCGAGGCACTGCCAGAGACCCAGCGCAAGGCGGCGGACGCGGCGTGGCGAGACTACGGCGAGATCGTTCTCTGCGACACCCGCGAGGAAGTCGTCGAGGTCAGCGACCGCTACGCCTCCGAGCACCTGGAACTGCAGGTCGCCGATCTCGACTGGTGGATGGCGCGGCTGACCAGCTATGGCTCGCTGTTCGTCGGCGAGGAGGCCACCGTGGCCTTCGGCGACAAGTGTTCCGGGACCAACCATATCCTGCCGACCAAGGGCGCGGCGCGCTACACCGGCGGCCTGTGCGCCCAGAAGTTCCTCAAGATCGTGACCTACCAGCGCCAGAGTCGTGAGGCCACCCGCAGCGTGGCGGCGGCCACCGCCCGCCTGTCGCGCTGCGAGGGCATGGAGGGGCATGCGCGCACCGGCGATGTCCGGCTGGCCAAGTACTACCCGGCCGAGACCTTCGACCTGGTGATTCCCGAGGAGGTATGAGATGCGGCCAAGCTTCGATCTCGATGGCCAGGTAGCCCTGGTCACCGGCGGCAGCAGCGGCCTGGGACGGGCCATGGCGTCGGCGCTGGCCGCCGCGGGCGCCCGGGTGGTGGTCGCCGCCCGGCGTCGTGAGGCCCTGGAGGAGAGTGTGGCGGCGATCGAGGCTCAGGGCGGCCAGGCGGCCGCCCTCGTCGCCGACCTCGCCGCCCCGGGCACCCTGGAAGAGACCGCCCGGCGGGCGGCGGAGCCCTTCGGGGCGGTGACCATCCTGGTCAACGCCGCCGGCGTCAACCTGCGCCAGCCCATCGAGGACGTGGACCTGGAGGCCTGGCAGCTGACCCTGCAGCTGCATCTGGGCACGCCCTTCTTCCTCGCCCGGGCCCTGGTGCCCGGCATGCGGGAGGCTGGCTACGGGCGCATCATCAACCTGGCGTCGCTGCAGTCCCAGCGCGCCTTCCCCGACAGCGCGCCCTACGGGGCCGGCAAGGGCGGGATCGTCCAGCTCACCCGCGCCATGGCCGAGGCCTGGTCGCGCCACGGCATCAACGCCAATGCGATCGCCCCGGGCTTCTTCCCGACCGAGCTGACGGCGCCGGTCTTCGACGACCCCGACTCGGCGGACGCCCTGGCGGCACGAACCGCCATCGGGCGTAACGGCTCGCTGGAGGATATCGCCGGTCCCACGGTCTTTCTGGCGTCCCCGGCCGCCGGCTATGTGACCGGCCAGACCCTCTATGTCGATGGCGGCTTCACGGCCAAATGAGCTCACACCGCTTGGAGAGCGTGTCATGCAAGCACTCTATTATGTCGGGCCCGAGCGGCTCGAAATGCGCGAGACCCCACAAGCCCCGCTGGCCGAGGGCGAGTCCCGGGTACGCATCCAGGCCACCGGCATCTGCGGCTCCGACCTGCATGCGTACCATGGCCATGATCCGCGCCGTCAGCCGCCGCTGGTCCTGGGCCATGAAGCGGCCGGCGAGGTGGTCGAGGGCGCCCTTGCCGGCAAGCGGGTGACGATGAACCCGCTTATCGTCTGCGGTCAGTGCGACTACTGCCTCGAGGGGCGCCAGAACCTCTGCAGCCATCGCACCATGATCGGCATGACCCGGCCCGGCACCTTTGCGGAGACCCTGACCATCCCCGATCACTGCCTGATCGAGGTGCCCGACTCCCTGTCCGCCGTGGCCGCGGCGCTGACCGAACCGGCAGCCACCGCGCTGCATGGCATCAATCGACTGGAGCGGGCACTTCCCAGGCCGCTTTCCGAGGCCAGGGTGCTGGTCATCGGCGCCGGTGCCGTGGGCCTGCTGGCCGGACTGATCCTGCGTCACAAGGGGGTGCGAGACCTGCGACTCGCCGATACCAATCCGCTGCGCCGGCAAACCGCGGAACAGGCCGGCCTTGCGACACTCGATCCGCGGGACGACATGCCGGAGGCGGATGCGTTCGAGGCGGTGTTCGATTGCGTCGGCGCGGCGCCGACTCGACAGACGGCTGTGCGATCCGTGCGTCCCGGTGGAGCCATCATGCACCTCGGGCTGCAGGACAACGAGGGAGGCCTGGATGTCCGCGCCATAACCCTCAAGGAGGTGACCTTCCTTGGCGCCTACACCTACACCCCCACCGACCTGCGAGCCACCGTCGACTTGCTCGACTCCCAGGCCCTGGGTCCGCTTGACTGGGTCGAGGTGCGTCGGCTCGACGAAGGGGCCGAGGCCTTTGCCGAGCTGGTGGCAGGGCGTACCCCGGCCGCCAAGGTGATTCTCGAACCGTGAGGTTTCCCGAGGGATCCTGACCGGGCGGCCATGAAGGTGAGAGACAGGCACGCGGCGGTTCCTGGCCTGGCGGCGGGAGGCGGGGGAGGGAGTGTCGATGCCGCCGGCCTTCCCGATGGGCCTCGTGTTGCTGCTGTCGGCCATCACCGTCGTCCCACTCGTCAAAGGGGCCCGTGTCGGGGGCTTGCGGGGAGAGCCGGGGGGCCGAGGTGACGGCGCTCGACACGGCATCGAGACGGGGCGTGGTGACCTCGCCGGCCCTGTGGTCCCTCGCCAAGCGGCGTCGATCGGCGATGCCGTTGGCGAGGGGCCTGAGGCGCTGTGGCAGTATGGCAGGACAGCCCTGGTACGCCCTCGTGCCCCCGTCTGGCTGTTGTGCATCGCGGCATGCTCAGGTATGAATATCCGGTCTAACCCATGCAAGATTCCAATAACTAGCGGGAGATCCAACGTGAAGATTGGTGCACCCAAGGAGCTCGCCAAGGGCGAGGCGCGTGTCGCGCTGACCCCCGACAGTGCGAAGTTCATCCAGAAGCTTGGACACGCCTGCCTCATCGAGAGCGGGGCCGGCGAGGCGGCCGGCTTCGATGACGCGGCCTATCGCGAGGCCGGCGTCACCGTGGTCGACGGCGCCGAGGCGCTGTGGACCGAGGCCGAGGTGGTGATCAAGGTCCGCGAGCCCCTCGAGGAGGAGGCCGAGCGCCTGCGCGAGGGCCAGACCCTGATCAGCTTCTTCTGGCCGGCCCAGAACGAGGCCATGCTGGAGGCGTGCCGCGCCAAGGGCGCCACCGTGGTGGCCATGGACATGGTGCCGCGTATCTCGCGGGCCCAGAAGATGGACGCGCTGTCGTCGATGGCCAACATCGCCGGCTATCGCGCGGTGATCGAGGCCGGCAACCACTTCGGCCGCTTCTTCACCGGCCAGGTGACCGCCGCCGGCAAGGTGCCCCCGGCCAAGGTGCTGGTGATCGGCGCCGGCGTGGCGGGGCTTGCCGCCATCGGCACGGCGACCAGCCTCGGCGCCGTGGTGCGCGCCTTCGACGTGCGACCCGAGGTCGCCGAGCAGATCGAGTCGATGGGCGCCGAGTTCCTGTTCCTCGACTTCGAGGACAGCCAGGACGGCTCCGAGAGCGGCGGCTACGCGGCGCCCTCGAGCCCCGAGTTCCGCGAGAAGCAGCTCGAGTGCTTCCGCGAGCAGGCGCCTGACGTCGACATCGTCATCACCACGGCGCTGATCCCCGGCAAGCCGGCGCCCAAGCTGTGGCTCGAGGACATGGTCGCGGCCATGAAGCCCGGCTCGGTGGTCGTCGACCTGGCGGCCGAGAAGGGCGGCAACTGCGACCTGACCCGGGCCGACGAGCGGGTGGTCTCCGACAACGGGGTGATCGTGGTCGGCTACACCGACTTCCCCTCGCGCATGGCGACCCAGTCCTCGCTGCTCTACGCCACCAACGTGCGTCACATGCTGACCGACCTGACCCCCGAGAAGGATGGGCAGATCGCGCACGACATGGAGGATGATGTCATTCGCGGCGCCACGGTGACCCATGAGGGTGAGGTCACCTTCCCGCCGCCGCCGCCCAAGGTGAAGGCGATCGGCGCGGCCAAGCCCAAGCCCAAGGAGAAGGAGCCGACGCCGGAGGAGAAGAAGGCCGCCGAGCATGCCGCCTTCAAGGCGCAGACCAAGCGCCAGGTGTCGCTGCTGGCGGTGGGCGGTGCGCTGATGCTGCTGCTCGGCCAGGTGGCCCCGTCCTCCTTCATGCAGCACTTCATCGTCTTCGTGCTGGCCTGCTTCGTCGGCTTCCAGGTGATCTGGGGCGTCAGCCACTCGCTGCACACGCCGCTGATGGCGGTGACCAATGCCATCTCCGGCATCATCATCCTGGGGGCGGTCCTGCAGATCGGCTCGGGCAGCGTCGTGGTCGGCGTCCTGGCGGCGATCTCGGTGCTGATCGCGTCCATCAATATCGTGGGTGGCTTCCTGGTGACACGCCGGATGCTCGCCATGTTCCAGAAATCCTGAGCGGCGGAGAGACGACATGTTGGGTCAAGGATTCGTTTCTGCCGCGGCGATCGCGGCAAGTGTACTGTTCATCCTCTCGCTGGGGGGACTGAGTAACCAGGAGAAGGCCAAGCGCGCCGTCTGGTACGGCATCGTCGGCATGGCGGTGGCGGTCTTCTTCACCGCCTTCGGGCCGGGCATCGGCGGCTACTGGTGGATGATCCCGATGATGGCCATCGGGGCCGGCATCGGCGTCTACGTGGCCGGCAAGGTCGACATGACCGAGATGCCCCAGCTGGTGGCGGCGCTGCACAGCTTCGTGGGCCTGGCCGCGGTGTTCGTGGCCTGGAATGCCGACCTGGAGCGGCGCCGGGTGATGGCGGCCCGCGCCATCGAGGCCAGCTCCCAGGAGTTCTCGGCCTTCGCCGCCCTGGTGGCGGAGAAGACCCCGGCCGAGCTGACCTTCCTGCAGGTCGAGGTGGTGCTGGGCATCTTCATCGGCGCGGTGACCTTCACGGGCTCCGTGATCGCCTTCGGCAAGCTCGCCGGCAAGGTGGACGGCAAGCCCAGGCAGCTGCCCGGCGGGCACCTGCTCAATGCCGGTGCGGCGGCGCTCTCGCTGCTGCTGGCCATCCTCTACCTCAACGGCGCCGGCTTCTGGACCCTGCTGGTGCTGGCGGCCCTGGCCTTCTTCATCGGCTACCACCTGATCATGGGCATCGGCGGCGCCGACATGCCGGTGGTGGTGTCGATGCTCAACAGCTATTCCGGCTGGGCCGCGGCGGCCATCGGCTTCACGCTCTCCAACGACCTGCTGATCGTCACCGGCGCCCTGGTGGGCTCCTCGGGCGCGATCCTGTCGTACATCATGTGCAAGGCGATGAACCGCAACTTCATCAACGTCATCCTGGGCGGCTTCGGCGGCAGCCAGGGCCCGGCGGCGGAGATCGAGGGCGAGCAGGTGGCCATCGACGCCGGCGGCGTCTCCAGCGCGCTGAACGACGCCGATAGCGTGATCATCGTGCCGGGCTACGGCATGGCGGTGGCCCAGGCCCAGAACGCGGTCAGCGAGCTGACCCGCAAGCTGCGGGCCGCCGGCAAGGAGGTGCGCTTCGGCATCCACCCGGTCGCCGGCCGCCTGCCGGGGCACATGAACGTGCTGCTGGCCGAGGCCAAGGTGCCCTACGACATCGTGCTGGAGATGGACGAGATCAACGATGACTTCGCCTCCACCGACGTGGTGATCGTCATCGGCTCCAACGACATCGTCAACCCTGCGGCCCAGGAGGATCCCAACAGCCCGATCGCCGGCATGCCGGTGCTCAAGGTGTGGGAGTCCAAGCAGGTGTTCGTCTGCAAGCGCGGCCAGGGGACCGGCTACTCCGGCATCGAGAACCCGCTGTTCTTCAAGGAGAACACTCGGATGTTCTACGGCGATGCTAGGTCGAGCATCGACTCGCTGCTGCACCTGATCGACTGACCCGTCCGCCCGAGCCGCCCGTCGGCTCGGGTGGCGTGGAGTGCCGGCGCGTCGAGGCGCGCCATCGAGACGCCCCTTCACGGGGCGTTTTTTCGTTACAATCCCCTCTCCATTCAGCTTCCCGGGGCGATCATGTCAGACCAACCCATGCGCGTGGCGGTGCTCGGCGGTGGCAGCTTCGGCACCGCGCTTGCGAGCATCGCCGCCGACAACGGGGCCGAGGTGCGCCAGTGGCTGCGCGACCCCGAACTGGCGGCGCAGATCAACCGCGAGCACCGCAACGGCCGCTACCTCCCCGACTACGCCATCAACCCTGCGGTGGTGGCCTCCACCGCCATGGGCGAGGTGCTCGAGGGCGCCGAGCTTGTGCTGGTGTCGATTCCCTCCAAGGCCTTCCGCGAGGTGGTGCGCCAGGCGCGCCCCTGGCTCGACGCGGGCCAGATCCTGGTCAGCACCACCAAGGGTATCCAGGAGGAGGGCTTCAAGCTGATGAGCGAGCTCCTCGAGGAAGAGACCGGGTTCGCGCACATCGGCGTGATCTCGGGGCCGAACCTCGCCTCGGAGATCGCCCAGAAGCAGCTCACCGCCACGGTGATCGCCAGCGACGACGCCGAGACCCGCACCCGGGTGCAGACCGCGCTGGGCTGCGACTACTTCCGGGTCTACGCGAGCAACGACCGCTTCGGCGTGGAGCTGGGCGGGGCGCTCAAGAACATCTACGCCATCGCCGCCGGGATGGCGGCGGCGCTGGGCATGGGCGAGAACACCCGCAGCATGCTGATGACCCGGGCGCTGGCCGAGATGAGCCGCTTCGCGGTGAACCAGGGCGCCAACCCCATGACCTTCCTGGGGCTCGCCGGCGTCGGCGACCTGATCGTCACCTGCTCCTCGGCGCTCTCGCGCAACTACCGCGTCGGTCAGGCCCTGGGCGAGGGGCGCACCCTCGACCAGGCCGTCGAGGCCCTGGGCCAGGTGGCCGAGGGGGTCAACACCGTGCGCCTGGTGCGCGACAAGGCCCGCGAGGACGGCGTCTACATGCCGCTGGCCGAGGGGCTCTACCAGGTGCTGTTCGCGGGCGTGCCGGCCCGGGAGATGGCGCGGCTGCTGATGCAGGGCGAGCAGAGCAGCGACGTGGAGTTCGTGCTGCCGCGGGCCGACGTCCGCCAGGATCGCCGCGACGGCGGGGGGGCGGCATGACCGGCGCCGAACGCCTGCTGATCATGCGCCACGGCGAGGCCGCGCCCGGCGCGCCGGATGTCGAGCGCGTCCTCACCGCCCGCGGCGAGCAGGAGGCCGAGCGCATGGGCCGCTGGCTCGCCGCCCGTGCCGACCTCGATCTCGCCCGCCTGCGCCTGGTGGCGAGTCCCTACCGGCGCGCCCGGCAGACCGCGGCGCGGATCGCCGCGCCGCTGGGCCTCGAGGTCGAGACCCTGGCGCGGATCACCCCGGACGACCCGCCCGGCGCGGTGATCGACTGGCTGCTCGACGCGCCCGACGACCGCCCGCTGATGCTGGTCAGCCACATGCCGCTGGTCGCCGCCCTCACCGGGCTGCTGGTGGAGGGCCGCCCCGAGCGCGGCCCCGGCTTCGCCACGGCCGCCGTGGCCGAGCTCACGGCCGAGGTGCGCGCCGCGGGCTGCGCCCGCCTGGCGCGCTTCACCACGCCCGCCGACATCAACGACCAGGAGGTCCCGTGAGCTATATCGTCACCAATCGCATCCACGTGAATCCGGGCTTCGAGGACGAGTTCGAGGCGCGCTTCCGGGCTCGGGCCGGGGAGATCGACAGCCAGCCGGGGTTCAGGGCCATGCGGGTGCTGCGCCCCCGGGGCAACCAGGCGCCCTACGTGGTGGAGACGGAGTGGGAAAGCCAGGACGCCTTCCGCGCCTGGGTCGGCAGCGACGACTTCAAGCGTGCCCACGCCAACCCCTTGCCGGCCGAGGCCACCGCCGAGGGCGGCGGCATCGAGCAGTTCGAGGTGGTCGAGGGCACCGAGGCGCGCGGCACCGCCTGAGCGACGCCGGGTGCTCCCCTAGATCACGCCGGCGGCGGTCAGGCCGAAGGCGCCCAGGGTGATCGTCAGGCTGGCCGTCAGGGTGGTCAGGGCAATGATATTGGCGGTGAGGGGAGCGTTGGCGCCCATCGCCTTGGCCATCACGAAGGCGGCGGCGGCCGTGGGACTGGCGAAGAACAGGAACATCACCCCCAGCGCCGGCCCCTCGAAGCCCACCAGCCAGGCCGCCCCGGTGCAGAGCGCCGGTAGGGTGACCATCTTCAGCAGGCTGGCCCCGAACGCCAGGCGCCCGGAGTGGCGCACCTCGCGAAACGAGAGCGTGGCCCCGATGCAGATCAGCGCCAGCGGCAGGGTCAGCGAGGCGAAGTAGTCGCCGGAGGTGGCCAGCCAGCCGGGCAGCGTCCAGCCCGAGGCCGCCACCGGCACGGCCGCGGCCACCGACAGGATCAGCGGGTTGGTGGCGATCTGGCGCAGCATATGGCGCCAGTCGGCGCGCTGATCCGGCTGGAATGCCGTCAGCACGATCACCGAGCAGGTGTTGTAGGTCAGGATCACCACCCCCAGCAGCAGGCTGCCGGTGGAGAGGCCGACGTCGCCGTACATGCCGGCGGCGAGTGCCAGGCCGACGATGCCGCAGTTGCCGCGAAAGGCCCCCTGGATATAGACCCCGCGCTCCCGGGAGGGCACCCGCAGGGTCGCCCAGCCCCAGCAGAAGAGGACGCTGGCGAGCGTCGCCAGGGCGTAGAAGCCGAGCAGGGCCGGGTCGAGGCTGGTCTCCAGGTCGGCACGAATGATGCTCAGGAAGATCAACGCCGGCATGGTGCCGCGGAACACCAACAGCGACGCGGTCGACACGAAGGGTGGGTCGATCCAGCGCAGTCGCTTCAAGATGAGGCCCAGAAAGACCATCGCGAAGACCGGCAGGGTGATCTCGAGGGTCTCGAGGAAGAGCGCCGAAAGCCCCATGGCCTAGCGTGCCAGCCAGAGGCCGACGATCACGGCGCTGATCACGGTGACGAAGAATACCCGGTTGCGGGCGCGGGTATCGCGGCTGGGCTTGCGGGAATCGGCCAAGGTAAGCTCCTCTCTGTGGGGTTGCCGCCAGGGGACGACTTGGCGAACCATGGTAATCCCGTTAGCCTGCTATCGCCAGAAGGGCACCGGCCGGCTGTCCCCAAGGAGCCTCCATGCCTCGATCCGACTCGACCCCGCGTCTCCCCCTCGTCTTCGCCCATGCCAACGGCTTCCCGGGCCAGAGCTACCGCAGCTTCCTGGCGCCGCTGGCCGAGCGCTTCGACGTGCACCCGCTGGAGCGCCTCGGCCATCACCCCGACTTTCCGGTAGGGCACAACTGGCTGGCCCTGCGCGACGAGCTCCTCGCGCATCTCGCCGAGCGCCCCGGACCGGTCGTCGGCGTCGGACACTCCATGGGCGGGGTGCTGATGGCCATGGCGGCCGAGCGCGCGCCCGAGCGCTTCCACGGCGTGGTGATGCTCGACCCGCCGCTGATGCTCGGCCTGGATGCCCTGGTGATGAAGGCCGCCAAGCGGCTGAAGCTGGCCGATCGCGTCACGCCGGCCGGCCGCACCCTCGGGCGGCGCGACACCTGGCCCAGCCGCGAGGCGATGGTCGAGTACCTGCGACGCCGGGGGCTGTTTCGCGGCTTCACCGACCGGGCCCTCCAGGACTACGTGGACGCCGGCACGCGGACGCTCGACGATGGCCGCGTGGTGCTGGTCTACGACCCCGACATCGAGGTGCAGATCTTCCGCCACCTGCCCGATCACCTCGACGACCTGCCCGCCCGGGCCCGGGTCCCCTTGGGCGTGCTCGCGGGCAGCGAGTCCCGGGTGCTCACCCCCCATCGCCGGCGCCGGCTGCAGCGCCGCGGGGTGCGCGTCGCCGAGGTCCCGGGCGGGCACATGTTCCCCATGGAGGTTCCCGAGGCGACCCGTACGGCGCTGCTGGCGATGCTCGACGACCTGCTGGGGCGCGCCTCATGAGTGCCTCGTACGCTCCTCCTGCTCCCCGCTCCCTGAGCCTCTGCGACGGACGCCTGGCCGCGCTCTCCTGGGGTGAACCCGGGGCGCCCACCTGGCTGGCCCTGCACGGCTGGCTCGACAACGCCGCCAGCTTCTCGCGCCTGGCCCCGCGGCTGGTCGAGCGCCTGGGCATCCGCGTGGTGGCCCTCGACTTCGCCGGCCACGGCCTGTCGGCGCATCGCGAGGGGGGCTATGCGCTGTGGGACTACGTCCACGACCTGCTCGACGTCGCCGACGCCCTCGAGCTGGCGCGGCCGACCCTGCTGGCCCACTCCATGGGCGCCGGGGTGGCCGGCCTTGCCGCGGCCGCGCTGCCCGAACGGGTCGAGCGACTGGTGCTGATCGATGGCCTGGGCGCGGTGACCACCGAGGCCGAGGAGGCCCCGGTCCAGCTGCGCAAGGGGCTGCTGGCCGTGCGGCGCGCCCGGACCCGGGCAGCGAGCGCCTCGGGCACCCGGGCACCGAGCTATCCTGATAGCGAGGCCGCCGTGGCGGCGCGGGTCGCCGGCGGGGCGACGCCCATCGATGCCGAGACGGCGCGCCCGCTGATGCGGCGCAACCTCGAGGACGTGTCCGGCGGGCGGGTCCGGTTGCGCACCGATGCGCGCCTGCTGCGTCCCTCGCCGGTGCGGCTCTGTCCCGAGCAGCTCGACGCCATGCTCCGCGCGCTCGAGTGCCCGGTGCTGCTGGTGGAGGGCACGACCGGGATCCTCGGCGACCGGCCGCGGGCGCGCCGGGTGCGGGGCGAGGTGGCGCATCTCACGCGTCGGGTGCTGCCGGGAGGGCATCACCTTCACCTGGAGCCGGCGGCCGCGGGTGAGGTGGCCCGTGCCATCGCCGACTGGTCGGTCCTCGAGGGGGCGCACGAGCCCCTTCATGACCGCCGGCACGAGAGGGAGGGCGGATCGTGAATCCACAGCAGCGGGTCGCCAGCCCCCGCGACAAGACGGTCGCCCTGGTGCTCGGCAGCGGAGGCGCGCGGGGTTATGCCCATATCGGCGTGATCGAGGAGCTCGAGGCCCGCGGCTATCGCGTGGTGGCGGTCTCGGGCTGCTCCATGGGGGCCCTGGTGGGCGGGGTCTATGCGGCGGGCCAGCTCGCCGCCTACCGCGACTGGGTCTGCCAGCTCGACTACTTCGACGTGCTGCGGCTGGTCGACGTCACCTGGAGCCCGATGGGCGCGATGCGCGCCAACAAGGTGATGAGCAAGCTCGAGAGCCTGATCGACGATATCCGCATCGAGGACCTGGACATCGCCGTGACCACCGTGGCCACCGACCTGACCCGCCAGCGCGAGGTGTGGTTCCAGAGCGGCGCGCTGCTCGAGGCGATCCGTGCCTCCATCGCCGTGCCCGGGGTGATCACTCCGGTGCACCGCGGCGACCAGGTGCTGGTGGACGGCGGCCTGCTCAACCCGCTGCCGATCATTCCCACGGTGTCGGCCCAGGCCGACTTCGTGATGGCGGTCAACGTCACCGCCCACAGTCCGCGGCCGGTGAGCCTGGAGGAGCTGCTGCCCCCCGACGAGGCGGCCGAGGAGCAGGCGCGGGAGCAGGCCCGCGACGCCGGTGGCGTCGACTTCGCCAGCTGGATCGACGGGGTGCGCGGGGCCGCCCGTCGGCTCTTCGACGGCCTGGGTGCCCCCAACGGCAATGGCCACGGCGGCGCGGCCCGGGGCGGCGGCAAGAAGAGCCAGCTGGACGAGGCCCTGGAGCGCGATCGCCGGGAGTGGGGACGCCTGGACATGGTGCTGGCCTCCTTCGACATCACCCAGGCGGCGCTCGCCAAGTACAAGGTGGCGGGCTATCCGCCGGACGTGCTGATCGAGGTGCCCAAGACGGTGTGCGGTGCCTACGAGTTCCACCGCGCCGAGGCCCTGATCAGCCTCGGCCGCCACCTGGCGGTGGATGCCCTGGACCGCTTCGAGGGGCTGACCCATCCGGGCTGGGGCGATCAGGCGATCGTCGTCGAACCGACGGGCGATGACACGGACGAAGGCGCCGGGGAAGCCGCCGGCGAGGAAACCGGCGAGGAGCCGGCGCCGTCCTGAGGGAGAATGGCGGGTCGCGGGCCGGCGGTGAGCCGCTCAGGCCTCGCTGCCGCGCCGGCGCAGCAGCACATAGACCGCCCCGGTGCCGCCGTCGATGGCGGTGGCCGAGCAGAAGGCCAGCACGCTGGGCCACTCGCGCAGCCAGGCATTCACGTGGCTCTTGATCACCGGGTAGTCGCGGGTGCTGCCCCAGGCCTTGCCGTGGACCACCAGCACGCAGCGTCGGCGGCGGTCGGCGGCGTCGCGCAGGAAGGCCTCGAGCTCCTCCCGGGCCTCCTCCAGGGTGTGGCCATGCAGGTCGAGCCCCGCCTCCCAGGCGAGCTGGCCGCGCTTGAGCTGCTGGCGGGTGCGCCAGGGCAGGTCGGGGAGGGCGAAGTCGAGGAACTCCGAGGGGCGTACCGGTTCCACCCGGCCATCCGAGGTGCGCCCGCCGCCGGCGAGGTCGTCGGCGACCGTGGTGGCGGCCGCGCGCCGCTCCGCCGCGGCCGTATCGCCCCGGCGCCGGCGCCCGGGATCGGCCCGGTTGCTGGCAATGGGGCGCACGCCGGCCTCGCGGAGGGCCTGGCGGAAGGCGTTGATCTCGTCGTCGTCCGGGACGTGGCGATCTCGACTCATGGGACCATCGGGTGAAGGAGCGAGCCGCCAGTATACCGCCCCAGCCGTGGCTGTGAACCGCGGGCCCGGTTACAATCTGGGGTCGTCACCCCGAACCCCTCGACACCAGGAAGCTCCGTGGCCGACTCTCTCCCCGATGCCTCTACGTCCACCCTCGTGCTCAGCGACGAGGCCTTAAGCGACGGTCTGATCACCCTTCGCGACTGCCTGCGCTGGGCCGCCAGCGAGTTCCACCTGGCCGGCCTGCACTATGGCCACGGCACCGCCTCCGCCTGGGACGAAGGCGTGGCGCTGACCCTGGGCGCCCTGCACCTGCCCTGGAACGTCGACCCGGCGGTGCTCGAGGCCCGGCTGCTGCCCATGGAGCGCGCCCGGATCGTGGCCCTGGTGCGGGCGCGCATCGAGACGCGCCGGCCGCTGCCCTACCTGCTGGGCGAGGCCTTCTTCGCCGGCCTGCCCTTCAGCGTCGACGAGCGGGTGCTGATCCCGCGCTCGCCGATCGCCGAGCTGATCGAGCACGGCTTCGCCGCCTGGTTCCCCGACGAGCCGCCCGCCCGGGTGCTGGACCTGTGCACCGGCTCGGGCTGCATCGGCATCGCCACGGCGCTGCACCTGCCCACCTGCGAGGTCGACCTGGCCGATATCAGCCCCGAGGCGCTCGCCGTGGCGCGCCAGAACATCACCCGCCACGACGTGGGCGAGCGGGTGCGCGCCGTGGAGTCCGACCTCTTCGCGGGCCTTGCCGGCCGGCGCTATGAGCTGATCGTCTCCAACCCGCCCTACGTGGACAGCCGCGACCTGACGACCATGCCCGCCGAGTTCCGCCACGAGCCGTCGCTGGCGCTGGGGGCCGGCACCGACGGCCTGGACATCGTGCGGCGCATCCTGCGCGAGGCGCGCGACTACCTGAGCGACGACGGCGTGCTGATCGTCGAGGTCGGCAACTCCGATCACCACCTGGAAGCGGCCTTCCCCGAGGTCCCCTTCCTGTGGCTGGAATTCGAGCGCGGCGGCCAGGGCGTGTTTGCCCTGAGCGCCGCCGAACTCGACGCCCATGCCGCGTCCTTCGCCTGATTTCCCCTATTCCTTCTCCCGACCCCAGGAGGCGCGTCCATGTCCGGTAACACCTTCGGCAAGCTGTTCACCGTCACCACCTTCGGCGAGAGCCACGGCCCGGCGCTGGGGGCCATCGTCGATGGCTGTCCGCCGGGCCTGCTGCTTTCCGAGGAAGACCTCCAGCACGACCTGGACCGCCGCCGTCCCGGCAGCTCCCGCCACACCACCCAGCGGCGCGAGGCCGACCGGGTGCGGATCCTTTCCGGAGTCTTCGAGGGCGTGACCACCGGTACCGCCATCGGCCTGCTGATCGAGAACACCGACCAGCGCTCCACCGACTACTCGAAGATCAAGGACCAGTTCCGGCCGGCCCACGCCGACTACAGCTATCACCACAAGTACGGCATCCGCGACTATCGCGGCGGCGGGCGCTCCAGCGCCCGGGAGACCGCCATGCGCGTGGCGGCCGGCGCCATCGCCAAGAAGTACCTGGCGGCCCAGGGCATCACCGTACGCGGCTACATGAGCCAGCTTGGCCCCATCGCCATCGACTTCAAGCAGTGGGAGGCGGTGGAAGAGAATCCCTTCTTCTGCCCCGACCCAGAACGGGTGCCGGAGCTCGAGGCCTACATGGACCAGCTGCGCCGCGACCAGGACTCGGTGGGCGCGAAGATCAGCGTGGTGGCCGAGGGCGTGCCGCCGGGGCTGGGGGAGCCGGTCTTCGATCGCCTGGACGCCGAGCTGGCCCATGGCCTGATGAGCATCAACGCGGTGAAGGGCGTGGAGATCGGCGACGGTTTCGCCTCGGTGGCCCAGCGGGGCAGCGAGCACCGTGACGAGCTGACCCCCGAGGGCTTCCTCTCTAACCACGCCGGGGGCGTGCTGGGTGGCATCTCCAGCGGCCAGTCGATCATCGCCCACCTGGCGCTCAAGCCCACCTCCAGCATCACCACCCCCGGACGCTCCATCGACGTTCACGGCCAGCCGGTGGAGATCGTCACCAAGGGCCGCCACGACCCCTGCGTGGGCATCCGCGCCACGCCCATCGCCGAGGCGATGATGGCGCTGACCCTGATGGATCACCTGCTGCGCCAGCGTGGCCAGAACGCCGAGGTGAAGGTCTCGACGCCCCGCCTGCGTTGAGCCGCGCCGGGCGGCATGGCTGCTACACTTCAGGCGTCCATCCACACGAGTGACGCCATGAAGATCAACGTCGAATTCGACCTGACCCCCGAGGAGTTCCGTCAGGCGCTGGGCCTCCCCAACGTGGAGGCCTTCCAGAAGGACCTGCTCGACCGGATCCAGAAGCAGATGGAGTCGGGCGTCGAGGGGTACGACCCGATGAGCCTGATGCAGCCCTTCCTGCAGCAGCAGGGGCTGTCGCAGAACCTGACGCAGGGCCTCTCCCAGGGGCTCTCCAGCTTCGGCAACTACCAGCAGATGATGCTCGACATGCTCTCCCGGGCCGCGGCCAGCGCCGGCAGCGGCGAGGCCACCGACGAGGCGGCCTCCGGCGAGGCATCGTCCTCCACCAGGAAGTCCTCCACCGGCAAGGCGTCCTCCCGTGCCGCCAGCGCCCGCTCCCGCGCCAAGCGCGAGGGCTGATGGCGGGCGCCCGCGCTTCGACCTTCGCCGGGGGCGGGCGCAATTCGGTTGCAAGCCCCCGCATCGCCGACTAGGCTTTGTGCAGTGCAACAAGTCGTTCGTTACCGAGCCGCCAGGAGGGATTCGACAATGCAGGACAAGATGATCGATGCATTCAACGAGCAGACCCGTCAGTTCTTCGAGCCGATGCGCAAGCTCAACTCCCTGATGCTGAACAACATGGAGAAGATGACTCAGTATCAGATGGAGTCCATGAAGCGCTACAGCCAGATGGGCACGGAGCGTCTGCGCGATGCCAGCGAGCTCTCCGATGCCGAGAGCGTGCGCGAGTTCGGCGCGCGCCAGGCCGAGATGATGAACGAGCTCTCCAAGCAGATGCTCGAGGATGCCAAGGCCATGAGCGAGATGAGCCTCGAGTTCAAGGCCGAGCTCGAGAAGCTCTACGCCGAGTCCGGCAAGCAGCTCGCCGAGCAGGCCGAGAAGGCCGGCCAGACCGCCAAGGCAGAGGCGACCCCGTCGGAGCAGCCCGCCAAGGCGACCAGTCAGTCCGCGTCGCGCAAGCGCTGATTTTCCCGCTCGTCACCACGTCGCACCGATACTCGCCCCGCGGGTATCGGTGCCCGGCGTTCCGGCCGCGGCCGGTGCGTCGCGAGGTCAGGCCTACCCGCACGGGGCGAGCGCCGGCGTAAGGTCGGCGGTCGGTCCGAGCGGTCTATTTGAACAACAGGAGGGGGCAATGCAGTCAGGGGTGCACGCACCGACACCGGCGGAGCTGGAGGCGTGGAACGCCCAGCTCTCGGCGATCGGCGAGGAATATCGGGCCTTGATGCAGGATCTGCTGGCGCGCATGGTGCCCAGCGACGCCGCGGAATCGGTCCATGACGACATGCGGCGCAGCTTCCAGGCCGGCGCCGAATCGCTGATGCGAAATCCGCCCCTGCTGTGGCAGACCCAGTCGCGCCTGCTTCAGGACCAGGCCCAGCTGTGGCAGCAGTCGCTGCGCCGGCTCGCCGGCGAGGAGGTCGAGCCGCTGGTCACCCCGGCCAAGGGGGATCGCCGCTTCAAGGACGACGCCTGGCGCGAGGATCCCTACTACCTGGCGATCATGCAGCAGTACCTGCTGTTCTCGCGCCTGGTGGAGGAGCTGATCGAGCGCCTGGATGGCCTCTCGGCGGACCAGAAGCGCAACCTCGGCTTCTACGCGCGTCAGCTGGTCAACGCCATGGCGCCGACCAACTTCGTCACCACCAATCCCGAGGTGATGCGCAAGACGCAGGAGACCCGCGGCCAGAACCTGGTCGAGGGGCTCGCCCGCCTGCGCGAGGACCTGGCCAATTCCGCCGAGGGCCTCAACGTCACCATGACCGATCGCAGCGCCTTCGCCATCGGCGAGAACATCGCCGTCACGCCGGGGGCGGTGGTCTTTGAAAACGAGCTGATCCAGCTGATCCAGTACACGCCGACCACCGAGCAGGTCTACAAGACGCCGCTGCTGGTGGTGCCGCCCTGGATCAACAAGTACTACATCCTCGACCTGCGTCAGGACAACTCCCTGGTGCGCTGGCTGGTGGAGCAGGGCCACACCGTGTTCCTGATCTCCTGGCGCAACCCGGGACCCGCCCAGCGCGACCTGACCTGGGCCGACTACATGCAGCTCGGGCCCATCGACGCCATGGGCGCCATCGAGCAGGCCACCGGCGAGAAGTCGGTCAACCTCCTGAGCTACTGCATCGGCGGCACCCTGACCGCCTCCACCGTGGCCTACCTGACCAGCACCCGGCGCGGCCGCAAGGTCAAGTCGGTGACCTACATGGCCACCCTGCAGGACTTCCGTGATCCCGGCGAGATCGGCGTCTTCCTCACCGAGCCGGTGCTTGCGGGCATCGAGGCCAAGCTCGCGCGCGACGGCTACCTCGACGGTCGCGTCATGGCCTACTCCTTCAACCTGCTGCGCGAGAACGACCTCTTCTGGTCCTTCTACATCAACAACTACCTGAAGGGGGACGCCCCGGCGCCCTTCGACCTGCTCTACTGGAACACCGACGGCACCAACCTGCCGGCCGGCACCCACGCCTGGTACCTGCGCCACATGTACATGGAGAACCGGCTGGTGCAGCCCGGCGGGATCGAGCTCGACGGGGTCAAGATCGACCTGCGCAAGATCTCCACGCCGAGCTACTTCGTCTCCACCCGCGAGGACCATATCGCCAAGTGGAACAGCACCTACTACGGCGCGCTGCTGCCCAAGGGGCCGGTGACCTTCGTGCTGGGCGGCTCCGGACACATCGCCGGGGTCGTCAACCCGCCGAGCAAGAACAAGTACGGCTACTGGACCAACGACGCGCTGCCGGAGACCGCCGAGGCGTGGCTCGAGGGGGCCGAGCAGCACGAGGGCTCCTGGTGGCCGCACTGGCAGGCCTGGATGACCGACAACGGCTACGTCGATACCGAGAAGACGGTGCCGGCGCGTCAGCCCGGCGACGGCGAGCTCGATATCCTCGAGCCGGCCCCCGGTCGCTACGTGCGCATGACCATCCCCGAGGTGCTGGGCGAGGAGGCATAAGCGCCGAGCTGCAAGCGCCGAGCTGCAAGAAACCCCGAAGGCCTCGGCCTTCGGGGTTTCTTTTGCGTCAGTGGGGTTTCAAGCTACCGCTTGGCCGCTAGAGGCGCCGCTTGCGACGCAGCCCCGGCAGCACCAGCAGGGCCGCGAGCAGCCAGGCGGGCCAGCTGCCGGTGCGGGTGAAGGGGGTGAGGCCCTCGGTCGCCGTGACCTCGCCCTCGAGCACGGCGGTCTCGAACTGCGGGGCCCGGGCAGTGACCCGGCCCCGGGCGTCGATGAGGGCGGTGACGCCGTTGCTGGTGGCGCGAATCACCGGGCGGCCGTTCTCCAGGGCGCGCAGGCGCGCCATCTGCAGGTGCTGCAGCGGCCCGATCGAGGCGCCGAACCAGGTGTCGTTGGAGACCGTCAGCAGCACGCCGGCCTCCCGGGCCTGCTCGGCCACGAGGTCGGCGTAGATGATCTCGTAGCAGATGGCGTTGCCGATCATGAGGCGGCCGACCCGCATCGGCGCCTGCCCCTCCGGGCCCGGGGTCATGGCCGGGGCGGGCAGGTCGAAGAAGGCGATGGCGCCGCGCAGCAGCCGCTCCAGCGGCAGGTACTCGCCGAAGGGCACCAGGTGCGCCTTGCGGTAGGCCCCCTCCACGTCGCCGCGGCCGACCACGCTGTTGTAGAAGCGGCCCTGGGCGTCGCGCTGCAGGATGCCGGTCAGAAGCTCCGTGCCTTCCGGCAGGGCGGCATGGGCGCGCTCGAGGATCGGCGCGGCCTGGTCCTCGAACATCGGCAGCGCGGCCTCGGGCCAGATCACCAGGTCGACGTCGTCGAGCCCGCGGGTCAGGCCGAGGTAGGTCTCGACGGCGCGACGCTGCCCCTCGGGGCGCCACTTGATCAGCTGGGGCAGGTTGCCCTGCAGCAGGGCGACGCGCACCGGGTCGCCCTGGGGCGTGGTCCACTGGGCCGGCAGGGCCAGCGGTGCCAGCCACAGCGCGGCGAGCGGGGCCGAGGCCCACCAGTGGCGGCGCAGCAGTTCGACGCCGAGGCTGCCGGTGAGGGCGACGATCAGTGACAGCAGGTAGACGCCGCCCACCGGGGCCCAGGGGGCCAGGGGCGAGTCGACCTGGGCGCTGCCGAGCAGCATCCAGGGGAAGCCGGTGAAGAGCCAGGTACGCAGCCATTCGCCGAGCACCCAGGCGCCGGCGAAGGTGAGGGCGGCGAGCCGCGGCCCGCACAGCCGCCGGTAGAGCCCGAGGATGAGGGCGAAGAACAGCGCCAGGCCGACGACGAAGAGCGCCGTGAGCAGCAGCGCCAGGGGCACCCCGGTGTAGCCATAGTCGTGGATCGAGACGTAGACCCAGGAGGCCCCGGAGCCGAACAGGCCGATGCCGTAGCAGAGGCCGCGCAGGGCGGCCTGGCGGGGCGCCAGGGCGGGCAGCCCGAGATAGACCAGGCCGGCGGCGACTGGGCCCAGCCACCAGAGCGAGAAGGGGGCGGTGCTGAGGGTGGTCAGGCCCCCGGCGACCAGGGCCAGCAGGCAGCCCAGGGCCGGGGGCAGGCGAACGTCAGCCATCGTGTCCATCCATGGCAGGGGGCGGCGGGTTATTCCTCTTCGCCGTCGTCGCAGGGCGTGGCCTCGAGCAGGCGGATGCGGCGATTGTCGGCGTTGAGCACGGTGAAGCGCCAGCCGCTGAGCTCGGTGTGCTCGCCGCGGCCCGGCAGGTGGCCGAAGCGCTGCATCACCAGGCCCCCGACGGTGTCGAACTCGTCGTCGGAGAACTGGGTGCCGAAGCGCTCGTTGAAGTCCTCGATGGGGGTCAGGGCGCGGATCGCGTAGCGCGACTCGCCGAGCTCACGGATATCGATCTCCTCGTCGATATCGTGCTCGTCCTCGATCTCGCCGACGATCTCCTCGAGGATGTCCTCGATGGTGACGATGCCCGCGGTGCCGCCGTACTCGTCCACCACCACGGCCATGTGGTTGCGGGTGTCCTGGAACTCCTTTAGCAGGCTGTTCAGGCGCTTGGACTCGGGCACGAACATCGCCGGGCGCAGCACCTCGTCGAGCTGGAAGGGCCGGCCGTTCTCCTGGCCGCTGCGCAGCAGCGGCAGCAGGTCCTTGGCCAGCAGGATGCCCTTGACCTCGTCGAGGTTCTCGCCGATCACCGGGTAGCGGGAGTGGCCGGTCTCGAGGATCACCGGCAGGTACTCCTCGAGGGGCTGGTCGAGGGCGATCGCGGTGATCTGCGAGCGGGGGATCAGCACCTCGCGCACCTGCTGGTCGCTGATGCTCAGGGCACCCTCGATGATCATCATGGCGTCCTGGTCGAGCTTCAGGCGGGAGCCCGCCTGGCGGAGGAACTCCAGCAGCTCGCCGCGGGAGCTGGGTTCGTCGCTGTCGTTGGACAGGGCACTGAACAACTTATCGAGCCAGGATCGGTTGCCCTGGCCACTCGATCGGTCTTCGCTCATGCGTCGGCTCTCTCGTCCTCGTGGTCGGTATCGCGGTGCGGAGGGCTGGGGGTGAGATAGGGATCGGCGATCCCCAGCGATGCCAGGATCTCCCGCTCGAGGGCCTCCATGGTCTCGGCCTCGGCGTCCTCGATGTGATCGTACCCCAGCAGGTGCAGGGTGCCGTGGATCACCATGTGAGCGTAGTGAGCGGGCGTGGACTTGTCCTGCTCGCGGGCCTCCCGGGCCACGACCGGATGGCAGATCACCAGGTCGCCGAGCAGCGGCAGGTCGATCCCGGGCGGGCCCTCGAAGGGGAAGGAGAGCACGTTGGTGGGCTTGTCCTTGCGGCGGTAGTCGCGGTTCAGGACCTGGCTCTCCTCGGCGTCGACGAAGCGCACGGTCAGTTCGCGGCGCGTCTCGTCGGGATGGCGGGCGAGCACGGCCGCGACCCACGCCTCGAGCTCGGCCTGGGTCGGCAGGGCCGCCTCCTCGACGGCCACCTGGCGATCGACGACGACCTCGTTCACACGTCGCCCCGCTCGTCCTGGCGCTCGCGGCGCTCCTGGCGGATGGCCTCGCGCTCCTGCTCGCGGGCCTCACGCCTGGCGCGCGCCTGCTCCTCCTGCTCCGCCTCGAAGTGGTCGTAGGCCTCGATGATGCGCTGGACTAGGGGGTGGCGCACCACGTCCTTGGCGGCGAAGTGGGTCACGCCGATCCCCGGCGTGCCCTTGAGCACGTCGAGCACCTGGATCAGCCCCGAGGTCTGGCCGCGGGGCAGGTCGACCTGGGTCACGTCGCCGGTGATCACCGCCGTGGAGCCGAAGCCGATGCGGGTCAGGAACATCTTCATCTGCTCGCGGGTGGTGTTCTGGCTCTCGTCGAGGATGATGAAGGCGTTGTTGAGGGTGCGCCCGCGCATGTAGGCCAGCGGGGCGATCTCGATCACCTGGCGCTCGATCAGCTTGGCCACCTGCTCGAAGCCGATCATCTCGTAGAGGGCGTCGTAGAGCGGACGCAGGTAGGGATCGATCTTCTGGGCCAGGTCCCCGGGCAGGAAGCCGAGCTTCTCGCCGGCCTCCACGGCCGGGCGCACCAGCAGGATGCGACGCACCTCCTGCTGGTTGAGCGCCTCCACCGCGGCGGCCACGGCCAGGTAGGTCTTGCCGGTGCCGGCGGGGCCGATGCCGAAGTTGATGTCGTGGGCACGGATGCTCTGGACGTAGCCCTGCTGGTTGAGGCCGCGGGGCTTGATCACCGCCCGCGGGGTGCGCAGCAGGACGTCGTCGCTGGCCTCGTCGCCCTCTTCCTCGTCCAGCGCCTCGAGCCCGGACTCCTGGAGGAAGAGGTGGACCGTGTCGGGCTCGAGGTCGCTGGCCTCGGTCTCCCGGTAGAGGTGCTCCAGCACGTTGGCGGCGGCCTTGACGCGGTGGGCGGGCCCGGCGAGCTGGAAGATGTTGCCGCGGTTGCGCAGGGTGATGCCCAGCCGGGCCTCGACCAGCTTGAGATGCTCATCGCGCTGGCCGCAGAGGTTGGCCAGGCGGCGCGGGTCGTTGGGTTCCAGGTTCAGGGTGATGATGCGGTTGGCCTGAGAAGATGGCTGGCTCAAGACGGGGGGATCCGTGCGTTGTGGATGTGGTGTCCAGCTTACTGCCCCGGCGCCGGCCGGGGCAATCGCTGACTCAGAAGCGCTCGGGGGAGGCGAGCTCGCCGCGCAGGGAGTTGGGCAGCGCCTCGGTGATCTCGACGTCGACGAAGTAGCCGATCAGCTCGAAGGGGTTGGCGGCGCGGAAGTTGACCACGCGGTTGTTCTCGGTGCGCCCCGAGAGCTGGCCCGGGTCCTTGGGCGAGAAGCCGGTGACCAGGATGCGCTGGGTGGTGCCCACCATCCGCCGGCTGATCTGCATGGCCTGCTGATTGATGCGCTCCTGGAGGATCGCCAGGCGCTGCTTCTTGACGCTCTCCGGGGTGTCGTCCTCGAGGCCGGCCGCCGGGGTGCCGGGGCGCGCCGAGTAGACGAAGCTGAAGGAGTGATCGAAGCCGATGCGATGGATCAGGTCCATGGTCGAGGCGAAGTCCTCGGCGGTCTCGCCGGGGAAGCCGATGATGAAGTCCGAGGAGAAGCTGATGTCGGGGCGCAGGGCGCGGATGCGCTCCATCTTGGCGACGTACTCCTCCACCGTGTGGCCGCGCTTCATGGCGGCGAGCACCCGGTCGGAGCCCGCCTGCACCGGCAGGTGGAGGTGGCTGACCAGCTCCGGGATCTCGCCGTAGGCCTCGATCAGGCTGTCCGAGAACTCCACCGGGTGCGAGGTGGTGAAGCGGATGCGGTCGATGCCCTCGACGGCGGCCACGCAGGCGATCAGCTCGGCCAGGTCGATCTCGTCGCCGAGCCGGTTCTCGCCGCGGTAGGCGTTGACGTTCTGGCCCAGCAGGTTGATCTCGCGCACGCCCTGGTCGGCCAGGTGGATGACCTCGTCCATCACCGCCTCGAAGGGGCGCGAGACCTCCTCGCCGCGGGTGTAGGGCACCACGCAGAAGGTGCAGTACTTGGAGCAGCCCTCCATGATCGAGACGAAGGCGGTGGCGCCGTCGGAGCTTGGCTGGGGCAGGTGGTCGAACTTCTCGACCTCGGGGAAGGTGACGTCGACCACCGAGATCTTGTCGTCGGCCCGCGCGTCGAGCATGCTCGGCACCCGGTGCAGGGTCTGGGGACCGAACACCATGTCCACATGGGGCGCGCGCTTGCGCAGGGCCTCGCCCTCCTGGCTGGCCACGCAGCCGCCCACGCCGATCACCAGCTCCGGGTTGGCCTCCTTGAGCTTCTTCCAGCGGCCGAGCTGATGGAAGACCTTCTCCTGGGCCTTCTCGCGGATGGAGCAGGTGTTGAGCAGGATGACGTCGGCATCGCGCTCGTCGTCGGTGAGCTCGAGCTGGTGGGATTCGCCGAGCAGATCCGCCATGCGCGCGGAATCGTACTCGTTCATCTGGCAGCCGTGCGTCTTGATGAAGAGTTTCTTCGCCATAAGAGTAGGTCGCGGCAGCTGGCGCGACGGGACACCGTTGGATGGACGTGGGGAGATGGCCGGATGGCCACCCGAGACAAGACCCTGCATTATACGCCGCAGCCGGCAGCGGGGCCAGTGTGGCCCCGCGGTCGAGGGGCCCGACTGTGGTACGCTGTGGGCCTTTCGAGGACGGGGCCGGGGATCATCGGCTGGTCAGAAAATGACCGGTTTGTGACCGGGACGATGGTCGCGCCGGCTGGCGGCGGGTTTCCAGCGGTTTTCCCGATGGTTGTCCACAGCAGCTGTGGGTAACCCGTCCCCGTGAACCACGCATCGCCGCCGCGCCCGGCAGGGACGGCCGGGCGCGGTGAATCCGTCACGCAGAGCAACGACACGCGAGCCTTGGACAAGCCAGGACGATGGCATGACGATACACAGACTCAAGATTCTGACACTCGGCGTCGCGCTCGCGACGCTGCCGCCCGCCCTCCACGCCCAGGACGCCGCCGATGCCGACGGCGGCACCTGGGTGTCGGACGAGCTCACCACCTTCGTGCGCAGCGGCCCGACCGACGGCTATCGGATCATCGGCACCCTGACCGCCGGGGAGCCCGTGACCGTGCTCGAGACCAGCGGCGACTACAGCCGGGTCGAGGACGGCGAGGGAGACGTCGTCTGGGTGCTCAGCAGCGAGCTCCAGTCCGAGCCCAGCGCCCAGCAGCGGCTGCCGGCCCTGGAGACCCGGGTCGAGGAGCTGACCGCGGAGCTCGCCGGCATCAACGAGACCTGGGAGACCCGCACCGCGACCATGACCGAGACCCTCGAGAGCCGCGAGGCGCGCATCGAGGAGCTCGAGGCGCGCAACCAGGCCCTCGAGGAGGAGACCGCGCAGTCGCGGTCCACCATCCGGGAGTTCCAGGCGCGCCTGGATACCCAGGAGGAGGATCTGCTGATGCGCTACTTCATGTATGGCGGCGGGGTCGCCGGGGCGGGCCTGCTGGTCGGCCTGATCGTGCCCCACCTGCCGCGGCGTCGGCGCAAGCGCGACCGCTGGTTCTGAGCATGACGGACGACTGGCTCAAGCGCTGGGAGGAGGGGCGCATCGGTTTCCACCGCGATGCGCCCCACCCGGCCCTCGTTCGCCACTGGCCCGCGCTGAAGGTGCGGGCCGGGACCAAGGTGCTGGTGCCGCTGTGCGGCAAGAGCCTCGACATGCGCTGGCTGGCGAGGCGCGACCACCCGGTGCTCGGCATCGAGCTCGCCGAGGCGGCCATCGCCCAGTTCGTCGCCGAGGGCCGGGGGGATGTCACCCGCTACCACCAGGATGGCTTCGATGTCTGTCGCCAGGGCAGCGTGGAGCTGTGGCGGGGGGACTTCTTCCACTTCCATATCGATCAGGCCGCCGAGATCGGCGCCTTCTACGATCGGGCCGCGCTGATCGCGCTGCCCGAGGCCACCCGCCAGCGCTACGCCTTCCACCTGGCGCAGCTGCTGCCGCCGGGGAGCCGGGGCCTGCTGATCAGCCTGACCCGGGACCCGGGCGGGCCGCCCTACAGCGTCGATGCCGAGGAGGTGCGGGCGCTCTTCGCCCCCAACTTCCGCGTCACCCACCTGGAGGACGGCGAGCCGGAGCCGGGCAGCGGCTTTCGCGAGAGCATCTGGGCGCTGGAGCGTCGCGGGCCGCCGACCGCATGAGGTGAACCGCGGCGGGGCGGCCCGGCCGGCGGGCTCAGCGCGCCAGCAGGCGCCCGAGCTCCGGGTCGCGGAAGGCACGATCCAGGCCGTCGGAGATGAGGTCGTTGACCATCCGGGTGTTGGCGTCCTTGTCGGGGCGCAGGGCGTAGCCCTGGGTGCGGCGCGAGGTATAGGTGCCGGTGTAGGTGGTGCCGGCATTGACCGCCTCGGCGACGAGCACCGCCTCGAGGCGCGCCTCGTCGATGAAGGGACGGCTCTCGCCGCGCTTGTAGCCCAGGTGATCGAGGGTCAGCGTCAGGCTGGGCCGCCCCTCGGCGCGCTCGGTGGTGGGGGTAAAGCCCATCTCGCGTACCGCGCGCTCGGCCTCGGCCTGCAGCGCGGGCACCAGCTCGTGGGCGTTGACGGTGATCACCGCGGTGGACATGGCGCTGCCGGTGCGGGTGCCGAGCACCTCGCTGTCACGGCCGTCCACGGCCGTCACCGTCACGGCCTGGCCGCTGCCCGTCTGGGGCACGGCGGCCGTGCGTCGGGGATCGAGCTGCAGGTAGTGGGGGCTGGCGCAGCCGGCCAGCCAGCCGGCGGCGAGAAGCAGGGCGCAGGCCCGAAGGAGGCGTCGACGCTGCATGGGGGAGCTCCTGATGACGGATCGGGAACCCGAGTATATCGCCCCGCGGGGCGCCCCATCAGCCCGGAGTGGCGAGACTCGGCCGCGGGGCCGGCCGCGTGGCCCGATCGTCGAAGCGATGCCAGCGACGCGGCAGCGCGAAGAGGCGCGTGCCGCGGGCCAGCGAGAGCTGCTCGGCGTCGGCGTGGCGCACCGTGGCGAGCCACGGCTCGGCGAGCCAGTCGGCGGCCAGCTCCACCCGCACCTCGGCGCCCACCGGCGAGACGGCGGTGACCGTCATCGGCAGGTTCGCCTCGGCGCTCGGCGCGGTGGCCAGCGCCAGCTCGTGGGGGCGCATCAGCAGCTCCGTCGCGCCGTCGGGTAGCTCGACCGACAGGCGCGCCTCGCCGCAGGTGAGCACCCCCTCGCGCACCTCGCCCTCCAGGTGGTTCACGTCGCCCAGGAACTCGAAGACGAAGCGGTTGGCCGGGGCGCGGTAGAGCGCCTCGGGGGTGTCGATCTGCTCGATGCGGCCGTTGCTCATCACCGCCACGCGATCCGAGAGCTCCAGCGCCTCCTCCTGGTCATGGGTGACGAAGACGCTGGTGAAGCCGAGCTCGTCGTGGAGGTGGCGCAGCCAGCGCCGGAGCTCCTGGCGCACCTTGGCATCCAGCGCCCCGAAGGGCTCGTCGAGCAGCAGCACCTCGGGGCGCAGGGCCAGGGCACGGGCCAGGGAGACCCGCTGCTGCTGGCCGCCGGAGAGCTGGGCGGGGTAGCGACTGGCCAGCCGCTCGAGCTGGACCATCTCCAGCAGGCGGTGCACCCGGGCGCGGATCTCGCCGGACGAGGGGCGCTCGCGGCGCGGCAGCACCGTCAGGCCGAAGGCCACGTTGTCGAAGACGCTCATGTGACGAAACAGCGCATAGTGCTGGAAGACGAAGCCGATGCGCCGGTCGCGCACGTGCACCCGGGTCACGTCGCGTTCGCCGAAGCGGATGCGCGCGGCGGGGTCGCGGTCGGGGGACTCGAGCCCGGCCATGATGCGCAGCAGGGTGGTCTTGCCCGACCCCGAGGGGCCGAGCAGGCCGATCAGCTCGCCGTCGCCGATCTCCAGGTCGATCGGTTCCAGGGCGCGGGCGGACGGCCCGTAGTGCTTGGCGATGTGCTCGAGACGAATGCTCATGCGAGGGCCTCCCGGCGCGCGGCGCGCCACTCCAGGCCGGCCTTGGCGGCCAGGGTGAACAGGGCGATCAGGGCCAGCAGGGCGGCGCTGGCGAAGGCGCCCACGGTGTTGTAGTCCTGATACAGCAGCTCGACGTGCAGCGGCAGGGTGTTGGTCTGGCCGCGGATCGCCCCGGAGACCACCGAGACCGCGCCGAACTCGCCCACCGCCCGGGCGTTGGTCAGGATCACCCCGTAGAGCAGCGCCCAGCGGATGTTGGGCAGGGTGACCCGGCGAAACAGCGTGAAGCCCGAGGCGCCGAGCGTCACCGCCGCCTCCTCCTCCCGGGAGCCCTGGGCCTGCATCAGCGGGATCAGCTCCCGGGCGACGAAGGGGCAGGTGACGAAGACGGTGACCATCAGGATGCCCGGCCAGGCGAACATCAGCTGGATGTCGTGGGCGTCGAGCCAGCCGCCGAGCCAGCCGTTGCGGCCGTAGAGCAGCAGGTAGACCAGGCCCGCCACCACCGGCGAGATGGCGAAGGGGATGTCGATCAGGGTCTGCAGCAGGCGCCGGCCCGGAAAGGCGAAGCGGGTCACCAGCCAGGCCAGCATCACCCCGAACACCAGGTTGATGGGGATGGTCAGGGCGGTGACGAAGAGCGTCAGGCCGATGGCGGCCAGGGTGTAGGTGTCGCTGACGTTGGTCCAGAAGGTGCCGAGGCCCTGGGCGAAGGCCTGGGCGAAGATCGCCACCAGCGGCAGCAGCAGGAACAGCGCCGCGAGTGCCACCGCGGCGCCGATCAGCAGGCGGCGCAGGGCCGGTGCATCACCGATGCGTTGCATGTCAGGAGCCTCCGTGCAGGCGGCGGATGAAGCGCCCCTGCCACAGGTTGATGGCCAGCAGCAGCGCGAGCGAGGTGGCGAGCACCACCGAGGCGATGGCCGAGGCGCCCACGTAGTCATACTCCTGCAGCTTGACGAAGATCATCAGCGAGGTGATCTCGGTCTCGTAGGGCATGTTGCCGGCGATGAAGATCACCGCGCCGAACTCGCCCAGCGAGCGCACGAAGGCGAGCCCGGTGCCGGTGACCAGCGCCGGCCACAGGTGCGGCAGGATCACCCGCCGGAAGGCGACGCCGTCCCGGGCCCCCAGGGTCATGGCCGCCTCGTCGACCTCGTGGGGCAGGTCCTCGAGGATCGGCTGCACCGTGCGCACCACGAAGGGGATGCTGGTGAAGGCCATGGCCAGGGCGATGCCCACCCAGGTGTAGGCCACCTCCAGGCCCAGCGGGGCGAGCGTCCGGCCCATCCAGCCGTTGCTTGAGTAGAGGGTCGCCAGGGTGATGCCGGCCACCGCGGTGGGCAGGGCGAAGGGCAGGTCCATCAGCGCGTCCAGGGCGCGCTTGCCGGGGAAGTCGTAGCGCACCAGCACCCAGGCCAGCAGCAGGCCGAAGGCGGCGTTGACCAGCGCCGCCACCGCGGCGGCACCGAGGGTGGTCAGGTAGCTGGCGACCACCCGCCCCTCGCTGATGATGGCCCAGTACTCGCCGAGCGACAGGCCGGCCAGCTGGCCCACCAGGCCGGTCAGCGGCAGCAGCAGCACCAGCGAGACGAAGGTCAGGCTGATGCCGAGCGAGAGCCCGAAGCCCGGCAGCACCCGCCGGGGGCGGCCGGACAAGGGCAGGGCCAGGCGCGCGGCGCGTTGACTCATGGCGAGGCCCCCGGGCGCTTAGCGGCGCTGCAGCTGGTCGAGGCGACCGCCGCTTTCGAAGTGGGTCGCCATGGCCGCGTCCCAGCCGCCGAAGACCTCCTCCACCTCGAGAAGCTCGGTCTCGGGGAACCGGTCGGCGAACTCGGCCACCACCGTCTCGTCGTGCACCCGGTAGTTGAAGCCGGCCAGCAGCCGCTGGGTGTCCTCGGCGTAGAGGAACTCGAGGTAGTCCCGGGCGAGTTCCAGGGTGCCGTTGCGCTCGGCGTTCTCCTCGACCACCGCCACCGGGAACTCGGCCAGGATGCTGACCGGCGGCACGATCACCTCGTAGTCATCGCTGCCGTACTCCTGGCGGATGTTGTTGACCTCGGACTCGAAGCTGATCAGCACGTCGCCGATGCCGCGCTCGATGAAGCTGGTGGTGGCGCCGCGGCCGCCGGTGTCGAAGACCTTGACGTTGCCGAGGAAGTCGCGCATGAACGCCTCCACCCGCGCCTCGTCATCGTCGAAGGCGCGCTCGGCGGCGCCCCAGGCGGCGAGGTAGGTGTAGCGGCCGTTGCCGGAGGTCTTGGGGTTGGGGAACACCAGCTCGACGCCCTCGGCGGCCAGGTCCTCCCAGCGCTCGATGCCCAGGGGGTTGCCCTTGCGCACCAGGAAGGCGGTGGTGGAGTAGTAGGGCGAGGCGTTGTTGGGCAGCTGCTGCTGCCAGTCCTCGGCGACCAGGCCGGCGTCGGCCAGCACCTGGACGTCGGTGACCTGGTTGTAGGTGACCACGTCGGCGCGCAGCCCCTGGAGGATGGCGCGGGCCTGGGCCGAGGAGCCACCGTGGGACTGCTGAATGCTCAGGGTGTCGTCGTGCGTCTCCTCCCAGTGGGACTGGAAGGCCGGGTTGACGGTCGCGAAGAGCTCCCGGGCGATGTCGTAGGAGGAGTTGAGCAGCTCGCGCTCCTCGGCCATGGCCGAGCCCGCCAGGCCCAGGGCGATGGCGGAGGCGACGAGGGTGCGGCGGAAGAGGGGCAGCGGCGACATGGTGGCTCCTTGGGCGACGGTTTCCTTAGACGGCTAAGGTAAACAGCGTCAAGTGGAATTACAATGCCGTTTTTTATTCTATTTTGGAACTATTGTATCCGTCGATGCTGAAACGATGACGCCCCCGGCGTGGCCGGGGGCGTCGGGGCGGTGGGGCACGGGTGCTACCCGGGAGGCGGCGCTAGAGCCCCATGGCGGAGGAGGTGGAGCGTCGCGGGTCGGCGCCGCCGTAGAAGCGGCCGTCCTCGATCACGATCGACTGGGCGGCACCCATGGCGGACTCCTGGCTGATGGTGTGGCCCTTGCCCTCGAGCAGCTCCAGGGTATCGGGGCTGAAGCCCGCCTCGATGCGCAGCTCGTCGGGCAGCCACTGGTGGTGCAGGCGCGGGGCGCTGACCGCCGACTGGATGTTCATGTCGTGGTCGATGACGTTCATCAGCACCTGCAGGGTGGTGGTGATGATCCGCGAGCCCCCGGGGCTGCCGGTGATCAGGAAGTTCTTGCCGTCCTGCTTGACGATGGTCGGGGTCATCGACGACAGCATGCGCTTGCCGGGCTCGATCTTGTTGGCCGCGCCGCCGATCAGGCCGTAGGCGTTGGGCACCCCGGGCTTGGCGGAGAAGTCGTCCATCTCGTTGTTGAGCAGGAAACCCGCGCCGTCCACGGCGATCCCCGAGCCGTAGCTGAAGTTGATGGTGTAGGTGTTGGAGACCGCCAGCCCGCCGTCGTCGGCGATGGAGAAGTGGGTGGTCTCGTTGGATTCATAAGGCAGCGGCTTGCCCGGGGCGATATCGGCGCTCGGCGTGGCGCGATCCATGGCGATCTCGGCGCGCAGCTCGTCGGCGTAGCCCTCGGAGGTGATGCCCTCGAGGGGCACGTCGACGAAGTCGGTGTCCCCCAGGTACTCCGAGCGATCGGCGTAGGCGCGCTTCATCGCCTCGGCCATCACGTGCATGGTGTTGGCCGCGCCGAAGCCCATCTCGCCGATGTCGTAGGCCTCGAGGATGTTGAGCATCTGTACGATGTGCGCCCCGCCGGAGGAGGGCGGGCTCATGGCGTAGACGTCGTAGCCGCGGTAGTTGCCGTGGCTCGGCTCGCGGACCACCGGCTGGTAGCCGGCCAGGTCCTCGCGGGTGATCAGGCCGTCGTGGCGTTCCATCTCGGCGACGATCAGCTCGGCCGTCTCGCCCTCGTAGAACTCCCGGGCGCCCTGCTCGGCGATGCGCTTGAGGGTCGCGGCGAGGTCCGGCTGGCGGAAGATGTCCCCGACCTCGTAGGGGCTGCCGTCCTCCTTGAAGAACATCGCCTGGGTCGAGTCCCACTTCGTCAGTCGCTCGCGGGTCGCGCTCACGCCGTCGACGAAGCGCTGGGGTACCTCGAAGCCCTCCTCGGCCAGGCGGATCGCCGGCGCCAGGGCTTCGGCCAGGCTCAGGGTGCCGTACTCTTCCAGCGCCAGGGCGAGACCCGCCACGGTGCCGGGCACGCCGGCGGCGCGGTGGGTGAAGCGCGACCATTCGGAGACGGCGTTGCCGTCCTCATCCTGGAACATGGTCTCGGTGGCGGCCGCCGGGGCCGTCTCCCGGTAGTCGATGGCGATCACCTCGTCGCTCTTTTCATCGGAGATCAGCATGAAGCCGCCGCCGCCGATGTTGCCGGAGCGGGGCTGGGTGACGGCCAGGGCGAAGCCCGCGGTGACGGCGGCGTCCACGGCGTTGCCGCCGGCGGCGAGCACATCGTGGGCGACCCGGGAGGCGAGGAAGTGGCTGGTCGCCACCATGCCCTCGGCACCCTCCTGGGGATGGAAGCGTTCGCCCTCGAGGATGGCCGGCTGGGCGAGCAGCGGCGGGGCGACGAGCAGCGTGCCGGCGAGCAGGCCGGCACCCAGCGGGAACACAAGACGATGGGGCATCGGGACGTCTCCTTGTCGAGGTCCTGGTCGAGGGTTGGGGGTCGAGTGATCACTATCGACCGGGAGCGGCGATCCCGCAAGGGCACTCGGGGCGGCCAGATGCGTTAGAATGACGCCCATCGTGACCTCGACTCCTACAGGAACCGCTCCTCGCCATGACCGACTCCCGACTCGACTTCCAGCTCGCGCCCTCGATCCTCTCTGCCGACTTCGCCCGCCTGGGCGAGGAGGTCGACGACGTGCTGGCGTCCGGCGCGGACATCGTCCACTTCGACGTGATGGACAATCACTTCGTGCCCAACCTGACCATCGGCCCGATGGTCTGCGAGGCCCTGCGAAAGCACGGCGTGACCGCACCCATCGACGCCCACCTGATGGTCCGGCCGGTGGACCGCCTGGTCGGCGACTTCATCGACGCCGGGGCCAGCTACATCACCTTCCACCCCGAGGCCTCGGACCATATCGACCGCTCCCTGCAGCTGATCCGCGACGGTGGCTGCCAGGCGGGGCTGGTGTTCAATCCGGCCACGCCGCTCTCGTATCTCGACTACGTGATGGACAAGGTCGACATGATCCTGCTGATGAGCGTCAACCCGGGCTTCGGCGGCCAGTCGTTCATCCCGGCGACCCTCGACAAGCTGCGCGAGGCGCGTCGGCGCATCGACGCCTCGGGTCGCCCGATCCGCCTGGAGGTCGATGGCGGGGTCAAGGTCGACAACATCGCCGAGATCGCCCGCGCCGGTGCCGACACCTTCGTCGCCGGCTCGGCCGTGTTCAAGGCGCGCAACGCCGCCGACCCGCACCGCTACGACAGCGTCATCGGCGACTTCCGCCGGGCCCTGGCCGGCGCCTGAGGCGGCCCGATGAGTGCCACCGATGCCCCGCTCGCCGAGCGCCGCTGGTACCTCTACCTGATCGAGACCGCGGCGGGCGCCCTCTATACCGGGATCACCACCGACGTCGATCGGCGCCTGGCCGAGCATCGCGCCGGGCGTGGGGCCAAGGCGCTGCGCGGCAAGGGGCCGCTCACCCTGGTGCACCGCGAGTGCGTCGGCAGCCACGGCGAGGCGCTGCGCCGTGAGGCGGCCATCAAGCGCCTGCCCGCCCGGGAGAAGCGTCGCTGGCTTGCCAGCGCCGGCGATTGACGCCATAAAGAAGGCATCCGCCCGGCGCGTCGCGCCGTCACGATCCCCCATCACGATATTCACGACCAAGGAACGAGGAGACGTCCATGGACGGCATCAACGGCATCGACCTGGGTGCGCTGCTGGCCTACCTGCAGAGCACTGGCCTGAGCTTCGCCACCAACCTGGTGGCGGCGATCGCCATCTTCGTGATCGGCCGCTGGGTCGCCAAGGGGCTGCACCGGCTGCTGGTGAAAGGCATGCAGCGGGCCAAGGTCGAGCCGCTGCTGGTCAAGTTCCTGGGCAACATCGCCTACGCCCTGCTGCTGACCTTCGTGGTGCTGGCGGCGATCAGCCGGGTCGGCATCCAGACCGCCTCGCTGATCGCCGTGATCGGTGCCGCGGGCCTGGCCGTGGGCCTGGCGCTCCAGGGATCGCTGGCCAACTTCGCCGCGGGCGTGATGGTGATCCTCTTTCGCCCCTATCGGATCGGCGACTACGTCGAGGCGGGCGGCGTGGCCGGGGTGATCGAGGACGTCCAGATCTTCACCACCGAGCTCAGGACCGGTGACAACCGCAAGATCCTCGTGCCCAACGGCCAGATGATGAGCGGCGCCATTACCAACGCCTCGGCCCACCCGACGCGCCGGGTCGACCTGGCGGTGGGGGTCGGCTACGAGGCCGATATCGATACGGTGCGCCGGGTGCTCGAGGGCGTGGTGGCTGACGACCCGCGGGTGCTGGCGGATCCCGCGCCCAACATCCGCATGAGCGCCATGGGCGACTCCAGCATCACCTGGATCGTGCGGCCCTGGGTGAAGGCCGGCGACTACTGGGACGTCCACTGGGAGATGACCGAGGCGATCAAGCGCCGCTTCGACGCCGAGGGCATCAGCATTCCCTTCCCCCAGCGCGACGTCCACGTCTACCACCACGGCGACGCCGAGGGCGGGCTCGGCGAGCGCTGAACGCCACGCCGCCCAGCATGACGCGGGCCGCCGGAGAGAGCCGGCGGCCCGCGTCGTTTATGACCATGGTGTGCCATAAGCAAGATCTACCAGCGATAAGCCTTCGCGAGGGCGCTGTGAACCCTTCCCTGGGCGCTACCGACGCCATCCATGGCGTAGGACCCTCGCTGCACCTTATCCCTGGTGCTTCCTGTCCTGGATGTTGAGTTATCGAGCTTCAGTGCAGCTTCAGGCGTGGCTTGAGGAAGCGGTTGAGCCCGTCCACCACCACCATCAGCCCGGTCTTCAGGGTGCCGTGGATGGCGCGCTGGTGCAGGCGATAGAGCGAGGCGTAGAAGAACTTCGCCAGGTGCCCCTCGATGAACAGGCTGCGCGCCGAGGCGCCGCGCATCAGGCTGCCGATGGCGTCGAAGTGCGCCAGCGAGATCAGCGAGCCGCGGTCCCGGTAGACGAAGGCCTTGAGCGGCTTGCCGGCGCGCTGGGCCTGCAGGTTGTGATAGAGCGTGGCAACCTGCTGATGGGCGGCCTGGGCCCGCGGCGGCACCGTGCCGCCGCCCGGCTGCGGGCAGCTGGCGCAGTCGCCCAGGGCGAAGATCCGCGGATCCTCCGTGCTCTGCAGGGTGTCGTGGACCTTGAGGCGGTGATTCTTCTCCGTCGGCAGGCCCAGCGCCGAGAGCAGCGCCGGGGCCTTGATGCCCGCGGCCCAGACGCCGAGGTCGATCGCGATGCGCGCCCCGTCGGCGGTGTGGATCGCCCCGGCCTCCACCCGGGTCACCCGGGTCTCGACATGGATCGCGACGCCGAGGCGCTCCAGCTCCCGATGCACCGCCTCGCTGATGCGCTCCGGCAGCGCCGGCAGCACCCGCGGGGCGGCCTCGATCAGGTGCACCTCGAGCCGGTCGCTCTCCAGGGGGGTGACGCCGTAGCTGTGCAGCATCCGCGAGGCCTCGTGGAGCTCCGCGGCGAGCTCGACCCCGGTGGCGCCGGCGCCGACGATGCCTACCGCCATGCGCGCCGGCCGTTCCAGGCGCGGGTCGTTGTGGCGCAGGAAGGTGTTGAGCATCTGCTGGCGGAAGGCCTCGGCCTGGTGGGGGCTGTCGAGGAAGTGGCAGTGCTCGCCGACCCCGGGGGTGTCGAAGTCGTTGCTGACGCTGCCGAGGGCCAGCACCAGCTGGTCGTAGGCGAGCTCCCGGGCGGGCAGCACCTCGTCGCCGGCCTCGTCGAGCACCGGGGCGAGGGTCAGGGTATGGGCCTCGCGGTCGATGCCGCTCAGGGTGCCGCGCTGGAAGCGGTAGCCGTGCTGGCTCGAGTGCGCCTGGTAGGAGATCTCGTCGAGCCCCGAGTCCAGCGCGCCGGTGGCGACCTCGTGGAGCAGCGGCTTCCAGATGTGGGTGGCGTTGCGATCGACCAGTACGATCTCGGCGCGGCCGCGTCGCCCCAGCTTGTGGCCGAGTCGGGTGACCAGCTCGAGGCCGCCGGCCCCGCCGCCGATCACGACGATTCTTGGCAGGTTCATGTCATTCTCCCCAAAGATTGGAGGCTCCAGCATAGGCCGTCGGCGATTTCCTGCCCATGGCCGCTTGGGCATAATGGGAGCTGACTCAACCGACGAGAGGCGTCATGCACCCCATCCTCCACGACATCCGGCTGGTGACCTTCGACCTGGACGGCACCCTGGTCGACTCCGTGCCGGACCTCGCCGCGGCGGCGGACGCCGCCCTGGCCGAGCTCGGCCTGGCGCCCCAGGGCGAGGCCCGGGTGCGCGACTGGGTCGGCAACGGCTCGCTGACGCTGATGGCCCGCGCGCTGCGGTTCGCAACACAGGCTAGCGAGGTGCCGGGGACTGATGGCAGAGGGGGGCCTATGCCAGGGATGGCATCGGTAGCGCCCAGGGAGGGGTTCACAGCGCCCCCTCGTAGATCAGTCGCCGGAAAAGCCTCGCTCGAGGCCGGTGAAGAAATCGATAAAGTATTGCTAGAGCAGGCCCACACCGCCTTCCTCGACCACTACGGCCGCGCGCCCTGCGCCCGCACCCGGCTCTACTCCGGCGTGCGCGAGTGTCTCGATGCCCTGCGCGAGCGTGGGCTGCCCCTGGCGCTGGTGACCAACAAGCCGAGCGCCTTCATCGCCCCGCTGCTGGAGGCCTTCGGTCTCGAGGGGCATTTCGCGCTCTGCCTGGGCGGCGATAGCCTGCCGGTGAAGAAACCCGACCCGGCGCCGCTCCGGCACGTGGCGGCCCATTTCGACGTGGCGCCGTCGGCCTGCCTGATGGTTGGCGACTCGCGCCACGACATCGAGGCCGGACGCGCCGCGGGCTTTCGCACCCTGGCGGTACCCTACGGCTACAACCACGGCGAGCCGGTGGCGCTGAGCCGCCCGGATGGCACGGTTGAATCGCTCGCGGAACTCGTTTAGGGTGATTTTGATTGGGCTATAATGAGCCTGTTAACGATAGTTATTTGTTATAACGGATCTCGCGATCTCCTCCGATGGACACCCCATGACGCTGGATGCCCCTGCCCGCCGTACTTCCGACCGCCTCCTCTCGCGCCCCGGCCTGATCGGCGGTTGGCGATGGTGACGCTCGCCTGACCGGATGCCCTGCCGGCGTCCCACCCCCCGAACACCAGTGTCTTTCTCTCCACCGCGAGGACCCGGGCATGATGACCCCCGAGCGCTTCCATGAGCTGGCCGACGCCGGCTACAACCGTATTCCGGTCACCCGCGAGGTGCTGGCCGACCTCGACACCCCGCTCTCCACCTACCTGAAGCTGGCCGATGCGCCCTGGACCTTCCTGCTCGAGTCCGTGCAGGGCGGCGAGAAGTGGGGGCGCTACTCGATCATCGGCCTGCCGAGCCGCGAGCGCATCGAGGTGCGCGGCTACACCGTGCGCCACCTCGTCGACGACGAGGAGCGCGGCGCCGTGGAGGTCGAGGATCCCCTGGCGTGGATCGAGCGCTTCCAGGCCCGCTTCCGGGTGCCGCGCCTGGACGACCAGCCGCGCTTCGACGGCGGCCTGGTGGGCTACTTCGGCTACGAGACCATCCGCTACATCGAGCCGCGCCTGCGCGGCCCCCATGTCGATGCCAAGCCTGACCCGCTGGGCGTGCCGGACATCCTGCTGATGGTCTGCGACGACCTGGTGGTGTTCGACAACCTCTCCGGCCGGCTGACCCTCTGGACCCACGCCGACCCCGCCGAGGAGGCCGCCTACGCGCGGGCCGTGGAGCGCCTGGAGCGCCTCGAGCTGCGCCTGCGCAGCGCCACCCACAATACCGTCAGCCCCGGCACCGGCCGGGCGGCGGTGGAGGAGGGCGACTTCACCTCGGGCTTCACCGAGGAGGGCTTCAAGGCGGCGGTGGAGCAGATCAAGGAGTACGTGCTGGCCGGCGACGTCATGCAGTGCGTGCCCTCCCAGCGCATGTCGATCCCCTATCGGGCCGCCCCGCTGGACCTCTATCGCGCCCTGCGCAGCCTCAATCCCTCGCCCTACATGTTCTATCTGAACCTGGGCGACCATCAGGTGGCCGGCTCCTCGCCGGAGATCCTCACTCGCCTGGAGGAGGGCGAGGTGACCGTGCGACCCATCGCCGGCACCCGCAAGCGCGGCCGCGACGAGGCCGAGGACCAGGCGCTGGAGGCCGAGCTGCTGGCCGACCCCAAGGAGCTCGCCGAGCACCTGATGCTGATCGACCTGGGGCGCAACGACGTCGGGCGGATCAGCGAGACCGGCTCGGTCACCGTGACCGACAAGATGGTGGTGGAGCGCTACTCCCACGTGATGCACATCGTCTCCAACGTGGTGGGTCGCCTGAAGCCCGGCCTCTCGGCCATGGACGTGCTGCGCGCCACCTTCCCGGCCGGCACCGTCTCCGGCGCCCCCAAGATCCGCGCGCTGGAGATCATCGACGAGGTGGAGCCGGTCAAGCGCGGCGTCTACTCCGGGGCCGTGGGCTACCTCTCCTGGCACGGTAACATGGATACCGCCATCGCCATTCGCACCGCCGTGATCAAGGATGGCCAGCTGCACGTCCAGGCCGGCGCGGGCATCGTCGCCGACTCGGTGCCGGAGATGGAGTGGCAGGAGACCCTCAACAAGGGCCGTGCCCTGTTCCGCGCCGTCGCCATGGCCGAACGCGGCCTGGACAACCTCGAGTGACCCCTGATTCCTGTCGCCCGGCGCCGGCCGGGCGAGTGCCGGAGAGCGCACCATGTCCGTGCTGATGATCGACAACTACGACAGCTTCACCTTCAACGTGGTCCAGTACCTCGGGGAGCTGGGCGCCGAGGTGGAGACCCACCGCAACGACGCCATCACCCTCGACGAGATCGAGGCCCTCGCGCCGAGCCACCTGGTGATCTCGCCGGGACCCTGTACGCCCGACCAGGCCGGCATCTCCATGGAGGCCATCCGCCGCTTCGCCGGGCGCATCCCGGTGCTCGGCATCTGCCTGGGGCACCAGGCCATCGGCCAGGTCTACGGCGGGCGCGTGGTGCGCGCGCCCCAGGTGATGCACGGCAAGACCTCGCGGATCCGCCACCTCGGCCAGGGCGTGTTCGAGGGCCTCGAGGAACCGCTGGAGGTGACCCGCTATCATTCGCTGGTGGTGGAGCGCGAGAGCCTGCCCGACTGCCTGGAGGTCACCGCCTGGTGCGACGAGGACGACGTCACCCCCGGGCTGATCATGGGGCTCCGTCACCGGGAACTCGACGTCGAGGGCGTGCAGTTCCACCCCGAATCGATCCTCACCCGCCAGGGCCATGAGCTCCTGGCCAACTTCTTGAAGCGTCGCTGAGCCGTGCCCCAGTCAGAGGAGAACAGTCCCATGCAGATGCGAGAGGCCCTCGGCGCGGTGATGCGCCGCGAACACCTGAGCTTCGACCAGACCCACGCCGTGATGCGCCAGATCATGACCGGCGAGGCCAGCGAGCCGCAGATCGCCGCCTTCCTGATGGGCATGGCGATGAAGGGCGAGACCCCCGAGGAGATCAGCGCCGCCGCCCAGGTGATGCGCGAGCTGATGACCCCGGTGCGGCTCTCGGCCGACAACGTCGTCGATATCGTCGGCACCGGCGGCGACGGCGCCAACCTGTTCAATGTCTCCACGGCGGCGAGCTTCGTGGTGGCCGCCGGCGGCGCCCACGTCGCCAAGCACGGCAACCGCGGCGTCTCCTCCTCCTCGGGCAGCGCGGACCTGTTCGCCGTGGCGGGCATTCACCTGGACCTCGATGCCGAGCAGGTCGGGCGCTGCATCGAGCAGGTGGGCGTCGGCTTCATGTTCGCCCCCAACCACCATCCGGCGATGCGCTATGCCGTGGCGCCGCGTCGCGAGATGGGGGTGCGCACCCTGTTCAACATCCTCGGGCCGCTGACCAACCCCGCCGGCGCGCCGAACCAGGTGCTCGGCGTCTATGCCCCCGAGCTCGTGCCGCTGATGGCCGAGGTGCTCAGGCGCCTCGGCAGCGAGCACGTGCTGGTGGTCCACGCCGAGGACGGCCTGGACGAGATCTCCCTGGCCCAGCCGACCCTGGTCGCCGAGCTCAAGGACGGCGAGATCCGGGAGTACACCATCACCCCCGAGCAGTTCGGCATCGAGCGCCAGTCGCTGGACCCGCTGCGCGTCAAGACCGCCGAGGACAGCCTGCGGCTGGTCGAGCAGGCGCTGGTGGGCGAGGGGCCGGCCGCCGACATCGTGGCGCTCAATGCCGGCGCGGCGCTCTATGCCTCCGGGGTCGCCGATACCCTCGAGGAGGGGGTGGCCATGGCCCAGGATGCCCAGGCCTCGAAGCTGCCGCTCGAGAAGCTCAAGGAACTGGCCAACTTCACCCGCGTGTTCAACCAGTGAGTCCCGACATGACCGACGCTTCCGCCCTGCCGACCATCCTCGAGCGCATCCTGTCCCGCAAGGCACAGGAGGTGGCCGAGCGCTCCCGGGCCGTCTCCGAGCAGGAGCTCTTGCGCCTGGCCGCCGAGCAGGACGCCCCCCGCGGCTTCGTCGCCGCGCTGGATCGTGCCATCCGCGCCGGCGACCCGGCGGTGATCGCCGAGATCAAGAAGGCCTCCCCCTCCAAGGGGGTGATGCGCGAGGACTTCCGCCCCGGCGAGATCGCCACGAGCTACGCCGAGGGCGGGGCCGCCTGCCTCTCGGTGCTGACCGACGCCGACTTCTTCCAGGGCCACGAGGACGACCTGATCGAGGCCCGCGGGGCCTGTACGCTGCCGGTGATCCGCAAGGACTTCATCACCCATGGCTATCAGGTCAGCGAGGCGCGGGCCATCGGCGCGGACTGCATCCTGCTGATCGTCGCCGCCCTGGACGACGCCCGGATGGCCGACCTGCACCGCCAGGCCGTCGAGCTCGGCATGGACGTGCTGGTGGAGGTCCACGACGCCCTGGAGCTCGAGCGGGCGCTGGCGCTCGATCTGGCCCTGGTCGGCATCAACAACCGCGACCTGCACACCTTCGACACCCGCCTCGAGACCACCCTGGAGCTGCTGCCGCGCCTCCCCACGGGCGTCACCGTGGTCACCGAGTCCGGCATCCACACCCGCGACGACGTGCTGCGCATGCGCGAGCACGACGTCAACGCCTTCCTGGTGGGCGAGGCCTTCGTCCGAGAGGCCGAGCCCGGCGAGGCGCTGCGCCGGCTCTTCTTCTGATCCCTCGCCTTCACGCGCGAACGACCGCGGGCAGCCCTCGGGCTGCCCGCGGTCGTTGGTGGCCTCCAGCGTCCTAGCGGCGCCAGTCCGGCATCGCCCAGCCGCGCTCCCGGGCGATGGCCGCGAGGGCCGGGTCGGGGTGGATGGCGTGGGCGTGGTCCACCGCCTCGAGCAGCGCCAGGTCGTTGCGCGAGTCCGAGTAGCCCCAGGTGCGTGTCACGGGCCGTCCCGCCAGCCAGGCGTCCAGGGCCGCGAGCTTGCCCTCGCGGAAGGTGCGCGTGCCCGTGGCGCGACCGGTGTAGCGGGGCGTGTCGTCGCCATGGTCGACCTCCAGCGCCGTGGCCAGGGCGCCATCGACGCCGAGCCGCCGGGCCAGGGGCGCCACCAGCTGGGCGGTGGAGGCGGAGATGATCAGGATGCGATGCCCCTGGTGGCGGTGCCAGGCCAGCCGCTCGCGCCCCGCGGGAAAGAGCCGCGGCATCACCAGGGCGTCGAGGCAGGCCTCGACCTCGTCTTCCACCTCGGCCACTGCGCGGCCCGCCAGCGGGGCGAGCAGCAGGTCGAGGTGCGCCTCCATGTCGAGCTCGCCGGCGCCATAGGCGCGCATGTGCGCCTCGAAGGTGGCGCGGTGGGTCTCGGCGTCGTCGATCCAGCCCCGGGCGATCAGCCAGTCGTTCCAGAGCGCGGTGATGTCGCCGTCGAGCAGGGTGTCGTCGAGGTCGAACAGGGCGAGGTTCATGCGCCAAGCTCCTGCACCTCGTCGAGGTCCGCTTGCACGGCCACCGGCGTGCCCTCGGCGAGCTGGGTGCGCACGCTGCGGTTGAGGGTGTCGACGCTGAGCATGAGCCCGTCGAGCTCGATCTCGTAGCGCACGATGTTGCCGAGCAGGCGCTGGCGGCGCACCACCCCCGGCCGGGCAGGCCCCATGTGCGGCGGCGGGTCGCCGCCCAGGGTGCGCCCCTCGACGCTGAGGTAGAGTGCCTCCGGGCGCAGCGCCACCCGCGGTGCCCGGGAGCGATAGCCCAGCAGCGGCTCGGCCCGGGGCGCCTCGAGCAGGTTGTAGTGGCCCATGAAGCCCGCGGCGGCGCCGTCCACGGGGCGGGAGTAGAGGGTCTCGGCGCTCGCCTGCTGCAGGATGCGGCCCTGGTGCATCAGGAACACCCGGTCGGATATCAGCAGCGCCTCCTCCTGGTCGTGGGTGACGAACAGCGTGGTCAGGCCCAGGGCGCGCTGGATCTCGCGGATCTGGTCGCGCAGGTGGCGGCGGATGCGCGCGTCCAGCGCCGAGAGCGGCTCGTCCATCAGCAGGATGCGCGGCTCGACCACCAGCGCCCGGGCCAGGGCCACGCGCTGGCGCTGGCCGCCGGAGAGCTGCTGGGGGTGCTTGTGGGCCTGGTCGGTGAGCTCCACCAGGCGCAGCACCTCCGCGACCCGGCGCCCGCGCTCGCCGGCCTCGACCCGCTGCATGCGCAGGCCGAAGGCGACGTTGCCCGCCACCGTCAGGTTGGGGAAGAGCGCGTAGTGCTGGAAGACCATGCCGACGCCGCGACGCTGGGGCGGCAGATGGGTGATGTCGTCGCCGCCGACGCGGATGCGGCCCCGGTCCAGGGGCGTGAGGCCGGCGATGGCGCGTAGCAGGGTCGACTTGCCGCAGCCCGAGGGGCCGAGCAGGGTGATGAACTCGCCGTGGGCGATGTCGGCCTCGATCTCCTGGAACACCGGGGTGGTGCCGAAGCGCTTGGCCAGCCCGCCGAGGTGCAGGGCGTTGTCGCCGCTGGCGGCGGGCGCATGGGGGGCGAGAGCAGGGGCGGCGTGGCTCATCGAGAGGCCTCCGGGGATGTCGGCTTGGCCTGGCGGGTGCCCAGCCAGGTCAGCACGAGGGTAACGGTGAACAGGGTGATCACTAAAGCGCTGGTGAAGTGGCCGCTGGCGCCGCGCATGTTGTTGAGGTAGACCTGCAGGGTCTCGAAGCGCGTGCCCACCAGCATGTTGGCGAACACGAACTCGCCGACCAGGAACGAGAACGACAGGAAGATGGCGATCTGCACCCCGGCGCGGATATTGGGCAGCACCACCAGGAAGAAGGCGCGGCACGGGCTCGCCCCGAGCAGCTGCGCCGCCTCCATCAGCTCCCCCACGTTCATCGCCCGCAGGCTGTTGGCCAGGGTGCGGTACATGAAGGGCAGGGCGATGGTGACGTAGGTAAGGATCAGGATCCAGGGCGTGCCCACCAGGGGCAGCGGCCCGCCGGCGTAGAGCTGCAGCAGCCCCACCGAGGAGACCACCGGTGGCACCGCGAAGGGCATCAGGATCAGGACGTTCATCCAGTGATCCAGGCGCGGGTAGCGGGTCTGGGCGAGCACCGCCACCGGCAGGATCAGCGCCAGGGAGAGCGCCAGGGCGCCCCCCGCGACCAGCAGCGAGCGGCCGAAGGCGGCCAGGAAGCGCGGCGTGGTCCAGAGCTCCAGGAACCACGCCAGGGTCAGGCCCTCCGGCAGCAGGGTCGCGCCCCAGCGGCTGGCCAGTGCGTAGCCCAGGGTGGCCACCAGCGGCAGGGTGAGCAGCAGCAGTACGCCGGCCAGCACCAGGGTGTAGGGCGAGGGCAGGGAAAGCCGCCGACGTCGCGGGGGGGCGGCCAGGGGCAGCGGTCGGGGCAGGGCGTCAGCATGAGCCATGGGTGTCGCTCCTCGGCAGGATGGCGCGCTGGATCAGGGCTATGCCCACCAGCAGCCCGACCAGCACCAGGGCCAGGGCGCTGGCGAGGTCGGGGCGCAGGAAGAGGTCGCCCGCCACCAGGTTGGCGATGCGGATGGTCATCAGGTTGAAGCTGGTGTTGACCAGCGCGTAGACGGTCGCATAGGCGCCCATGGCGTTGGCGACCAGCACCGTGAAGGTGCTGAGCAGGGCCGGGCGCAGCACCGGCAGCCCCACGTGGCGCCAGTAGGCCAGCCGCCCCGCGCCGAGCAGGCTGGCGGCCTCCCGCCACTCGGCCTTGAGCCCGGCGAAGGCGGGGAACAGCAGCAGGATGCCCAGCGGGATCTGGAACCAGGTGTAGACCACGATCAGCCCGCCCGTGGAGTAGAGGCGGATCTCCTCGACGATGCCAAGGCGCTGCAGCGCCAGGGTCAGCACGCCGTTGGCGCCCATCAGGATGATGAAGGCGAAGGCCAGGGGCACGCCGGCGAAGTTCGAGGTCATGTTGGTGAACGAGATCATCACCCGACGCAGGCGGGCGTTCGCGCGCGTCATCGCCTGGCAGGCCAGGGTGGCGACGGCGAGCCCCAGGGCGCTGGAGACCAGGGAGATCTCGAGGCTGCGCCAGATCGCCTGGCGAAAGAACGGTGAGGCGGCGATCTCGCGGAAGTGGTCCAGCCCCCAGCCGTCGTCGACCCGGAAGGCGCTCACGGCCACCCACAGCATGGGCGCGACCTGGAAGGCGAAGAACGCCAGGGCGAAGGGGGCGAGCCCCAGCCAGGCGGGGAGTCGCGCGGCCCTCATGCCGGCACCTCGGGCTCGGCCAGCAGCTCTGCCTGGGCCGGCTTGGCGTGATCGAGGCCCAGCAGCGTGGCCAGGGTGCCGCACAGCCGGGTCTGCTCGAGGCGCTCCACCGGACGCTGGGCGAAGGCCTCGCCGAAGGTCCAGAGCGGCACGCGGCGCTCCTCGGCGAGGGTGCCGGAGTGGGAGCGGTCGGCGTTCATGCCGTGATCGGCGGTGACCATCACCTGGTAGCCCGCGGCGAGCCAGCCGGGCAGGTAGTCGGCCAGGGCGATATCGGCGTGGCGGGCGGCGTTGCGATACTGGGGAGAGTCGCCGCCGTGACGGTGGCCGGTGTCGTCGATGTTCATGCTGTGCACCAGCAGGAAGTCCGGGTCGTGGCGGCGGCGCAGCGCTTCGGCGTCGCTGAACAGGTGATCGTCGGGGTAGTGGTCCTGCCAGTAGAAGAGCCCGGCGTGGATCGCCGTCTCGGGATCCTCGTGGAAGCGATGGCGGGTGCGATCGAAGGGCGCGGCGAGGTAGAGCTCGCTGATCCAGTGGTAGGCGGCGGCCGCGGTGGCGCGCCCCTGGGCGGCGGCCAGGTCGAAGAGGCTTTGGCCGGTGGAGCGGCGCACCACCTGGTTGTGGACCACGCCGGAATCCACCGGCCGGTCGCCGGTGAGCAGGCACTCGTAGAGCGGCCGCGACATGGCGGGCAGCTCGCAGTCCAGGGAGTGGTAGTGGCCGCGGCCGGCCTCGCACAGGGCGTGCAGGTGGCCCATGGCGTGCTGGCCGACGGCATGGTTGAGGCCGTCGAGGACGACCAGGATCACGCGGTGTGACATGGAAGACTCCAGGCCGCTTCCCCTCGGGGAAGCGGCGATGGGAATAACGGGAGGCGTGTAGAGGGATCGGATGAGCGCCGGGGACAAGGCGGAGCGAGGGTCTTTTGCTCATGGACGGCAAAAGTAGCGCCCAGGGAAGGGTTCACAGCGCCCTCGCGTTGGTCCGGCACTCCGGGGCTTGTCGCCGGAGTGTTCATCGATGTCAGATGCCGATGGTTGCTCTCACTGCTGGTGGATCAGCACCTGGGACTGCCACTGGCGGGGCAGCTCGCGGGCGCTCTGCTCCCAGGCGGCGAAGTCCTGGACCGGACGGGCGTTGGCGTACTGGGCGTTGGGCAGCAGCTTGGCGGCGGTCGCCTCTGGCAGGGTCAGGTGCTCGGCGCGGATCGGGCGGGCGTAGCCTTCGGCCAGGTTGATCTGGCCCGCGTCGGAGAGGATGTACTCCCGGGCCAGCTTGGCGGCGTTGGGGTGGGCGGCGTGGCGATTGATGATGGTGGCGTAGCCGGAGGTCACCGATGCGTCCGAGGGGATCACCACCTCGAAGGCGTCGCGGTCGATCCGGTCGCGGTAGTTCAGGGCGTTGAAGTCCCACAGCAGGGCCACTTCCACTTCGCCCTTCTCCAGGTTGGCGATGGACACGTCGGCCAGCGACAGGCGCCCCTGCTCGGCCAGCTCGGCGAAGACCGCGAGGCCAGGGGCCAGGTCGCCCTCGCTGCCGCCGTTGGCGAAGGCGGCCGCCAGCACGGCGTTGTTGGCCTGGGAGGCCTGGCCCACGGCGCCCACCGAAACCGAATAGTCGCCCTCGGCGAGATCGGCGAAGCTCGTCGGGCGCTCTCCCTCGGGCACCTGCGCCTTGTTGATCATCATCGCGATGGTGCCGGTGTAGCCGAGCATCCAGTGGCCGTCCTCATCCTTGGCCCAGTCGGGGATCTCGTCCCAGGTGGTGGGCTTGTAGGGCTGGGTCACGCCCTGCTGGACGGCGATGGGGCCGAAGGCGAAGCCCACGTCGCCGATGTCGGCGGTGGCGTTCTCGCCCTCGGCCTTGAACTTGGCGACCTCCTCGGCGGAGCTCATGTCAGTGTCGCTGTGCGCCAGGCCGTAGTGGGTCTCGAGGTCGGCCCAGGTGTCCTGCCAGTTGGCCCAGGTGTCGGGCATGCCGACGCTGTCGACGCGGCCTTCCTGCTGGGCGGCGGCGACCAGCGCCTCGAGGGAGGCGTCGGCCGAGGAAGTGGCCTCGGAGGTGGCCTGGGCGGTGAGGCCGAAGCCCAGCAGGGAGGTCGCGGCCAGGGCGGCGGTCAGGCGGGAGCGCTTCGGGGTGGCGAGCATGACGAATCTCCGGAATGGGGGCGGTGGGTCGTGTCGGCGCCGTGACGCAGCCTGTCATCTGGTCTAGATCAGCTCCCGACGCGATGCACTCTAGGTGGCCGGGATGACAGCGCGGTGTCAGTGGCATGGCAGTTATGCGGCAGGCCTCTCCCGGCGTTTTCCCGGGCGTCGAAGGGAAGGGCGTCACCGTCGTGTCATGACGCCTGCACTAGACTGGGAGATGTCGTCGCGGGTCGTTCGACTGGTCTAGATCAGTTCCGCCGCTCGCTCTCCTTGCTGCCGGCCGCCGAGAACGCCTTGAATCCCGTGTCCCCCGTGTCTGTTGCCGCCCCCGACGCCGATGCGCTTCGGGCGTCGCTCCCCGACGAGTCCTCCCTACGAACCTCGCTGCTGGCGCTGATCGCCTCGGCCGACCGGCGCGGCGATCGACGCCTGCCCGCCGAGCGCGAGATGATGGCGCGGCTCGCCACCACCCGGATCACCCTGCGCGAGGCGCTCGTCCAGCTGGAGGCCGAGGGACGCATCTATCGCGAGAACCGCCGCGGCTGGTTCGTCTCGCCGCCGCGCCTGCGCTATGACCTGCTGGCGTGCCTGCCCTTCCACGACATGGTGCAGTCCCAGCAGCGGCGGGCGCAGACCCGGCTGCTCGACGCCGAGGAGATCGCCGCCCCCGACGAGGTGGCGCGGCGCCTGGGGCTCGCGAGCGGCGAGCGCCTCTATCGCATCACCAGGGCGCGGCTGGTGGACGAGCGGCGGGTGCTCTACGTCGAGCACCACCTGCGCCCCGACTGCTTCCCCGGCATCCTCGCCTTCGATCTCGCCCGGGAGTCGCTGACCGATCTCTACCGTCGCCACTACGGCCTGCGCGTGGCCCGGGTCAGCTACGCGCTCTCGACCACCGTGCTGCCCGAGGCGGCCGCCCGGGCGCTCAACGCCGTGCGCGGCAGCCCGGCGCAGCGCATCACCCGGATCAACCACGACCAGAACGGCCGGGCCGTCGACTGCGACGAGGAGTACTGGCGCCACGATGCCATCGACCTCACCCTCACCGCCGCCCCGCAGGGCGGCGGCTAGGAGAGCATCGCCGGCGTGACATCCGGGAGGGGGGTGTGGCTCAGCGCTGCCGGAGCCAGCCCAGCAGGGCCTGCAGCGGGTGCGGCAGGGCCTGGTCGGAGAAGCGTCTCACCTGGCTGCGGCAGGAGTAGCCGGTGGCGAGCAGCCGGCCGGCGTTGGCCTCGTCCTCCACTCGGGGCTGCCAGGACTGGGCGTAGATGGCCCGGGAGGTCTCGAGGTTGCGCGCCTCGTGGCCGTAGGTGCCGGACATGCCGCAGCAGCCGGTCGCGAGCAGCTCGAGCTCCAGGCCGAAGGCGGCGAAGAGCTGCTGCCAGGCCCTGGGGCTGCCCGGGGCGTTGGTCTTCTCGGTGCAGTGGGAGAGCAGCCGAAAGCCGGGGTCCTCGCCCTCGCCCGGGGCGGCGCCGCGCGCCAGGTGCGGCGCCTGGGTCACCAGCCACTCCTGAAGCATCAGCACCTCGGGCACCGCCTCCGGGCCCAGCGCCTTCACGTACTCCTGGCGGTAGGTCAGCGTCATCGCCGGGTCGATGCCGACCAGAGGCACCCCGGCCTCGGCCAGCGTCGTCAGCCGCCGGGCCTGCTTCTCGGCGGTGCGCGCGAAGGCGCCCTGGAAACCCTGGACGTCCAGCGGCTTGCCGTTGGGCGAGAAGGGCGCCACGAAGACCCGCACGTCGAGCCGCGAGAGCAGCTCGACGACGTCCATGACCAGCCGCGCCTCGAAGTGGCTGGTGAAGGCGTCCTGGACGAGCACCACGCTCCTGGCCTTCTGGGCCTCGGTGAGCAGGCCCAGCGAGGTGGGCGTGGCCGGTGCCACGCCCCAGGCGGCAAGCTGCTTCTTCAGGCTCGCCCGGGAGAGCCGGGGGCTGTCCACCAGGCCGACGGGGCCCGACAGCAGGCGGTCGACCCAGCGGTTGTCCAGGGCGGCGTTGTAGAGCGGGGCGATGCGCGAGAGGGTGGGCAGCAGGAACTCCATGCCACCGACCAGGTAGTCGCGCACCGGGCGCAGGTAGCGGCCATGGTAGGCCGCGAGGAAGCGCGAGCGGGAGTCCGGCACGTTGACCTTGACCGGGCACTGGCCGGCGCAGGACTTGCAGGCGAGACACCCCGCCATGGCGTCGTAGACCTGGTGGGAGAAGTCCGCCTCGCGGTCGCGGCGCCAGGTGTTGAGGGCGCGACGCGGCAGGCGCCTGACGAAGCCCCAGGCGCCCTCGGTGCGCTGGCGGCGTGACTCCTCGACGAGGTCGACGCCCGCCTCGCCCTGCAGGCGCAGCCATTCGCGGATCAGGCTGGCGCGCCCCTTGGGCGAGTGGACCCGGTCCCGGGTGGCCTTCCAGGAGGGGCACATGGCGTCGTCGGGGTCGTAGTTGTAGCAGGCGCCGTTGCCGTTGCAGTAGACGGTGGCGGCATGGGCCTGCCAGGCCCGCTCGTCGATGGTGCGATCGAGCTGGCCCCGGGTGGGCACGCCGTCGATGGCCAGCAGGCCGGGGTCGACGAACTTGACCGCCTGCTCCTCGGCGCTGTCGGTCGGACGGTCGTCGGCCTGTCCTGGAGCCTCGGACGGGAAAGCCCTACCCGCGTCTTCGGGTGGGATAGACAGCGGCGTGGCGATCTTGCCGGGATTGAGCTGGTTATGGGGGTCGAAGGCCGCCTTGACCCGCTGCAGGCTCGGGTAGAGCTCGCCGAAGAAGGCCGGCGCGTACTCCGAGCGCACGCCCTTGCCGTGCTCACCCCACAGCAGGCCGCCGTACTTCCGGGTCAGCGCGGCCACCTCGTCGGAGACCTCGCGGATCAGCCGAGCCTGCTCGGGATCCTTCATGTCGATGGCCGGGCGCACGTGGAGCACACCGGCATCCACGTGGCCGAACATGCCGTAGGCGAGCCCCCGGGCGTCGAGGGCGGCGCGGAACTCCGCGATGAAGTCCGCCAGGTGCTCCGGCGGCACCGCGGTGTCCTCGACGAAGGGGATCGGGCGCTTCTCGCCCTTGGCATTGCCCAGCAGGCCCACGGCGCGCTTGCGCATGGCGTAGACCCGCTGGATCCGGGCGCGGCCCTCGGCCAGGGTGAAGCCGAGGCGCTCGACGCTCGCGTCGCTCTCCAGGTGGCGGCAGAAGGCCTCGACCCGCCGGGCGAGCCGCTCGGGGTCATCGTCGTTGAACTCGACCAGGTTGATGCCACGCACCGGCGTGTCGCCCGCCGGGAAGAACTCGGCGACGCTGTCCCAGACGAAGTCCTCCATGGCGAGCAGCAGCACGGTGTCGTCCACCGTCTCGATGGAGGTGGGCGCGGGCTCCCCGCCCATCAGCGCCTTGGCATCGCGCAGCGCGTCCATGAAGCCCGCATAGCGCACGTTGACCAGGGTCGAGTGCTGGGGGATCGGCAGCACGTTGAGCACCGCCTCGTCGAGCAGGCCGAGGGAGCCCTCCGAGCCGCACAGCAGGCTGTTGAGGTCGAGCCTGCCCTCCGCCGTCCTCAGGTGCGCCAGGTCGTAGCCGGTCAGGCAGCGGTTCAGCGGCGGGAAGACGGCCTCGATGCGCTCGCGCTGGGTGTCGATGATCTCCCGGGCGGTGCGGTAGGCGGTGCCGGTGACGTCGTCGCGCTCGCACAGCGGCGCGAGCTCCTCATCGGCCAGCGGGCGGCTGACCAGGCGCTCGCCGCCGAGCAGCACCGTCGAAAGCTCGAGCACGTGGTCGCGGGTCTTGCCGTACTCGCAGCTGCCCTGGCCGCTGGCGTCGGTCGAGATCATGCCGCCGATGGTGGCGCGGTTGGAGGTGGAGAGGTCCGGGGCGAAGAAGAGCCCGTGGGGCTTCAAGGCGGCGTTGAGCTGGTCCTTGACCACCCCGGCCTGGACGCGGACCCGGCGGTTCTCGACGTCGATGTCGAGGATGGCGTTCATGTGCCGCGAGACGTCGACCACCAGGCCGTCGGTGAGCGACTGGCCGTTGGTGCCGGTGCCGCCGCCGCGCGGGGTGAGCACCACCTCGCGATGTTCCTCGCGTCCGGCCAGGCGGGCGATGCGCTCGAGGTCCGCGCCGTGCCTCGGGCTCAGCACGGCCTGGGGCAGGCGCTGGTAGATGGAGTTGTCGGTGGCGAGCACCGTGCGGGCGGCGTAGTCCGGCGTGATCTCGCCCTCGAAGCCCTCGGCTTTGAGCGCCTCGAGGAAGCGCAGGTAGCGGGCGTCGAGGCCCGGCAGGGTGCTGGCGTCAGCGGTGTCCAAGCGTGCGATCATGGCGTTCTGTTTAGTGGTGGCGCCGCCCTGGCGGGCCAGGGCAGGGGGAAGGGGTGGAGCTACTCTACCGCGACAGGGCGGTGGCGCGCATCCCGGGGCCCGCCGCGTGGCGCCCCTGCCCCCTTTTGCCTACAATGGGCGGCCTGATTCGGACACCGCCCGACCCCCCTTCACCGACTGCAACGGACTGGATGACATGCTCGATCCCAAACTGCTGCGCAGCGACCTCGACGCGGTCGCGAAACGACTGGCCACCCGGGGCTACGCCCTCGACACCGCGCGCCTCGAGGCGCTGGAGTCCCGGCGCCGCGAGCTGCAGGCCGAGACCGAGTCCCTGCAGAACGAGCGCAACACCCGCTCCAAGTCCATCGGCCAGGCCAAGGCCCAGGGCGAGGACATCCAGCCCCTGCTGGCCGAGGTGAGCGACCTCGGTGACCGTCTCGATGCCGCCAAGGCGCGCCTCGCCGAGGTGCAGGCCGAGTGGGACAGCCTGGTCAGCGGCATCCCCAACCTGCCCCACGAGAGCGTCCCGGCGGGGCAGAGCGAGGAGGAGAACGTCGAGCTGCACCGCTGGGGCACGCCGCCGGCCTTCGACTTCGAGGTACGCGATCACGTCGACCTGGGGGCGCTTCAGGGCGATCTCGACTTCGAGCTCGCCGCCAAGCTCACCGGCTCGCGCTTCGCGGTGATGCGCGGGCCCATCGCGCGGCTGCACCGGGCGCTCACCCAGTTCATGCTCGACAAGCAGACCCTCGAGCACGGCTACGAGGAGTGCTACGTCCCCTACATGGTCAATGAGGCCTCGCTCCACGGCACCGGCCAGCTGCCCAAGTTCGGCGAGGACCTCTTCCGCCTGGACGACGAGCGCGGCTTCCACCTGATCCCCACCGCCGAGGTGCCGCTGACCAACTTCGCCCGGGACGAGATCCTCGAGCACAAGGCGCTGCCGATGCGGCTCACCGCCCACACGCCCTGCTTCCGCAGCGAGGCGGGCTCCCACGGCCGCGATACCCGCGGCATGATCCGCCAGCACCAGTTCGACAAGGTCGAGATGGTCCAGCTGGTCGAGCCGGAGCAGAGCTACGCGGCGCTGGAGGAGATGCGCGGCCATGCCGAGGCGATCCTCCAGGCGCTGGGCCTGGCCTATCGGGTGGTGACCCTGTGCACTGGCGACATGGGCTTCGGCGCCGCCAAGACCTACGACCTGGAGGTCTGGATGCCGAGCCAGCAGACCTACCGCGAGATCTCCTCGATCTCCAACTGCGAGGAGTTCCAGGCACGGCGCATGCAGGCGCGCTTCCGCCACCCGGAGCAGAAGAAGCCGCAGCTGCTGCATACCCTCAACGGCTCCGGCCTGGCGGTGGGGCGCTGCCTGATCGCGGTGATGGAGAACCACCAGAACGCCGACGGCTCGATCACCGTGCCCGAGGTGCTGCGCCCCTACATGGGCGGCGTCGAGACGATCAACGTGTAAGCGCCCAGCACCGAGCTGCAAGCGCCAAGCCGTACGGCGACGGATCGCCACCTCGGCGACAGCACTGCATGGACCCCACCGGACGTTGCGTTCGGTGGGGTTTTTGATGGGGCACTGTAAAGGGCCGCTCGCGACATCATCGTGAGGCGCCCGGCGCTCAGGGCGCCTCGGCGATCGCCCAGCTGACGTTCACGCCGGCCTCGATGGTGATGGTGCCCGGGCGATACTCGGCGTGGCCGGCGCCCTCGGGGCGGGCGTCGCTCATCGCCATCATCCGCGGCTGGAACACCGGGGCGCGGGTCTCGCTCACCGCGATCACCTCGCCCAGCTCGATCGCGAGCGTCTCGGCCATCAGCTCGGCCTTGTGGCGCGCCTTCGCCAGCGCCTTGACCAGCGCCTCGTCGGTGGCGGCCTCGCGGTCGGCGAGGTCGTAGCGCACGCCGTCCAGGGCGTTGACGCCGGCCTCGGTCAGGGCGTCGAGGAGCCCCGGCAGTCGGGCGAGGTCCTCGATCTCGATGCTGACCGGGCGCTGCAGGCGGGTGCGCACCCGCGGCGTCGACGGGGCATCGTCGCGCTGCATGCCCGGCAGGCGCTGCGGCTGGACCTGCAGCGAACCGGCGGTGATCGCCTTGCTGGCTATCCCCTCGGCCTCCAGGCGGCGGATCAGCGCGGCGGCGCGCTCCTCCAGGCGCTGTCGCGCCTGGCGCAGGGCCTCGGCGTCGGTGTCGCGCTCGCTCCCCTCGGCCACCGCCGGGGTCTGCTCCCAGAGGCGGGCCTCGAGGGTGGCGCGATCCGGCACCACCGCGAGCTCGGCCTCGGCCTGGACGTCGAGGCGACGGGGCGTCTCCGCCGCCAGGGCCGTGGCCGCCAGCGGCGGGGCGAGCGTGAGCAGGGCGGCCAGGGCCGGCAGGCCGAGCGCGCGAGCGGGGCGGGGGAAGGGCATGACGGTCTCCTTGTCGTGAGGGCTACCGGGCTTCGAGGCCACGGCCCGGGGATGGTTCCGCGCCTTGCAATTGCACCGTGCCCCGTCATCATGAGCAGACCATCGACGACCGCGAGACCGGGCATGCCCCCACCCCCTCAGAACGAGCAGCAGAGTATCCCCCTCAACCTGACCCTGGCGCTGGCGGCGCTGGTGGTGATCGTCGCCGGCATGCGGGCCGGGGCCAGCCTGCTGGTCCCGCTGCTGCTGTCGCTGTTCATCGCCGTGGTCTGCACGGCGCCCGTCCAGTGGCTCAACCGCCTCGGCCTGAGCCTGCGCCTGTCGGTCTGGCTGACCCTGGTGGTGATCGGCGGTTTCCTCTCGCTGCTCGGCGTGCTGCTGGTCAACAGCTTCGGCACCTTCGTCGAGGCCCTGCCCGGGATCGAGCAGAAGCTCTATCAGTACTACCTGGGGCTGCTCGACGGCCTGGCGGCCCTGGGCCTGGCCATCGACACCGACCGCCTGGCGGAGCTGCTGGACGCCGAGCAGTTTGGCAGCTGGATCCCGGCGCTGCTGGGCGAGGTGGGCAACCTGATGATGCAGAGCGTCGTCGTGTCGCTGCTGGTGATCTTCCTGCTCTTCGAGACCCTCAACTTCCGCGACAAGATCTCCCGGGCCCTGGTCAATCCGGCACCGAGCCTGCGCCGCTTCAGCGAGTTCAGCCAGACCCTCAAGCGCTACCTGGCCGTGAAGACGCTGATCAGCCTGGCGACCGGCGCGCTGATCTGGCTGGCCTGCAAGTTCCTGGGGGTCGAGTTTCCCCTGCTGTGGGCGGTGCTGGCCTTCGCCCTGAACTATATCCCCAACATCGGCTCGGCCATCGCCGCGGTGCCGCCGGTGCTGCTGCTGCTGGTCTCGCCCCAGGGCGGGCTGGTGGATGCCATGCTGCTCTCGGTGGCCTACCTGGGCGTGAACTTCGTGATGGGCAACATCATCGAGCCGCGGGTGATGGGGCGTGCCCTGGGGCTCTCCACCTCGGTGGCCTTCCTGTCGCTGGTGGTCTGGGGGTGGATCTTCGGCGCGGTGGGCATGCTGCTCTCGGTGGTGCTGACCATGACCCTGAAGATCGCCCTGGACAGCCATCCCCAGACGCGCTGGATCGCCCACCTGCTGGGTCCCGCGGTCGGCTCGCCGCTGGACCAGGCCGACCGGCCGATCTCTGAGCGCGACGACGAGTGAGCCCGACAGGCGCCCCAAACGACATCGCCCCGGCCTGGGCCGGGGCGATGAGCGCGGGGAGGGGCGTGATCAGGGGCGCGATCAGGCGTTCTGGTCGATGAACTGGCTCAGCTGTGACTTGGACTGAGCGCCGACCAGGGACGCGACCTTGGTGCCGGACTTGAACAGCATCACGGTGGGGACGCCACGCACGCCCTGCTCGGCGGCGATCTCCGGAGCGTCGTCCACGTTGATGCTGACGACCTTGAGGTTGCCATCGCGCTCTTCGGCCACCTCATCGACCACCGGCGCCATCACCTTGCAGGGACCACACCAGGGGGCCCAGAACTTCAGCAGGACCGGGGCATCGGCCTTGAGGACTTCCTGCTCGAAGTTGGCATTGGTGACATCGACGTTGTTGGCCATGTGATTCTCCAGTTTCGTTGCGCTGCATCGAGCGGGTAGGGGGCATGCGGGACATGCCCGGCCGGTCGATGTTAGCGATCGTCCAGGGTGCTGGCAAATCCCGGCGGCCGACGGGGACGTCGATCGGCGGCTGCCTCGGGGTCGCCATGTTATGCTATAAAGTGATCATAGGTTGTTTTTTTATGTCTTTGGGGTATTTTAGGAGGCCTGGTCGGCTGGCGTTCGCGGCTTGCGACCCGCACGCGCGGCCAGCCCCTACAGCATAGATCGCACGTCTCGCTTAGACAGTGCCCATCGCCAAGACAGCACGCACAGAGAGGGCGGCCATGAAGCTTCAGCAGCTGCGTTACATCTGGGAGGTGTCGCGCCACAACCTCAACGTCTCGGCCACCGCCCAGAGCCTCTTCACTTCCCAGCCCGGGATCTCCAAGCAGATCCGCCTGCTCGAGGACGAGCTCGGCGTCGAGATCTTCGCGCGCAGCGGCAAGCACCTGACCCGCATCACCCCGGCGGGGCAGGCGATCATCGAGCTGGCCGGCCAGGTGCTGAGGCTGGCCGAGAACATCAAGGACGTCGCCCAGGAGCACAGCGACGAGCGCCGCGGCAGCCTCTCCATCGCCACCACCCACACCCAGGCGCGCTATGCGCTGCCGCCGGTGATCCGCGACTTCACCCAGAAGTACCCCGACGTGGCGCTGCACATGCAGCAGGGCACGCCCAAGCAGATCGCCCAGATGGTCAGCGACGGCCAGGCCGACTTCGCCATCGCCACCGAGTCCCTCGACCTCTTCAATGACCTGGTCTTGCTGCCCTGCTACCGCTGGAACCGCTGCGTGCTGGTGCCCGCGGGTCATCCGCTGGCCGAACTCGAGACCCTCACCCTCGAGGCGCTGGCCGACTATCCGCTGGTCACCTACGTGTTCGGCTTCACCGGTCGCTCCCAGCTCGACGACGCCTTCCGGGCGCGCGGCCTGTCGCCCAACGTGGTGCTCACCGCCGCCGACGCCGATGTGATCAAGACCTACGTGCGCCTCGGCATGGGGGTGGGGATCGTCGCGCACATGGCGGTGGATGCCGATCAGGACACCGACCTGGTGGCGCTGGAGGCGAACCACCTGTTCGAGAGCTCCACCACCAAGATCGGCATTCGCCGCGGTACCTTCATGCGCGGCTACATGTATGACTTCCTCGAGGGCTTCGCCAGTCATCTCGACCGCGACCTGGTGGACGCGGCGCTGGCCGCCGGGCCCCGCCACGAGCAGTCGCTGTTCGAGGACATCGAGCTGCCGATCCGCTGAGGCCCACCAGGCACGCTCGCCTCCGGCGAGCCACGGCGAAAGGGCGCCCCGCGGGGCGCCCTTCGTGGTGTCGTGGCGGGGTGGCTCAGGCGCTCGACGAGGCCGGCGGCGCCAGGTTCACGGCGTGCAGTCCACACTCCTTGCCGCCCTGATCCTCCCACCACCAGCGGCCCTCGCGCTCGTGCTGGCCCGGCAGGGTGGGGCGCGTGCAGGGCTCGCAGCCGATGCTGACGTAGCCGCGCTCGTGCAGGGCGTTGTAGGGCACGTCGAACAGGCGGATGTAGGTCCAGACGTCCTCGCTGGTCCAGCGGGCGAGCGGGTTGATCTTGAAGAGCGGGGTCTGCTCGCTGCCGAAGGCGCTGTCGCGCTCGGCGATCTGCAGGCTGGAGCGGGTACCGGGGCTCTGGTCGCGGCGCTGGCCGGAGACCCACACCGGCAGGCCGGCCAGGCGGCGACGCAGGGGCGCCACCTTGCGGATGCCGCAGCACTCCTGGTGGCCGTCGCGGTAGAAGCTGAAGAGTCCCTTCTCGCCGACCAGGGCCTGAACGGCCTCGGTGTCGGGCAGGCGCACGTCGATGTCGATGGCGTAGTGATCGCGGACCCGCTCGATGAAGGCGTAGGTCTCGGGGTGCAGCCGTCCGGTGTCCAGCGAGAAGACCCTGACGTCCTCCTTCGGCGCGACCTTCAGGGCCAGGTCGATCAGCACCACGTCCTCGGCGCCGGAGAAGGAGATCGTCAGCTCGCCGAAGGCCCGGTAGGCGGCGCGAAGGATCTCCTTGGGCGTCTCCTGGTCGTGCTCGAGGACGAAGCGGTTGGGGTCGAAGGCGGTCATGGCGGGTCTCTGCTTGCGATATTGCCGCTACCCTAGCAGAGCTGTGGCGCCTCTCCCCAATACCGAATCATTGGATATCTATATCTCGATTGACTATTGAGACCGCTTCCTTATTCCATTTTTCCTCGTCGCTCGGCGTCGCCAGGGCCCGCATCAGGTGGCGGATCTTGTCCAGGGTCTCGGCATACTCGGCGTCGCCCTCGGAGTCGGCGACCAGGCCGCCGCCGCCCCAGAGGTGGAGGCGGCCCGCCTCGGCCACCACGCTGCGGATGGCGATGGAGGTGTCCATCCGTCCGCGCACGTCGACGTAGCCGAGGCTGCCGCAGTAGGCGCTGCGTCGGCTGGGCTCCAGCTCGTCGATGATCTGCATGGCGCGCACCTTGGGCGCCCCGGTGATGGAGCCGCCCGGGAAGGCCGCCGCCAGCAGGTCCATGGGGCGCCGGTCGGCCGCCAGCTCGCCGGTGATCACGCTGACCAGGTGGTGGACGTTGGCGTAGCTCTCCAGGCCGCAGAGGGTCGGCACCCGCACGCTCCCGGGGCGGCAGACCCGCCCCAGGTCGTTGCGCAGCAGGTCGGTGATCATCACGTTCTCGGCGCGGTCCTTGAGGCTCGCCTCGAGCTCGGCGGCCAGCCGTCGGTCCTCGTCGGGGGTGGCGCCGCGCGGCCGGGTGCCCTTGATCGGCCGGGTCTCGACGCGCCCGTCGCGACACTCGATGAAGCGCTCCGGGGAGAGCGAGAGGATCGCCTGCTCGCCCTCGGGGCCGGCCCAGGCCTGGTAACCGGCGTAGGGCGTGGGAGTGGCCTCGCGCAGGCGCCGATAGGCGGCCCAGAGATCGCCTTCGTAGGGGGCGTTGAAGCGCTGGGCGAGGTTGATCTGGTAGCAGTCGCCGGCGCGGATGTAGGCCTGCACGGTGCGGAAGCGCGCCAGGTACGCCTCGCGGCTGAGCTCGGCGGCGAAGGGGCCGGTGAGCCGGAAGCCCCCGGCCGGGCGCGCCGCGCCCGACAGCCACGCGAGCACCCGCTCGCGGCGCGCGGCGTCGGCTACCAGCCAGCTCTCCCGGCGCTCGTGGTCCTGGATCAGCGCCCAGTCGTAGAGGCCGACCCGGCTGGCCGGCAGGGCGACGGCCGAGCGCGCCCGTCCCGCCACCGGCTCGAGGCGCTGCCCCAGGTCGTAGCTCCAGTAACCGATCAGCCCGCCGAGAAACGGCAGGTCGCTCTCCGGTGTCTCTGCGGGCAGGCGGTCGAGCAGCGCCTGCTGGGCGGCGAAGGGGGAGAGGTCGGCCAGTGCCGGGTCGCCGTGGATGCGCCCGTCGCCGTCGACCTCGAGCCGGGCCAGCGGATCGCAGCTCAGGATGTCGTAGCGCCCGCCGGGTGCCGTCGGCCGGCCGCTGTCGAGCAGCACGGCGCCGGGCCTGTCGCGCAGCACCGCGAAATAGCCGAGCGGGTCCTCGTGGTAGGGCAGCGGAGTGATCTCGAGCGGTGGTGTCATCAGGCGTCTTCCCCAGGCAGGGCGTACATTCTAGGCATCGCGGGGCGACTTGTCCCTTCCGGTGATCGTGCATTGTCGACACGCGCGCCGCTCTGGATCATGTTGTCTACAACCAAAGGTGAAGGCATTCTGCCAAACGGCCGGTTGACCGGGCGTAAGGCAGTGGCTAAAGTTCTTCCATCCTTTAATTGTCGACAATTGCCATGACCTCAGCCGCAACGGAACAGGCCGCCAACCCCGAAGTCCGCACCCTGGCGGAGCGGGTCTTCAACCAGCTGCAGGACGCCATCGTCCGGGGGGAGCTGGCGCCCGGCAGCAAGATCACCGAGCCCGGTCTCTCGCGCGCCTACGGTATCTCGCGCGGGCCACTGCGTGAGGCGATGCGTCGCCTGGAGTCGCATCGTCTGATCCAGCGGGTGCCCCACGTGGGGGCCCGGGTGGTCCAGCTCTCCATGAAGGAGCTGCTCGAGCTGTTCGACCTGCGCGAGGCCCTGGAGAGCATGGCCGCGCGCCTGGCCGCGGAGCACATGACCCCCGAGGAGGTCGCCGGGCTGCGCGAGGTGCTCTCGGTACACGAGCGCCAGGCCGACCTGCGTCGCGGCGAGGCCTATTACCAGCGCGAGGGCGACCTGGATTTCCACTACCAGATCGTGCTCGGCAGCCACAACAGGATGCTGATGGGGCTGCTCTGCGACGACCTCTACTACCTGGTGCGGCTCTATCGTACCCAGTTCAGCGCCAGCGGTACGCGCCCGCAGCGCGCCTTCGTCGAACACCACCGCATCGTCGACGCCATCGAGGCGGGCGACGCCGAACTGGCGGAGCTGTTGATGCGCCGCCACGTCAGCGCCTCGCGAGCCAACGTGGTCGAGCGCTATGCGGCGACCCTCGAACCGCAGGAGAGCGACGCCTCCCGATGAGGCGCTCGACCCACTAACCGGAGACCCTCCATGACCCAAATGACGCCCGGCGCCCGCTTCCGCGCCGCCCTCGAGGCCAACCGTCCGCTGCCGATCGTCGGCACCATCAACGCCTATACCGCCATGATGGCACAGCGGGTCGGCCACCAGGCGATCTACCTCTCCGGCGGTGGCGTCGCCAACGCCTCCTATGGCCTGCCGGATCTCGGCATGACGACCATGAACGACGTGGTCGAGGACGCCCATCGCATCTGCGGCGCCACCGACCTGCCGCTGCTGGTGGACATCGACACCGGCTGGGGCGGCGCCTTCAACATCGCCCGCACCGTCAAGGAGATGCAGCGTGCCGGCGTGGCCGCCGTGCACCTCGAGGACCAGGTGGCGCAGAAGCGCTGCGGCCACCGCCCCAACAAGGCGATCGTCTCCCAGCAGGAGATGGTCGACCGCGTGAAGGCCGCCGCCGATGCACGCCTCGATCCGGACTTCTACCTGATCGCGCGCACCGACGCCTTCCAGAAGGAGGGCCTGGACGCGGCCATCGAGCGGGCCAACGCCTGCATCGAGGCGGGCGCCGACGCCATCTTCGCCGAGGCGGTGCACACCCTGGACGACTACCGGGCCTTCTGCGAGCGCGTCGACGCGCCGATTCTCGCCAACATCACCGAGTTCGGCGCCACGCCGCTCTTTTCCCAGCAGGAGCTCGGCGAGGTGGGCTGTCGCATGGTGCTCTACCCGCTGTCGGCCTTCCGCGCCATGAACGCCGCGGCCCTCAAGGTCTACCAGAGCATCCACGACACCGGCCACCAGCGCGACGTCGTCGAGCTGATGCAGACCCGCAACGAGCTCTACGACTTCCTCAACTATCACGACTTCGAGCAGAAGCTCGACGCCCTGTTTGCCGAGAACAACAACGCGGAGTAAGGGCGGCGACGCCCGACACGCCAGGTATACCGACAATAATCGACTCACGAGGAGACACGACATGGCAGACAAACCCATCGGTGGCGCCGGCCTGCGCGGCCAGAGCGCCGGTACCACGGCCCTGTGCACCGTCGGCAAGACCGGCTCCGGCCTGACCTATCGCGGCTTCGACATCAAGGAGCTGGCCGAGAAGGCGAAGTTCGAGGAAGTGGCCTACCTGCTGCTCAAGGGCAAGCTGCCCAACCAGGCCGAGCTCGACGCCTACATCACCAAGCTCAAGGGGCTGCGTGGCTTGCCCCAGGCGCTGAAGACCGTGCTCGAGCAGATCCCGGCAGACGCCCATCCCATGGACGTGATGCGCACCGGCGCCTCCATGCTCGGCAACCTGGAGGCCGAGCAGAGCTTCGAGGAGCAGCAGGACGTCTCCGACCGCCTGCTCGCCGCGCTGCCGTCGATCATCTGCTACTGGTACCGTTTCTCCCACGACGGCGTGCGCATCGAGACCGAGACCGACGACGCCTCGGTGGGCGGGCACTTCCTGCACCTGCTGCGCGACGAGCCGGCCTCCGAGCTGCACGCCCGGGTGATGAACGTCTCGCTGATCCTCTACGCCGAGCACGAGTTCAACGCCTCGACCTTCACCGCCCGCGTCTGCGCCTCGACGCTCTCCGACATGCACTCCTGCGTGACCGGCGCCATCGGCTCCCTGCGCGGCCCGCTGCACGGCGGCGCCAATGAGGCGGCCATGGCGATGATCGAGAACTGGCAGTCGCCGGACGAGGCCGAGCGCGAGATCCTGGGCATGCTCGAGCGCAAGGACAAGATCATGGGCTTCGGCCATGCTATCTACCGCGAGTCCGATCCGCGCAACGCCATCATCAAGCACTGGTCCCAGAAGCTCGCCCAGGACGTGGGCGACAGCGTCCTCTATCCGGTCTCCGAGCGCGTCGAGGCGGTGATGTGGCGCGAGAAGAAGCTGTTCTGCAACGCCGACTTCTTCCACGCCAGCGCCTACCACTTCATGGACATCCCGACCAAGCTGTTCACGCCGATCTTCGTCTGCTCGCGCGTCACCGGCTGGTGCGCCCATGTCTTCGAGCAGCGCGCCAACAACCGCATCATCCGCCCGAGCGCCGACTACGTCGGCCCCGAGAAGAGCGAATGGGTGCCCATCGAGGAGCGCGACTGAACCTTCCCGGGGGCGACCGCCGAACGGTCGCCCCGCCTTCTTTCTTCATTCGACGACTTCCCGACGGACGCCATGAATACCGACTACCGCAAGCCTCTTCCCGGTACCGAGCTGGACTATTTCGACACCCGTGCGGCCGTCGACGACATCCAGCCCGGTGCCTACGATACCCTTCCCTACACCTCGCGGGTGCTGGCCGAGCAGCTGGTGCGCCGCTGCGAGCCGGAACTGCTGACCGATGCGCTTACCCAGCTGATCGAGCGCCGGCGTGACCTGGACTTCCCCTGGTATCCGGCTCGCGTGGTGTGTCACGACATCCTCGGCCAGACGGCGCTGGTCGATCTCGCCGGCCTGCGCGACGCCATCGCCGAGCGCGGCGGCGACCCGGCCAAGGTCAACCCGGTGGTGCCGACCCAGCTGATCGTCGACCACTCCCTGGCCGTCGAGCACGCCGGCTTCGAGCAGGACGCCTTCGACAAGAACCGCGCCATCGAGGATCGCCGCAACGAGGACCGCTTCCACTTCATCGAGTGGACCAAGACGGCCTTCGAGAACGTCGACGTGATCCCCGCCGGCAACGGCATCATGCACCAGATCAACCTGGAGAAGATGTCGCCGGTGATCCAGGCGCGCCCCGACGAGACCGGCAAGCGCGTGGCCTTCCCGGACACCTGCGTGGGAACCGACAGCCACACCCCGCACATCGACTGCCTGGGCGTCATCGCCCTGGGCGTGGGCGGCCTCGAGGCCGAGACCGTGATGCTGGGCCGCCCCTCCATGATGCGCCTGCCCGACATCGTCGGCGTGGAGCTGACCGGCCAGCGCCAGCCCGGCATCACCGCCACCGATATCGTCCTGGCGATCACCGAGTTCCTGCGTCAGGAGCGCGTGGTGGGGGCGTATCTCGAGTTCTTCGGCGCGGGTGCGGCGAGCCTGACCATCGGCGACCGTGCCACCATCTCCAACATGACGCCGGAGTACGGTGCCTCCGCGGCGATGTTCTACATCGACGATCAGACCCTCGACTACCTGAAGATCACCGGGCGCGAACCGGAGCAGGTCGAGCTGGTCGAGACCTACGCCAAGCAGGCCGGCCTGTGGGCCGACAGCCTGACCGAGGCCCAGTACGAGCGGGTGCTGACCTTCGACCTCTCCACCGTGGAGCGCAACCTGGCCGGCCCCTCCAACCCGCACCGTCGCCTGCCCACCAGCGCCCTCGCCGAGCGCGGCATCGCCGTTCCCTCCTACAAGGACAGCGACAAGGCCCAGGCGGAGGAGCGCGAGGGCAAGATGCCCGATGGGGCGGTGATCATCGCCGCCATCACCAGCTGCACCAACACCTCCAACCCGCGCAATGTCGTGGCCGCCGGCCTGCTGGCCAAGAAGGCCAACGAGCTGGGGCTGATTCGCAAGCCCTGGGTGAAATCTTCCTTCGCTCCCGGGTCGAAAGTCGCGCGCCTCTACCTGGAGGAGGCCGGCCTGCTGCCGGAACTCGAGAAGCTCGGCTTCGGCATCGTCGCCTACGCCTGCACCACCTGTAACGGCATGTCCGGGGCCCTCGACCCCGAGATCCAGCAGGAGATCATCGACCGCGACCTCTACGCCACCGCGGTGCTCTCCGGCAACCGCAACTTCGACGGCCGGATCCATCCCTACGCCAAGCAGGCCTTCCTGGCCTCGCCGCCGCTGGTGGTGGCCTATGCCATCGCCGGCACCGTGCGCTTCGACATCGAGCAGGACGCGCTGGGCACCGACCCGGACGGCAACCCGGTGACCCTCAAGGACCTCTGGCCCTCCGACGAGGAGATCGACGCCATCGTCGGCGAGTTCGTCAAGCCCGAGCAGTTCAAGCAGGTCTACATCCCGATGTTCGATCTGGACGCCGCCGAGAAGGCCGAGAGCCCGCTCTACGACTGGCGTCCCCAGAGCACCTACATCCGCCGTCCGCCCTACTGGGAAGGCAACATGGCGGCGGTGCGTGCCCTGAAGGGGATGCGCCCGCTGGCGATCCTGCCGGACAACATCACCACCGACCACCTGTCGCCGTCGAATGCCATCATGGCCGACAGTGCGGCCGGCGAGTACCTGGCGAAGATGGGCCTGCCGGAGGAGGACTTCAACTCCTACGCCACCCACCGCGGCGATCACCTCACCGCCCTGCGCGCGACCCTGGCCAATCCCAAGCTCTACAACGAGATGGTGCGGGACGAGCACGGCGAGGTACGCCAGGGCTCGCTGGCGCGCATCGAGCCGGAGGGGCAGGTGACCCGCATGTGGGAGGCGATCGAGACCTACATGGAGCGCGACCAGCCGCTGATCGTCATCGCCGGCGCCGACTACGGCCAGGGCTCGTCGCGGGACTGGGCGGCCAAGGGCGTGGCGCTGGCCGGGGTGGAGGCGATCGTCGCCGAGGGCTTCGAGCGCATCCACCGCACCAACCTGATCGGCATGGGCGTGATGCCGCTGCAGTTCGAGGAGGGCACCACCCGCCACACCCTGCAGCTCGACGGCACCGAGACCTACGACGTCGAGGGCGCCCCGGCGCCGCGCGCCACCCTCGAGCTCGTGATCCACCGCAAGACCGGCGAGGTCGACCGGGTGCCGGTGATCTGCCGCCTGGATACCGCCGAGGAGGTGACCGTCTACTCCGCCGGCGGCGTGCTGCAGCGCTTCGCCCAGGACTTCCTGGAGTCCGAGGTCGAGGCGGTCGGCTGAACCGGGCGATGACCGTCACTCCCTAACCCACCCATCGACCCGGCGCCGCCACGGCCCGGGTCGATCTTTCTCGAGAAGGACGCGAATTCCATGGCACAGGTTCCACAGATCCGGGTTCCCGCCACCTACATGCGCGGCGGCACCAGCAAGGGCGTCTTCTTTCGCCTCGACGACCTGCCCGAGGCCGCCCGGGTGCCGGGCGAGGCCCGCGACCGCCTGCTGATGCGGGTGATCGGCAGCCCCGACCCTTACCAGAAGCAGATCGACGGCATGGGTGGGGCGACCTCCAGCACCAGCAAGACCGTCATCCTCGCGAAGAGCGAGCGCCCCGACCACGACGTCGACTACCTCTTCGGCCAGGTCGCCATCGACAGGGCCTTCGTCGACTGGAGCGGCAACTGCGGCAACCTCTCCGCCGCGGTGGGGCCCTTCGCCATCAGCAACGGCCTGGTCGATCCCGCGCGCATCCCCGAGAACGGCGAGGTCGAGGTGCGCATCTGGCAGGCCAACATCGGCAAGACCATCGTCTCGCGGGTGCCGATCACCGACGGCCAGGTGCAGGAGACAGGCGACTTCGAACTCGACGGCGTGACCTTCCCGGCCGCCGAGGTGCCGGTGGCGTTCAAGGATCCCGCCGACGGCGAGGGCGCCATCTTCCCCACCGGGCAGTTGGTCGACGACCTGGAGGTGCCGGCCGAGGTGGTGGAGGGGGGCATCCTCAAGGCCACGATGATCAATGCCGGCATCCCCACCGTCTTCGTCAATGCCGCCGAGCTCGGCTACACCGGCAGCGAGCTGCAGGAGGCGATCAACGGCGACACCCAGGCGCTCGAGCGCTTCGAGGCCATCCGCGCCCATGCCGCCCTGCGCATGGGACTGATCAGTGAGCTCGGCGAGGCCGCCCACCGCCAGCACACGCCCAAGGTCGCCTTCGTGGCGCCGCCGGCGAGCTACACCGCCTCCAGCGGCAAGGCCGTCGAGGCCGAGGCGATCGACCTGCGGGTGCGGGCGCTCTCCATGGGCAAGCTGCACCACGCCATGATGGGCACCGCCGCGGTCGCCATCGCCTCCGCGGCGGCCATCGAGGGCACCCTGGTCAACCTGGCGGCCGGCGGCGGCAAGCGCAACGCCGTCACCTTCGGTCACCCCTCCGGCACCCTGCGAGTCGGCGCCGAGGCGAGCCTGGTCGACGGCCGCTGGGTGATCGACGAGGCGGTGATGAGCCGCAGCGCCCGCGTGCTGATGGAAGGCTGGGTGCGCGTGCCCGGTGACAGCATCTGAGTCGCCATCGTCCGCTGCACGTCGCGCCTCGTGTCGATGACACGGGGCGTTTTCTATAGTGAAAAGAGTGGTAGAGAGACACCGACCGACTCCCGATCGCAGGAGGCACCCGATGAGCACCGTGGAAACCAACGTGCGCCCAGAGTACGACGTCGAGCTGCAGAAGATTGCCGACTACGTCCTCGGCTTCACCATCGACAGCGACGAGGCGCTCGAGACGGCGCGTCACTGCCTGATGGACACCCTGGGCTGCGGCCTCCTGGCGCTGCGCTTTCCCGAGTGCACCAAGCACCTGGGCCCGCTCGTCGAGGGCACCGTGGTGCCCTTTGGGGCGCGGGTGCCCGGGACCACCTTCCGGCTGGATCCGGTCAAGGCGGCCTGGGACATCGGCGCCACCATCCGCTGGCTCGACTACAATGACACCTGGCTCGCCGCCGAATGGGGGCATCCCTCCGACAACCTGGGGGGCATCCTCGCCGTGGCCGACTACCTCTCCCAGAAGCGCGTGGCCGACGGGCAGGCGCCGCTGACCATGCGCCGGGTGCTCGAGGCGATGATCATGGCCCACGAGATCCAGGGCGTGCTGGCGCTGGATAACTCCTTCAACCGGGTCGGGCTCGATCACGTGGTGCTGGTCAAGGTGGCCTCCACCGCGGTGGTGGCGAAGCTGATGGGGGCCGATCGTGAGCGGCTGCTCGCGGCGCTCTCCCACGCCTTCGTCGACGGCCAGAGCCTGCGTACCTATCGGCACGCCCCGAACGCGGGCTCGCGCAAGAGCTGGGCCGCCGGGGACGCCACCTCCCGCGCCGTGCGCCTGGCCGACATTGCCATGCGCGGCGAGATGGGCATCCCGGGCGTGCTGAGCGCTCCGCAGTGGGGCTTCTACGACGTGCTCTACAGCCACACCAACCGCGACCTGGCCACCAAGCCGGAGGCGGCGCGCCGCTTCACCTTCCAGCGCGAGCTCGGCAGCCACGTGATGGAGCACATCCTCTTCAAGATCTCCTTCCCGGCCGAGTTCCATGCCCAGACCGCCTGCGAGGCGGCCATGGCCCTGCATCCCCAGGTGAAGGATCGGCTGGATGAGATCGAACGCATCGTGCTGACCACCCACGACTCGGCCATCCGCATCATCTCCAAGGAGGGGGAGCTGGCCAATCCCGCCGACCGGGATCACTGCCTCCAGTACATGACCGCCGTGCCGCTGATCTTCGGCAGCCTCACCGCCGAGCACTACGAGGATGCCTTCCACGCGGCGCACCCCGAAATCGATGTGCTGCGCGGCAAGATGGAGGTGGTCGAGGACGAGGTCTACTCCCGGGACTACTACGATCCCGAGAAGCGAGCCATCGCAAATGCCGTCCAGGTCTTCTTCGCGGACGGCAGTGCCACCGAGCAGGTCGCGGTCGAGTACCCCATCGGCCATCGCCGTCGACGGGCGGAGGGCATCCCCCTGCTGGTGGAAAAGTTCGAGCGTAATCTGGCCACGCGCTTCCCGGCGGGGCGCTGCGCCGAGATCGTCGATCTCTGTGCCGACCAGGCCCGCCTGGAGCAGACGGCGGTGCACCGCTTCGTTGACCGTTTCGTGATCTGAGAGGGCGCGTTGCTCTCCTCCCAAGGGGAGGGAAGCTGGCGGCGAGGGCCTCATGGCGGGGCATGCCACGGCGGTCTCGAAGAAAGGCGTGATGGCTCGTGGCGCGCCCGATCGGAGTGGGCTATATTTTTTCTTGGTCGGGGGGCTTGCACGCCTCCGGGGAAATCCGTAAAGTACGCATCCGCTGCCGGCGACGGGCCAACGTTGCAGGCGGTGATGGTGGCAGAAGTGCTTGTTTCCATTTGGGTTTTTCGAAGACGCTTTGAAAATTCCCGCTTGACGAACTCGCCGCATTCGGTAGAATGCACGCCACTCGATCGGCACTCACCTCGCAGGGCGAGATGAGGTTTCGGTCACCCGCTTCGCTTCTTCGGAACGCCTCGCAGGGTTGACAAGAAATGCCGGTCAGGTAGAATACGCCTTCCTCGCAGGGCGCCGGCGAGACCGCCGCTTCGTTGATGCGGCCGGCACGACGGCAACAGCGAGATGCTCTTTAACAATCGATCAGGTAATTCATGTGGGCGCTTGTCGGGATGTCGGTGACCAGTCACTGAAACATTCAAGGCAAGCGACTCGTCAAACGAGACGTTTGAACCTTGAGCCAGGTTTGGTTCCACCTTAGGAACTATCAGACTTTAAACTGAAGAGTTTGATCATGGCTCAGATTGAACGCTGGCGGCAGGCCTAACACATGCAAGTCGAGCGGAAACGATCCTAGCTTGCTAGGAGGCGTCGAGCGGCGGACGGGTGAGTAATGCATAGGAATCTGCCCGGTAGTGGGGGATAACCTGGGGAAACTCAGGCTAATACCGCATACGCCCTACGGGGGAAAGCAGGGGATCTTCGGACCTTGCGCTATTGGATGAGCCTATGTCGGATTAGCTAGTTGGTGAGGTAATGGCTCACCAAGGCCGCGATCCGTAGCTGGTCTGAGAGGATGATCAGCCACATCGGGACTGAGACACGGCCCGAACTCCTACGGGAGGCAGCAGTGGGGAATATTGGACAATGGGCGAAAGCCTGATCCAGCCATGCCGCGTGTGTGAAGAAGGCTTTCGGGTTGTAAAGCACTTTCAGTGAGGAAGAACGCCTTCGGGTTAATACCCCGGAGGGAAGACATCACTCACAGAAGAAGCACCGGCTAACTCCGTGCCAGCAGCCGCGGTAATACGGAGGGTGCGAGCGTTAATCGGAATTACTGGGCGTAAAGCGCGCGTAGGTGGCTTGATAAGCCGGTTGTGAAAGCCCCGGGCTCAACCTGGGAACGGCATCCGGAACTGTCAGGCTAGAGTGCAGGAGAGGAAGGTAGAATTCCCGGTGTAGCGGTGAAATGCGTAGAGATCGGGAGGAATACCAGTGGCGAAGGCGGCCTTCTGGACTGACACTGACACTGAGGTGCGAAAGCGTGGGTAGCAAACAGGATTAGATACCCTGGTAGTCCACGCCGTAAACGATGTCGACTAGCCGTTGGGGTCCTTGAGACCTTTGTGGCGCAGTTAACGCGATAAGTCGACCGCCTGGGGAGTACGGCCGCAAGGTTAAAACTCAAATGAATTGACGGGGGCCCGCACAAGCGGTGGAGCATGTGGTTTAATTCGATGCAACGCGAAGAACCTTACCTACCCTTGACATCGAGCGAACTTTCCAGAGATGGATTGGTGCCTTCGGGAACGCTCAGACAGGTGCTGCATGGCTGTCGTCAGCTCGTGTTGTGAAATGTTGGGTTAAGTCCCGTAACGAGCGCAACCCTTGTCCCTATTTGCCAGCGATTCGGTCGGGAACTCTAGGGAGACTGCCGGTGACAAACCGGAGGAAGGTGGGGACGACGTCAAGTCATCATGGCCCTTACGGGTAGGGCTACACACGTGCTACAATGGTCGGTACAATGGGTTGCGAAGCCGCGAGGTGGAGCTAATCCCATAAAGCCGGTCTCAGTCCGGATCGGAGTCTGCAACTCGACTCCGTGAAGTCGGAATCGCTAGTAATCGTGAATCAGAATGTCACGGTGAATACGTTCCCGGGCCTTGTACACACCGCCCGTCACACCATGGGAGTGGACTGCACCAGAAGTGGTTAGCCTAACTTCGGAGGGCGATCACCACGGTGTGGTTCATGACTGGGGTGAAGTCGTAACAAGGTAGCCGTAGGGGAACCTGCGGCTGGATCACCTCCTTAATCGACGACGTCGCCGACACTCGGCAAGTGCTCACAATGAATTACCTGATCGACCAGAGCAAAGACTGTTTGGGTCGCGGACCCAGTGGTTTGTAGCCGGGTCTGTAGCTCAGTTGGTTAGAGCGCACCCCTGATAAGGGTGAGGTCGGCAGTTCAAGTCTGCCCAGACCCACCATTTGCAGGATCAGAGGGGCCTTAGCTCAGCTGGGAGAGCGCCTGCCTTGCACGCAGGAGGTCAGCGGTTCGATCCCGCTAGGCTCCACCATCTTGCAGGAGGTCAGCGATTCGAGCGAATCGTCGCACCGCCCGCTAGGCTCCACCATCTCTTCCCAAGACAGTCCGGTCACAGAGACCAGCGGCAAGCCAAACGGCTTCCCACTGTTCTCTGAACAGTGCTCTTTAACAATGTGAATCATGCTGACAAAGCGTTGCTTTCGAAAGAAGGCAACATGAGATACGTCTCAAGCGTATCCGGCAATTGTCGATTGTCATCGCGGACCAGACCTCTTGGGGTTATATGGTCAAGCGATGAAGCGCACACGGTGGATGCCTAGGCAGCCAGAGGCGATGAAAGACGTGGAAGCCTGCGATAAGGCTCGGCGAGGTGGCAAACAACCTGCGACCCGGGCATTTCTGAATGGGGAAACCCACCCACGGTAACGTGGGTATCCTGCACTGAATACATAGGTGTCAGGAGGCGAACCGGGGGAACTGAAACATCTCATTACCCCGAGGAAAAGAAATCAACCGAGATTCCCCTAGTAGCGGCGAGCGAACGGGGACCAGCCCTTAAGCACCATGACCGATAGACGAAGTGGTTGGGAAGCCACGCGATACAGGGTGATAGCCCCGTAGTCGAAATCCGATTGGTGTGAAATCGAGTAGGTCGGGGCACGAGAAACCTTGACTGAAGACGGGGGGACCATCCTCCAAGGCTAAATACTCCTGGCTGACCGATAGTGAACCAGTACCGTGAGGGAAAGGCGAAAAGAACCCCGGAGAGGGGAGTGAAATAGATCCTGAAACCGTGTGCGTACAAGCAGTGGGAGCCGACTCGTTCGGTGACCGCGTACCTTTTGTATAATGGGTCAGCGACTTATTTTCAGTGGCGAGCTTAACCGTATAGGGGAGGCGTAGGGAAACCGAGTCTTAACTGGGCGACCAGTCGCTGGGAATAGACCCGAAACCGGGCGATCTATCCATGAGCAGGTTGAAGGTTGAGTAACATCAACTGGAGGACCGAACCAGGATCTGTTGAAAAAGATTTGGATGACTTGTGGATCGGAGTGAAAGGCTAATCAAGCCCGGAGATAGCTGGTTCTCCTCGAAAGCTATTTAGGTAGCGCCTCACGTAGCGCCGCCGGGGGTAGAGCACTGTTTCGGCTAGGGGGTCATCCCGACTTACCAACCCGAGGCAAACTCCGAATACCGGTGAGTGACGCGTGGGAGACACACAGCGGGTGCTAACGTCCGTTGTGAAAAGGGAAACAACCCAGACCGTCAGCTAAGGTCCCCAAATCCTGGTTAAGTGGGAAACGATGTGGGAAGGCTCAGACAGCTAGGAGGTTGGCTTAGAAGCAGCCATCCTTTAAAGAAAGCGTAATAGCTCACTAGTCGAGTCGGCCTGCGCGGAAGATGTAACGGGGCTCAAACCAGGTACCGAAGCTACGGGTTCATCCTCTGGATGAGCGGTAGAGGAGCGTCGTGTACGCCGATGAAGGTGAGTCGAGAGGCTTGCTGGAGGTATCACGAGTGCGAATGCTGACATGAGTAACGACAAGGGGAGTGAAAAACTCCCCCGCCGGAAGACCAAGGGTTTCTGTTCGACGCTAATCGGAGCAGAGTGAGTCGGCCCCTAAGGCGAGGCCGAAAGGCGTAGTCGATGGGAAACGGGTCAATATTCCCGTACTTCACTGTATTGCGATGGGGGGACGAAGAAGGCTAGGTGAGCCAGGCGTTGGTTGTCCTGGTGAAAGTCAGTAGGCCGAGGAATCAGGCAAATCCGGTTCCTTAACGCCGAGAGACGAGACGAACAGACTACGGTCTGGAAGTCATCGATGCCACGCTTCCAGGAAAAGCCTCTAAGCTTCAGATACAGTGGAACCGTACCCCAAACCGACACAGGTGGTCAGGTAGAGAATACCAAGGCGCTTGAGAGAACTCGGGTGAAGGAACTAGGCAAAATGGTGCCGTAACTTCGGGAGAAGGCACGCCGCACTAGCGTGATGGGACTTGCTCCCTAAGCGCGAAGCGGTCGAAGATACCAGGTGGCTGCAACTGTTTATTAAAAACACAGTACTCTGCAAACGCGTAAGCGGACGTATAGGGTATGACGCCTGCCCGGTGCCGGAAGGTTAATTGATGGTGTTAGCGTAAGCGAAGCTCCTGATCGAAGCCCCGGTAAACGGCGGCCGTAACTATAACGGTCCTAAGGTAGCGAAATTCCTTGTCGGGTAAGTTCCGACCTGCACGAATGGCGTAATGATGGCCACGCTGTCTCCACCCGAGACTCAGTGAAATTGAAATCGCAGTGAAGATGCTGTGTACCCGCGGCTAGACGGAAAGACCCCGTGAACCTTTACTATAGCTTCACACTGGACGCTGATGTTGCTTGTGTAGGATAGCTGGGAGGCTTGGAAACCGTGGCGCCAGCCACGGTGGAGCCAACCTTGAAATACCAGCCTGGCATCATTGGCGTTCTAACTCAGGTCCGTTATCCGGATCGAGGACCGTGTGTGGTGGGTAGTTTGACTGGGGCGGTCTCCTCCCAAAGCGTAACGGAGGAGCACGAAGGTACCCTCAGCACGGTTGGAAATCGTGCATTGAGTGCAAGAGCATAAGGGTGCTTAACTGCGAGACAGACACGTCGAGCAGGTACGAAAGTAGGTTCTAGTGATCCGGTGGTTCTGTATGGAAGGGCCATCGCTCAACGGATAAAAGGTACTCCGGGGATAACAGGCTGATACCGCCCAAGAGTTCACATCGACGGCGGTGTTTGGCACCTCGATGTCGGCTCATCACATCCTGGGGCTGAAGTCGGTCCCAAGGGTATGGCTGTTCGCCATTTAAAGTGGTACGCGAGCTGGGTTTAGAACGTCGTGAGACAGTTCGGTCCCTATCTGCCGTGGGCGTTGGAGATTTGAGAAGTGCTGCTCCTAGTACGAGAGGACCGGAGTGGACGCACCTCTGGTGTTCCGGTTGTCACGCCAGTGGCATTGCCGGGTAGCTATGTGCGGACGGGATAACCGCTGAAAGCATCTAAGCGGGAAGCCCCCTTCAAGATGAGATCTCCCCGAGGCCTCGAGCCTCCTGAAGGGCCCAGCAAGACCAGCTGGTTGATAGGCCGGGTGTGGAAGCGCTGCAAGGCGTTGAGCTAACCGGTACTAATGGCCCGTGAGGCTTGACCATATAACACCCAAGCGGTCTGCCGATGGCAACCGACAGACGGATACGCGAGACGATCTCGTCAGCATGATTCACCGTTTTTCGCCTGACGACCATAGCGTACGGGAACCACCTGATCCCATGCCGAACTCAGCAGTGAAACCGATCAGCGCCGATGGTAGTGTGGGGTCTCCCCATGCGAGAGTAGGTCATCGTCAGGCACCTATTCCGAGAAAACCCCGAGCTCAATGAGCTCGGGGTTTTTTCATGTTGAGCCCGCGACGGTAACGACTGTCGCCATGAGCGTAGCCCTCATCCTGGAGATCGCCCGTGACGCTGACCACTCCTGCCCTGCTGTTTCCCGCCATCTCGCTGCTGCTGCTGGCCTATACCAACCGCTTCCTCACCCTGGCCCAGCTGATTCGCAAGCTGGCCGACGAGGAGCGCACCCAGCACCATGAGGGCAATGCCAAGCAGATCGTGCTGCTGCGCCGGCGCATCTCCCTGACCAAGCGGATGCAGCTGGCCGGCGTGCTCAGCTTTCTGCTCTGCACCCTCTCGATGTTTGCGCTCTTCCTGTCGCTGAACCTGCCGGGCCTGGTGCTGTTCGGGGCCAGCCTGGTCCTGCTCTCCATCTCGCTCATCTACTCCTGCTGGGAGATCCAGATCTCCACCAATGCCCTCAACGTCCAGCTTCAGGACATCGAGGCGCTGGTGGCATCCGGTCCCCGGCGACCCACGTCGAGCAAGGAACACCATGACCCCGCCGAGTGAACTGCTGCTCTACTGCCGTCCGGGCTTCGAACCGGACCTGGCCGCCGAGATCACCGACAAGGCCGCGGCGCACGGCCGAGCCGGCACCGCCGATTACCCAGCCGGTGGGGGCTACGTGCGCTTCCTGGTCGAGGGCGGCGAGCCGGCCAACGGCCTGCATCGGGACCTGCCGCTCGCCGGCCTGGTGTTCGCGCGCCAGAGCCTGGTGGCCCTGCCGCCGCTGACGCTCTCCCGGGAGGATCGTCTGTCGCCCATCCTCGAGCAGGTGAAGGAGAGCGGCTGGAGCTTCGAGTCGCTGTGGCAGGAGACTCCCGATACCAACGAGGCCAAGGCCCTGGCCGGCCTGATCAAGGCGCTGAAGCGACCGCTGGAGTCGACGCTGAAGAAACGCGGCGCCCTCAGGCGCAAGGCGGGGGGGCGTCGCCTGCACCTGCTGTGGAGCGACGGCGACCGGGTCCAACTCGGCATGAGCTTCCCCGGCAACCGAAGCGACCTGCTGGGGGGCATCCGTCGACTGCGCTTTCCCCACGCGGCGCCCAGCCGCTCCACGCTCAAGCTGGAGGAGGCCTGGCACGAGTTCGTGCCGCGAGACGAGTGGGACGCGCGGCTGGGGGAGGGCATGCAGGCGGCCGACCTGGGCGCGGCGCCCGGGGGCTGGACCTGGCAGCTGGTCCAGCGCGGCATGCACGTCTACGCCATCGACAACGGCCCCATGGACAAGGGGCTGATGGCCACCGGGATGGTCGAGCACCTGCGCGAGGACGGCTTCGTCTGGGCGCCGCCCGGGCGGCTCGACTGGCTGGTCTGCGATATCGTCGACCAGCCGTCGAAGGTGATGGCGATGGTCCAGCGCTGGCTGGTGCGCCGCTGGTGTCGCGAGGCGGTGTTCAACCTCAAGCTGCCGATGAAGCGTCGCTGGCAGGAGGTCGCCGACTGCCTGTCACGCCTCGAGTCGGCGCTCGCCGAGGCCGGCGTCCGCGCGGAGGTGGCGTGCCGCCACCTCTACCACGACCGTGAAGAGGTGACGGTGCACGTGCGACTGCGGGATTGACGGCGAGCGCCCTCAGGCGGTGGCCGCCTCGTAGACTCGAATGCGCTCGTCCTCGGTCAGCAGCGGCAGCAGCCCCTGCATCACGCGGGCGCGGGTCTCGCTCTGGTACCACGCCTTCCAGGCGCGCAGGTCGCGCCACTTGGTGATCATCAGGCGTCGATCGCTGTGGCCGAACTCGACGAGACTCTCGCCCCCGACGAAGCCCGGCGCGCCGAGGGAGTGGCGCATGGCGTCCCGGGCGGCCGCCTCGTATTCTTCCTCCAGGCCGGGCATGATACGTCGTTCGATAATGATCTTGATCATCCGGTTACGCTCCTACTTTCCTGTCCTGCAACGAGGTCATCGATGGTTGATTCCGCGGATTCCCTGCCGCCCACTGATGCACGACTCGACACCACCGGGCTCTACTGCCCCGAGCCGATCATGCTGATGCACAATCGGGTGCGCGACATGTCCCCGGGTGAGGTGCTCGAGGTGGTGGCCAGCGACCCGGCCACGACCCGTGATATTCCCAAGTTCTGCAGCTTTCTCGGCCATGAGCTGATCCATCAGAGCGAGGACGACGGCCACTACCGCTACCTGATTCGCCTCGGCTGAGGCGCGTCCGCTCCCTTACTCGCTTCCCGGCTCGGTGCCGGAGGCCGTGTCGCCGTCCGGCATGACCATCAGCGCCAGGGCCTCGAGGGTGGTGGGATCCTCCTGGCGGATGCGACTGGCGATCTGGCGCTGGAAGAAGTAGACCACCCGGTGCTGGCTGTGGCCGGGGTAGAGGCAGGGGTCGCCTGGCAGGATCGGCGTCGTCTCGATCAGGCGTTCGTCGGCGAGCAGGGCCTCCACCGTCCCGTCGCTGTAGAGCCGCCAGCCGAAGACCTGCTTGAGCTGCCAGGGCGCGTCACTCTCGTCCATGCACAGGGCGTGGGTGCCCTGCGTCTCCGGGAGCTGCTGGATCAGCGTGGTCTCGTCGGTCTCCTCGTAGTCGAAGTAGGCCGCGGCATGTTGGAGCTCCAGCACCTTGTGCTCCGGCGCCTGCTCGAAGAGCTCCTCGGTCTCCGGGTCGCGATAGCCGACGAAGTGGCCGTGGTCGGCGTCGTCGAGGCGGTGACAGGGGGTCAGGGCCTCCATCCAGGGCACCAGGCCCACGACCTCGCCATCTTCCTGCAGGCCCCACGCCAGCAGGGGCATGCCGTAGAGGGTGTCGTCATCCGAGGAGAGGCGATAGACCATCTCCAGGTTGTCCAGCTCGGGCGAGAGGCGAACCAGCCGCCGACGTGCCAGCTGGCGTTGGCGCATGGCCTCGAGATCGATGACTCGAGCGCTGCGGGGTGACTGCGGGATTCCCATGATGTCCCTCCAAGTGCTGCGTGGTCGCGGCATCGGCCTGGTCAGCAGCGCACTGCGTCACTGTTGCTTCATCAATAGCACAGAGTGATTGCCGAGGTTAAGTCCCGGCGATGGATTGGCAGCGGCGGCGGAGGCGTGAGACCAGGGACTGGTGCTGGTCGCGGGCCTCGGCGAAGGCCGGCAAGGGCGCCGCGGAGTGCTCGAGGGACAGCCACTCGCGGCGGTACTCGGCGACCGCCGGCGGCGCGGCCAGCTGGGCATCGAGCAGGGCATCGATGGCCTCGAGCCAGTGGCGGGCCGAGCGCTCCAGGCGCGCCAGCCACTCGGTCAGGCGCTGGGCCTCGGGGGCGTTCTCCAGTCGCGCGGGATCGCCGGGACAGGCCTGCTCGTCGGGGCGGGCCAGGGCCTGCTCGATCAGCGCCGAGGCCTCGTCCAGGCGCTGCTCGGCCAGCAGCAGGGTGCGCAGCAGCTCGGCGGAGAACGGACGTTCCTGGAGGGTCTTGAAGTGGCCCTCCAGGGTGGCGGAGTCGGCGGCCCAGTCGGGATCGAACTGGCGCAGGGTCGCCTCGCGCAGGTAGGCCAGTGCCGCGCTGCGCGTGGTCGCCTCGTCGAGGGCCTCGGGGGCGAGGGGAGCGCTGGCCCGGGAGAAGTTCTTGACCCACTCCTCGGAGGCGAACAGCGCGTTCCAGCTCACCCGCGGCAGCTGCTCGGTCTTGATATCGGTGAGCCGCGAGAGCCGCTCCCGGCTGGCCTCGGAGAGCGTCGCCGGCACCTCGGTGTTCCAGCACGCGCTGAGCTGCCGCCACAGCTCGAGCTCGTAGAGCCAGCGCTGGCTGGGCGGTGCCACCCGCCCCAGCTGGTTGTTGCGTCCCGCCACCAGGCTGGCGATGTGGCAGCCGCGCAGGGCGTAGACGTCGAGCATGCCCTCGCGGGTCTCGGCGACCTCGAGGATCCGCTGCTCCGGCTCGGGGAAGGCGCCGATGTTTTCCGGGTCGGCCCGGGGCGATGCCTCGAGGGCCAGGGTGTCGGCCAGGTGCCGCTGGTAGTCGCCCAGCAGCGCCTCGCTACCGCCCTCGCCGCAGCCGGCCAGCAGCGCCACGGCCGCGGCCGCCAGCAGGTGCCTCCCACCATGCCGGGGCCGGCGTGGGGGCTCAGTCGCGGGAGATCTCGAAGCTGTCATGGGCCCTCGCCTTGCCGATGCGTCGGAGTCGCTCCCCCAACAGTACCGCGGCGGTGGTCAGGCCGGCCACCAGGCCGATCCAGTAGCCGTGCACGCCCTGCGGCGCGATCCAGCCGTCTAGGCCGACCTGGCCGAGCCAGTGACCGCCTCCCAGTCCCACCAGCCAGTAGGCCAGCAGGGTGATCAGCATGATGATGCGGGTGTCCTTGTAGCCGCGCAGCGCCCCGGCCAGGTTGACCTGCAGCGCGTCCGAGACCTGGTAGAGCATCGCCAGGCCGACCAGCGACAGGGTCAGGCGGGCCACCTCGTCGTTGTGCGTGTAGAGCGCGATCACCGGCTCGGCCGTGAGCCACAGCAGCAGGCTGTTGAGTCCGGCCACGCCCAGCGAGACCAGGATGCCGTTCCAGGCCACCAGGCGAGCCAGGTCGGGACGCCCCTGGCCGAGGGTGTTGCCGACTCGCACGGTCAGCGCCATGCCCAGCGACAGCGGCAGCATGAAGAGGATGGAGGTGTAGTTGAGCGCCACCTGGTGGGCCGCCACGGTAATCTCGCCGAGGCTCGCCACGAACAGCGCGATCAGCGTGAAGAGCGTCACCTCGACGAAGATCGCCACGCCGATCGGCACGCCGACGCGCAGCAGCTCCGCGATCAGCGCCCAGCGGGGTGGGGAGGGCGCTCGCCACAGGTCGATGTCGCCGTAGGCCCTGGCGCGGCGGGTATAGGCGAACATGGTCAGGCTCATCACCCACATCGAGATCGCCGTGGCGATGCCGCAGCCCAGCGCCCCGAGGGCGGGCAGGTCCTGCAGCCAGGCGGGCAGCCCGGCGCCGAACAGCCCCGTGAGCCCATCGCCGCCGTAGATCAGCACGAAGTTGCAGGGGATGTTGACGCCGAGGCCGACCAGGCTGATCCAGAGTGACGGCCGGGTGTGGTTCATGCCGTCCGAGAAGGCGCGCAGCGCCTGGAAGAGCGCCACCCCGGGCATGCCGAAGGCCAGCGCCGCCAGGTAGCCCGTGGCGCGCCCGGCGACCTCCTCGGGCACCGCCATCAGGTGGAAGATCGGCATCACCACGCTCCACAGCAGCAGCGCGGCGGCGATGCCCAGTGCCAGGGCCACCCACAGGGCCTGGTGGACGCTGGGCCGGATGGCCGCGGTGCGCCCGCCGCCGAGCAGCTGGGCGACGATCGGCGTCAGGCCCATCAGGGTGCCGGTCATGAACAGCATCAGCGGCAGCCACAGGCTCGCGCCCACCGAGACCGCCGCCAGGTCCGTGGCGCTGAGCCGCCCGGTCATCATCACGTCCACGACGCTCATGCCGGCCTGGGCTAGCTGGGCCCCGCAGATCGGCAGGGCCAGGCGCATCAGGGCGGGGGTTTCCCGGCGTCCGGTGGTCAGAAGGCGTGAGAGGGACGGCACCACGGCGAGGCTCCATGCGGCGAGGGGGAAGGGAGGGCGGCGTCGCTCCATGACGTGCGCCGAGACGGCGCTCAGTCTATCAGCCGGCGGCGATTTTCGCTCCGCCCGCCCGACGCCTATAATGGCCCCTTTTGCGCCCCGAGGAGCCAGCGTGGATCACCGACTCGAGGATGTCATCGCCCTGTTCGACGGCCTCTTCCAGCCGACCTTCGGGACGCGGCTGGTGCGCGGCGGCGACGAGCCGCTCTACCTGCCCGCGGACGAGGCGAATCCCTGGCACCGGGTGATCTTCGCCCGGGGCTTCTTCGCCAGCGCCCTGCACGAGGTCAGCCACTGGTGCATCGCCGGGGCGCGGCGTCGCCGGCTCGAGGATTACGGCTACTGGTACCTGCCCGACGGCCGTGACGCCGACCAGCAGCGCCAGTTCGAGGCGGTGGAGGTGGCGCCCCAGGCGCTGGAGCGACTCTTCGCCGAGGCCTGCGGGCTGCCCTTCAACGTCAGCGTCGACAACCTGGGCGACGTCCGGGTCGATCGCGAGGGCTTCCGGGCCCGGGTCGAGGCGCGTGCCGAGCGCTACCTGCGGGAGGGGCTGCCGGCGCGGGCGGCGGCCTTCCGTCGTGCGCTGGCCGCCTTCTACCGTGACGGCGAGCCCCTGGCGGCCGCCGTGGCCGCCGGACGTGAATTGCTTGAGCCGCAGGCGCCGGCCGAGTCGCGGCGGCCGGAGGCGGTCGACTAGGCTGTAGGCATCCGCCGCCGACCGGAGGCCGCCCGTGGCCGACGTCCTGCCCCAGGAACAGCGCTTCCGCGATGCCCTGCGCCGCGACGACTGGCCCGCTCCCAACCGGCGGCTCGGGCTCGACGAGGTCGGGCTCGATGGCCTGGCGCTGATCGCGCTGTTCGAGTCCCAGCTGACCAGCCGCCATCTCGACCTCATGGCCCGCCGCCTGCAGGCCCGGGGCGAGGGGTTCTATACCATCGGCAGCGCCGGCCACGAGGGCAACGCGGCCGTCGCCCGGGCCCTGCGCCCCGATGATCCGGCCTTCCTGCACTACCGCGACGCCGCCTTCCTGATCGAGCGCAGCCGCGCCGTGGCTCACCAGACGCCGATCCGCGACCTGCTGCTGAGCTTCGTCGCCTCGAGCGACGATCCGATCTCCGGGGGGCGTCACAAGGTGCTGGGATCCAGGGCCCTGCACATTCCGCCCCAGACCAGCACCATCGCCTCCCACCTGCCCAAGGCGGTGGGCGCGGCCCACGCCCTCGGCCTCTGGCGGCGCCTGGGAGGCGGCGGTGCGTGGCCGGCGGACGCCGTGGTGGTCTGCAGCTTCGGCGACGCCTCCTTCAACCACTCCACGGCCCAGGGGGCCCTCAACGCCGCGGGCTGGGCCGCCTTCCAGGGCGCGCCCATGCCGCTGCTGCTGGTCTGCGAGGACAACGGCCTCGGCGTCTCCATGCCCACGCCGCCCGGCTGGATCGCGGCCAGCATGCGCGCCCGCCCCGGCATTCACTACGTCGCCGGCGACGGCCTGGACCTGCTGGACACCTGGCGGGCGGCCCGCGAGGCGGAGCGCATCGCCCGTCGTCGCCGCCAGCCGGTGTTCCTGCACCTGCGCTGCGTGCGCCTCTTCGGCCATGCCGGGTCGGACGCCGAGCAGGCCTATCGTACGGCCGCGCGCATCGCGACCGACGAGGCGCGGGACCCCTTGCTGGTCAGCGCCGGGCTGCTGCGTCGCCACGGCCTGCTCTCGGCGGACGAGATCGCCGAACGCTACCGGGCCATCGGCGAGCAAGTGGCCCACGAGGCCGAGGTCGCGGTGGGCCGGCCGACACTGTCGAGCGCGCGGGAGGTGATGGCGAGCATCGTGCCGCCGCCGCGGAAGGGGCGCCGGCGGCCCTGGCGGGGCGAGGTCGATGCCACGCCGTCGCCCATGGCCCGGCTGATCAACCAGGCGCTGGCGCGGCTGATGGCGTGCCATCCGCACCTGGTGATGGCGGGGGAGGACATCGGGCGCAAGGGCGGGGTCTACGGCGTCACCCAGCGGCTGCAGGCGCGCTTCGGGCCGCACCGGGTGATCGATACCCTGCTCGACGAGCAGAGCATCCTCGGGCTCGGCATCGGACTGGCCCAGAGCGGCCTGGTGCCGATCCTCGAGATCCAGTTCCTCGCCTACCTGCACAACGCCGAGGACCAGCTGCGCGGCGAGGCGGCGACCCTGAGCTTCTTCTCCTCGGGCCAGTACGCCAATCCGCTGGTGGTGCGCATCGCCGGGCTCGGCTACCAGAAGGGCTTCGGTGGGCACTTCCACAACGACAACGCCATCGCCGTGTTGCGCGACATCCCCGGCCTGCTGGTGGCCTGCCCGTCGGACGGGGTCGAGGCGGTGGGGCTCCTGCAGGAGGCGGTGCGCCTGGCCGACGAGGAGCAGCGGGTGGTGGTGATCCTCGAACCGATCGCCCGCTACCACGCCCGGGACCTGCTGGAGGCAGGCGACGAGCTCGCCTGCGGCGTCGATCCGGGCCCGGACTATCGCCTGCCGGTGGGCACGCTCGGCCAGTGGGGGGAGGGGCGCGACCTGGCGATCGTCGGCTACGGCAACGGGATCGCGCTGTCGCGGCGGGCGGCGGCGCGCCTCGCGGACGAGGGGATCGCGGTGCGCATCATCGACCTGCGCTGGCTCACCCCCCTCGACCACGCGGCCCTGCACGACCGGGTGGCCGACTGCGCGCGGGTATTGATCGTGGACGAGTGCCGCCGCAGCGGCTCGCCGAGCGAGGCGCTGGTCACCGGGCTGGTGGAGGGCGGCATGGCCGGGGAGCGTCTGGCGCGGCTGACCGCCGAGGACAGCTTCATCGCCCTGGGGCCGGCCGCCACGCTCACCCTGCCCTCGGTGGAGGGCATCGTCGAGGCGGCGCGCGCCCTGCTGGCGCGGCCGGTCGGTGGCGCCTCCTCGCCGGGCGACGGCCGCTAGGCCGACACCGCCCGGGGGCGGGCTCAGTCGTCGACGTCGGCGCCGTCCATCAGCCGGCCGTCGAAGGGTTCCACCTCGCGCGCCTCGCCGCCGGGGGCGAGACGCAGGTGAAGGTGAAGCATCACCTCCACCTCGTGCTCGGGGCGCAGCGGCTCGAGGCCGAGCTCGCCGAACAGGTCGCCCCGGGCGCGGGGCCAGTCCCCGGGGGCGAGGTCGCCGTAGAGGCTCTCGGCCGGAGCCAGCTCCACGAAGGGGTCGAGGCCGTAGGTGTCGAAGAGCCGCGAGATGGCCGCCTCGTCGTCGCCGACGCCCGCGGTATAGAGGGTCTGGTTGAAGTGGTCGTTCTCCAGCTCGCGGATCACGTCCAGCGGGCTCACCCCGATGCTGGTCAGCTCCTCCAGGCTGTAGCCGCCCAGCGAGTGCATCTCGCCGTCGAGCCAGTCGTCGTCGGGCTGGATCAGGGTGTGCTTGATGCGTCCGTCGGGCAGCGTCCAGGCGATCGCCAGGGGCAGGCCATCGTCGTCGCCGGTCTCCACGGCGATGAAGCCGGGCGTCTCGTTGGTGCCGGAACCGGCCATGTCACAAGTCCTCGTGTTCGGTGTCGGGGCGTGTCGGGTCTTCCGGCAGGCGGAAGAAGGCGCGGGCGGTGGCCGTGGTGGCCTGCGCCAGGGCGGCCTCGTCAATCCCTCGCCAGTGGGCGATCTCGCGCACGATCCAGGGCAGCAGGGCCGGCTCGTGGCGCCTGCCCTTGAGTTTGGCAGGTAAATTGCGCGGCAGCAGATAGGGACAGTCGGTCTCGACCATCAGCCGGTCCAGCGGAATCTCGCCGACCAGCTCGCGCAGGTGGTGGCCGCGGCGCTCGTCGCAGAGCCAGCCGGTCAGGCCGATGTGCAGGTCGAGGTCGCGGTAGCCGTAGAGCGTCTCGCGGTCGGCGGTGAAGCAGTGGATCACGGCATCCGGGATGTCGTCGCGCCAGGCGTGCAGCATCTCGCGCATGCGCCGTCCGGCGTCGCGCTCGTGGAGGAACAGCGGCTTGCCGCTCTCGGCGGCGAGCCCGAGCTGGGCCTCGAAGGCGCGCTCCTGCTCGGCCGGCGTCGAGAAGTTGCGGTTGAAGTCCAGGCCGCACTCGCCCACCGCGACCACCTCCGGGGCGCGGTGGAGCTCGCCCATGGCGGCGGCGAGGCTCGGCGACCAGCGGCTGGCATCGTGGGGGTGCACGCCGGCGGTGGCATAGAGCCCCAGGTAGCGGCGCGCCAGGGCGATGGCCTGCTCGGCGTGCTCGCGGTCGGTGCCGGTGAGGATCAGGGTGGTCACGTTGGCCGCCCGGGCGCGCTCAAGCGTCGCCTCGAGGTCGCGGGCGAAGCTCTCGTGGGTCAGGTTGGCGCCGATGTCGACCAGCGGGGCCGGTGAACACAACCTCAGCGCCTCGGGCAGCACGTCGTCGAAGGGGGGCGTCGCGTCGGCCACGGCGGAACACTCCTGTGAAAGCGGGCGCGCATTGTACCCGGGAGGGCGGGGGTGGGGCCACGCCGGCCCGGCCATGCGTTACACTAGCGCCCTTGATGAACGACGAGGTGAACGCGTGACCCTGCTACGACTGGAACAGCTGCAACTGGCTTACGGTACCCACGTACTGCTCGACGGCGCCGACCTGGTGCTGGAGAAGGGCGAACGCCTGGCCCTGGTGGGGCGCAACGGCACCGGCAAGTCGACCCTGCTGAAGATCGTGGCGGGCGAGATCCAGGCCGACGGCGGCCACATCTGGCGCGCCCCGGGCCTCAAGATCGGCGTGCTCGCCCAGGAGCTGCCGGACGCCTGCGGCCAGACGATCTTCGACGTGGTGGCCCAGGGGCTGCCCGAGGCCGGCGAGCTGCTCTCCGAGTACCATCACCTGATCCACGAGGCCGAGCCGGACATGGAGCGCATGGCCCGGCTGCAGACCCGCATCGAGGCCATCGACGGCTGGTCCTTCCACCAGCGCATCGACGTGGTGCTGACCCGGCTGGGGCTGCCCGAGGACGCCGCCATGGCCGATCTCTCCGGCGGCTGGCGCCGGCGCGTGGCGCTCGCCCGGGCGCTGGTCGCCGAGCCCGACCTGCTGCTGCTCGACGAGCCCACCAACCACCTGGACCTGGACACCATCGCCTGGCTGGAGGAGCAGCTCGCCGACTTCAACGGCGCCGTGCTCTTCATCACCCACGACCGCGCCTTCCTCTCGAAGCTCGCCACCCACATCCTCGAGCTCGACCGCGGGCGCCTCGGCCGCTACCCCGGCGACTACGCCGCCTATCAGGCCCAGAAGCAGCACGAGCTCGAGGTCGAGGCCCGGGAGAACGCCGAGTTCGACAAGAAGCTCGCCCGGGAGGAGGCGTGGATCCGCCAGGGCATCAAGGCGCGGCGGACCCGCAACGAGGGCCGGGTGCGGGCGCTGCAGCAGCTGCGCCGGGAGCGCAGCGAGCGCCGGGAGCGTCAGGGCAAGGCCGCGCTCTCCGTGGACAGCGGCGCGCGCAGCGGCAAGCGGGTCGTGGAACTCTCCCACGTCACCCAGCGCTTCGGCGACGAGGTGGTGATCGACGACCTGAGCCTCGAGATCCAGCGCGGCGACCGGCTCGGCTTCATCGGCCGCAACGGCGCCGGCAAGACCACCCTGCTCAAGATCCTGCTCGGCGAACTCGCGCCCACCGAGGGGCAGGTGCTGCTCGGCACCAAGCTCCAGGTGGCCTACTTCGACCAGCTGCGCGCCGGCCTGGAGCTCGAGAAGACCGTCTACGACAACGTCGCCCAGGGCAGCGATCGCATCAGCGTGGGGGGCCGGGACCGCCACGTGATGAGCTACCTGCAGGACTTCCTGTTCACCCCGGACCGGGTGCGCCAGCCGGTCAAGGCGCTCTCGGGCGGCGAGTCCAACCGCCTGCTGCTGGCCAAGCTGTTCACCCAGCCGGCCAACGTGCTGGTGCTCGACGAGCCGACCAACGACCTGGACGTCGAGACCCTGGAGCTGCTCGAGGAGCTGCTGCTGGACTTCGACGGCACCCTGCTGCTGGTCTCCCACGACCGGGCCTTCATGGACAACGTGGTGACCAGCGTGCTGGCCTTCGAGGGCGAGGGCCGGGTGCGCGAGTACGTGGGCGGTTACACCGACTGGGTGCGCCAGGGCGGCAAGCTGCCGCCGGCGCCCTGGGAGGGGGCGGCCCGCCAGGGCGTCGAGCCGACGGCCGCGGCGGACGCGCCTGTCGAGACCTCCGAGGCAGCGAGCGAGGCGGCCCCGTCTCCGGCGGCGCCCAAGCGGGTCAAGCTCTCCTACAAGCTGCAGCGCGAGCTCGACGGCCTGCCCGCCGAGATCGAGCGCCTCGAGGCCGAGGTGGCGGCCTTCGAGGAGCAGGTGGGCTCGCCCGCCTTCTATCAGCAGGAGGCGGACACCGTCGCCGCCACCCTGCAGGCGCTGAACGACACCCAGGCCGCGCTGGATGCGGCCATGGAGCGCTGGATGGAGCTGGAGGCGATGGCCGCCGGCGAATGAGCCGCGCCCGCCCACGAAAAAGGCGCCCGAGGGCGCCTTTTCCAGACAACGAGCGCGGTGTGACGGGTCACTCCTCGCTCTTGGCCCCCACCCGCACGGCGAGCACGTCGCACTGGGCGCCGTGCAGCACGCCGGTGGAGGTGGAGCCCAGCAGCAGGGCGAAGCCGTGGCGGCCGTGGGAGCCGACCACGATCAGGTCGACGTCGTTCTCCTCGGAGAAGCGGTGGATCTCGGTATCCGGCATGCCGACCACCACGTGCTGGTTCTCGCGGGTGACGTGGCTGTCGGCGATCTCGGCGAGGCGCTGCTTGGCGTGCTCGTCGAGCTGGTCCTGGATGCTGGTCAGGTCCATGGGAATGTCGCCGCCGTAGGCGAAGCCGAGCGGTTCCAGGGTGTGCATGATGGACAGCTTGGCCTCGTTGCGATCGGCGATCTGCATCGCGCGCTCGAGTACCTTGTGGGAGTCCTTGGTCAGGTCGACGGCGACCAGGACATGACGATATTCGTTGCTCATGGTGTGACTCTCCGTACCGCGTCCAGCGTATCAGTGGGTGCTTCAACTCTAGGACGCCTGCCAAGACAAGACAACGACTTGCGTCAATATTCAGCGAGGTGACCCCATGGTCTGGTTACTCATCATCGCCATCGTCGGGCTGGTGTTCGCCCCGGTGATGTGGCTCAAGCCATCGCCCGCCCAGCGGCGCATGGGCCGGCTGCGCGCGGCTGCGCGCCAGGCGGAAGTGACGGTGCGGCTCGAGTCGCCGCCGCTGCACGGCGTGGGTGGGCCCGTGGCGGCCTACCGCTGGTCCTATCCCCAGCAGCACCCGGGGCCCGACTTCGTGCTGGTGCGCGAGGAGGCCGCCAGCGCCGCGCTGAAGCCCTTCCGGGCGGGGTGGCGCTGGCGCGTCGAGCCGCTGCGCCCGCTGCCGGACGAGGCCCTCGCCCGGCTGGAGGAGGCCCTGGCGGCACTGCCCCGGGACGCGATGGTGCTGGAGTCCGGCGATCACGCCCTGACCCTGTGGTGGGGGGAGTCGCTGGCGGTCGAGGCCCTTCCGCAGCTGCTGGCGCGGCTCACGGCGCTGCGCGACGCCCTCTCGGGGCGCCCCGATCGGTCGAGCCGTCAGGCCGACTCGCCCTCGATGCCGCGCTGAGGCCGCTCACTCCTGGGCTTCGCGGGCCTGGATCGCCAGGCCGTTCTCCTCGATCCGCGACAGCAGGCTCGCCAGGTGCGCCACGTCGTCGGCGTCGAGGCCGGCCAGCATCTCGCTGCGCGCCTGGTTGACCACCGCATCGATCTGCTGCAGCAGGGGCGTGGCCTCCTCGGTGAGGAAGATCCGCTTGGTCCGCCGGTCTTGGTCGCAGCCGCGCCGCTCGATCAGCCCCTGCTCGGAGAGCTGGTCGAGGGTGCGCACCAGGGAGGGCGCCTCGACGCCGATGGCACGGGCCAGATCGCACTGGGGCTGGCCATCGCCGAGGCGCCAGAGGTGGTAGAGGGTGATCCAGCGCGTCTGGGTCAGGCCCAGGGGAGCCAGGCGGCGGTCGATGACGGCGCGCCACAGGCGCGGCACGCGAGACAGCTGGAAGCCGATGTTCTGTGGCATGGGTCTGTGCATCCGTAGGAAATCTGACGGGATTGTCGGAACCACCGGCGTTAAATGCAAGCAGGCTTACCATTTCACCGGCGGTGCCCCCGCATTACCCGCCTTCTCTCTCGACCGTGACCTCGACGAGCCAGCCCTCGATGCCCGCCCCGCCGACTCGCGAGGACGTCGCGCGCGGCGTCAGCGCTGCGCGTCGCTCGCCTCCTCGTCCGTCGGTGTCACCGCCCCCGGGCCCGCCTGGCCCGCGGAGCGCGAGGCATCGTCGGGTGAAGCATCGTCGGGCGAGGCCGGCTTCGGCAGCAGCCTGCGAAGGTCTAGTCCCGGAATGCCGGAGGGCGCGTGGATCGTGCCATCGGCCAGGGTGGCCGCCTCCTTATCCTCGCTGACGGTGAAGCGCAGCATGCCGATGCGCTGGCCGCTGTCGGTCATCACGTCGATGCGCCAGGCGCCGCGTGGGTCCTCCGGAAAGTTCTGCTTGTGGCTCCAGGCCCGGTAGCCCGCCGCGCGCCCGCCCCGGATCGACAGCGGGATGCGATCGACCTCCACGCCATCCTGGCGCCAGACATGCACCACCTCCTCGTTCAGTCCGCGCGGCGCATGGATCGCCGTGTAGGCATAGAGCCCCTGGCCGGTCAGGGCCGCGGGGGTCAGCGGCGTGCTGCCCTGGGGATGGCGCGCCTGGCGCGCGAAGTCCGGGGAGAGCGCGCTGCCCGAGATCCAGAGGCTGGCCGGCGGCACCCAGGTCCGGCCGGTCCAGGCCGCCCCCGCGAGCAGCGGCAGCAGGGCGAGCATCGCCAGCAGACGGGGGCGCGTCAGCGGGCGCAGCAGATGCACCAGGCTCGGAAGGCTGAACAGCAGCATGGCCAGGATGGCCAGCACCAGGCTCTGGCCGGTGGTCAGCTGAAGCAGGGTCGGCAGGGTGACCAGCACCACCACGAAGACGCACTGGGCGTGGAAGGCGAAGTAGAGCCAGCGATGGCGCTCGGCCAGCCGGTAGTAGAGCGGGTCGAGGATCGACAGCAGCGCCATGGCCAGGATCAGCAGGGTGAAGAGCGCCTGGCCGCTCGCCCAGACGGTGGTGGCGAGCAGGAAGGGCAGGGTGAAGAAGAGGGTCTCCTGGTGGATCAGCTGGGCGATGAAGGCGGTCACCCCGCGGGGCAGCGCCGGGTAGCCGCGACGCACCAGCAGGCGGCCGATCAGGCCCTCGGAGAGCAGCAGGAGCCAGGCCATCAGCATGCCCAGGGCGAGCATGGCGCCCAGCCACTGCTGGCGCTCCACCAGGAAGAAGCTGGCCAGGCCCGCCGCCAGCGCCATCGGCGGCCATAGCCAGCGCCAGGGGTGCAACCGCGCCAGCAGCCGCTCGAGGCGAGCCTGCCAGATCGCCAGCCGCGATGGCGGCTCGCCAGAGGGCGGCGCATCAGGGGAGGAGGAGGGATCGATATCGGGGGCTCGCGTCATGGCGCTAGCTTAGCAGCAGGGCACCGGCGAGGGTGAGTCGCTGGCTCGCTTGCGACGGATGGAACGGGCTTGACGTGGGCGCGGGAGTGTCCCAAGCTGTCGGAAATCAAACGGCCGTATGAATTCCTGCAGGGAGATTCGTGGATGATCTATCAAGGCAATGCCATCACGGTGGCGCGGGGTGTCGAGGGTGGCGGCGAGGATATCGCCAGGCTGACCCTCGATCTGAAGGACGGGTCCGTCAACACGCTCTCCAGCGCCGTGATCGAGGAGCTCGGCCGGGCGGTCGAGGCGATCCGCGCGGCGCCCGGCCTCGCGGGGCTGATGATCGACAGCGCCAAGGAGGCCTTCATCGTCGGGGCCGACATCACCGAGTTTCACGGCATGTTCGAGCAGGGCGGCGAGTCGCTCGCGGCCATGCTCGAGCGCGTGCACGGCATCTTCAACGCCATCGAGGACCTGCCGTTTCCCACCGTCACCGCGATCAACGGCCTGGCGCTGGGCGGCGGCTGCGAGCTGGCGCTGACCACCGACTTTCGCGTCATGGCCGAGTCGGCGAAGATCGGCCTGCCCGAGACCCGGCTCGGGATCCTGCCAGGCTGGGGCGGCTGCGTGCGCCTGCCGCGCCTGATCGGCGCCGACAACGCTGTGGAGTGGATCGCCGGGGGCAAGGACAACCGCGCCGCGGCGGCCCTCGAGATGGGCGCCGTGGAGGCGGTGGTGCCCCGGGCGGAGCTCGAGGCGGCCGCGCTGGACCTGCTGGCCCGCGCCCGTGACGGCGAGATCGACTACCGGGGACGCCGGGCGCAGAAGCAGGCGCCGCTGAACCTTGGTCCCATCGAGCAGATGATGACCTTCGAGACCGCCAAGGGCTACGTGGCCGGCAAGGCGGGCCCGCACTATCCGGCCCCGGTGGAGGCCATCAAGGTCATCCAGAAAGGGGCCGGCGAGACCCGCGAGCGGGCCCAGGCCATCGAGAGCCAGGCCTTCGTCAAGCTGGCGATGAGCGAGGTGGCCTTCCACCTGGTCGGGCTGTTCCTGAACGATCAGCTGGTCAAGAAGAAGGGCAGCCGTTACGAGCGCCAGGCCCGTCCGGTCGAGCAGGCCGCGGTGCTGGGCGCCGGCATCATGGGCGGCGGCATCGCCTACCAGAGCGCCGCCAAGGGCACGCCGATCCTGATGAAGGACATCAGGGAAGAGGCCATCGCGCTCGGCCTCAAGGAGGCGCGCAAGCTGTTCGCCAAGCAGGTCGAACGCGGCAAGCTCTCCAGCGAGGCGATGGCCGAGCGGCTGACCAACATCCGCCCGACGCTCTCCTACGGCGACTTCGAGCAGGTGGATCTGGTGGTCGAGGCGGTGGTCGAGAACCCCAAGGTCAAGGACGCCGTGCTCACCGAGGTGGAGGGCCGGGTCGGCGAGGCGACGATCCTCACCTCCAACACCTCGACCATCTCGATCACGCGCCTGGCCGAGAACCTCAAGCGCCCGGAGAACTTCTGCGGCATGCACTTCTTCAATCCGGTGCACCGCATGCCGCTGGTCGAGGTCATCCGCGGCGAGAAGACCGGCGACGCCGCCGTGGCGGCGACCGTGGCCTACGCCCGCGCCATGGGCAAGACCCCCATCGTGGTCAACGACTGCCCGGGCTTCCTGGTCAACCGCGTGCTCTTCCCCTACTTCGGCGGCTTCAGTCAGCTGGTCGCCCAGGGCGCCGACTTCCGGCGCATCGACAAGGTGATGGAACGCTTCGGCTGGCCGATGGGGCCCGCCTACCTGCTCGACGTGGTGGGCATGGACACCGCCCTGCACGCCGGCGAGGTGATGGCCGAGGGCTTCCCGGAGCGCATGGCCGGCCTGGTCGGTGACGCCGACCGCAGCGTCATCCAGGCGATGGTCGACCAGGACCGCCTGGGCCAGAAGAACGCCAAGGGCTTCTACGCCTACGAGGAGGACCGCAAGGGCAAGCCGAAGAAGCTCGAGGACGAGGCGGCCATCGCGCTGGTCAGGGAGCTTTCCGAGGGCGAGCGCGAGTTCGGCGACGAGGAGATCATCGCCCGCATGATGGTCCCGCTCTGCCTGGAGGCCGTGCGCTGCCTCGAGGACGACATCGTCGGCACGCCCGCCGAGGCCGACATGGCGCTGATCTACGGCATCGGCTTCCCGCCGTTCCGCGGCGGCGCCCTGCGCTACATCGACGCCATGGGGCCGTCGGCCTTCGTCGAGCAGGCCGACCGCCTGGCCGAGGCGCTGGGGCCCCTCTATGCCCCGACCGACAAGCTGCGCGCCATGGCCAAGGCCGGCGAGCGCTTCTATCCCGCCCCGTCCCGGGCCTGATGCCACGATCCGCGAGTGTCGGACAGAATTCCAAGGAGTAATCGATGAGCGTGAATCCGAGAGACGTGGTGGTGGTCGACTGTGCCCGTTCCGCCATGGCCAAGGCCAGGCAGGGGGCCTTCCGCCACGTGCGGGCCGAGAACCTCTCCGCCGCGGTGATGCAGGCGCTGCTGGCGCGCAACCCGGGCCTCGACCCCGCCGAGATCGACGACGTGATCTGGGGCTGCGTCAACCAGACCCTGGAGCAGGGCATGAACATCGCCCGCAACGCGGCGATCCTGACCGACATCCCGCGCCACGTGCCGGCCCAGACGGTCAACCGCCTGTGCGGCTCCTCCATGAGCGCGCTGCATATCGCCGCGGCCAACATCCGCGCCGGCATGGGCGATGTCTACCTGATCGGCGGCGTCGAGCACATGGAGCACGTCAGCATGACCCACGGCGTCGACGTCAATCCGGTGGCCAGCCAGCACGTGGCCAAGGCGGCCATGATGATGGGCCTGACCGCCGAGCTGCTGGGCAAGATGCACGGCATCTCCCGGGAGGAGCAGGACGCCTTCGGCGTGCGCTCCCACCAGCGCGCCCAGGCGGCGATGGAGAACGGCGGCTTCGATCGCGAGATCGTCGGCATCGAGGGGCACGACGCCCGGGGCTTCAGGGTCCGCGTGGCCCGCGACGAGGTGATCCGCGGTGATGCCAGCCTGGCGAAGATGGCCGAGCTCAAGCCGGCCTTCGATCCGCGCGGGGGCACGGTCACCGCGGGCACCTCCTCGGCGCTCTCGGTGGGCGCCGCCGGCCTCGTGGTGATGAGCGGCGAGCGCGCCCGGGCCCTGGGGCTTGCGCCCATCGCGCGGGTACTCTCCACCGGCGTGGCCGGCTGCGACGCCTCGATCATGGGCTACGGGCCGGTGCCGGCTTCGAAGCAGGCGCTGAAGGCCGCCGGCCTGACCATCGACGACATCCAGACCGTCGAGCTCAACGAGGCCTTCGCCGCCCAGGCCCTGCCGGTGCTCAAGGACCTGGGGCTGCGCGACGCCATGGAGGAGAAGGTCAACCTCCATGGCGGCGCCATCGCCCTGGGCCATCCGCTGGGCTGCTCCGGCGCGCGCATCAGCACCACCCTGCTCAACGTGATGCGCGAGCGCGATACCACTCTGGGGCTTGCCACCATGTGCATCGGCATGGGGCAGGGGGTGGCCACGGTGTTCGAGCGGCTGACATAGCCGAGCCTGGGGTCGCGTTCGCCCCGTTCCATCCCGTGTCAGCGGCTCCCTTCGGGGAGCTGCTGGCGTGTCGGCGTTACAGGATACCGGCGTCGAGTCCCGCCGCCAGCGCCGTACCGAGTTCCTCGACCCGGTCGACGAAGTCCTCCTGCCACTGGCCGCGCAGGATCAGCGGCGCCTGTGCCCACCGCCAACGCAGGCCGCCGACGATGCTCTCCACGGCGCGCCGGGTACCGGTGCCGTCGTGCCCGGCGCGCACGAAGAGCGCGCAGGGCAGCCCCTGCTTCTCCTCCAGCACCGGGTAGTAGCTGCGATCGAAGAAGTCCTTGAGGGCGCCGCTCATGTAGCCGAGGTTCTCGGTCGTGCCGAGCAGGATGGCATCGCAGGCCCGCACGTCCTCGGGGCCCGCTTCCAGCGGCGCCTTGACCACCACCTCCACGTCCTCGATCTCCGGGTGGCGGGCGCCACGAGCGGCCGCCTCGCGCAGGCGTTGGGTATTGGGCGAGGGCGCATGGGCCACGATCAGCAGTCGGGGCATGGCGATCTCCGAAGGTTGAGGGGTGCCTGCCATCATGCCAGGTGACGGGCACGCCGACAGGGGCGACGCGCTCGTCATGCCCATCAGCGTTCGCGGCGGGCGGACCAGTGGCGCTGCATCTCCAGGAAGGTGATCGAGGCCGACCAGGTGATCAGCATCAGGCCGATCAGCGCCTCGGTGCCGGTGAGGAAGCGGATCGGGCCGGTCGGGACCAGGTCGCCGTAGCCCAGGGTGGTGTAGGTGATCGCCGAGAAGTAGACGTAGTCGAGGAAGTCGAGGCTCGCCATGCCGACCAGGTCGCCGGTCAGGGGGTGGTGGCCGAGGAGGGCAAGGGCCACGGCGAAGAGCCAGATCTGGGCGACATGGGTGGCGAACAGCACGAAGCTCAGCATCAGAAAGCGCGCCCGCAGGGAGCGGCGCGAGGTCTCGAGGCGCTGCCAGAGGCGCATCGACACTTCGTAGTGCATCAGGATGCAGACCAGGACGGTGACCAGGGTGATCGCCACCGCCCAGAGATGGCCATTGTAGAGGGTGGCAACAAGCACGATGGGCATTCCCTTGGGCGGATAAAGAGCAAGACTAGCGCGATCTCGTCCCCATCGTCACGGGCCCGCCGCGATGGCACTGGCCCGGGGCGCTGCTAGGATGAAGCCATGGTTCTTCCGGATGACCGACCCGCCAGGACGACACGATGACCCGCTCCCCCCTTGCCGAGGCGGCGCCTGCTCAGGACCACCTCTCGCCACTCACGCTGAGGCGCGTCGGCATCGATACCTATCGGGAGAACGTGGCCTACATGCACCGGGAGTGCGACCGCTACCGGGCCGAGGGCTTCCAGGCGCTGGCCAAGGTCGAGGTGCGCGCCGACGGCCAGCGTATCCTCGCCACGCTCAACGTGGTGGACGATGCCGCCATCGTCTCCTGCGGGGAGCTGGGACTCTCCGAGGAGGCCTTCGCCACCCTGGGGGTCGCCGAGGGCCAGCCGGTGAGCATCCTGCAGGCCGAGCCGCCGCCCTCGATCCCCGCCCTGCATCGCAAGATCGCCGGCGAGCGGCTGAGCCGCGACGATCTCCTGCATATCGTTCAGGACATCGCCGAGCGGCGCTACTCGAAGATCGAGCTGACCGCCTTCGTGGTCGCCTGCGACCGCAACGAGCTCGACCGCGAGGAGGTGTTCTACCTGAGCGATGCCATGAGCCGGGTGGGGCGCCGGCTCGACTGGCACGAGCACCCCGTGGTCGACAAGCACTGCATCGGCGGCATCCCCGGCAACCGCACCTCGATGCTGGTGGTGCCGATCGTCGCCGCCCACGGCCTGCTGTGTCCCAAGACCTCCTCGCGGGCCATCACCTCGCCCTCGGGCACCGCCGACACCATGGAGGTGCTGGCCAATGTCGACCTGCCCTTCGATGAGCTGGGTCAGCTAGTGCGCACTCACCGCGGCTGCCTGGCCTGGGGTGGCACCAGCCAGCTCTCGCCGGCCGACGACGTGCTGATCTCGGTGGAGCGCCCGCTCGCCATCGACTCGCCGGGGCAGATGGTCGCCTCGATCCTCTCCAAGAAGGTCGCCGCCGGCTCCACCCATCTGCTGCTCGATATCCCCATCGGCCCCCACGCCAAGTTGCGCTCGATGCCCGAGGCGCGCCGGCTGCGCAAGCTCTTCGAGTTCGTGGCCGGGCGCATGGGCCTGACCCTGGACGTGGTGATCACCGACGGCAGCCAGCCGGTGGGACGTGGCATCGGTCCGGTGCTCGAGGCCCGGGACGTGATGCGAGTGCTCACCAACCACCCCGAGGCGCCCATGGACCTGCGCCAGAAGGCGCTGCGCCTGGCCGGGCGGATGCTGGAGTTCGACCCGGACGTGCGCGGCGGCGACGGCTTCGGCCTGGCCCGGGACATCCTCGACGCCGGCCGGGCCCTCGAGAAGATGCAGGCCATCATCGCGGCTCAGGGGGCCCGGCCCTTCGATCCCGAGCGGCCGCCGCTGGCGCCGCACTGCCTGGAAGTGACCGCTCGCTCCGCCGGCGTGGTGACGGCCATCGACAACCTGCAGCTGGCGCGCATCGCCCGGCTCGCGGGGGCGCCCCGGGCGATCGGCGCCGGGGTCGACGTGCTGGCGCGGATCGGCGACGCGGTCGAGGCCGGCCAGCCCCTCTATCGCGTCTTTGCCGCCTATCCCAACGAGCTGACCTTCTCTCGCCAGGCCAGCGAGCGCGACAGTGGCATCGCCATCGGCCAGCCCGACCAGATCACCCGACTCAACGTGGAGTGCTGATGTCCCCCGTGCTGCTCTACTGCGACGACGAGGCGGCCGCCGCCCGCCGCCTGGCCGAGGCCGCGGGCCTGACGGCCGTCGCCATCGCACGTCACCGCTTCCCCGACGAGGAGCTGCGGTTGACGCTGCCCCTGAAGGACGCCGCGACCTTTCCCGAGACGCTGGTGATCTACCGCAGTCTCGACCGGCCCAACGACAAGCTCGTCGAGCTGCTGCTGATCGCCCGCCATGCCAGGGCCCAGGGCGCGCGCCGGCTGGTGCTGGTGGCGCCCTACCTCGCCTACATGCGCCAGGACATGGCCTTCCATCCCGGCGAGGTGGTCAGCCAGCCGCTGATCGGCCACTTCCTCGCCGAGCTCTTCGATGCCGTGATCACCGTGGACCCCCACCTGCACCGCATCGATCGCCTCGACCAGGCCATTCCCCTCGAGCACGCCATCGCGCTCTCCGGCGCCCCGAGACTGGCCGAGCTGATCGCCGAGCGCCGCGCGAGCCCGCTGCTGGTCGGCCCCGACGCCGAGGCGCGCCAGTGGGTGCAGCGTGCGGCCGACGCGACCGGCTTCGAGGCCGGCGTCTGCCACAAGACTCGCCGCGGCGACCGCGACGTGGCGATCGCGCTGCCGGCGCTCGATCTGGCCGGCCGCCAGGTCGTGCTGATGGACGACGTGGCGAGCTCCGGCCACACCCTGGCCCGCGTCGCCGAGGCGCTGCTCGCTGCGGGGGCGGCCTCGGTGGACGTGGCCGTCACCCATGCGCTCTTCGCCGGCGATGCCCTGGCGGTGATTCGCGCCGCCGGGGTGGGGGAAGTGTGGAGCACCGACGCCATCGCGCACTCGAGCAACGCCATTGCCCTGGCGCCCCTGCTGGCGCCGGCCCTCGCCCGGGTGCTGGCGGCCCGGCACTAACCCGCGGAGTCGCGAGGAGCCGGCCGAGCCCCCGCCGCGACCGGGATCATCGCGACGGCCCGGCTAGCCGGCGCCCTGGGTCTCGTCCTCGCCGGGCTTTTCGCTGCCGCGATGGGTGAGCGGCCCCGCCTCGTCCAGGCGCGGGTGGTGGTCGAGGAACTCGCGATGCGGGTCGGGCAGAGCGTCCAGCGCCTGGACGGTGTGGGTGATGGCGTGGATCGCCGCCAGCACGTCCTTGGTGTGGCCGGTCTCGGAGATGGTGTGCATGTTGCGGATCGGGAAGCCGATCGAGGTGGCGACGCAGTCCACGGCGGCAAGCACCCCCGCCATGCCGTCGGTGCCGGTATCCGGCCCCACGATATCGCGCTGGAAGGGAATGCCCCGCTGCCGGGCGGTGGTCTCGACGATCCGGTTGAGCTGCTCGCTGGCGATGGCCCCCACCGACATGGTGAAGCCCTTGCCCATCTCCAGGGGCTGCATGCGCCGGTCGCCGATGCCGGGGGCGGCCACGTAGTCGTGGTTCACGTCCACGGCGATGATGGCGTCGGGACGCAGCTCTCCGGCCAGTACCCGGCTGCCGAAGCGGCCGATCTCCTCGTAGCTGGCGATGGCGAACAGCACTCGCACCTGCTCGGTACCGCCCGCCTCGGCGATCAGCCGCGCCACCTCGGCGGTGACGAAGCAGCCCAGGCCGTTGTCCAGGTAGGCGCCGTAGAAGGTGTCCGGGCTGAAGCCCGGCCGGATGGGACGGTTCAGCAGGATGGCATCGCCGGGGCGCACGCCGAGGTTCTCCACCTGCTGCTTCTTGTTCTCGCCGTGGATCTGCAGGTCAAGGTAGATCTGCTCCTTCTTGATGCCCTTCTCGCCGGAGCGCTGCGCCGGGTCGGAGAAGTGGATGGCACCCAGCGCCTCCACGGTGCCGCCCTCGAGGCGCCGGTACTGGCCGGGTGCCTGCGGGTCCTCGCTGAACAGCGTGACCTCGTGGCCGATCAGCACGCCGGGCAGGAAGGAGTCGGTGTTGATCCAGATCTTGCCGTCCTCGCCGATCGAGCGTACCTGCATGCGGATCTTGTCGGCGTGGCCGATGATCATCACCTTGAACAGGTCGTCGCGGCCCGGGTGGGTGTCGAGCACCACGCCGGCATGGCCCTTGAACTGCTGGAGCCGCCAGTGTGCGGGGGTGGTGGCCTCGAAGCGTGGCTTCAGCACGCCGTAGGTCATGGCGCCCTCCAGCCCCACGGGGCTCGGGGCGGCGAGGATGCGTCGCATCAGGTCGAACTGCGCCTCGGGCATGGCTTGGGTCCAGGGGGCTTGGGAATCGCTCATGGGGCTGTTCTCTCGATGGCTCGATGAAAGGGGCGGTCACGGCGTTGGCGGTGCGCCTCGCCCCACAGGATGCGGCCAGGCGGCCCGGGCGCGCAAATCAGCGGCGCAGCCAGTAGCCGCGGCCCAGCGGCCCCGGCGGCTCGTCGATCACCGGGGAGTGTGCGGGGTCGACAACGGGCGTGGGCGGCGGATGACCCGCGGGGGCCTCGGCCGCCAGCAGCCGACGGATGCGTTCCCGCGTCGAGGGGTGGGTGCGCAGCCACTCGGGACCGGCCGGCGGACGGCGCCCGAAGAGCGTCAGCAGCCAGCGGCCATGATGGCGCTCCAGCGCGGCCAGCGCCGAGGCCAGACCCCGCGGGGCCTGGCCTGTCCTGGGAAGCGACGGCGTGTCTCGTCGGGAGCCGTGTCGAACGGTCGGTCGTGGCCGGCGCGCGCCTTGCTGGCGTCTGCGCGCGGTCGGGTCAGCGGGACAGGGAGCGCGCCGCTGCCGACGTCATTTCCACCACCGCTCCTGAGCGCCGGACCGGTGTTGCTCCCGGTGCTGGATACGCTTCGTATCCATGATGCCAGGGGCCTGGGGCTGGCTCGTGTCGGCGATGCCCTGCTGCAGGCGCGCGCTGCGCGCTTCCAGATACGTGGAATCACCGGCTCCCAGGGAGGCACTCGCGGCGAACAGGCTCATGAGCAGGATGGCCGTCAGGGTTGTGAGTTTCATGGGACGCCTCGTCGTGTCGTGGCGCTGAGGCTGTCGGATCGGTCCGGCGCCACCCTCGAACCGACCCACGGGTGTCCGACGTCGCAGGGGCGCCGCTCGGGGCGGACGCGCCATGGCGGACACGCGGGTTGCCGGGCGGCAAGGGGTGCGGAGCTTGAGAGGGTCGCGTGAAGAAGGAGGGGCGGGATTCACAGGACCACCGTGATTCTTGGCGCTGGCCTTCCGGTCGCCGTCGCGGGCGCCTTGGCGCTGGCCTCTTCAGTGTAGTGCCCGGCGCCCGTGACGGCGCCGCGAAGCGCCCGCCTGGCCGGCGAAAATCAGGCGTTCGACTGGGCGTCGCCGCGGGCTCATCGGCCCCTGAGATGAGACGAGGATAGGGCGCCGCGGCGAGGGACCGAGACGGCGCCGCGTTCCGGTTTCCCCTCGGCCTTGCGTCGGCCCCGCGTATCAGCCCTTCAGCCGGTGCAGGGTGTCGACCAGCCGCTGGCAGAGGGCGTCGAGGCGCTGCTGCTGGCCATCGTCGACGAGCCGCCCACGATCGTCGAAGGCCTCGGCCGCGCGCGCCACGGCCAGCTGGTCGGGCAGCACGGTCACGCCGATGTTGGTGAGCAGCTGGCGCGTCAGCGTCAGGCTGCGCAGGCCGCCGAGAGCGCCCGGAGAGGCGGAGACCACGGCGGCGAGCTTGTCCGCGAAGAGCGCCAGGCCGCTCTCGCCCTGATGGGGGCGGCTCAGCCAGTCGACGGTGTTCTTGAGTAGCGGAGTGGGAAAGCCGTTGTACTCCGGCGAGGCGATCAGCAGGCCATCGTGCTCGGCCAGGCCGCGACGCAGCACCAGGGCGTTCTCCGGCAGCCCCTGCTCGGCCTCCAGGTCACCGTCGTAGAGGGGCATCGGGTGATCGCGCAGGTCGATGAAGGTGGGGCGGCCGCCCGCCCGCTCGATGCTCTCGGCGGCCTGGCGGGCCAGCCGCTTGTTGCATGAGCCGGCGCGGGTACTGCCGGCGAAGACCAGGATGCGTGGATGGGGCTGGCGATCGGTCATGGGGGCTCTCCTCGTCGTTCCGTCGATGGGGGCGCGGTCCTGGCCCTGTCGCGCCGCGCCTGGCGCGCTGGCCGGCACGGCCTCCTCGCTCGAGGCTTCATTCTGCGACGTTGGACCACCCGAGGGTCAAGCCTCGACTGGCGCACGCGTGGCCAGGCCGCGTAGTCTGGACCCCATTGCCCGGAAGGAGTTCGTTCATGCAAGACTTCATGTACGCCGCGCTCGAGGAGGCCCGCCGGGGACTCGACGAGGGCGGCATCCCCATCGGCGCGGTGCTGGTGCACCGCGGCGTGATCATCGGTCGCGGCCGCAATCGCCGCGTGCAGCTGGGCAGCGCGGTCCTGCATGGCGAGATGGACGCCCTGGAGAATGCGGGGCGCCATCCGGCCGAGGTCTACCGGGAGAGCACGCTCTATACCACGCTCTCGCCCTGCGCCATGTGCAGCGGCGCCATCCTGCTCTACGGGATTCCCCGGGTCGTGATCGGCGAGCACCGGACCTTCCTGGGCGAGGAGGGGCTGCTCGAGGCGCGCGGCGTCGAGGTGGAGGTGCGCGATGATCCCGAGTGCATCGCGCTCATGGAGGCCTTCATCGCGGCCTCGCCCGAGCTGTGGCACGAGGACATCGGCGAATAGCCCGCCCTGGCGGGGCGGTGAGACGCCTGTTGACCTGGATCAACGCGCTGGGGCGCGGCTGGACTATCTTCATGACGAGAGGGGCCGTGCGACGGGGGGCGATCGTGGCGTCCGTGTGGGGCCACGCCCGCGTTCGTTGGCCCCCATCCTGATCGATTCATCGAATTGTGACTGGAGGAGTCATCGTCATGGCCAAGAAAGCATCCAAGGAGGTCCCGGTCTCGACCGAGTCGTCTGCCCAGGCGTCGGAGACCCGGGCGATGAACCCGTTCCGCGAGTTCGACCGTATGCTGGAGAGCTTCTTCGATCGCGGTCGGATGCCCTCTCGCTGGGAGCACCCCCTCTGGGAGCGCTTCGCCGCCTTCGAGAAGGGCATGCCCAGGGTCGATGTCATCGACCGGGACGCCGAGGTGGTGGTGCGGGCCGAGGCCCCGGGCTTCGAGCGCGAGGAGCTCGATGTCTCGGTGACCGACGGTGCGGTGACCATCAAGGGCGACCACCGCGAGCAGAGCAAGGAGGAGGAAGGCGACTACGTTCGCTCCGAGATCTCTCGCGGCTCCTTCACCCGTACCGTGGCCCTGCCCGGCGAGGTCGACACCGACCAGGCGCAGGCCAGCTTCAGGAATGGCGTCCTCGAGCTGACGCTGCCCAAGCGCAAGCGCGCCAATCGTCGTCGGGTCGAGGTCAAGTAGCCGGCGGTGCGCCCCATCCGACGCCGCGGGTCGGTCTCCCGGGTCAGCCCATCAGATCGCGCAGCCGCTCCACGGCCAGGAACAGCTGGCGGCGCGGCTGCGCGCCCTCGAGCACCCCGGCGTGCTCGCCGTCCAGCGAGAAGCGCAGGCCCGGCACGCCGCCGATGCCGAGTTCCCCGGCGAGGCGCTGATCGGCCAGCACGTGCTCGCGATAGTCACCCGCTATCAGTGCCCGGTGCAGGGCCGCGCCATCCAGGCCCAGGCCGTCGGCCACCCCGGCGAGGACCTCGGCATCGGCCAGGTCCAGGCTCTCCTCGAAGAAGCCGCGAAACAGCGCCATGCGCATCGCCGTCCCCGCATCGGGGCGCTCACCCGCCTGCTCGGCGGCCCAGGCATGGGCCTCGTGGGCCAGCCGCGAGCGGGGCTGCCGGCGAGGCAGGCGCAGGGTCATGCCGCGCTCCGCCGCCATGGGGGTGACGGCCCGCGCCCAGACGTCGTGCAGGTAGTCGCCGTCGGGGTCGAGGGTCGGCTCCGGCGCGGGGCGCAGCTCGAAGGCGCGCCAGCGGATCTCGACCTCGCCCGCGAAGCGCTCGGCCAGGGCGTCGAGTTCCGGCGCCTCCAGATAGCAGAAGGGACAGACGACGTCGCTGAAGACGTCGAGGGTGATGCGTGGCCGGGTCATCCGGGGCTCCTGTGACGATGGGGCGACGCCCGACAGGGTAGCAGCGCACCGCCCCGAGAGGGGAGGAGCGTCGCCCGCGACAAGGTGTCGACTGGAGCGACGCGGTCGCGGGAGGTAGGCTTGCCGCCTCCCTCACCATGCACAGGACACCTTCGATGAGCGATCTGCCCAACTGCCCCGAGTGCGGCTCCGAGTTCACTTACGACGACGGCATGCAGCACGTCTGTCCGGAGTGCGGCCACGAGTGGTCGAAGGAGGCCCCGGCGGCGGGCGAGGACGAGCCGGTGATCCGCGATGCCAACGGCAATCCGCTGGCCGACGGCGACACCGTGACCGTGATCAAGGACCTCAAGGTCAAGGGTGCCTCCTCGGTGGTGAAGGTCGGCACCAAGGTCAAGAACATCCGCCTGGTCGACGGGGATCACGACATCGACTGCAAGGTCGACGGCATCGGGCCGATGAAGCTCAAGTCGATGTTCGTCAAGAAGGCCTGAGGTCAGCGCCGTGGCGGCGCCGACGGCAGGCAGCTCGGCAGGCTCTCGCGCAGCGAGTGGGGCAGTATGCCGAGGTCGGCGAAGCCGCCGACCTCGGGGTCGGCGACGTTGTCGGCCTGCATCAGGATCACCTGGTCGCGGGTCAGCGGCGGCCCGGGCAGCGGACGGGCCAGGGCCGCGGCGAGGCGCCACGCCAGGAAGGGCAGCGGCACCAGCGGGCGCGAGCGTCCGAGGTGGGCGAGCAGCGCCTCGAGGAGCTCGCGGTAGCGCAGCACCTCGGGGCCGCCGAGCTCGAAGAGGCGCCGCGGGGTCGCCGGGCGGCCGGTGAGCTGGGCGATGGCCCGGGCAACGTCACCCACGTGCACCGGCTGAAGCCGGGTCGAGCCGCGCCCGAACAGCGGGATCAGCGGCAGCCGGGTGAGGCCCGCAAGGCCCGAGAGGAAGGCGTCGTTCGGGCCGAACAGCACGCTCGGCCGCACGATGATCGCCTTGGGCATGGCGTCGAGCACCGCCGCCTCGCCCCGGGCGCGGGCCCGCACGTAGGCCGAGGGCGAATCGAGGCTGGCGCCGATCCCCGAGACCTGCACCAGGCGGGCGATGCCCGCCGCCCGGGCCAGGCGGGCCAGCCGGCCGGCGCCGGTCACGTGGATCGCCTCGAAGCTCGCCTCGCGGGTCTCCACGTAGCGGCTGACGGCGTTGACCACGGCGCCCGCGCCCGCCAGGGCGGCAGCCACGCTCGCCTCGTCACGCAGGTCGGCGGTGGCGAGCTCGATGACGTCGCCCTCCTCGGCCCAGGCGGGCAGCGTCGGGTGACGGGCGGCGATGCGCACCGCCCGGCCGCACTCCACCAGTTCCCGGACGATGGCGCCACCGAGAAAGCCGGTGCCGCCGAAGACCACCACGGGGGCCTCGCGCATCATCGTCTCTCCTGTCGTCGTCTTCGCTGAGGCCTCGCTCAGTCCCGGGGCGCGTCATCGTCCCGGCGGGGCGTGTCCGAGCGGGCGATCGCCCGCTTGACCAGGCGAAACACCAGCCAGTGCAGCGCGGCCAGTACCGCCAGGGCCGCGCCGATCAGCAGCATGAAGGACGTCGTCATCGTCTCGGTCTCGAGGGGGATGGGCACATGCTATCGAGGCCTCGCCGCCTTGGAAAGATCGATAGCGTTTTAAATGAGAATGATTGGCATTATTCATCGATTGGCGGCGAACGTGACGCGATCCTGGCGGATCCGCCGCCTCACCGGGCGGCGGGGCTTCACATCAAATTCATACAGGACTAAACTGGTCCCCAATCGAACACGAGGGGGGCGAACCCCGGGGAGTCAGGCCTTGCTGAAGCTTTCCAGACTGACCGACTACGCGGCGGTGGTGATGGCACAGATCGCCCGGCACCCCGAGCAGCCCCACGCCGCGGCGGAGCTCGCCGAGGCGGTCCAGCTGCCGCATCCCACGGTCAGCAAGACGCTGAAGATGCTGGTGCGTGCCGGGCTGCTGGAGTCGCGCCGCGGCGCCCAGGGCGGCTATTCGCTGGCGCGCCCGGCGTCCCGGATCACCGCCAGCGACATCATCTCGGCCATCGAGGGCCCCGTGGCCATGACCGAGTGCAGCCAGGCCGGCGGCGACTGTGACCTGGCCGCCACCTGCGGGGTCGCGGACAACTGGCAGCGCGTCTCGCTGGCCATCCGCACCCTGCTCGACAGCGTCACCCTGGCCCACCTGGCCGACACCAGTCCGATCAAGCTGCCGGTGCAGCTGCCCATTCAGAGCGTGAGTCTGGCCGCCGAGGCCTGACGCACTCGAGTATTTCACTACCCGAGGCGAGCCCGCGCTCGCCGACCCAACCGCCCGGGAGGGGAGACATCATGGCAAGTCAGGAAATGGAACAGCTTGTCCGTCGCGAGTACAAGGAAGGCTTCGTGACCGACATCGAGAGCGACACGGTACCGCCCGGCCTGGACGAGAGCACCATCGCCTTCATCTCGAACAAGAAGGGCGAGCCGGAGTGGATGCTGGAGTGGCGCCTCAAGGCCTACCACCAGTGGCTCAAGATGACGCCTCCCTCTTGGGCCCACCTGGACTACCCGCCCATCGACTACCAGGCGATCTCCTACTACAGCGCACCCAAGCGTGAGGAGGACAAGCCCCAGAGCCTCGACGAGGTCGACCCCAAGCTGCTCGAGACCTACGAGAAGCTCGGCATCCCGCTGCACGAGCGGGCGGCCCTGGCGGGCGTGGCGGTGGACGCGGTCTTCGACTCCGTGTCGGTGACCACCACCTTCAAGGAGAAGCTCCACGAGGCGGGGGTGATCTTCTGTTCCATCTCCGAGGCGATCCGCGACTACCCGGAGCTGGTCAAGCAGTACCTCGGCAGCGTGGTGCCCCAGGGCGACAACTACTTCGCGGCGCTCAACTCGGCGGTCTTCACCGACGGCTCCTTCGTCTTCGTGCCGGAAGGCGTGACCTGCCCGATGGAGCTCTCCACCTACTTCCGCATCAACGCCGCCAACACCGGCCAGTTCGAGCGCACCCTGATCGTCTGCGAGAGCCGCGCCCAGGTCTCCTACCTGGAGGGCTGCACCGCGCCCCAGCGCGACGAGAACCAGCTGCACGCCGCGGTGGTCGAGCTGGTGGCCCTGGAAGACGCCTACATCAAGTACTCCACGGTGCAGAACTGGTACCCGGGCGACGAGGACGGCAAGGGCGGCATCTACAACTTCGTCACCAAGCGCGGCGACTGCCGCGGCGACCGCTCGCGGATCAGCTGGACTCAGGTCGAGACCGGCTCGGCCATCACCTGGAAGTACCCCTCCTGCGTGCTGCGCGGCCGCGACAGCATCGGCGAGTTCTACTCCGTGGCGGTGACCAACGGCCGCCAGCAGGCCGACACCGGCACCAAGATGATCCATATCGGCGAGGGCACCCGCTCGAGCATCATCTCCAAGGGCATCTCGGCGGGGCGCAGCAACCAGTCCTACCGCGGCCTGGTGAAAGTGGGGCCGCGGGCCAAGGGCGCGCGCAACTTCACCCAGTGTGATTCGCTGCTGATCGGCGACCAGTGCGGCGCCCACACCTTCCCCTACCAGGAGATCGGCAACAGCACCGCCACGGTGGAGCACGAGGCCACTACCTCCAAGATCGGCGAGGACCAGCTCTTCTACTGCCAGAGCCGGGGCATCTCCGAGGAGGACGCGGTCAGCATGATCGTCAACGGCTTCTGCAAGGACGTCTTCCAGGAGCTGCCGATGGAGTTCGCCGTGGAGGCCGAGGCGCTGTTGAACGTCACCCTTGAAGGCGCCGTGGGTTAACGACCGTCATTCGAAGGCCCATCGATATGAGCGCCGGGGGCGAGCCAGAGCGAGGGTCCTTTGCCATGGAGGGCAAAGGTAGCGCCCAGGGAGGGGTTCACAGCGCCCTCGCGGCGGCTCGGCGACGGACAAGCTCATCCTTGTAAGAGGCAAGGCGCGAGGGAACGTCCCTCCGGGCGAGAAAAGAACCAACTTATGCAAGCCGCCGCGGCGGCTGATAGCTCAAAAGGTAGTCAACATGCTCGAAGTCAAGGATCTGCACGTCACGGTCGAGGGTTCCGAGATCCTCAAGGGCCTCACCCTGACCATCAACGCCGGTGAAGTCCACGCGATCATGGGCCCCAACGGGGCCGGCAAGTCGACCCTCTCGGCGGTGATCGCCGGCAAGGACGGCTACGAGGTGACGAAGGGCTCGATCACCTTCGAGGGCCAGGACGTGCTGGAGATGGAGATCGAGGAGCGCGCCCGCGCCGGCCTGCTGCTCGGCTTCCAGTACCCGGTCGAGATCCCGGGGGTGAAGAACATCTACCTGCTCAAGGCGGCGCTCAACGCCAAGCGCGAGGCCCAGGGCCTCGGCGAGATTCCGGCGCCGGAGTTCATGAAGCTGATCAAGGAGAAGGTGGCGTCCATGAAGATGGACACCAGCTTCCTGCAGCGCGCCGTCAACGAGGGCTTCTCCGGCGGCGAGAAGAAGCGCAACGAGATCCTCCAGATGCTGGTCCTCGAGCCCAAGCTCGCCATGCTCGACGAGATCGACTCCGGCCTCGACATCGACGCCATGAAGGTGGTGGCCGAGGGCGTCAACTCCCTGCGCGCCGAGGACCGGGCCATCCTGCTGGTGACCCACTACCAGCGCCTGCTCGACTACATCGTGCCGGATCGCGTCCACGTGCTGGTCGACGGCCGCATCGTCAAGAGCGGCGACGCGGCGCTCGCCCTCGAGCTCGAGAGCCGCGGCTATGACTGGGTGCAGGAGGAGTCCGCCGCATGAGTGACGACGTGAAGACCTTCCTCGACCGCCTGGCCGAGCGCAACGACACGCGGGGGCCGGAACCCACCTGGATCGCCGCCCGGCGCCAGGCGGGCGCCGCGCGCTTCGAGGCCATGGGCTTTCCCCATCGCCGGGTCGAGGCCTGGAAGTACACCGACGTGCGCGCCATCGCCCGGGGCGACTTCGCCCTGGCCGAGAGCGCCGACTTCTCGCCCGCCAGCGCGGCGGCGCTGACGCTGCCGATGGAGGCGCACCGCCTGACCTTCGTCGACGGCGTCTTCGCCCCGGCCCTCTCGCGGCTCGACGAACTGCCCGGCGGCGTGCACCTGCTGCCGCTCTCCACGGCCCTCGAGGAGAATCACGAGGCCGTGGGCGGTCCGCTGGGGCGGCTGACCGGCGTCGACTTCTCCCCCTTCGCCGCGCTCAACACCGCCTTCATGGAGGAGGGGGCCGTGCTGCGCCTGGCGCCGGGCACCGTGGTCGAGAAGCCCATCGTGCTGCAGTTCCTCTCCCGGAGCGGCGAGCAGGCGGTGATGAGCCACCCGCGGATCCTGATCGAGATGGCCGGGCGCAGCGAAGCCACGGTGATCGAGCATCACGTGGGCGAGGAGGGCGCCGCCAACTTCACCAACCTGGTCGAGGAGATCATTCTCGACCGTGGCGCGATCCTCACCCACTACAAGCTCCAGGAGGCGGCGCTTGCCGACCTGCACGTGGCCAGCATCCACGTCGAGCAGGCCCGCGACAGCCGCTACACCTCCTTCAACCTGAACCTGGGCGGCGCCCTGGTGCGCAACGACATCGTGGCCGAGCTCAACGGCCAGGGCGCCGAGGCGAACCTCTATGGCCTCTTCTACGGCCAGGGGCGCCAGCACGTGGACAACCACACCCTGGTCAACCACAACGCGCCGCGCACCTACTCCAACGAGAACTACAAGGGCATCCTCGACGACCGCGCCCACGGCGTGTTCAACGGCAAGGTGATGGTCAAGCGCGACAGCCAGCAGATCGAGGGCTACCAGAGCAACGCCAACCTGCTGCTCTCCGACCGCGCCGAGATCGACACCAAGCCCGAGCTCGAGATCTACGCCGACGACGTCAAGTGCTCCCACGGCAGCACCACCGGCCAGCTCGACGAGGAGGCGGTGTTCGCCCTGCGCACCCGCGGCATCGACGAGCAGACCGCCCGCGGCCTGCTGACCCTGGCCTTCGCCGGCGAGGTGATGGAGCAGGTGGACCTCGACGCCGTGGCCGAACGGGTCGAGCTGGCCGTCGCCGGCAAGCTGCCCGAGCGTTTCCACCTGGCCGGCCTGGTGGAAGCCGCCCTGGCCCTGAACGAGGAGTAAGCGATGGCCGACTTCAGCGACCTGACGCTGGACGTGGCGAAGCTGCGCCGCGACTTCCCGATCCTCGATCGGGAGGTCCACGGCAAGCCGCTCGTCTACCTGGACAACGCCGCCACCAGCCAGACGCCGCGCCAGGTGATCGAGGTGTTCGACGACTACTACGGTCGCTACAACGCCAACATCCACCGCGGCCTGCACACCCTGTCCGACGAGGCCACCGCGGCCTTCGAGGCCACCCGGGAGAAGGTGCGCGGTTTCCTCAATGCCGCGGACCATCGCGAGATCGTCTTCACCCGCGGTACCACCGAGGCGATCAACCTGGTGGCCAATGCCTGGGGGCGGGCCAACCTGAAGGCCGGCGACGAGGTGCTGATCTCGCGTCTCGAGCACCACTCCAACATCGTGCCCTGGCAGCTGCTGGCCGGCGAGCTCGGCGTCACCCTCAAGGTGATCCCGGTGGACGAGCGTGGCGCGCTGGACCTCGCGGCCTATCGTGACCTCTTCACCGAGCGCACCCGGCTGGTGGCGGTGAACCACGTCTCCAACGCCTTCGGCACCGTCAACCCGGTAGCCGAGATGGCCCGCGTGGCCCATGAGCACGGCGCCCGCATCCTGGTCGACGGCGCCCAGGCCGCGCCCCACCAGGCCATCGACGTCCAGGCCATCGGCGCCGACTTCTACGCCTTCTCCGGTCACAAGGTCTACGGGCCCACTGGCGTCGGCGTGCTCTACGGCCGTGCCGAGCTCCTCGAGGCGATGCCGCCCTGGCAGGGCGGCGGCGAGATGATCAAGACGGTCTCCCTCGAGGCGCCGACCACCTTCGCCGACATCCCGCACAAGTTCGAGGCGGGCACCCCGGCCATCGCCGAGGTGATCGCCCTGGGGCGTGCCCTCCAGTGGGTCGGCAACATCGGCCTCGACCTGATCGGCGCCTGGGAGGCGCGGCTCCTCGAGCACGCCACCGAGGGGGTGGCCGGCATTCCGGGACTGCGCATCCTCGGCACCGCACCGGAGAAGACTGGCGTGCTCTCCTTCGTGGTCGACGGCGCCCACTCCCAGGACATCGGCCTGCTGATCGATCAGCTGGGCGTGGCGATCCGCACCGGCCACCACTGCGCCCAGCCGCTGCTCACGCATTTCGGCGTGGACGCGACCTGCCGCGCCTCCTTCGCCGCCTACAACACCCCCGAGGAGATCGACGTCTTCGTCGAGGGGCTCGACCGCGTCGTCGGCATGCTGCGCTGAGGCCTATCAAGGAGCGACATGAGCGATATCGAGCAGATAGCCACCTTGCACAAGGGCCAGGAGCTGCCCCTGCAGCGTGACGTGGCGGCGATCTCCATTCCCTTCGGCAAGACCGTTACCCTGGACGAGGACAGCGTCGTCAGCGTGATGCAGGCCAAGGGCAGCACGGTCAGCGTGGGGTTCGAGGGGCGCCTCTACCTGATCGAGGGCGCCAACCTCGACGCCCTGGGCCTCCCGGCGCTGCCGCGCCCGACGCTGCCCGAGTCGGCCTCGGAGGAGGAGATCGAGCAGTTCGTCTGGGATCAGCTGCGCACCTGCTTCGACCCGGAGATCCCGGTCAACATCGTCGACCTGGGCCTGGTCTACGGCTGTCGCATTGAGCGGCTGATCAGCGGTGAGCGCATCGTCACCATCCGCATGACCCTGACCGCCCCGGGGTGCGGCATGGGCGACGTGATCGCCGCCGACGCCCGCAACAAGATCCTCGGCGCCCCGCAGATCAGCCAGGTGCACACCGAGATCGTGTTCGATCCCCCCTGGAGTCGTGAGATGATGAGCGACGAAGCGAAGCTGGAACTGGGCATGTTCTAGCGGTTGCACCGGGGAGATCCATGCGCCTGTCACTCTGGACGGCCTGCAAGGGGGTATTGATGACGCTGGGAGCGCTCGCGCTCCTGGCGTTTCTGCTGTTCGTGCTGGCCAACGTCTATGTGCTGGGGCGCACCGTGGGGCGCATCGAGCCGGTCTCCGCGCAGTGCGTCCGCGAGCCGGTGGGCATCGTCTTCGGCACCTCCCACTGGACCCGCAGCGGCAGCCGCAACCCCCACTTCGAGGGGCGCATGGAGGCCGCTGCCCACCTGATCCACCAGGGGCGGGTCGATCACCTGCTGATCTCGGGCGACAACAGCACCCGCTACTACAACGAGCCGGTGACCATGTGGCGCGACCTCAGGGGGCGCGACGTGCGCGACGTGGACATGACCCTGGACTATGCCGGCTTCAGCACCTTCGATACCCTGGCGCGGGCGCGGGACGTGTTCGGCGTGGAGCGCGCGCTGCTGATCACCCAGGGCTGGCACCTGCCGCGGGCGCTGTTCATCGGCGAGGCGCTGGGGCTGGAGGTGCGCGGCTGCGCGGCGCCGGAGCGCGCGGTGGCGGGGCTCTGGCGCCTCAAGCTGCGCGAGTGGGTGGCGCGGGTGGCCACGCTGGGGGATCTCTACCTGTGGGGGCGCGAGCCGCACTTCCTGGGGCCGCTCGAGCCGCTGGACATCACGCCGGCGGAGCGCGAGCGGCTGCTGCTGCCGCCGGGCATGTTCAGCGTTTCTGGCGCTGCTTCTGCAGGCGATACAGCTCCTGAATCAGCGACCGACAGCCCTTCCAGCACTCCTCGATGACCGGCTCGAGCGGCTCGGGAAGCGGGTGGGTGAAGAGCGTGGAGAGGGCCTGCATCAGCACCCGCTCCTGCTCGAGCAGCTCGCCGATGACCACCAGGCTCTCGTTGCCGACGAAGCTCTTCAGGCGGCTCCACAGCCACATGTAGTCGTCGCGCTCGACGTCGGCATCGCGGGGCAGCAGGTTGAGGTGCTTGCGCGACAGCTCCTGAAGCTTCTGCATCGATCGACGACGCGCCTCATAGTGGGGCTTCAGGCTATCGCGCAGCGCCGGGTGCAGGCGCTCGAGATTGTCCTGGAAATAATCGATGCTGTCGGCCATCGCCTCGAGGGCACTGTCCATCGCCACCTGGCGATTGTCGAGAAACATGAGCGGTCACCTCCTCCGGTGACGCAGATTGTGGGGCTGTCGCCGTGCATTTGCCACCCCCGCGGCTCAATAAATCGCGGGTTCGCCGTTAGCCTTTGGCCGCAGGCCTCATCCTTTCGGGCGAGGCGGCACCTTGCGCCGAGGAGCGGCGTTGCGCTCGAGGTGCTCGATGATCAGCCCGGCGATGTCCTTGCCGGTGGCCGACTCGATGCCCTGCAGCCCGGGAGAGGAGTTGACCTCCATGATCACCGGGCCGTGGTTGGAGCGCAGCAGGTCGACGCCGGCGACCCGGAGCCCCATCGCCTTGGCCGCCCGGATGGCCGTGGAGCGCTCCTCCGGGGTGATGCGGATGGTGCTGGCGCTGCCGCCGCGGTGCAGGTTGGAGCGAAACTCGCCCTCGGCCGCCTGGCGCTTCATCGACGCCACCACCTTGTCGCCGATCACGAAGCAGCGGATATCGGCGCCCTTCGCCTCCTTGATGTACTCCTGCACCATGATGTTGGCCTTCATGCCCATGAAGGCCTGGATCACGCTTTCCGCGGCCTGATTGGTCTCGGCCAGGACCACCCCGATGCCCTGGGTGCCCTCCAGCAGCTTGATGACCAGCGGCGCGTTGCGGACCATGGTGATCAGGTCGGGGATGTCGTCCGGGGAGTGAGCGAAGCCGGTGATCGGCAGCCCCAGCCCCTTGCGCGACAGCAGCTGCAGCGAGCGCAGCTTGTCCCGGGAGCGCGTGATGGAGACGTTGTCGTTGAGCACGTAGGTGCCCATCATCTCGAACTGGCGCAGCACCGCGCAGCCGTAGAAGGTGACCGAGGAGCCGATGCGCGGGATCACCGCATCGAACGGCTCGAGCTCCTCGCCCTTGTAGTGGATCGAGGGATGGTGCGAGGCGATGCTCATGTAGCAGCGCAGGGTGTCGACCACGCGCGCCGTGTGGCCGCGCTGCTCGGCGGCCTCGATCAGGCGCCGCGTGGAGTAGAGGTTGCGATTGCGGGACAGCAGCGCGATATGCATTCAGCGGGACTCCGGGTCGGGGCGGTTGGGGCGTGGGCGGTACCGGACAGTGAGGTCGTGGTGTTCAGGGCTCGCCGTGGAGGAAGGCGACGCCGGGGGCGACCAGCAGGCGACGCAGCGCGCGTCGCCCCAGCAGCATGGGATGGCGCATGTCGCGGCGGTCGGTGAGGCTGAGCTCCACCGGGAAGGCGAGGGTGCCCAGCTGCATGGTCGTGCGGATCACGTAGCGCCACTCGGACTGGCCGTTGGAGCTGGTGACCCGGCGCCGATCATGCAGGTGCAGGCGATGCACGTGGGCCGGCGTATCGGGCCCGCCGCTGCGGGTGGTGAAGGCGACCCAGAGGTGACCATCCTCCTCGTAGGACTCGATGTCCTCGGCGTGCAGCGCCGAGGTTCGGGCGCCGGTGTCGGCCTTGGCGCACAGGGTCAGGTGCAGCTCCGGCAGGGTCACCATCTCGCGGCGACCGATCACCGCCTTGGGGGTATAGGGCAGTTCTTTCATCGTCTCGCTCCCAGGTCTCGGCGCTCAGCGTGACAGGTCGGCCAGGCGACGGCCAATGGCGGTGTCCGCCTCGGCCTCGCGCAGCGTCATCAGCAGCGGCAGGCGCAGCCGCGGGATCAGGGCCAGGTCGCGGGCCACCGCCATGAAGTCGGTACCGGGCGCCTCGGCCAGGCGCGTGAGAAAGCGCGGCAGGCGCTCGCCATCCTCCAGGTGGTGCCAGCCGCGGGCGGCCATGGCCGCCAGCAGGTCGGGACCGCAGGCATCGGGATCGTCGAGCAGGGCATCGAACCAGGCGCCCGCCTGCTCGGTCGACGCGCCACCCACGGCGCGCACGCAGGCGCAGAAGGTCTCGATATCGCCATCGGCGGCGGCGGCCTCGCCCCGCCGGCGCAGCGCCCGGGCGAGCGCGTCGTCGATGGCCACGTGCTCCAGGCAGTAGCAGAGCGGGGTCAGCACCTCGCCGGGCAGGGCGTCGAGGCGGGCGGCGACGGCGCGGCGGGCGGTGGCATCCAGCCGTACCGCGGCATCGGCCAGCCCCTGCAACCCCAGGGCGCGCCAGTCGATCGCCTGCTGCCCGGTCAGGTAGGCCTCGGCGGGCTCCAGGTGTTCGCTGGCCGGCAGGCCGGCGTCCCGGGTGGCGCGGGCGTGCAGCACGGCCCGGAAGGGCAGCGAGGGCGTGAAGGCCAGCGGGTTGTCCTTCATCAGGTTGTCGATCCGCTCGCCCTCGGCCCGGCCCAGGCCCTGTACGCTGCGGCCCAGGGTCTCCAGCAGGCGCTGCACGAAGGCGTCGCGGGGCGCCGGGTTCAGGTGGCCCTGCTCGTCCAGCGGCAGGGCCAGGAACCAGATCAGCGGGTCGTCCATGTCGCCCAGGCGAAAGACCATGGCCAGGCGCGCGCTACCCTGCCACGGCGCCGGCCAGGCCCGCTCGCCGGCCTCGAAGGCGGCCAGGGTCTCGAGCGGGCAGGGTTCGACGCGCCGCCCCAGGTGATAGAGCCGCACCTCGGCGCCGCTGCGCTGGAAGAAGTCGTGGAGGCTGTTGATCGCTTGCATGCTGTCTCCGGGTCACGAACCGTGCACTCTACCGCGGCGCCGGGACGCTGTCAGCCGCCTCGGGATGTCGTCGCGCGGTCGCCGCGCTGGTCATTTCCTGATCAAGTGGCGTCGAGTCCCATGAGGCCTGGCCGGGCGACACCTTTCCAGTGTTTATCCACAGGGCCGTTCAGGGTATCTGTGCATTGTGCACAGGGACGTCGTTGGCCCTGCCGTGCGGTGGATAACCCGCCCGGGGTGGCCAGCCGCGGGGGCGAACGGGGATAATGGCGGCAAACCTACCGGAGGATTGACCATGACCGTTCACGACGAACTCGGGGACGCCCTGCGCGAGCTCGAGGCCACCATGAAGGCCGCCAGCCTGTGGCGCATGGAGCGGCCCGAGTCGCCCGCCTTCGACAGCGTGCAGCCGTTCTGCGTCGACACCATGACGCTGCCCCAGTGGCTGCGCTTCGTCTTCATCGTGCGCCTGGAGACGCTGGTCGAGCGGCGCGCGCCGATGCCGGCCAAGTGCGAGGTGGCGCCGGCGGTGGAGGCCTGGCTGAAGCAGGAGGGCGCGCGCCCCAGCGACCGGCTGCTGATGTGCCGCGTGGTCGAGGAGATCGACCGCCTGGTCACCGAGAACTGAGGCCGCCGATGCCCTTCTATTTCGCCTACGGCAGCAACATGAATGCCGCCCGGGTCGCCGCCCGCATCGGGCGGACCCGCCGGGCGCTGGCCGGGGTGCTGCACGACCACGGCCTGCGCTTCGACAAGGCCTCGAGGGTGGCGGGCATCGCCCATGCCAACGTGGCGGCGTCCGCCGGCGAGCGGGTGGAGGGGGCGCTGTTCGAGCTCGAGCACCCCGACCAGATCCGCGACATGGACCCCTTCGAGGGCTACCCCCACGACTACGACCGGCATCGCCTGCCGATCGTCACGCGCGAGGGGGCCATCGAGGCCTGGGTCTATATCGCCGCGCCGGGCACCACCGCCGAGGCGTTGCGCCCGGCGCGGGAGTATCTCGATCACCTGCTGGCCGGCAAGCCCTTTTTGTCGCCCGGCTACCATGCCCGCCTCGCCGCGGTGGAGGCGGTGGCCGGACTCGATGCGACGACCCTGGCCGCCCTGGGGCTCTCGCGGGATACCCCACGCTAGCGGCCCGGTTCGCCACGTTTGGCCCCAGATACGACGAGGCCCGCCGATTGGCGGGCCTCGTCGTGTCGGGCGGGGCGATCAGAAGCGGTAGCTGACGCCGGCCATCACCACCACCGGGTCGATCTCGACCTCGCCAGCGTCGCTGCCATCGACCGTCACATCGGTGTCGATGTCCAGGTACCAGGCGGCGGCGTTGAGGGCCCAGTGGTCGTCGATCAGCAGGTCGACGCCCACCTGGCCGGCCGCACCCCAGGAGTCGTCGAATTCGACGGGAAGGTCCGCGTCCAGCTCTTCATCGGAGAACGTGGTGTAGTTGATGCCGATGCCGGCGTAGGGCTGCACGCGGGCGTCGGTGCCGCCCAGCGGGTAGTACTGCACGGTCAGGGTCGGCGGCAGGTGATCGACGGAGCCACCGGTCACACCCTCGACCTGGAAGTCGTGGTCGAAGGGTTCGGCGGCCAGCAGCTCGACGCCCAGCTTGTCGGTGAAGCGGTAGCCCAGGGTAAAGGCGAAGGCGCTATCGTCATCGACCTCAACATCGGCTCCGCCAAGAATGTCGCTGTTATCGCTCTTGGGATCGACCTTGGCGACGCCCACGCGGGCGAAGAAGTCCCCGGCGCCGTAGGCGAAGGCCTGGGTGCTGGTGGTGAAGGCGGCGGTGGCAATGCCGGCCACGAGCAGGGAAGAAAGGGCACTCTTGCGCATGGGTCGTCTCCTGGTGGAAGAGAGGGCGGCGGCCTTGCCGCCTCCGGAACATGCCGACAGTCTATCGGTGTCCGTTCCGGTGAATCTTGATCCAGCGCAAGGGTTGGGCGTCATGCCACTGACGGCATGGCTCCATGGGAATGCCCGCGCTTCGGCGGACATTCCCATGGGGCCGGTATTCGCAAATGCCTAGAAGTGGAAGGTGGCGTCGTGGCCGAGGGGGGCGGGATCGAGGAGGGCCTCGCCCCATGCCGTCTCGCCGACCCGGCCAAGGGGCGTGTCGGCGTCCAGCTCCTCGAGTGCCTCCTCGGACAGATGCCGGTAAGGAAGGGGGTTGGCCCTGTCGAGGCCCGCGATGTCGAGCCGTCGCTCGGTCGTCTCGCTGACGTTGACGCCCTGCGGGGCGGGGAAGACGTCGCCCACGCCGAGGGCCATCACCATGTGCGAGGCGGCGAGGCCGGCTGCCGTCAGGGCGATCGTGGCGATCTGGTGCCTGTCACTCATGGGAGGGTCCTCGTCTCAGGGGGTAGGGGCGCACCGCCGGCCGGTGCCTGCACGCCGGGTGCTCACGCCCTGTTAATGTCTTGTCGCATTTTCTCTGGGTGGGATCGGGAAAAGTCCCATCTGTTCGGTGGTATGCTTACGCAGCATAGTTGTTGTTTATAGCTATTGTACAACTTTTTTGCCGCTCTCGGGATGCCGCCTCGAAAGCGCGCCGAAATTCGGCTTCACTCAAGGGGGACGTGGCCATCGGAGCCGGACATGGCGGGTCGAATGCTCTTTACTTCTCGCGGGGCGGGGCGCGGTCGCCTCGATCGTCCGCTGTTGACGCTGCTGCTGGCGGCGGGGCTGGCGGTCTGGCTGCTGCTGCGCCCCGAGCCCTTGCTCGCGCTGCCGATGACGTGGCGCCTGCCGCTGGTCCTGGTCGGCGCCTGGGCGCTGGGGGCGGCCTTCCTGCGACCGCTGGCGCTCGAGGTGGGGCAGGGCCGGCTGTGGCGCCTGACGGGCGCGCCCTCGAGCCGCTGGGCCCTGTGGGGAGTGGCGGCCGTGGCGGTGTGCCTCGAGCTGTGGCGCTGAACCCGAGGCCTGGGGTAAGCCCCGGGAGGGCGTGTCATCCCCCATGCAAAAGGGCCCCGAGAGGGGCCCTTTCACTGTCTGAAGCGACGGGATGGTCCGTCAGCGAGAGATTTCCCGATACTCGCCGGCATCGGCGGTCACGCTGCTCACCACCAGGATGGCGATGAAGGCCGCGATGAAGCCGGGGATGATCTCGTAGACGCCGGGGCCGCCCATGAACGAGGCGTTCCAGCCCAGGTTGATCCAGAGCATCACGGTGAGGGCACCGACGATCATGCCCGCCAGGGCACCGGCACCGTTGGTGCGCGGCCACATCAGCGAGAGGATGATCAGCGGGCCGAACGCCGAACCGAAGCCTGCCCAGGCGTTACTGACCAGCCCCAGCACCTTGGAGGTGGGATCCGAGGCGATGACGGCGGCCACCAGGCCCACCAGCACGACGCACGCCCGGCCGATGGCGACGACCTCCTTCTCCTTCGCCTCCTTGCGCAGGAAGAGGCGGTAGAAGTCCTCGGTCAGCGAGGAGGACGACACCAGCAGCTGGCTGGAGATGGTACTCATGATCGCGGCCAGCAGTGCCGCATAGAGGAAGCCGGTGACCAGCGGGTGGAACAGCAGGTCCGCGAGGATGATGAAGATCGTCTCCGGGTCCTCCACGTTCATGCCGTTACGCACGGCGTAGGCCCGGCCGAAGATGCCCAGCGAGACCGCGCCGACCAGGGAGATGAGCATCCAGCTCATGCCGATGTTGCGGGCAATGGGGACGTCCTTCTGGGAGCGGATGGCCATGAAGCGCACGATGATGTGCGGCTGTCCGAAGTAGCCGAGCCCCCAGGTCACCGCGGACAGCCAGCCGACGATGGTCAGCCCGTCCGTCCAGGAGAGCAGCGTGGGGTCGACCTCGGTCAGGGTCTGGGAGGCCTGGCTGAAGCCGCCGCCCCCTTCGCCGAAGAGCACGACCGCCGGCATGATCACCAGGGCCAGCATCATGATGCAGCCCTGCACGAAGTCCGTCATGCTCACGGCCAGGAAGCCGCCGACCACCGTGTAGGCCAGCACCACGACCAGGGTGATCGCCACGCCGGCGGCGTAGTCGCTCATGCCGCCGATGTTGATGACCCCGGCGAAGGCGCTCTCGAACAGCTTGCCGCCCGCCACGAGGCCCGAGGCGGTATAGACCGCGAAGAACACCACGATGACGATGGCGGACACCGTCCGGAGCGGGATGGCCTGGGTCGGGAAGCGGTTGCCCAGGAATTCCGGAATGGTGATCGCGTCATTGTAGTGGAGCGTCTGCTCGCGAAGACGCGGTGCCACCAGCGTCCAGTTGAAGAACGCCCCCACCAGCAGGCCGATGCCGATCCAGGCCGAACCGAGGCCCGACACGAACATGGCCCCGGGCAGGCCCAGCAGCAGCCAGCCGCTCATGTCGGAGGCCCCGGCCGACAGGGCGGCGACCTGGGGACTGAGGGCCCGACCGCCCAGCATGTAATCCTCGGACGTGGACGTGGACTTGCGCATGGCATAAAAGCCGATGGCGATCATGAGCGCAAAGTAGGCGAATAGACTGATCCACACACCAATAGCCATAAGAACTTCTCCAAATTATTGGGTCGGATGTAGCGCCGACAAGTTGTTAGTGCGCCTCAGACCAGAGCGGCGATGCCAGGCATCGCGCTCGGAAAGGACGCGGAGAGGGAGCCGGTTGCGGCGTTGTCTTCGATCATCAGGGGTTCCTTCCGTCTTGTTGTGATGACGAGCGGGGATCACTCGTCGCCTAGCGCCAGCAGCGACGCGTTACCACCCAGGGCGGCCGTGTTCTCCGTCACGGTCTTCTCGGTGGCGAAGCGCAGCAGGTAGTGCGGACCGCCGGCCTTGGGACCGGTCCCCGAGAGCCCTTGGCCCCCGAAGGGCTGTACGCCCACGACCGCACCGATGATATTGCGGTTGATGTAGACGTTGCCGGCACGGATCTTCTGCGCGATCTCGTCGGCGAAGCTCTGATTACGGCTATGCACGCCGAAGGTCAGACCATACCCCCGACCATTGATGGAGTCGATCACTCGATCGATCTCGCTGGCCCGGTAGCGCACGATGTGCAGGATGGGGCCGAACTGCTCGCGCTCCAGGGCCTCGATGCCGTCGATCTCGAAGGCCACCGGCGCGACAAAGGTGCCCTGGGCGGTGTGGGTCGGGTCGAGTCGCGTCTCGGCGACCAGGCGGCCTTCACCCTTGAGCGTCTCGATGTGCGCCATCAGGCCCCGGCGGGCCTCCTCGTCGATCACCGGGCCCACGTCGGTGCCCAGGTGGCGTGGGTCGCCCACGTGCAGCTCTTCCATGGCGCCCTTGAGGATCTCGATGACCCGGTCGGCCACGTCCTCCTGGACGTAGAGCACGCGCAGGGCGGAGCAGCGCTGGCCGGCGCTCTGGAAGGCCGACTGGATGACGTCGGCCACCACCTGCTCGGGCAGGGCGGTGGAGTCGACGATCATGGCGTTCATGCCACCGGTCTCGGCGATCAGCGTCGGCAGAGGGGCGTTCTCGCGGGCCGCCAGGGCGCGGTTGATGATCTGGGCGGTGTCGGTGCCGCCGGTGAAGACCACGCCGGTGATGCGCGGGTCGCCGCTCAGCACGCTGCCCACGGTGGGGCCGTCGCCGGGCAGCAGCTGCACCACGTCGCGGGGCATGCCGGCCTCGTGGAGCAGCTCGATGATGCGGTTGGCGGCCAGCGAGGTCTGCTCGGCGGGCTTGGCCAGCACCGGGTTGCCGGCGACGGCGGCGGCCACGACCTGGCCGCAGAAAATCGCGATCGGGAAGTTCCAGGGGCTGATCGCCGCGAACACGCCCTTGCCGCCCATCATCAGCTCGTTGGATTCGCCGGTGGGTCCCGGCAGGCGGGTCGTGGTGCCGAAGAGCTCCTCGGCGCGCGCCGCGTAGTAGCGGCAGAAGTCCACCGCCTCGCGGATCTCGTCGACGCCGTCGGTCAGGAGCTTGCCGCCCTCGCGGGAGCAGAGCGTCATAAGCTCGGCGAGGTTCTCCTCCATCAGGTCGCCGAGGCGGCGCAGGATGGCGGCGCGCTCGGTCACCGGCGTGGCGTCCCAGCGCGGGAAGGCCGCCCAGGCGGCGTCGACGGCCCTGGCGGCCTGGTCCCGGGAGGTCCACTGCACGCTGCCGACCCTGACGCGACGGTCGAAGGGGCACAAGACGTCGTGGCGGGCGCCGGCGTTCTCGGCGACCTCGAAGGCCAGCAGCGGCCGTGCGTGGTACTCCTTGTCCATGAAGGTCGCCATCTCGTCCATCAGCGGCCGGAACTGGCTGTTGATGTTGAGGTTGACCCCCCGGGAGTTGCGCCGCGCCGGGCCGTAGATGTCCTTGGGCAGCGGGATCCGATGATTGGCATAGGTCGGATACTGCCTGAGCGTCTCGACCGGATGGACGCACAGGGACTCCACCGGCACGCGCGGGTCGACCAGCTGGTGCACGAAGGAGGAGTTGGCGCCGTTCTCGAGCAGGCGGCGCACCAGGTAGGGCAGCAGGTCCTTGTGGGCGCCCACCGGGGCATAGATGCGACAGTAGGTGCCCTTCGGTGCGCGCTTGAGGGCGGCGTCATAGAGCGCCTCGCCCATGCCGTGCAGGCGCTGGAACTCGAACGGGCGCCTGGCCTCGTTGGCGAGCTCCAGGATGGTGCTGATGGTGTGCGCGTTGTGGGTCGCGAACTGCGGGAAGATGCGTCCGCGGGTGTTGTCCGAGAGCAGGAAGGTCACGCACGCCAGGTAGGCGACGTCGGTATTGGCCTTGCGAGTGTAGACCGGGTAGCCGTCGGCGCCGATCTGCTGGGACTCCTTGATCTCGGTGTCCCAGTAGGCGCCCTTGACCAGGCGCATGGGGATCTCGTCGCCCTGGCGGTCGGCCAGGCGGTTGAGGTAGTGCAGCACCGGCAGGGCGCGCTTGGCGTAGGCCTGCACGACCAGGCCGAAATGGCCCCAGCCGCGGCAGGTGTCGCTCTCGTAGACCGCGCGGAAGACCTCCAGCGACAGCTCCAGGCGGTCGACCTCCTCGGCGTCGATGGTCATGGCGACATCGCGCTCGCGGGCCATGGCCGCCAGCTCGCGGACCGTGGCGACCAGCTCCTCGAGGACCTGCTCGCGGCGGCCGAACTCGTAGCGGGGGTGCAGGGCCGAGAGCTTGATGGAGATCGACGGCGCGGGGGTGCTGGCCGAGAGGGCCTTGCTGGTCTGGCCGACGCTCTTGATGGCCGCGGCGTAGGAGTCGAAGTAGCGTTTGGCGTCGGCCCGGGTGCGGGCGGCCTCGCCGAGCATGTCGTAGGAGTAGGTGTAGCCCTTGTCGAACAGCGGCTTGGAGCGCTTGAGCGCCTCCTCGATGTCGCGACCCAGCACGAACTGCTTGCCCATGATCTTCATCGCCTCGTACATGGCGCGGCGGATCACCGGCTCGCCCATGCGGTTGACGAGCTTGTTGATGAAGTGGGCGGGCTTGCCTTCCTTGGGCTTGTCCAGGTTGATGACGCGGCCGGTCATCAGCAGGCCCCAGGTCGAGGCGTTGACGAACCAGGACTCGCTCTGCCCCAGGTGCGACTTCCAGTCCGACGGGCCCAGCTTGTCCTCGATCAGGGCGTCGGCCGTGGCCTTGTCGGGGATGCGCAGCATCGCCTCGGCCAGGCACATCAGCATCAGGCCCTCGTGGGTGTCCAGGCTGTACTGCTGCAGCAGCTCGTCGATGGAATCCACGGCGGTATCCATCTCGCGCACTTCCCGCACCAGCTCGGCCGCCTGCCGGGCGGTGCGCTTGAAATCGGCCTCGTCGGCGGACAGCAGGTCGACCAGCTCGCCCACGAAGGCTTCCTCGTCGATCGCGTAGTGATCGCTGATGCGGGCAAAGAGGGTATCGAGATCCTGCTGCCAGGTCTCGCCGGCCAGCATGTTATTGGCGTTTAGCATCAAACTCCCCAAGTGTTAGCCGTCGTCAGAGGGCGATGCCCGGCCGCCACAGGGTGTCCCTGGCGGGCGCGGGAGATGCGTTGAGGGTAGGAGCGTGCGTGCCGTCCTGCTTGGCGAATTCCCGGGAGAATTTAACGGTTTCACGGATTCTGGCCGTGAAACGGTTGAAATTTCTACTTTCGTCTAAGGGGCTTGGCCGTCGCCGACCCCGACCCCGACCCCGCGAGGGCGGGGGGCGGCGGGGCCAGCTGGCCGCCCGGGTCGCGGCGCAGCTGGCTCGGCGGTCGACCGAAGGCCTGTCGGCAGGCGCGCGACAGGGCGCTCTGGCTCGTGAAGCCCGTGCGTGCGGCGATCTCGGAGAGCGGCAGCCGGCTCTGCTGCACCAGGCGCCGGGCGCTCTCCAGCCGGCGGCGCATCACGTACTGCCACGGCGAGATGCCCGTGCTCTGACGGAAGCGTTCGCTGAAGTGCGCCTCGCTCAGGCAGGCCTGGGCGGCCAGGTCGGCAACGCGAAGCCGCTCGCCCAGATGGTGGTCGATGAAGCGGTCGATGGCCGCCAGGTCGAGGCGGCGAGCGGGCGCGGCGGGCTCGTTGGCCAGTCGGGCGTGCAGGGAGCCGAGCAGGGTGCCGGCCAGTCGTTCGCCGTGCAGGGCATCCAGGCGACCCTCGGGGGCCAGCAGGTTCAGCTCCTGGAGCAGGAAATCGAGGTAGTGGCGCAGGGCGGCATCGAGGGCGAAGAAGCGCGGCGCGTCGAACAGCTGGATCAGGTCGCGCTGGTGGCCTGTCACGGCGAAGGCGTCGTGGGGCACGTCGAGGATCAGCTGGCGGTTGTCGCCGTTGCCGACGTAGTAGTGCAGGTGGTTGGCCGGCACGATGCAGCCGGTGAAGGCCGAGATGGCGCCACCCAGCCCCTCGATCTCGAACTCCGCCTCGCCACGCAGGCCGATCACGATCTGGTGGAAGTCGTGGGCGTGGTGATGGATCGCGGTGTCGAGGGGAATCTGACGGATGGCGCTGGTCATGAAGGGCCTCCGGCTGGGCGTGTCAGCGGCATGACACCACAGTATACCAGGCGAGGCTTCAACGCTCGGCGTCAATCCTCGCGGCGGCGCAGGGCGGTGTGGGCGGCCAGGTGGTCGCGCAGGGCCGCCAGCTCCTCCCGGCCCTCGTCGTCGAGCAGCGGCTTGCCGCGTGCGATGCGACCATGCCGCCCGTGCTCCTCCATCAGGCGCTGGGCCCGGCGACGAATCCCCTCCAGGTAATCGTCGTGGCGGATCGGGTAGCCGATGACGGTGTCCCACTCGGCCTCGCTGACGCTGCTGGACAGCGCCCTGTCGAACAGCGCGATCAGCTGTTCGGGCTCCGTGCGGTAGCGTGGGGTGCCGGAGAGCATCATCAGGGCGATCATGCCGCCGAAGATGACCAGGCAGACGGTGAGGACCAGCAGGAAAATGGACATGGTGCGCGGCTCCGTGCAGGCGAGCAGGTCCCGATCGCTCAGCGGCGGTGCGGCGGATCCGGAGGCGGATGAGGTCTAGGGCTGAGGCGGCACGCCGGGGCGTGGAGCGGGTGAAGGGAATCGAACCCTCGTCTTAAGCTTGGGAAGCTTCTGCTCTACCATTGAGCTACACCCGCGAAGGGAATTGGATAGTAAAACCAAGTGGTTAGCCTTTGCAAGCGCGTCGCGGCCTTTTTTGGCGAGTCCGCGCTAAGTGGCTGTTTCGCGGTGCCTCGTCGGGGGGCGACCAATGCCGGGCGAGTTTTTTTGGCGCCTCGGCGAACTTTTCGCTCCACCGCTGTCAGAAGTGGCGTAGGCAGCAACGCGATAGCAGTCGCTAACACTGTTGCCTCAGCTTGCACTTTCGATCCTTGCCGCTCCATGCCTCATGGGGCGGCTTTTCTTTGTGCGCACACCGGGCATTGCTGCGGGCGTGAACCGTCGTGCACCCGGCACATCGCCGGGTGCGGTCATGGCGGGGAAGGGGGGGGTCAGGAGTGACGCATGCGGATCAGGGCGCTCAGCACGTCGCGGCGGGTGACGATCCCCACCAGTCGGCCCTGCTCGACCACCGGATAGACCTTGGGCTTGGCGCCCAGCATCTCCTGGGCCAGGTCGGTGATGCTCTTGGTCGCCGGCACCGACAGCACCTCGTTGCGCATCATCTCGCGGACCAGCGGTGGCTCGTCGCCGAGATAGGAGCTCTCCAGCACCTTGCCCATCACATCCTGTTCCGAGATGAAGCCGATCAGGTGGTCCCGCTCGTCGACCACGGGCACGCCGGGCAGGCGGTGCAGCGCGAGGCCCTCGGCCAGGGTGGCCACCGAGGTCCGGCCGGTGACCCGGTAGCAGTCGCGGGACATGATCTCACGCACGATGGTGGGGGCCTTGTTGGGCATGGCATAGCTCCTTGTGCCGGGCAGTGATGAGCGGGCGGACGCCGCGTTGCCAGGTGCGAGGCCGCTCGGCGCGGTCCCGTCTCGTTCCCAGCATAGTCGACGCCTCCTCGCCGCGGCGATGGGGCGCTGTTAACGCTGATGTCGCGCCCCGTCGCGACCGGGAACCCGGTCACCCTCGGCCGCTCCAATATGGCACACTCATGCACAGCGATCGTCGGCGCCGCCGGCGTGCACCGACCGAGGGAGTCGCATCATGGATGCTCGGGAGTACATGGCCCGCAAGGGGCTCGACGCGGGGCGCGACCAGGAGCGCCCCAACACCCTGGAGGAGAAGGCCTGGTCGCGCGCCATCGAGGCGGGGGAGCAACCGCCGCGCGCCGGCACCCCCTTCGACTGGGAGGACTGGGAGCGCCATCACGAGACCCTGGCCGAGGGCGCCGAGACGCTGGAGCAGAAGATCGATCACGAGGCCCACCGTCGCGCCCTCGACCATGAAGCGAGCGTCGGCCACTTCACGCCGGCCGCCGGCGAGCGGGTCACGGCCGATGACAAGCCCGCGGGCACCGCCACGCGCGACACGTCGGACGCAGGCGACGCGCCTCCCGCAGGGGGGGGGCCAGCGCCCCGGGACCCGGCGGTGCCGCCCGCGCCCGCTCCCAGGGCGGCCCTCTACGCCCTGGCCGTGCTGCTGCCGCCCCTGGCCGTCGGCCTCTCGGCGGGCGGGGCGATGCGGGTGGTGCTCGGCCTGGCGCTGAGTCTGCTCGGCTGGCTGCCCGGGGTGGTCTACGCGCTCTGGTGGCTGCGGCGGTCGTCGCCCTGAGGGCTCGGCGCCGGGGCCTTGGCGCCGCGGCCGGGGTGGGTATAATCGCCGTCAACCACTCATGTTTCAGGAGTTTACCTTGGGCCTTCTCGTCGGCGTCACCGTCCTCTGGGCGTTCTCGTTCTCGCTGATCGGCGTCTACCTGGCCGGTCAGGTCGATAGCTACTTCTCCGTGCTGATGCGCATCGGCCTGGCGACGCTGGTCTTCCTGCCGTTCCTGCGCCCCGCGCGGCTGCGCGGCGGTCAGCGCCTGGCGCTGATGGGGCTGGGGGCGGTGCAGCTCGGCGTGATGTACATCTTCTTCTACCAGTCCTTCCTGCTGCTCTCGGTGCCGGAGGTGCTGCTCTTCACCATCTTCACGCCGCTCTATATCGCGCTGCTCGACGATGCCCTGTTCGGCCGCTTCACCCCCTTCTACCTGCTGACCGCGTCACTGGCGGTGCTGGGCGCGGCGGTGATCCGCTACCAGGGCCTCGACAGCGGCTTCTGGTCCGGTTTCCTGGTCGTGCAGGGCGCCAACCTCTGCTTCGCCCTCGGCCAGGTGGGCTATCGCCGGCTCTCGGCGAGCCTGCCGGACGCGCTGCCGCGCCACAGCGTCTTCGCCTGGTTCTACCTCGGCGCCCTGGCGGTGGCCGTGCCGGCCTTCCTGCTGCTCGGCAACGCCGGGGGCCTGCCCTCCACCGGCGTGCAGTGGGGCGTGCTGCTGTGGCTGGGCCTGGCGGCCTCCGGGCTCGGCTACTTCCTGTGGAACCTCGGCGCCACCCGCGTCGATGCCGGCGCGCTCGCCATCATGAACAACCTGCTGATCCCGGCGGGGCTGCTGGTCAACCTGCTGATCTGGAATCGCGACGCCGACCTGCTGCGCCTGGGCGTGGGGGGGGCGATCATCGTCGGTTCGCTGTGGCTCAACGAGTGGTGGCTCAAGCGCCGCCGCCTGAGCGCCGCCTGAGGCCGTTTGCTCGCCCCGCGGCCAATCGCCATAATGGCCGGCCGCGAAGCGAGAGGCCCGTGCATGACAACCTTCAAGAACATCGGTCTGATCGGTCGTCTGGGCAGCGCCAAGGTGGTCGATACCCTCAAGCGGCTGATCCGCTTCCTCGAGGACGGCGGCTATCACGTCATCATCGAGGACCGGACCGCCACGGTGCTGCTCGACCACGGCCATCCCGAAGCCAGCCGCCGGCTGCTGGGCGAGCTCTGCGACCTGGTGATCGTGGTCGGCGGCGACGGCAGCCTGCTGGGTGCCGCGCGCACCCTCTGCCACAGCGGCACCCTGGTGCTGGGCGTCAACCGCGGCCGACTGGGCTTTCTCACCGACATCTCTCCGGACGAGCTGGAGGCTCGGGTCGGCGAGGTGCTCGCCGGGCGCTACGAGCTGGAGGAGCGCTTCCTGCTCGACGCCGAGCTCTACCGCGACGGCGTCCAGGTCGGCAACGGCGATGCCCTCAACGAGGTGGTGCTGCACCCGGGCAAGGCGGTGCGCATGATCGAGTTCGAGCTCTTCCTCGACGGCCAGTTCGTCTACAGCCAGCGCAGCGACGGCCTGATCATCGCCACGCCCACCGGCTCCACGGCCTACGCGCTCTCCGGCGGCGGGCCGATCATGCACCCCAAGCTCGACGTCATCACCCTGGTGCCGATGTTCCCGCACACCCTGTCGAGCCGGCCCATCGTCATCGATGCGGCCAGCGAGATCCGCATCCATATCGGCGAGACCAACCAGACCTACCCGCACATCAGCTGCGACGGCCAGACCCGCGCGGTGGCCAAGCCCGACGACGTGCTGGTCATCCGCCGCAAGCCGCGGCGGGTCCAGCTGGTCCACCCGCTGGGCCACAACTTCTTCGAGGTCCTGCGCAGCAAGCTGGGCTGGAGCAATCGTCTGGGCGACTGAGGTGAGCATGCAAGGCACTCTCGAGGGCTACGACCTGATCGGCGATGTGCACGGCTGCGGGGCGACCCTGGGCGCGCTGCTCGAGCGCCTGGGCTATCACCAGCGCGGCGGGGTCTACCGCCACCCGCGCCGCCAGGTGATCTTCCTCGGCGACCTGATCGACCGGGGCCCGCGCATCCGCCTGGCCGTCACCATCGCCCGTCGCATGGTCGAGGCGGGGGAGGCGCATATCGTCATGGGCAACCACGAGTACAACGCCCTGGCCTACTGCCACCGCGCGCCGGCCGGCCTGGGCCGCGACTGGCTGCGCGAGCACACGCCGCGCCACAACCGCATCATCCAGGAGACCCTGGAGCAGTATCGCGACCACCCCCAGGAGTGGGAGGAGGCGCTGGCCTGGTTCATGGACATCCCGCTGTTCCTCGAGCTCGACGGCCTGCGGGTGGTGCACGCCTGCTGGGACCCGGCGCTGATCGACGACCTGCGCCGCGACCATCCGGACGGGCGCATCGACGAGGATTTCCTGGCCGCCTCGGTGGTGCCGGGGACCCGGGCGTTCCGGATCCTCGATCGCCTGACCCGCGGCACCCACGTGCCGCTGCCCGAAGGCGTGGCGATCCACTCGGGGGACGGCTTCACCCGGCGCAGCTTCCGGGCCCACTTCTGGGCGCGTCATCCGCGCACCTGGGGCGACGTGGTCTTCCAGCCCGACAACCTGCCGGGGGACCTGGAGCGGCGCGCGCTCACCGAGGAGGAGCGCACGCGGCTCAGCTACTATGGTCCCGACGAGCCGCCGCTGTTCATCGGCCACTACTGGTGCGAGGGGATACCGGCCCTGCCGGCGGGCAACATCGCCTGCCTGGACTACAGCGCCGTGAAGTTCGGCCGCCTGGTGGCCTACCGCTGGAGCGGCGAGGCGCGCCTCGACGCCAGCCACTTCGAGTGGATCCGTGTGCCCCGCGAGGAGGAGGCCCGGCCGCAGCCCTGGGAGATCGACTTCGATTGATACAATTCTTTACGCAAAAAGCGTGTCAGCGGGATGAACTCTCGTTGACCGACGCCATCAGAGTAGGTGTTCCCTTGAATGATCCCTTGCTCTTGTCCGGCGGCCCCCTCCGCCGGACTTTTTCTTTGCCCGGCCGGTCGGCGCCGTCCCATCCGGCCGCTCGGCCCCCGGGGCGCGCCCCGCTGACGAGCCCCTCGCTGGAGAGACCATGTACCGGGTAATCCTGCTGCCCCACGATGTCGATACCCGCCCGCTGCGCCGAGCCCTGTGGGCCCATCGCATCGGGCATCGGATCACCGAGGAGGGCGAGGGGCAGGTGCTGTGGCTGGTCGACCCCGCCCAGCAGGAGGCGATGCTCGGGCTGATCGAGCGCTGGCGGCGGGGCGAATCGCTGACGCCCGAGGCGTCGCGGGCCGGAGGGGCGGGGGCGGCGCAGTGGCTGGCGCCGTTCCGCCAGGTGCCGGTGACTTCCATCGCCCTGGCGCTCTGCCTGGTGGTCTTCGCCCTGATGGCGCTGCTCGACGATCGGGTGGTCGCGGCGCTGACCATCGTGCCGGTGATCGTGGTCCAGGGCGGGCTGGCGTTCGGCGACCTTGGCGAGGCCCTCGCCTCGGGACAGGTCTGGCGACTGCTGTCGCCGGCCTTCCTGCACTTCGGCTGGATGCACCTGATCTTCAACATGCTCTGGCTCTGGTACTTCGGCCGGCAGGTCGAGGCGCTGCAGGGCAGCCGGCGGATGCTGACGCTGCTGCTGGTCGCCGGCGTGGGCGCCAATCTCGCCCAGTACGCCGCCGGCACCGTGCTGTTCGGCGGCATGTCCGGGGTCGACTTCGCGCTGCTCGGCTACGTCTGGCTGATGTCCCGGCGCGCGCCGCGCAGCGGCTTCTTCGTGCCCCAGATGCTGGTGGTCTTCATGCTCGGCTGGCTGGTCTTCGCCATGACCGACATGGCGGCCCTGGTGGGCTTCGGCAACGTGGCCAACGAGGCGCACCTGGGCGGGCTGGTCGTGGGGCTGGCGCTGGGCTGGTATCATTCCGGCCGTGCCCGCCGCCGTCCCTCCTGAGGCCCTATCTAAGAGAGTCCGTCATGAGCGAAATGACCTTCGATCGCATGATCCAGCAGATGACCCCGTCCATCTACGCGAGCCTCAAGCAGGCCGTCTCGCTGCGCAAGTGGCCCGATGGCCGCATGCTCACCGCCGAGCAGACCGAGCTCTGCCTGGAGGCGGTGATGCGCTACGAGGCGGAGAACCGGGTGCCCGAGGAGGAGCGGGTCGGCTACCTGGAGCGCCGCACCTGCGGCAGTGCCAGCAGCGGCGCCGACGTGCCCCCGGAGCTGGCCGGCCTCGGCCGGGACGTCGGCCGTGACTGAGTCGATCGCTGCCGCCGCCGTGCAGCAGGGCTGCCTGACCAAGATGGCCGTCGAGCCCGGCTCGCCGGCCCGTTACGTGCTGCGCGCCGGCGACGCCCGCCTCGACCTCAATGCCTGCCTCGGCAAGCCGTTGAGCCTCGAGTGGACCGGCGCCATCGCCTGCACCCACTGCGGCCGGGCCACCAGGAAGAGCTTCGCCCAGGGCCACTGCTACCCCTGCTTCAAGAAGCTCGCCCAGTGCGATACCTGCATCATGAAGCCGGAGCTCTGCCACTTCTTCGAGGGCACCTGCCGGGAGCCCGACTGGGCCGAGCGCCACTGCTTCCAGCCCCACGTGGTCTACCTGGCCAACGCCTCGGGGCTCAAGGTCGGCATCACCCGGGCCAGCCAGATGCCGACGCGCTGGCTCGACCAGGGCGCGGTGCAGGCGCTGCCGATCCTCGAGGTCGACACCCGCCAGCAGTCCGGCTTCGTCGAGGTGCTGTTCAAGGAGCAGGTCTCGGATCGCACCAACTGGCGGGCCATGCTCAAGGGCACCACCGAGTGGCTCGATCTCGCCGCCGAGCGCGATCGGCTGCTCGAGCGTCTGGGCAGCGGCCTCGACAACCTGCGCGAGCGCTTCGGCGCCGACGCCATCCGCGTCCTCGACCAGGCGCCGCTGAGCTTCGAGTACCCGGTGCTGGAGTTCCCCACCAAGGTGGTCTCCCACAACCTCGACAAGACCCCGCGCGTCGACGGCACCCTGCTGGGGATCAAGGGGCAGTACCTGATCCTCGACAGCGGCGTGATCAACCTGCGCAAGTTCACCGGCTACGAGGTGCGGGTCGCCGCCTGAGCCCTGGGCTATCCTGCGGGCAGCGAATCCGTTCGCCTGAGGAGGAGAGCCCGTGGAGAAGAGCCCGATGAGCGAGATGCGCGCCATGCGGCTGCACGTCGCCGGCCAGCCGCTGCAGCTCGAGCGACTGCCGCTGCCCGAGCCGGGCCCCGGCGAGGTGCGGGTCAGGGTGCTGGCCTGCGGGGTCTGCCGCACCGACCTCCACGTGGTTGACGGCGAGCTCTCGAGGCCGCGGCTGCCGCTGATCCCCGGTCACGAGATCGTCGGGGAGGTAGCCGCGTTGGGGGAGGGCGTGACCGAGCTGGCCATCGGGCAGCGGGTCGGGGTGCCCTGGCTGGGCTGGACCTGCGGCGCGTGCGAGCCCTGCCTGGCCGGCCGAGAGAACCTCTGCGTGCGCGCCGAGTTCACCGGCTACACCCGCGACGGCGGCTACGCGGAGCACTGCGTGGCCGACGCCCGCTACTGCTTTCCCCTGCCCGCCGAGGATGCCCAGGCCGCCGCGCCGCTGCTCTGCGCCGGGCTGATCGGCTATCGCACCTGGCGGCTGGCTGGGGGCGAGGCCAACCGGCGCCTCGGCCTCTACGGCTTCGGCGCCGCGGCGCACATCCTCATCCAGCTCGCCGTGGCCCGGGGTCAGGCGGTCTACGCCTTCACCCGGCCCGGCGACAGCGAGGCCCAGGCCTTCGCGCGGCGGCTCGGCGCGGTCTGGGCTGGCGGCAGCGACGAGACCCCGCCCGAGCCGCTGGACGCCGCCCTGCTCTTCGCCCCGGTGGGCGATCTCATCCCCACGGCGCTGGCCGCGGTGCGCCCCGGCGGCGCGGTGGTCTCCGGGGGCATCCACATGTCCGACATCCCCTCCTTCCCCTACCGCCTGCTCTGGGAGGAGCGCCGCCTGAGCTCGGTGGCCAACCTCACCCGCCGCGACGGCGAGGCGTTTTTGGCCCTCGCCCCCGGGGTGCCGATTCGCACCGAGACGCGCGCCTATCCCCTGGAGGACGCCAACCGGGCCCTCGAGGACCTGCGGGAGGGGCGCCTCTCCGGCGCGGCGGTGCTGATCCCTTGAACCGTGAGGCCGCAGCGGGGGGGCTGGAAACGAGACGGGCTCGGCCGAAGCCGAGCCCGTGGGATGCCATGCGTCGCCGCCGGCGCCCTGTCAGCCGCTCTCGGCGGCCTGCTTGTAGGGGTTGGGCGGCAGCATGTCCGGCGTCAGCGGCGTGCGACGGGCATCCGTCTTGGGCCCGTAGTGCTCGGCCAGGTAGTCGAGGATGGTGGCCTCTTGCTCCGGAGGGAACTGCCAGAGTCCCTGGGTGTCCTGCATCCAGCGGATCAGGTACGTCCAGCGTTCTCGTGTGCCGTGGTTCTGCGTGACCAGCTTCGCCGAGTGGCAGATGGTGCAGTTGACCTTCACCGTCTTCCAGCCCTCGGCGATGATCAGGCCGCTCTCGGGGTCGGTTTCCTGAGCCGACGCCCCCAGCGGCGTCAGCAAGGCCAGCGCCAGCGCCCCAGCGCGCAGTGATGTGGTGATTGCCATGCGGGCCTCCTTATGCCACCTGGACCGCAATGCGGTGGCAGGCATTGTTGAGATAGCCCTTGGGGTTCCAGCCGGGCACCACCATCGGCTGTGAGCGACCCTCGCTGTCCGTCGCCTTGGCCCAGATCTCATAGTAGCCGGGCTCGGGGAACTCCAGCTCAGCCGTCCAGCGCTGCCAGGCCAGCCGGTTGGGTGCCGGCTGGAGTTCGGCCGGCTGCCAGGTGGCGCCGAAGTCGATCGACACCTGCACCTGCTCCACCGAGAGGTCGCCGGCCCAGGCATGGCCGCGCACCGCCAGTGACTCGCCGAGGTTTTGGGTCACGCCCGACTTCGGGAAGGTGACCAACGACTTCACCGGCATCGACTCGATGGTGACGAAATCCTCCTTCGGCACCTCGGTGCCCGGCGCCACGGGGTGCTTGGGCACGCTATAGGAGGGAGGCGCCATCTTGGTGCCGTCGTGCTTCTGGTTACGGATCACGATGCGTTGCAGCCACTTGCCGGACACAGAAGCCGGCCAGCCGCCGCAGACCAGACGCAACGGGTGACCATTGAGGTAGGGGAGGTTCTCGCCGTTCATCGACCAGGCGATCAGCGACTCGTCTTCCAGGGCCTTCTCCATGGGTACGCCGCGGGAGATCGGGTCCTTGTTGGGGTCGCCGCTGACGTGGGTGTCGGCGCCATAGTAGCCGATATAGACGGCGTCGCCCTTGATGCCGCAGGCCTCCAGCACGTCACGCAGGCGTACGCCGGTGAAGCTGGGGCAGGCCACCGCGCCGGTAGTCCACTGGTTGCCGCTGGCCGAGGGCACATACTCGCTGCGGCCGTTGCCGCCGCACTCCACGGTGAGCTGGTAGGTGTGGTGCTCGAACTTCTCCTTGAGGTCGGCGATGGTGAAGCTCTGCGGGGTCTCACAGGATTCGCCGTCGATCTCCAGCGTCCAGGCGTCGACGTCGATGCCTTCGGCTTCCGGCGGGATGCCGTTGTTGCGCACGAACATGTGCTTGGCGGGGGTGATGTCGTCGTCGAGCAGGTGGGGCGGCGTCTCGGCGTTGATCGGCCGGTCGTTGAGGACGGTCAGCCCCTCCTTGCCCTCCAGCGTGAAGGGCTCCTCGCTCTGGGCCAGCGCCGCGGGAATCAGCCCGCCCGGCATCCTGTCGGCGAAGGGGATGGAGCCGCCCACCGCGGCCGCCATGGCCAGCAGGCTCGAGCGCTTGAGAAAGCCGCGCCGACTCACCGGGTCGACCTCGCGATCCCAGAGTCGGCGATCGGCGTCCTCGGGGTTCTCGGCATAGAGTTCGTGGAGGCCGCGGGTCTCCGGCGTCTTGTCTGTCATGGCGTTGACTCCTGTCGTCGGGGCGGCGTGCCAGGCAAAGCGCGCCTTGTTTCAGATTATTGTTTAATTTGTACCGCTAATAGAAATAGCACAGTCACCAAGGGGGGGGAAGGGCGTCGTGAATAGCGTAGCCCCCAATGCCGGCCCTTGCCCGGCGTCGTGCCCGGCGAGAGCGGCACCGCACGGGAAAGGCTTTCTGCTAAGATGCGGGCGCCTTGCGGCCACTCGACGCCTACCAGCGGCGGCGACCGCCGCCCTGATCAGCGGGAAGAGAGCGATGAAGGAACGGATTGATGCCTGCGCGCCGATCGCCGCGCCCGACGCGGCCTGTGCCGAGCGGGTCGGCCGCTACCTCGACACCCTCACCAAGCCGCCCGGCAGCCTCGGGCGACTCGAGGCACTGGCGGTGACCCTGGCCGGACTGACCGGCGAGGACGTCCCGAAGGTAACGCCGCCCGGGGTGGTGGTCTTCGCCGCCGATCACGGGGTGGCCGCGGAGAATGTCTCGGCCTTCCCCCAGGCCGTCACCGCGCAGATGGTGGCCAACTTCGTCGCCGGCGGCGCGGCGATCAACGTCTTCTCGCGACGCATCGGCGCACGCCTTGAAGTGGTCGACGTGGGCGTGGTCGGCGAGCTGCCCGAACGCGGCGTCGTGCGCGACCGGGTGCGCCCCGGCACCGCCAACCTGGCCCGCGAGGCCGCCATGAGCCGCGACGAGGCGCGGGCGGCCCTCGCGGTGGGCCGACGCGCCGCCCGTCGCGCCGTCGCGGCCGGCTGTCGCAGCCTGATCGTCGGCGAGATGGGCATCGCCAACACCACGGCGAGCAGCGCGATGCTGGCCGCGCTGACCGGCGCCCCGGTGAGCGAGCTGGTCGGGTCGGGCACCGGCGTTGCGGGCGAGGCCCTGGCCCACAAGCGGGCGGTCATCGAGGCGGCGCTCGTCGAGCGGTCGCCGGATCCCGACGATCCACTGGCGATCCTCGCCGCGCTCGGCGGGCTGGAGATCGCCGCCATGGCCGGCGCCTACCTGGAGGGCGCGGCACACCGCCTGCCGCTGCTGGTGGACGGCTTCATCGCCACGGTGGCCGCGCTGGTCGCCTGCCGGCTTGCGCCCGCCCTGCGCCCTTACCTGATCTTCGGCCACCGCTCCCACGAGCCCGGCCATCGCCTGGCCCTGGAGGCGCTCGATGCCGAGGCGCTCCTCGACCTCGAGCTGCGCCTCGGCGAGGGCAGCGGGGCCGCGCTGGCCTTCCCGCTGCTGGAGGCGGCCACGGCGATGCTTGGCGAGATGGCGACCTTCGCCGACGCCGGCATCGACGGCGGGGCATCGCCGTGACGCCTGCGCCGTCACCGCTCTGGCCTCCCGGCGTCCGCGACCTGGCCTTCGGCGAGGGCCTGTCGCTTGCGGTGGACGCCCACGCCGTTCGCCTCACCCATGCCACGCCCCTGCGCACCCTGAGCAGCGCCCTGGTGGGGGCGGGGCTCGGCCAGGCGCGCCACTTCTGCAACTTCCACGTCGACAAGGGCTACGCCGGCCGAACGCCCCGCGCCGACCTGCTCGACTGGCTCGCCCGGCGCGGCCTCGAGGGCGAGCAGAGCGTGGCGATGATGACCGCGGTCTCGCCGGCCCACCTCGTACTTGCGACGGCGGAGGCCGGCGCGCGCTCGGTGCTGGCCGCGGTCACCGCCGGGGTCGGCAACGCCGTGGACATCACCGCGGCGGTCGAGGGCGATCCGCGCCCGGTGGTCGGCACGATCAATATCCAGCTCTTCATCGACGGCCACCTCGACGACGGCGCCCTGGTCAACGCCGCCCAGTCGGTCACCGAGGCCAAGGGGCAGGCCCTTCACGCCCGGGGCGTGCGCGACCCGCACACCGGCACCCCGGCCACCGGTACCTCCACCGACTGCCTGGCCATCGCCGCCACCCAGCGCGGCGCCCCCACCCCCTATGCGGGTTCGGGGACGCGGCTGGGCCGCGCCATCGGCGAGGTCGTGTTCCGCGCCGTGACGGCCTCCCTGGCGATGACCGAGGAGGCGCGATGAGCCCGTTCGTCGAGCCCCTGTCGCTGTCGCTGCTGGGCCTCGTTGCCGTCGCCCTGCTGCTCGACCTCTTGCTTGGCGACCCGCCCTGGCTGCCGCATCCGGTGGTGGGCATGGGCAAGGTGATCGCCCGGCTCGAGCGGGCCTGGAACCACGGGCCCGCCGCCGCGCGCCGGCGCCGCGGTAACTTCCTGGTGCTGATCGTGGTGGGCGGCACCTGGGTGCTGGCCTGGGGCCTGCTCGCCGCGCTCGCCTGGCTCAGCCCCTGGCTGTCGCTGGCCGCCGAGCTCGGCCTGCTCGCCACGACGCTTGCCGCCCGGGGTCTCGCCGAGGCCGGCCGGGCGGTGGCCACGCCGCTGGCCCGCGGCGAGCTCGACCCGGCGCGCCGCGCGCTGGCGAGGATCGTCGGCCGCGACACCGAGGCGCTCGACGAGGGCGGGCTCGCCCGCGGCGCGGTGGAGACCGTGGCCGAGAACACCGTGGACGGCATCACCGCGCCGCTCTTCTGGGCGCTGCTCGGCGGCGCGCCCCTGGCGCTGGCCTACAAGGCCGCCAACACCCTGGACTCCATGGTCGGCTACCCAAGCCCCCGCTACCTGGACTTCGGCCGCGCCGCGGCGCGCTTCGACGATGCCGTCAACTGGCTGCCGGCGCGGCTCACCGCCTTGTCGCTGTGGCTTTCGGCCTGGGCGATCCCGGGCAGTCGCCGGGCCGGGGCGCTGGCCGCCACGCGCCGCGAGGCGCCCCGCCACCCGAGCCCCAACGCCGGCTGGCCGGAGGCCATGGTGGCGAACCTGCTGGGAGTGCGCCTCGGCGGCCTCAACCACTACGCCGGGCGCCCCTCCTACCGCGCCACCCTGGGCACGCCCCTCGAGCCCCTGGCCGTGAAACACATCGACCGCGCCATCCGCCTCATGCATGGCGGCTGGCTCGTCTTCTTGCTGCTGATGGCCCTGCCGATCCTTGCGTGGGAGCTTCTCCTGTGAGCGTGAGCAGCGAATCGGGCTGGCCCAATCACGGCGGGCGCGCCGCGCCGCTGCTCGCCCGCTACGGCCTGCCCGCGGAGCATCCGCTGGTCGACTTCAGCGCCAACCTCAATCCCCTGGGACCGCCGCCCTGGCTCGACGGCTGGCTGGCCGGCGCCGGCGACTGCCTGAGCCGCTACCCGGACCCCGACGACGAGCGGGCCCGTCGCGCCATCGCCGCGCAGGAGGGCGTCGCTCCCGAGCGGGTGCTGGTGACGGCCGGCGGCGCCGAGGCGATCCATCTCGCCGCCGGTCTGCACGCCGGCGGTCGCGCCCTGATCGTGCAGCCCACCTTCAGCGAGTACGCCCGGGCCTGCGAGCACTACGGCCTCGACGTCTCGACGATGGCGCTGGGCGGCGAAGCCTTCGACCTCGACGTCGCCGCCGCCGAGCGGGCCATGGCGAAGGCCGAGGTGCTCTTCCTCTGCCGCCCCAACAATCCCACCGGCACCCTGATCCCACGCGCCGCCATCGAGCGCCTGCTGGCCCGGGGCCGTGAGACCGGTACCACCCTGGTGGTGGACGAGGCCTTCGTCGACTTCACTGCCGAGGACGAGCGGCTGACGCCGCTGCTTCGTGAAGCGCCGAACCTGCTGCTGCTGCGCTCGCTGACCAAGCTCTACGCCCTGCCGGGGCTGCGGCTCGGCTACCTGCTGGGCGCGCCCGAGACGGTGGCACGCCTCGCCGCCCGTCAGCTGCCCTGGAGCGTCAATGCCCTGGCGCTGGCGCTGGTGGCGCCGCTGCTCGCCGACGCCGACTATCTCGCCCGTACCCGGGCGTGGCTGGCCGCGCAGCGCGACCTGCCGGCGCGGGTGCGGGCGCTGGGCCATGCGGTGGCGCCCACCGAGGCCAACTTCCTGCTGCTGCGCGGCGGCCGCGACGCCGTCGAGGCCGAGGCGCTGTTCGCCTTCCTGCTGCGCCGCGGCCTGCTGGCGCGCCACACCCACAACTTTCCCGGCCTCGACGGCCGCTGGCTGCGTGTCGCCCTGCGCCAAGGGCCGGACAACGCCCGCCTGCTCGAGGCCCTCGCGGCCTGGGGGCGCCCATGATCGCCTTCGTCGCCGGCGGGGCGCGCTCGGGCAAGAGCGCGGTGGCCGAGGCCCTGGCCCGGGAGCACCTCCGGGAGCGGAAGGGGGCCACGCTCGTCTACCTCGCCACGGCGCGGGTCGGCGACGACGAGATGGCGGCCCGGGTCGCCCGGCACCGTCGCGAGCGCGGCGAGGGCTGGCGGACCCGCGAGGCGCCGCTGGAGATCGACGCCGCTCTGGACGGCCTCGCCGCGGGCAGCAGCGTGCTGCTCGACTGCCTGACCCTCTGGGCCGGCCAGTGGCTCTTCGAGGCCGGGCGCGACGAGGCCGCCGGCCGGGCCATGCTAGGGCGGCTGATCGCCGCGGCCCGGCGCCGGGGCATCGCCCTGGTGGTGGTCTCCAATGACCTCAACGAGGACCTGCCGCCCCGGGACGAGGCGGTATGGCGCTACCTGGCCTTCCTGCAGCGGCTGCACCGCGACCTGGCCGCCGAGGCGGATCGCGTGGTCGAGGTGGTGGCCGGTCGGGCCATCGAGTGGAAAGGCATCGAGGGGAAGGGCGGCGACGAGGGTGGCAGCGACGATAGGCACAAGGCATGACAGGAGTGAGCCCATGAGAAACGCTGCCTTCGGCATGCTGCTGGCGATCCAGTTCCTTTCCCGGTTGCCGGTGCCCCTGGCCTGCCCCTGGACGCCGGCCACCCGGCGCTGGGCGGCCCGGGCCTATCCGCTGGTCGGCGCGCTGCTCGGGGGCCTGGTGGCCGGGGCAGGCACGGTGCTCGAGCCGCTGCTACCCGCGCCGCTGCTGGCCCTGGCACTGCTCAGCCTGTGGGTGGCGCTGACCGGCGGCCTGCACCTCGACGGGGTGATGGACCTGGCCGATGCCCTGGGCAGCAACGCCCCGCTGGAGAAGCGCGTCGCGATCATGAAGGATCCCCAGGTGGGCAGCTTCGGGATCCTGGCGCTGGTCTTCCTGCTGGCCTGGAAGCTCGCCCTGCTCTGGGCGCTGCTCGACGCCGGCGCCTCTCCCTGGGGGCTGGTGCTGCTGCTCGCCCTGGGGCGGCTCGGCGGCGTCGGCCTGCTGGTCACGGTACCGGCGGCCCGCCCCGAGGGCATGGCCCACGCCTGGCAGCAGAGCCTGACCCGGGACGACCTGGCGCTTTCCGCCTTGCCGGCGCTGGCGTTCGCGCTCTGCTGGCCCGGCGGCGCCTGGCTGGCGGCCGGGCTCAGCGTCTTTATCATCGGCTACGGCCTGGCGATGCGCCGGGCCTTCGGCGGCATCAACGGCGACATCGTCGGGGCCGCCATCGAAGGAGGAGAACTATGGCTGCTGCTGATCGCCTGGAGCTGGTGGTCGTTCGTCACGGCCTGACGAGCTGGAACCAGGAACGCCGCTACCAGGGCCAGCGCGACATCCCGCTGCTGCTGCCCGAGGCGCTGCCCGACCTCGAGCGGCTGCGCGAGGCGCTGGCCGAGACCGGCTTCGATGCCGTGCACGCCAGCGACCTCACCCGCTGTCGCCAGACGCTGGCCCATATCCGCGAGGGCAGCGCCTGGGCGAGCCATCCCGAGGCGCCGCGCTTCGATCGCCGCCTGCGCGAGCTCGACTTCGGCGACTACGAGGGGCGAACCTGGGAAGCGCTCAAGGACGACCCGGCCTACCGGGCCTGGGTCGACAGCCGCGGCATGCGGGCGACCCCCGGCGGCGAGTCCGCCGACGACCTCTGGGCGCGGCTCTCCGACTGGCTCGACGAGGTGCTGGCCGAGGCGCTGGTCCACGGCCACCGGCGGGTGCTGACGGTCAGCCACGGCGGCGCCATCCGCGAGCTCTCGCGGCGCCTGGAGGGGGCCGACTTCTGGGCCGGCGTGGTGGGCCAGGCCCAGGGCCGGCGGTTCGTCTTCACCCACGGCGAGGAGGGCTGGCAATGCGGCTGTTCATCGGCGGTGCCTGCGCCGGCAAGCGCGACCTCGTAGCGAGTCGCTTCCCCGAGGCGGTCTGGTGGCGGGTGGGCGAGGGCGCCTTCCCCGACGGCTGGCGGGTGCGGCTCGCCCCGGGGCAGTGTCTGGTGATCACCGGCTGGCTCGACGGTCTCGCCGCGGCCCTGGCCGACGAGCCCGACGACGACCGCCTGCGCGCCCGGCTCGCTGCCGAATTCGAGGCGCTGAGGGAGGCAGAGCGCGAGGCGAGGGGAGAGGTCGTGCTGATCCTGCCGGAGGTGGGCCGCGGCATCGTGCCCATGGACCCGGCGGAGCGGCGCCTGCGCGACCTCGCCGGGTGGCTTGGCCAGGACGCGGCGGCGCGCGCCGACGAGGTCTGGTACGTGCGCCACGGCCTGGCCCGGCGCCTGACCGCTGGCTGAATCGCGTCCGCGCCGGTCGGGCGGTGCGTCAACGTCGCCGGCGATTCGCGTTGACGCCCCCGGGGCGGGTTGCTAGCTTAGCCGCACTCTCAGGTGCCGGCGAAGCGAGCTTCGCCGGGTAAACGGGAAGTCGGTGCGCCCCCGCGGCGAGTCCGACGCTGCCCCCGCAACGGTGATCGAATCGAGGTCCGCCACTACCGTCACTGGTAGGCCACTGTGCCCCCGCGGCATGGGAAGGCGGCGGTCCGGAAGGTGTCCCCCCTGGCTCGGCCAGGCCCTTCGTTCGTCAGCCCGGAGACCGGCCTGAGAGCACATGCCGGATCGCGGAGGGCGATCACGAGGCGGGTCTCCCGGCGACAGGCCGTGGTCGCCCGTGGTCTCGTTCCCTGCCGCCGGCCCACCAGAAAAAACGCAAGGCGCCGTGCGGGTGAGCGCGGCGGCAAGGGACCCACATGAACACCACTCACGCCTCCCGTGGCCTGGCGACCTTCGCCCTGGCCGCGCTGCCGCTGGCCGTCCAGGCCCAGGGCACCTCGACCTCCGACGCCGACGGGGTCGTCGCCGAGCCCCTCAATCCGCTGACGGTCACCGCCACCCGCGCACCGCGCACCGCCGACGAGACGCTGGCCTCGGTCACCGTGATCGACGAGGCCGCACTGCGCCGCCAGGACCCCACCGATATCACCGACCTGTTGCGCGGTCAGCCCGGCGTCGATGTCTCGTCCAACGGCGGCTTCGGCAAGACCAGCAGCGTCTACCTGCGGGGCACGAGCAGCAAGTCCACGCTGCTGATGATCGACGGCATTCGCCTGCGCTCGGCCACCGCCGGCGGCCCCGCCTGGCAGTTCCTCGATCCGCGCCAGTTCGAGCGAATCGAGATCGTGCGCGGCCCGCGGGGCAGCCTCTACGGTGCCGATGCCGTGGGGGGCGTGGTGCAGCTGTTCACCCCGCAAGGGGAGGGAGCGCCCACCCCGCGTCTCTCGCTGGGCGGCGGCAGCTTCGATACCCGGCGTGCCAGCGCCTCGCTCTCCGGCAGCGAGGGTGGCACCCGCTACCATGTCGCCGCCAGCCGCCTGGAGAGCGACGGCTACGAGATCCTCGAGGGGGAGGGCGACAAGGGCTACGACAACACCACCGGCCTGGTGCGCCTCGCCCACGGCTTCGATAACGGCGCCGAGGTGGGCGTGCTGGCCCTGCGTGCCCGGGGCAGCACCGAATTCGTCGGTGGGGAGACCGATTTCGTCCAGCAGGTGGCCGGCCTCTACGGCGAGCTGCCGGTGACCGAGGCCTGGACGAGCCGCCTGACGCTCAGCGAGGCCCGGGACAAGACGGAGACCGCGGCCTACGACAGCCTCTTCGATACCACGACCCGGACACTGCGCTGGGAGAACACCGTCTGGTTCGGGCCTCATGAGCTGGTGGCCGGCGCCGAGTACCAGGAGGACGACATCGCCGGCAGCGACACCGGCGTCGGCACCTACGCCGAGGAGAGCCGCGACAACGTGGCCGTCTTCGCCCAGGCGCTGATGGATTTTTCCCCGGTTTCCGTGCAGGCCGGGCTGCGCCACGACGACAACGAGGCCTTCGGCGAGGAGCTCACCGGTCATCTGGCGCTGGGCTTTGCCCTCGACGATCACCACACCCTGCGCGCCAGCTACGGCACCGCCTACCGCGCCCCGACCTTCAACGAGCTCTACTACCCGGACCTCGGCTACTTCGCCGGCAACCCCGACCTCGAGGCCGAGACCTCGGCGACGGTCGAGCTGGGCGTGCGCGGCCAGTACGCGCGCTTCTTCTGGGACCTGGCGGCCTACGAGACGCGGGTCGACGACTTCATCGCCTCGACGGGCAGCCAGAACGAGAACATCGACGAGGCACGCATCCGCGGCGTGGAGCTGGCCTCGGGAATCGACGTGGACGCATGGACGCTGCAGGCGGCCCTGACCCTGACCGATACCGAGGATCGCGAGACCGGCCATCGACTCCCGCGCCGCGCCAGCCAGAGCCTGCGCCTGGACCTCGATCGCGAGCTGGGCGACTGGTCGCTGGGCGGTTCGTTCATCGCCCAGGACGATCGCTTCGATGACGCGGCCAACGAGGAGCCGCTCAGTGGCTTCGGCCAGGTCGACCTGCGTGCGGACTGGCGGTTCGCCCCGCTCTGGTCGGCTCGGCTGAGCGTCGATAACGTCTTCGACAGGGAGTACGCCACGACCGAGTATTTCGACGGTCGCGACTACCTCAATGCGGGCCGCACGGCCTTCCTCAGCGTGAACTTCGGCCCGTGATGGTCTCTCGCGCGCGGCTCGTCACGCTGGCGACCCTGCTGCCGGGGCTCCTGGTCGGCCTGCCGGATCCGGCGGCCGCGGACGTCTGCGTCGTCGACGACGCCGGCCGCGAGGTCTGCCTGGACGCCTCGGCGCGGCGCATCGTCGCACTCTCGCCGGGTGTCACCGAGCTGCTCTACGCCTCCGGGGCCGGCGAGCGGGTGGTCGGGGCGGTCAGCTTCAGCGACTACCCGGCCGAGGCGGCCGAGCTGCCCCGGGTGGGCAGCTACGACCGCCTCGACCTGGAGGCGCTGCTGGCGCTGGCGCCCGATCTGGTCGTGGCCTGGGCCGGCGGCAATCCCCGCGAGCAGGTCGAGCGGCTGCCGGGCTTCGGCCTTCCCGTCTTCTACTCCGACGTCAACGACTTCGCCGGCATCGCGAGAAGCCTCGAGCGCTTCGGCGCGCTGGCCGGCAGCGCGGCGGAGGCACAGCGGGCCGCCCGCGGGCTGCGCGAGGAGGTGGCTGCGCTGCGCGCGCACTACGCCGAGGCCGCGCCGGTACCGGTCTTCTACCAGGTCTGGGAGCAGCCGCTGATGACCGTCAACGGCGAGCACTGGATCAGTCAGGCGCTGGCGCTCTGCGGGGGGCAGAACCTCTTCGCCGAGGAGGCGCCGCTGGTGCCGCGCATCGGCATCGAGGCGGTGCTGGCCCGGGACCCGGAGGCGATCCTCACCGGCGGCATGGGCGAGCCCGACTCCGAATGGCTCGAGGCCTGGCGCGACTACCCGGAGATGACCGCGGTACGCCGCGACAACCTCTTCTTCATCGACCCGGACCTGGTGCAGCGCGCCACGCCGCGCCTGCTCGAGGGCACCCGGGCGCTCTGCGCCCGGCTGGAGACCGCCCGTGAGCGGCGCTAGAGCCTTGCTGGCGCGCCCCGCGGCGCTCGCCTGGCTGGCGCTGGCCGCGCTGCTGTCGCTGGCCCTGTCGCTGGCGCTGGGCAGCGTCGCCATCGCCCCGGATGAGCTGATGCGAGTGCTGATCGGGGAGGGCGAGGCGCTCCACCGGACCCTGGTGCTCGAGCTGCGTCTGCCGCGCTCGCTCGCCGCCTTCGGCACCGGCGCGCTACTGGCCCTCGCCGGGGCGCTGATGCAGGTGCTGCTGCGCAATCCGCTGGCCGACCCCTACGTGCTGGGGCTCTCCGGCGGCGCCTCGGTGGCCGCACTCGCCGCCATGCTGGCGGGCCTCGGCGCCGCCCTGGTCGGCGGGGCGGCCTTCGCCGGGGCGCTCGCCTCGACGCTGATCGTCTTCGGCCTGGCCCACGGTACCGGCAGCTGGACGCCGACCCGCCTGCTGCTCACCGGGGTGGTGATGGCCGCCGGCTGGGGGGCAGTGATCACCTTCCTGCTGACGGTGAGCCCGGTGGAGCGGCTGCCCGGCATGCTCTACTGGCTGATGGGCGATCTCGCCTACGCGGGCTCGCCCTGGCCGGTGCTGGCGGTGGCCGCGCTGGCCCTGGTCGTGGTGCTGCCGCTGGGGCGCACCCTCAACGTGCTGGCCCGGGGCGGGCTGCAGGCCGCCGCGCTCGGCGTGTCGGTGCGCCCGCTGGAGTGGACCCTCTACCTGCTGGCGAGCCTGCTTACCGCCCTGGCGGTGACCACCGCGGGCAGCATCGGCTTCGTGGGGCTGATGGTGCCGCACATGCTGCGCCTGCGGCTGGGCAACGACCAGCGGCGCGTGCTGCCGGCGAGCCTCTTGGCCGGCGGCATCCTGCTGACCCTCGCCGACACCCTGGCGCGCACCCTGATTGCCCCCCAGCAGCTGCCGGTGGGAGTGATCACGGCGCTGCTCGGGGTGCCGAGCTTCCTCTACCTGCTCTACCGGAGTCGCTGATGGAGGCCCTGGCGACCCATCGGCTGCTGATCGATGTTCCCGGTCGCGGGGACGGTCGGCCGCTCGACCTGCGGCTGGCCCCGGGGGAGCGCTGGGGGGTGCTGGGCCCCAACGGCGCGGGCAAGACCACCCTGCTGCACACCCTGGCGGGGCTAAGGCCGCCGCGTTCGGGGGAGGTTCACCTCGAGGGGCGGGCGCTGTCCGGCTGGCGCCGGCGGGCGCTGGCCCGTCGGCTGGGGGTGGTGTTCCAGGAGCGCCACGACGACTTCCCGGCCACGGTGAAGGAGACCGCGCTGATCGGCCGCCACCCCTTCCTCGCGCCCTGGCAGCAGGAGGGGCCCGAGGACCATGCGCGCGCCGAGGCCGCGCTTTCGCGCCTCGACCTGTCGCACCTGGCCGAGCGCGAGCTCGCGACCCTCTCCGGCGGCGAGCGCCAGCGCGTCAGCCTGGCCACGGTGCTGACCCAGGCGCCGGCGGTGTGGCTCGCCGACGAGCCCACCAACCACCTCGATCTGCACCACCAGGTGGCGGTGATGGGCCTGCTCGCCGAGCAGGCCGAGGCCGGCGGCGCGGTGATGATGTGCCTGCACGACCTCAACCTGGCGGCGCGCTGGTGCAGCCACCTACTGCTGCTCTATCCCGACGGTGAGGCGTGCTGGGGCCCCGCAGAGGCGATGCTGGTGCCCGCCGCCCTGGAACGCCTCTATGGCCAGCCGCTGACCACCGCCATGGTCGACGGCGCGCCGGTCTTCGTGCCCAGGCGTTGACGTGGCAGGATGCGCTCAGGCCTTGTCGAGCTTCTTCAGCCGCTGCGCCGCGCGCTGGTGGGTCTTCATCCGCTCAGGCCGTTTCATCGACGGCCAGCGGGTGATCTCCTCCATGGTGCGCCCGCAGCCCACGCACAGCCCGCGTTTCAGCTGGCAGATCGACACGCAGGGACTCTCGATGCCCTTGGCCATTCAGTGACGCTCCTTGATCGCCAGCCGGCGTTCCCAGTCGCCACCGTGCATCCGCCGGCACTCCTCCTCGCAGTCGGCGTCCAGGTGGGCGTCGATGTCGGCGACCTCGACGTCCGCCTCGAACAGGGCGGCCTCGGTCAGCTCGCGCATCCGCCGTCGCCCGTCGCCCTTGAGGGCGCGGGCCAGCGTCGCCTGGGTCTCGAATACCCATACGACCCTGAGGCTCTCGGGGAAGCGCCGGTAGTCCACCAGGTGGGTCAGCCAGGTGAAGCCGGGCAGCAGCGGCTTGGCGGTCTCGCAGGCATCGGTCAGGGCCTTTGTCAGCCGGCGCTCCGTCTGACGGCTGGCTTTCTTGTCGAGCATGAGGGGCTCCCGTGGAAGAGGTCGTCGTGATGCCCAGGGGCAAGACGTCGGCAGGGGGCATGATACCGCGAGGGGGCACTGTGCCTCCAAGCACAACAGGACTCGGGTGCTGGCCAGGGCGCGAGCGTCATGGCGGGATCATGGATATCCGATCGACTGGCACGCATGCCGAGTTTGTCACGAACGCCGAGTGGACGGGCGTTCCCGAATTTTTCTCGCTGGAGACTCCGATGAAACACGTCGACCCCGACCGCCATGCGGTGCGCATGGCCGCCAAGCAGAAGATCATGAACGAGCGGATCAAGGCCGCCGACAAGGAGCAGGGCGTGCTCCTGATACTGACCGGCCCCGGCAAGGGCAAGAGCAGCTCCGGCTTCGGCATGGTCGCACGCGCCCTCGGCCATGGCATGAAGGTGGGCGTGGTGCAGTTCATCAAGGGTGCCTTCAGCACCGGCGAGGAGGCCTTCTTTCGCGACCTGCCGGGGGTGGACTACCACGTCATGGGCGAGGGCTACACCTGGGACACCCAGGACCGCGAGCGCGACGTGCGCGCCGCCGAGGCGGCCTGGGCCGAGGCGCGGCGCATGCTCGCCGACCCGGACTACGCCCTGGTGATGCTCGACGAGCTCAATATCGCCCTGCGCTACGGCTACCTGGACCTCGACGCCGTGCTCGACGACCTCCAGGCGCGTCCGCCCATGCAGCACGCGGTGGTCACCGGCCGCCACGCGCCTGAGGCGCTGATCGAGCTGGCCGATACGGTGACCGAGATGAAGGTGGTCAAGCACGCCTTCAAGGATCAGGGCATCAAGGCCCAGAAGGGCGTAGAGCTGTAGACCCGCGGCTGCAGAGTCGTCGGATGAGCGCCGGCGACGAGCCGAAGCGAGGGTCCTACGCCAGGGATGGCGTCGGTAGCGCCCAGGGATGGGTTCACAGCGCCCTCGCGGCGGCTTGGCGCCGCGCAAGCTCATCATCCCCATAGATCAGCACCCTCCCAACATCACGATTTCCAGGAGACCGCCGCATGGCAGATCCCAGCGGGCGACCCGACCACGCCTTCCCCGAGGCGCAGCGCGAGGGCCTCTATCGGGCCATCTTCGAGCGTCGCGACGTGCGCGCCCAGTTCCGCCCGGACCCGATCCCGCCCGAGGTGCTGGCGCGGCTCCTCGAGGCCGCCCACCACGCGCCCTCGGTGGGCTTCATGCAGCCCTGGGACTTCCTGCTGATCGACGACCGCGCGGTGCGTGAGCGGGTCCACGCCATCTTCGAGCGCGAGAACGCCAAGGCGGCCGAGGCCCATGCCGGCGAGCGCGGCGCGCTCTACCGCCGCCTCAAGCTCGAGGGCATCCTCGAGAGCCCGCTCAACCTGTGCATCACCTGCGACCGGACGCGCGGCGGCGAGCACGTGCTGGGCCGCCAGAGCATCGTCGAGATGGATCTGTTCAGCACCTGCCTGGCGGTCCAGAACCTGTGGCTGGCGGCCCGCGCCGAGGGCATCGGCGTGGGCTGGGTCAGCATCCTCGACCAGCGGGAGCTCGCCGAGGTGCTGGGCCTGCCGGATCACGTCTATCCGCTCGCCTACCTGTGCCTGGGCTACGTCGACGACTTCCTCGACGCACCGGAGCTCGCCCGGGCCGGCTGGCGCCAGCGCCTGCCCCTTGCCGATCGGGTGCACGGCAGCGGCTGGCGGACCCCGCCGGCGGACGCGGACATCATCCGCGCCGTCGACGCCCTGGCCCCCCGAGCGTGAGGACGCTGTCATGCCGACGCTGATGATCCAGGGCACCACCTCCGATGCCGGCAAGAGCACCGTGGTCGCGGGGCTCTGCCGGGCGCTCGCCCGGCGCGGTATCTCGGTGGCGCCCTTCAAGCCCCAGAACATGGCGCTCAACAGCGCCGTGACGCCACAGGGCGGCGAGATCGGCCGCTCCACGGCGCTGCAGGCCGTGGCCGCGGGCATCGCCCCCCACGCCGACATGAACCCGGTGCTGCTCAAGCCCGAGAGCGACCGGGGCGCCCAGGTCATCCTCGACGGCCGGGTCTACGGCCACATGGACGCGATCGACTACCACGCCTTCAAGCGCCGAGCGCGGGAGCGGGTGCTGGCGGCCTGGGAGCGGCTGTCGAGCCGCTTCGACGTGATCATCGCCGAGGGGGCGGGGAGCCCCGCCGAGGTCAACCTGCGCGAGGGCGACATCGCCAACATGGGCTTCGCCGAGGCCATCGACTGCCCGGTGCTGCTGGTCGGCGACATCGACCGCGGTGGCGTCTTCGCCCAGCTGGTGGGCACGCTGGCGCTGCTCTCCGAGTCCGAACGCGCGCGCACCCGAGGCTTCATCATCAACCGCTTCCGGGGCGATCTCGCCCTGCTCGAGCCGGGCCTCGACTGGCTCGCGGCGCACACCGGCAAGCCGGTGTACGGCGTGCTGCCCTACCTCGAGGGCCTGCTGCTGGACGCCGAGGACGGCCTCGGCCTCACCGAGAGCGCCGCCGAGGCGCCGGGGCTGCGCGTGGTGGTGCCGGCGCTGCCGCGGATCAGCAACCACACCGATCTCGACGCGCTGCGCCTGCATCCGCGGGTCGAGCTGACGCTGGTCGGCCCGGGCCAGGCCATGCCGCCCGCCGACGTCATCCTGCTGCCCGGCAGCAAGGCGACGGCGAGCGATCTGGCCTGGCTGCGCGCCCGGGGCTGGGAGGCGGCGATCCGCCGCCACCTGCGCTACGGCGGCCGGCTGCTCGGCGTCTGCGGCGGCTTCCAGATGCTCGGCGAGGCGATCGACGATCCCGACGGCCTCGAGGGCCCGGCTGGCAGCGTGCCGGGGCTGGGGCTTCTCGCGATGCGCACCCGCATGGTGGCGGGCAAGCGGCTGCGCAACGTCGCCGGCACCCTCCTTGACGCTCCGGCCGGGGAGGTCACGCCGGTGCGCGGCTACGAGATCCACAATGGCATAAGCGAAGGCCCGGCCCTGGCGCGGCCGCTGATGGAACTCGACGGGTCGCCGGACGGCGCAGTGAGCGAGGACGGCCAGGTGCTCGGCACCTACCTGCACGGCCTCTTCGACGAGGCGGGGGCCTGCGCAGCGCTGCTCGCCCGGCTCGGCCTGGCGGAGAGGGCCGGGGAGGTGGCCGTGGACTTCGCCGCCCATCGCGAGCGGGAGCTCGACCGGCTGGCTGACGGCCTGGAGGCGAGCCTGGACATGACCGCCATCGAAGCGCTGGCGAAGGGTTGAGGCCTCGGCTACCATCGCGCGCACAGGTAATCAGCGGCCCTCGCGGCGTTTCCATTCTCCAGAGACAACAGGGTTCCATGGGCAAGCAATCAAAGGTCGCCGAGAGCAGCTGGGAAAACCTGCTCAGGATCTTCACCGTCCCCGAGGCGCCGGGATCGACGCTGAACCGCCTGGACAGGGACATCTCGACGAATCTCTCCGGCTTCCTCGGGGAGCACATCGTCGCGGAAGAGAACGACCTGGCCATCATCGAGCAGGACTTCAGCGATGCCAGGATCCCGGAAGCGCCGGCCTTCGTCTCGGAGCAGACCCAGTTCCTGCTCGACAAGGTGGTCTCGCAGTCGGTGCATACCGCCTCGCCCAGCTTCGTCGGCCACATGACGTCGGCACTGCCGTACTTCATGATCCCGCTGTCGAAGATCATGATCGCGCTCAACCAGAACCTGGTGAAGACCGAAACCTCCAAGGCCTTCACGCCGCTGGAGCGTCAGGTGCTGGGCATGCTGCATCGTCTGATCTACGGGCAGTCCGATGATTTCTACGACCGCTGGCTGCACCACAGCGAGCGTCGCCTCGGCGCCTTCTGCTCCGGCGGCACCGTGGCCAATATCACCGCGCTGTGGGCCGCGCGGAACCGGGCCTTCGGCCCGGATGGCGACTTCCCGGGCATTGGCCGCGGCGGCGTGTTCAGCGCCATGCGGCACTATGAGTGCGAGGGCGCCGCGGTGCTGGTCTCCGAGCGCGGCCATTACTCGCTGTCCAAGGCGGCCGATGTCCTGGGGATCGGGCGGGACCAGATGGTGGCCGTCGAGACGGACGGGTACAACCGCATCCGGCCCGAGGCGCTGGTCGCCACGCTGAAGCGGCTCCAGCGGCAGCGGATACGGCCGTTTGCCCTGGTCGGCATCGCCGGTACGACCGAGACCGGCAACATCGATCCGCTGGACGGCCTGGCCGATATCGCCGCAGAGCATGGCATCCACTTCCACGTGGATGCCGCCTGGGGCGGCCCGACGCTGTTCTCGGAGCGCTACCGGCCGCGTCTCGCCGGCATCGAGCGGGCCGACTCGGTCACCATCGACGCCCACAAGCAGCTCTATGTGCCGATGGGGGCGGGCATGGTGCTGTTCCGCGAGCCGTCCGCCCTCGGCAGCATCGAGCATCATGCCCAGTACATCATTCGGCAGGGCTCCCGGGATCTCGGCAGCACCACCCTGGAAGGCTCCCGGCCCGGCATGGCGATGCTGGTGCAGTCGGCCCTGAAGATCATCGGGCGTCAGGGCTATGCGATGCTGATCGACAACGGCATCCAGCTGGCGCGGCGCTTCGCCGACCGGATCACGGCGCTCGACGACTTCGAGCTGGTCACCGAGCCGGAGCTCAACATCCTCACCTATCGCTGGGCGCCGCCCGAGGTTCAGGCGCTGCTGGGCGAGGCCGACGAGGCGCTGCGTCAGCGGATCAACGACCTCCTGAACCGCATGACCCAGGCCATCCAGAAGATCCAGCGCGAGCGTGGCAGGGCCTTCGTGTCGCGCACCCGGCTGACGCCCGAGCCCTACGGCGGCCAGGCCATCACCGTGTTCCGGGTGGTGCTGGCCAACCCCCTGACCACCGACCAGGTGCTGCGCGAGCTCATCGAGGAGCAGCGCCAGATCGCCGCGGAGCAGCGGGAAAGCGACGACTTCGCCGAGCTGACGTCGCTGCTGGCCTCCCATCGTCGCCAGGGATGATCGTGCCGGCGCCCCGATACCGGGCCGCCGACAAGCCGTTCAGGGGGCCGTGTCGAAGCGCGTGGGGTCGTCGCTGATCACCGCGTCGACGCCCCAGTCCCAGCGCGGGGCGAAGGCGAGCGGGTCGTTGGCGGTGTAGCAGACCAGCGCATGGTTGGCGGCCTTGATGGCCCGGGCCCGCTCCGCCCTCAGCGACTTCCAGTTGGCGTGCACGCTGACGGCCTGCACCGCCTCGGCGCGGGCCTGCCAGTCCCGGGGCACGCGGTCGAACAGCGCCCCCAGGGCCAGCCGCTCGGGGCCGGCCAGCGTGCGACCGACCCTCAGCGCCCGCTCGTCGAAGGACGACACCAGCCGCCGCTCGTAGGGCAGTGCCTCCATCACCGCCGGCACCGCCGCCTCGGCCAGCGCCACCGGATCGTGGCCGCGGTTGACCTTGAGCTCCAGATTCACGCCCATGCCGAGTTCGGCGAGCAGCGCGAGCATCGCGTCGAGGGTGGCCATCCGCTCGCCGGCGAAGGCGGGGGCGAACCAGGCGCCCGTGTCCAGCCGTCGGGCCGCGGCCTGGTCCATGGCCGCCAGCCGGCCGCGACCGTCCGAGCAACGCGACACGTCGCGGTCGTGCCAGATCACCGGCGTGCCGTCGCCGAGCCGCTGCACGTCGAGCTCGACCCAGTCGATGCCGGCCGCATGGGCCGCGCGCACCGCCGCCAGGGTGTTCTCGGGGGCGCGGGCGGAGAGGCCGCGATGGGCGATCAGGCGGGGAAACGACAGCGGCGGCGAGGCGATGGGCATGGCGGACTCCGGTCGGGGACCGCCCCAGCATAAACAGTCGGCGACCGTGGCGTCTTGTCCGATAGGCGAGGTCGGGGGTGCCGCGGCGCGAGCGGGCCAGGATATGATAGGCTGCGCGCTTTCGATCCTGGCGCTGGCGCCGGACATACGACGATGCGAGGACACCGAGATGAGAGTCGTGCACATCAAGAATCCCGAGCAGCGCGATGCCTGCCTGGCTCGGCTGTGCGCCGAGGCCTACGGCCAGGACGCCGGTCTCACGCCGCTGGCGACCTTCGCCGGCACCCTGGGGGTGCTGGTCAAGCAGGAGGCGGCGCGGGTGCTGGCGCTGGTGGACGACGCCTCGCGCCCGGTGGCGCTGGCGCTGCTCGTGCTCGACGAGGTGGGCAGCAGCATGACCGTGATGCTGCTGGCCGAGCTCGACGGCGAGAGCGTGCCCCGTCCCGCCGAGCGGCTCGTCGCCGAGCTGGCCCTCAAGGCGCCGCTGCGCGTCGATGCCATGGGTCCCGACCAGGAGGCGCGCTTCCGCGAAGCGGGCATCACCCGCTGGCTCGACGGCAAGGCCGGCGTGCGCATCGGCCTGGGCCCCAAGCATCCCGCCGGTTCCGTGGCGGAACTGCCCCGGGCGCTGACCTTCGACGAGGCCTCGGTGATCCAGTCGTTCAAGCGCGACCGCGCGCTCTTCGACGACTACAAGGCGCGCTTCGTGCGCGGCCTCGAGGCCTTCCCCGCGACGCTCTAGGTCGCGCCGTCGGGCGACATGCATCGTCCCCTTCTTGACCCCGAGGTGTCCGGGCGCTTGACTGATGGGCCCATCCATCATCGTCACAAGGAACTCCCCATGGCCCAGCGTATCCAGTTTGCCCGCACCGGCGGCCCCGAGGTGCTCGAGCTCATCGAGGCCCCACCGGTCGAGCCGGCCGCCGGCGAGGTGCGCGTGCGCAACCAGGCGGTCGGCCTCAACTTCATCGACATCTACTTCCGCACCGGGCTGTATCCGGCGCCGTCGCTGCCGTCGGGGCTCGGCACCGAGGGCGCGGGTGTCGTCGAGGCACTGGGCGAGGGCGTCACCCACCTGGCCGTGGGCGACCGGGTAGCCTATGCCCAGGGCCCGCTGGGCGCCTACGCGGAGAAGCACGTGCTGCCGGCCGACAAGGTGGTGGTGCTGCCCGAGGGTATCGATGCCGAGACCGCGGCGGCGGCCATGCTCAAGGGCCTCACCGTGCAGTACCTGCTGCGCCAGACCTACCCGCTCCAGGGCGGCGAGACCATCCTCTGGCACGCCGCGGCCGGCGGGGTCGGCTCCATCGCCTGCCAGTGGGCCAAGGCGCTGGGGGTGAAGCTGATCGGCACGGTGAGCTCGCCGGAGAAGGCGGCGCTGGCCGAGAAGAACGGCGCCTGGGCGACCATCGACTACACCCGCGAGGACGTGGTCGAGCGGGTCCGCGAGCTGACCGGCGGCGCCATTTGCGACGTGGTCTACGACTCGGTGGGCAAGGACACCTGGGAGACCTCGCTGGACTGCCTGAAGAAGCGCGGCCTGATGGTCAGCTTCGGCAACGCCTCGGGCGCCGTGGAGGGCGTCAACGTCGGCATCCTCAACCAGAAGGGCTCGCTGTTCGTGACCCGCCCCAGCCTCAACGGCTATGCCGATACCCGCGAGCGTCTCGAGGCCATGGCCGCCGACCTGTTCGCGCGGATCGAAAGCGGCGAGGTCGTGATCGACATCGGCCAGCGCTATCCGCTCGCCGAGGCGGCCCAGGCCCAGCAGGCGCTGGCGGGCCGCAAGACCACCGGCTCGACCGTGCTGATCCCCTAGGCGTTGGCGCCTCTGCCGACGGCCCCGCGTTTCTCCGGACGCGGGGCCGTCGTCGTTCTGGGGAGAGCGTCCGCTACAGCGCGTCGCCGAGCTCGTCGATCATCCGCTCGCGGCGCTCCAGCGAGGCCAGCCCGTCCTCGCCCAGCAGGCTCGCCGCCTCGCTCAAGAGCCCCTCGGCCAGCAGCATGAAGGCGCACATGCCGTTGCTGAAGAACAGGCTGTGATTGGGCACCGTGAAGCGCTCGTCGGCGGCGCGCGCCAGCGGCGAGCCGGCGGCATCGGTCAGCGCGATCACCGGCACGCCCTGGCGGGCCGCCACCCGGGCGGCGGTCAGCACGCTGGGCGTGTAGGGGAAGGCGCTCATCACCACCAGCGCGTCGTTGTCGTCGAGCTGGGCCAGGGCGTCCGCGATGCCGTGGCCGGCGGCGTCCAGGGTGGCCGCGTCGGGGCGCAGCATGCCGAGTCCGTAGGCCATGAACGAGGCCAGCGACGCGAACTGGCGGCGGCCGTGGATCCTCACCCGCCGGGCAGCCACCAGCCGCCGCGCGGCGCGACCGAAGGCCTCCCCGTCGACTCCCGCCACCAGCGCGCCGAGGTTGGCGCTCTCCTGGCGGCCCAGCCGGGCCAGCCGGCCGAGGGCGTCGTCGTCCTGCTCGCCCTCCAGCAGCCGCGAGACCTGGTCGCTGTAGAAGTGCCGACCCTCGGTGACGTGACGGCGGAACACCGCCTGTAGGCCGGCGAAGCCCTCGAAGCCGAGGCGCTGGGCCAGCCGCGAGAGCGTCGAGGGGCTGACGCCGAGGCGCGACGCCAGATCGCTGATCGACGACATCGCGGCCTGCTGGGGCATGCCGACCAGCGCCGAGAGCACCTGCCGCGAGCGCCGGCCCAGGCGCAGCGCGGCGTCGCCCGCCTCGAGGTCGGCGAGCAGGCGCTCGAGGTCGTCGAGCGTCTCGAGGCGTGCATCCGGGCGGGAAGGCGAGGTGGCGGTCATGAGGGGCGTGGGCTCCGATCGCGGTGAAGTAGGGCAGGGCATTGTAGCGGCCGCGGCACCTGGCGTCAGGGTGGTGACGGCACTTGTTGCAAATATCTTTGCGTTTAACCAGAATAGCAAATGTGTTTGCAATATGGCCCGGGGAGGGTCGCATGAGCCACGTCTTCCATCGTCACCTGTCTCACTCCTATCCCACCGCCGTCGGCGGCGACGGCGCCTATCTGATCGACGCCGAGGGGCGCCGCTACCTGGACGCCTGCGGCGGTGCCGCGGTCTCCTGCCTGGGGCACAGCGACGCCGAGGTGATCGATGCCGTGCGCGAGCAGGTCGGCCAGCTGGCCTACGCCCACAGCTCCTTCTTCACCACCGAGCCGATGGAGGCGCTGGCCGACTTCTTGGTCGAGCGGGCGCCGGCCGGCCTCTCCTCGGTCTACTTCGTCTCCGGTGGCTCCGAGGCGGTGGAGGCGGCCCTGAAGCTGGCGCGCCAGTACTTCATCGAGCGCGGCGAACCCCAGCGCCGGCACCTGATCGCCCGGCGCCAGAGCTACCACGGCAACACCCTCGGGGCGCTCGCCACCGGTGGCAACGCCTGGCGTCGGCGCCAGTTCGAGCCGCTGCTGGTCGAGGTGAGCCACGTCAGCCCCTGCTACGCCTATCGTGGCCAGGCCGCGGGCGAGACGCCGGAGGCCTACGGCGAGCGGCTGGCCCAGGAGCTCGAGGGCGAGATCCAGCGCCTGGGGCCGGAGAACGTGATGGCCTTTGTCGCCGAGCCGGTGGTCGGCGCGACGCTCGGCGCGGTGCCGGCCGTGCCGGGCTATTTCAAGCGCGTGCGCGAGATCTGCGATCGCCACGGCATCCTCTTGATCCTCGACGAGGTGATGTGCGGCATGGGCCGCACCGGCAGCCTGTTCGCCGCCGAGCAGGAGGGCGTGGCGCCGGACCTGGTGACCATCGCCAAGGGGCTGGGCGCCGGCTATCAGCCGATCGGCGCGACCCTGGTCGGCGAGCGCATCCGCGCGGCGATCGCCGAGGGCTCGGGCTTCTTCCAGCACGGCCATACCTACATCGGCCACGCCACCGCCTGCGCCGCGGCCCTGGCCGTGCAGCGCGCCATCGAGTCCCGCGACCTGCTGCCCCGCGTGCGGCAATTGGGCGACGGTCTCCAGCGGCGGCTCGAGGACCGCTTCGGCGACCATCCCCACGTCGGCGACATCCGCGGCCGGGGGCTCTTCCGCGGCCTCGAGCTGGTCGCGGCGCGCGACACCAAGACGCCCTTCGACCCCGAGCGCAAGCTGCACGCGGCGGTCAAGCGCGCCGCCATGGACGAGGGGCTGATGTGCTACCCGATGGGCGGCACCCTGGACGGTCGCCAGGGGGACCATATCCTGCTGGCGCCGCCCTTCATCCTCGAGGACGGCCAGCTCGACGAGATCGTCGACAAGCTCGACGCCGCCCTGGCGCGCGTCCTCACCCACTCGTAACGGAGCCTCGCCCGATGTCGATCGACTCCCGCCTCTCTCCCCTCGACGAGGCCACCATGGCCCCCGAGCAGCGCCGCGTGCTGGACGCCATCCTGAGCGGCCCCCGGGGCAACCTGGACGGCCCCTTCCTGGCCTGGATCCACAGTCCCGAGCTGGCCGACCATGCCCAGCGCCTCGGCGCCTTCTGTCGCTATGGCACTCGGCTCGAGCTGCGGCTCACGGAGCTCGCGATCCTCTTCACCGCGGCCTGGTGGCAGTCCCAGGCCGAGTGGCAGATCCACGCGCCCATCGCCCGCGACGCCGGGGTCGACGAGGCGGTGATCGAGGCCCTCCAGGCGGGCCGCGAGCCCGCCTTCGCGCGTGACGATGAGGCGCTGGTCTATCGCCTCGGCAAGACGCTCTACACCACCCGGCGCGTCGACGAGGCGCTCTATGCCGAGGCGGTGGCGGCCTTCGGCGAGCCGGCGGTGGTCGAGCTGGTCGGGGTCTTCGGCTACTACGCCTTCGTGGCCATGACCCTCAACGTCTTCGAGGTGCGCCGGGGCAGCGAGCCGCTGCCGTTTCCCGAGCCGCCGGCGGGCCCGTCTCACGCCTGATGCCGCGTTGATGGAAGCCTCACTGGAGGGATGACGCGCGAGCGACGATGCTGGAGACAGCGGGCGTCCTGACACGGCGCCGCCGTCGTGTCACGTGTCATCCACAGGGAGGTGAGCCGTCATGGCCGACAGCACTCAGGTGTTTCTCCTGCTCGGCGCGACGCTCGCGGCCTTCGTGTGGGGCCGCTTCCGCTACGACCTGGTGGCGATCGCCGCGCTGCTGGCCGCCACGATTCTGGGGCTGGTGCCGACGGACGAGGCCTTCTATGGCTTCGGCCATCCGGCGGTGATCACCGTCGCCGCGGTGCTGGTGCTCAGCCGCGGCTTCGAGCGCTCGGGCCTCGTCGACCTGATCGCCGAGCAGGCCCTGCGGGTCGGCGACCGCCTGATCCTGCAGATGCTGGTGCTTACCGGCACCGTGCTGGTGCTCTCCGGGGTGATGAACAACGTCGGCGCCCTGGCGCTGATGCTGCCGGTGGCGATCCGCATGGCCCGGGAGCACGACAGCCCGCCCTCGCTGCTGCTCATGCCGCTGGCCTTCGGCTCGCTGCTCGGCGGTCTCACCACCCTGATCGGCACCCCGCCCAACATCATCATCTCGAGCTATCGCGCCGATGCGACCGGTGAGGGCTTCGGCATGTTCGCCTTCTTCCCCGTGGGGGCCAGCGTGGCCCTGGTCGGCCTGGCCTTCATCGTGCTGCTGGGCTGGCGCCTGGTGCCCCAGCGGGCCGGCAAGGCCTCCCGGGAGGAGATGTTCGACACCGCCCACTACCTGGTGGAGCTGCGCGTGCCGGAGGCGGGCAAGGCGGTGGGCTGGTCGCTGCGCGACCTGCACGAGGCCGTGGAGGAGACCATCCCGGTGCTGGCGGTGGTGCGTGGCGACAAGCGCCATGCCGGCCACGCCTTCCACGGTAGCCTGGCCGAGGGCGATATCCTGCTGGTGGAAGCCGGCCCCGAGGAGATGAAGCTGATCGAGGACAAGGCCGGTCTGGTGGTCGGCCCCGAGCCCCCGTCGGACGATGAGGCGCCGGAGGACGAGGCGCCGGCCGCCCTTCGGGAATCCGAGGAGGAGGGGGCGCCGGCCGAGAAGGCGCGGGGCGAAGAGGCGTCGAGGCGCCCCGCGGTGGATACCGAGGGCCTCCAGCTGGTCGAGGCGGTGGTGCGCAACGACTCCATGATGATCCACCGCACCGTGACCCAGCTGCGCCTGCACAACCAGTTCGGCCTGCACCTGGTGGCGGTGGCCCGGGACGGCGGGCGCCTCAACCAGCGCCTGCGCGATATCCGCTTCCGGGCCGGCGACGTGCTGCTGTTGCAGGGCGGCGAGGGCGAGATCGGCGAGAGCCTCACCACCCTGGGCTGCCTGCCGCTGGCCAGCCGCAACCTGACCCTGGGCCAGCCGCGCCTGCTGGCGGTCTCGGTGGGGATCTTCGCGGTGGCGGTGATCGCCATGGTGCTGGACCTCGCGCCCTCGGCGGTGGCCCTGACCGGCGCCGCCCTGGCGTCGCTGCTGGTGGGCGTGCTGTCGCTGCGCGAGGCCTACCAGGCCATCGACGGCCCGGTGATCGTGCTGCTGGGCGCGATGATCCCGGTGGGCCAGGCGCTGGAGACCAGTGGCGGGGCGGCCCTGATCGCCGACACCCTGCTGTCGCTCGGCCGCGAGTGGCCGATGGTGGCCACCCTGGTGGGGCTGTTTATGCTCTGCACGCTGCTCTCCAACGTGATCAACAACGCCGCGGCGGCGCTCTTGATGGCGCCCATCGCGGCGAGCCTCGCCGAGGGCTTTGGCGTCTCCCTGGATCCCTTCCTGATGGTGGTGGCGATCAGCGCCTCCTGTGCCTTCCTGACGCCCATCGGCCACCAGTCCAACACCCTGGTGATGGGCCCGGGCGGCTACCGCTTCGGCGACTACTGGAAGCTGGGGCTGCCGCTGACCCTAGTGGTGATGGCGGTGGCGATCCCGCTGATCCTGATCGTCTGGCCGCTGTAGTCCTGAGCGAGAACGCATCCTTCTGCACGGGATCCAGCCGGTCTGTGGCCACACGCGCACCGAGTTACGTCTTCGAGGGGGCGCTGTGAATACTTCCCTGTACGCTACCGATGCCATCCCTGGCATCGGACCCCCTCTATGGCGTATCCCGGTGCTCGCCTGTCTTTGGTAGGAGCGGCTCAGGCCGGCTGGTGGCGCAGCACCTTGGTCTTGTCGGTGACGAAGGCGTCGTAGGCGAAGTCGTCCACGGTGAGCAGCTCCAGCACCGCGGCCTCGCGCTCCTGCATGAAGGTGGCGTCCTCCTCGCCGATCAGCCCCGCCGCCAGGGCCGCCTCGACCCGTGCTTCCGGATGCAGGGCCTCGGCCGGCAGCTCCCCCTTGGCGTAGGCCTTGTTGACCTTGCGATAGAGCGCCTCGGCGCGCTCCTGGCTCGCCAGCAGGGCGTTGTAGCGGGCCAGCGGGTTGTCCCGGCTGCCGTCGTTCTGCTGCCAGGTGGCGTCGAGCAGGAAGTGGCGCAGGGCGGAGTCCCGGGAGACGGCCTGGGCGATCTCTCGGGTCAGCGCGTCCTCGGGGCGCTTCCAGCGCCGGCCCGTGGGCATCACGATGACGCGCAGCGCGCGGCCCAGGGCGCGGCTCGGCAGGTTGTCGAAGAGCTCGTCCAGGGCCTGCTCGGCGCGGCCCAGCAGGAAGCGGCAACCGTAGTGCAGAAGGGCCGCCTCGCCCTCGACCCGGTGGCCCTCGTGCCACTGCTTGAGGGTCATCGAGGCGAGGTAGAGGTTGGAGAGCACGTCGCCGAGGCGGGCCGAGAGCATCTCGCGCTGCTTGAGCTGGGAGCCCAGGCTCGCCATGGCGGCATCGGCGCAGAGCCCGAAGCCGGCAGACAGCCGTGCGATGTCCCGGGCGTAGGGGGCGGCGATCTCGTCGAAGGGCACCGTGGCCTTGCCGAGCCCCAGGCCCTGGGTGAGGGCGCGGGCGGCGTTGCCGAAGATCAGCCCGGCATGGCCGAAGAAGGCCGCATCGAAGGCCTTGAGGTCGTCGGCGTCCTTGGCGGCCAGCTCCTCGAGCACGTAGGGGTGGCAGCGGATGGCGCCCTGGCCGAAGATCATCAGGTTGCGGGTCATGATGTTGGCGCCCTCGACGGTGATCGCCACCGGGTTGGCGCTGTAGCCGATGCCGAGGTAGTTGCGCGGCCCCAGGGTCACCGCCTTTCCGCCGTGGATGTCCATGGCGTCGCCGAGGATCACCCGCTGGAACTCGGTGAGCTGGCTCTTGAGGATCGCCGAGGGCACCGCCGGCTTCTCGCCGTGGTCGATGGTGTTGGCGGTCTGGTAGACCGCGGCCCGGGAGACGTAGGCCAGCGCGGCCATGCGGGCCAGGGGCTCCTGGACGCCCTCCATCTCGGCCACCGGCACGTTGAACTGGCGGCGGATCCGCGCGAAGCCGCCGCTCCAGCCCAGGGCGTAGCGGGCGGTGCCCGTGGCGCCGGAGGGGAGGGTGATGCAGCGCCCGATGGAGAGGCACTCGACCAGCATCCGCCAACCCTGGCCGATCATCTCCGGCCCGCCGATGATGGTATCGAGTGGCACGAAGACGTCATGGCCCTTGATCGGGCCGTTCAGGAAGGGGCTGCCGATGGGGTGGTGGCGACGGCCGATCTCCATGCCGTCCGTGTTCCGGGGGATCAGCGCCAGGGTGATGCCGCGGTCGGCCTCGTCGCCCAGCAGGTGGTCGGGATCGAAGAGCCGGAAGGCCAGGCCCACGACGCTGGCGATGGGCGCCAGGGTGATCCAGCGCTTCTCGAAGTTCAGCCGGAGGCCGAGGATCTCCTCGCCATCGATGACCCGCTTGCACACCACCCCGGTGTCGGGGATGGCCGTGGCATCAGAGCCGGCCCGCGGGCCGGTGAGGCCGAAGCAGGGGATCTCGCGGCCGTCGGCGAGGCGCGGCAGGTAGTGGTCCTTCTGCTGCTCGGTGCCGTACTTGAGCAGCAGCTCGCCCGGGCCCAGGGAGTTGGGCACGCCCACAGTGACCATCAGGGTCTCGCTGATCGAGAGCTTCTGCAGCACCAGGGACTGCGCCTTGGCCGAGAAGCCGAGGCCACCGTAGGCCTTGGGGATGATCATGCCGAAGAAGCCTTCCTGCTTGAGGTAGTCCCAGAGCTCCTGAGGCAGGTCGGCGCGCTCCCGGGCGATCTCCCAGGCGTTGCACATGCCGGCGGCCACGCCGCACTGGTGATCGAGGAAGGCGCGCTCCTCGTCCGTGAGCCCCTCGTCGCGATAGTCGAGCAGCGCCTGCCAGTTCGGGCGGCCGGTGAAGAGCTCGCCGTCCCAGGCCACGCTGCCGGCCTCGAGTGCGGTGCGCTCGGTCTCCGAGACCCTGGGGGCGACCTTCTTGAACATCGCGAAGAGGCGAGGCGTCAGCCAGCGGGTGCGCAGGGCGGGCAGGCCGCAGGCGGCGATGGCCGCGGCGGCGATCAGCAGCAGCACGCCGGCAAGCGACGCCCCGGCCACCAGGCCGACGAGGCCGAGCCCCGCGGTCACGGCCAGGGCGGGCAGGGCGCCGGCCTCCCGGCGCATCACGATGAGCAGGCCGGTGACGGCCAGCGCGAGCAGGATCAGGGTCAGCATGGTGGGCTCCGAGGGATTCGAACACTTGTTTGAATGTCCTCAGCCTAGCGCATCGGAGGCCTCGCAGCCAATACCCTATCGTCCAACGCAGGACGCCCCGCTCGAAGGCGGGGCGTCCTGGTGCTGCCGGAGGCGCGATCAGGCCAGGCGGCGCTGCGGCTCCCGCTGGGCGGGGGCGTCACCCGCCACGTAGTAGGGAGCGTCGCTTCTCGGCAGTGGCTCGCGGCCGCGGATCTTGTCCGCCATCTTCTCGGCCAGCATGATCGTCGGCGCGTTGAGGTTGCCGGTGGGGATCACCGGGAACAGCGAGGCGTCGACCACCCGCAGGCCTTCCAGGCCATGGACCCGGCCGGCGCCGTCGACCACGGCATCCTCGCCCTCGCCCATGCGGCAGCTGCCGCAGGGGTGGTAGGCGGTCTCGGCATGGGCCCGCACGAAGGCATCGAGCTCGGCGTCGGACTGCACGTCCGGCCCCGGGGAGATCTCCTGGCCGCGGTAGGCGTCGAAGGCGGGCTGGGCGATGATCTCCCGGGTCAGGCGGATGGCATCGCGGAACTCCTGCCAGTCCTTCTCGGTGGACATGTAGTTGAACAGGATCGAGGGCGCGGCCTCGGGGTCACGGGAGGTCAGGCGCACCCGGCCGCGACTCTCCGAGCGCATGGAGCCCACGTGGGCCTGGAAGCCGTGGGCCTGCACCGCGCTCTTGCCGTTGTAGCTGATGGCGATGGGCAGGAAGTGGTACTGCAGGTTGGGCCACGCTTCCTCGTCGCTCGAGCGGATGAAGCCCGCGGCCTCGAACTGGTTGCTGGCGCCGACGCCACGGCCGAACAGCATCCACTCGGCGCCGATCTTCGGCTGGTTGTACCACTTGAGCGCCGGATAGAGCGAGATCGGCTGGGTGCACTCGTACTGGATGTACATCTCCAGGTGATCCTGCAGGTGCGCGCCGACGTTCTCGTTGACCTTGACCGCCTCGATGCCGAATTCCTCGAGCACCTCCCGGGGGCCGACGCCGGAGCGCTGGAGGATCTGCGGGGAGGCAATGGCGCCGGCGCACAGCAGCACCTCGCGGCGCGCACGGACCTCCTGGGACTTGCCGTGACGCGCGTAGCGCACGCCGGTGGCGCGCGTGCCCTCGAAGGTGATCGCGTCGGTGATGGCCCGGGTCTCGATGATCAGGTTCGGCCGACCCTTGGCCTGGTCGAGGTAGCCTCGGGCGGTGGAGGCGCGGCGACCGTTCGGCGTGACGAAGCGGTCCATGGGGCCGAAGCCCTCCTGCTGGTAGCCGTTGACGTCCTCGGTGGCCGGGTACCCCGCCTGCTGGCCCGCCTCGATGAAGGCGTGATAGAGCGGGTTGTTGCCCTCCTTCGGCGTGGTGACGCTGACCGGGCCGTCGCCGCCGTGATAGGCGTTGGGCCCGATGTCGCGGGTCTCGGCCTTCCGGAAGTAGGGCAGGCAGTCGGCGTAGGTCCAGTCCTCGAGGCCCGGCTGCTTGGCCCAGCCGTCGTAGTCCAGGGCGTTGCCGCGGATGTAGCACATGCCGTTGATCAGCGAGGAGCCGCCCAGCCCCTTGCCGCGGCCGCACTCCATCCGCCGGCCGTCCATGTGGGGTTCCGGGTCGGTCTCGAAGGCCCAGTTGTAGCGCTTGCCCTGCAGCGGGTAGGCCAGGGCCGCCGGCATCTGGGTGCGGAAGTCGAAGCGATGATCGGGGCCGCCGGCCTCGAGCAGCAGCACGCTGACGTCGGGGTCCTCGGTCAGGCGGGTGGCCAGAACGTTGCCGGCCGAACCGGCGCCGATGATGACGTAGTCGAACTCACGGGACGGTGACATGGTGCCTCCCTGAAATGGTCAAAAGGGTCGCGACGGCGAGACGCTCGCCGGTCGGGGCGCGGGGAGAGGTCCCCGCGCCCGGGTGACGATCGAGAAGGTGCCGACGAGATGAGCGCCGGGGATAAGCCGAAGCGAGGGTCCTACGCCAGAGATGGCGTCGATAGCGCCCAGGGAAGGGTTCACAGCGCCCTCGTGATGGTCCGACACCTCGGGGCTTGTCGCCGGATCAGCTCATCGCCTCGCCAGGTTCGAAACGGGGCTCAGAACACCGATTCGAAGGGCCCCATCTCGACCTGCACCGACTTGGTCTGGGTGTAGTGGGCCAGGGTCTCGATGCCGTTCTCGCGACCCACGCCGGACTGCTTGTAGCCGCCCACGGGCATCTCGGCCGGGGACTCGCCCCAGGTGTTGATCCAGCAGATGCCGGCCTGCAGCTGACGGATCACCCGGTGGGCGCGGTTGAGCCCCTCGGTGAAGAGGCCGGCGGCCAGGCCGTACTCGGTGTCGTTGGCGCGGCGGATCACCTCCTCCTCGTCGTCGAAGGCGAGCACCGACATCACCGGGCCGAAGATCTCCTCGCGCACGATGCGCATCTCATCGGTGCAGTCGGTGAAGATGGTCGGGGCCGCCCAGGCGCCGTTGGCATACTCGCCCTGGTTCCAGGCCTCGCCGCCGGCCAGCACGCGGGCGCCTTCCTGCTGGCCCAGCGCGATGTACTCAAGCACCTTCTCCTGGTGCTCGTAGCTCACCAGCGGGCCGAAGTTGACGCTCGGGTCCATGGGATCGCCGGCGCGGATGCGTGCCACCCGCTCGACCAGCTTCGCCTCGAAGTCCGCCTTGACGCTGCGATCGACGAAGACCCGTGTGCCGTTGGTGCAGATCTGCCCGCTGGAGTAGAAGTTGGCCATCATCGCGGCATCGGCGGCGCGGTCCAGGTCGGCGTCGGCGAAGACGATCAGCGGCGACTTGCCGCCGAGCTCCATGGTCACGTCCTTGAGGGTCGAGCCGCCGGCTGCCGCCATCACCTTGCGGCCGGTGCCAGCCTCGCCGGTGAAGGAGATCTTGTCGATGCCGCGGTGGCCGGTGAGCAGCTCCCCGACCCGGGCGTCGCCCTGGACGACGTTGAAGACGCCGTCGGGCAGGCCGGCCTCGGTGAAGATCTCGGCCAGGATCATGGTGGTCAGCGGGGTGACCTCGCTGGGCTTGAAGACCACCGCGTTGCCGGCGGCCAGCGCCGGGGCGCTCTTCCAGCAGGCGATCTGGATCGGGTAGTTCCAGGCGCCGATGGCGCCGATCACGCCCAGCGGCTCGCGGCGGGTATAGACGAAGCTGTCCTCGCGCAGCGGGATCTGGCTGCCTTCGATGGCGGCGGCCAGGCCCGCGTAATACTCGAGCACGTCGGCGCCGGTGACGATGTCCACGGTGGACGTCTCGCTGTACGGCTTGCCGGTGTTGCGGGTCTCGAGCGCGGCGATCTCGTCGTTGCGCTCTCTCAGGAGGGCGACGGCGCGCTGCAGGACGCGGCCGCGTTCCATGCCGCTCATCGCGCCCCAGGCCTGTTGGCCCCGGCGTGCCGCCTCGACGGCGGCGTCCACGTCGGCTTCGGCGGCCTGGGGCACCTCGGCGAGCAGCGAGCCGTCGAAGGGGTTGACCACGGGGAAGGTCTCGCCCGAGGTGGCGGCCGCGTGACGGCCGTTGATGTAGAGAGTCTGGGGGGCGGAAGATGCCATGTTGGCCTCCGTTCAGGCTGGGGAGAGGGTCTCGTGGGTATCGAGCAGTCGGTTGAGGTAGTCGTGCGCCAGGCGACGGGCCTCGTCGCTGTTCAGGCCGTCGGGCGTCAGCGCGCCACGCAGCCAGAGGCCGTCGATCAGCGCGGCCAGGGCCCGGGCGCAGGCGCGGGCCTCGTGCCTGGGCATCAGCCGGCGGAACTGGTGGCAGAGATTGGCGTACAGCCGCCGATCGTTGACGCGCTGCAGGCGCGCCAGCGTCGGCCGATGCATGCTGCTGGCCCAGAAGGCCAGCCAGGTCTTGGCCACCGGCCCGGTGATCTGGCTACCATCGAAGTTGCCGTCGATGATCGCGCCGAGATGGGCCCGTGGGCTCGAGGTGGCGAGCCCACGGCGCCGGGCGGCCACCGCCTCGCCCAGATCGCTGAGGATCTGGCGCATGGTGGCCTCCAGCAGGCCGTCCTTGCCGCCGAAGTAGTGGCTGATGATGCCGGCGGAGACCCCCGCGTGACGGGCGATACGCATCACCGTCGCGTCGGCCAGGCCTACCTCGTCGATGGCCGCCATGGTCGCCTTGATCAGCTGCTGGCGGCGGATGGGTTCCATTCCGACCTTGGGCACCGTTGAGGCTCCTCTCCCGTGAATTGATGTGGCAACTCGTTCTTGCACCCAACGCACGTGGCGTGGTTACCATGTAGCTTGCCATTTCTTTATTGAACGTTCAATCAATAAAAGATTCGGTTCGTGCTTCGCTGGTCCGGTAGTGCTGTCGCCGTGGCTATACTTGATGTCCAACAAGAGGAACGCTTCCATGAACATGACCCTTCTGAATCGTCGTGCCGCCCTTGGTCTCGGCGCCGCCGCCCTCGGCGTTGCCGTGTCCCCCCTGCAGGCCGCCGAGCCCGAGAGCTGCGAGATGGTGCGCTTCGCCGAGGTCGGCTGGACCGACATCACGGCGACGACCGCGCTGACCACCGAGGTACTCGAGGCGCTGGGCTACGAGACCCGCATCGACACCGTCTCGGTGCCGATCGCCTATTCTGGCATGAAGAACGACGACTTCGATGTCTTCCTGGGCAACTGGATGCCCTCCATGGCCTCGATCAGCGATCCCTACGTGGAGGATGGCAGCGTCGATCGCCTGGGGGCCAATCTCGAGGGCGCCAAGTACACCCTGGCGGTGCCGCAGTACGTGTATGACGCCGGCGTCACCTCGGTGACCGACCTCGCCGAGCACGCCGAGAAGTTCGACAGCAGCATTCATGGCATCGAGGCCGGCAACGACGGCAACCAGCTGATCCAGGACATGATCGACGACGACGCCTACGGCCTCGGCGACTGGTCGCTGGTCGACTCCAGCGAGGCCGGCATGCTGGCCGAACTGAGCGCCCGCACCCCCGACGAGACCTGGATGGTGTTCCTCGGCTGGGAGCCGCACCCCATGAACACCAATTATGACATGGCTTACCTCTCCGGGGCCGATGACTACTTCGGGCCGAACCTGGGCGGTGCCACGGTGTATACCAACACCCGGGGCGGCTTTGTCGAGGAGTGCGGCAACGTCGGCGCGCTGCTCGAGAACCTCACCTTCACCCTCACCATGGAGAACCAGCTGATGGGTGAGATCATGGACGAGGGCGAGGATCCCCGCGACGCGGCTCGCGCCTACCTGCAGGCCAATCCCGACGTGCTCGAGACCTGGCTCGAGGGTGTCACGACCCGCGAGGGTGAGCCGGGTCTGCCGGCGGTGAAGGCAGCGCTCGATATCGAGAGCTGAGTGCCTCGGCGGGCTTGCCATGACGCCGGCCCGCGTGCATAATTCATCCCCGTTGCCCGGCCCCGGCCGGGCAACCTGTTGAAAAGGCTACGTAGCTCAGCTGGTTAGAGCACATCACTCATAATGATGGGGTCCCCTGTTCGAATCAGGGCGTAGCCACCAGGACATGCAGAAACGCCCGTCAGGCCTCGGCCAGGCGGGCGTTTTTCATGGGTGGTCGACGGGCCTGGGGGCAGCGAGTTGCCATTCGCGACTTGACCTGGCGAGCCCGATCCGTATACTACGCCCCGTGTTCGAGGTCATTCCCCGATAGCTCAGTTGGTAGAGCAAATGACTGTTAATCATTGGGTCGCAGGTTCGAGTCCTGCTCGGGGAGCCAACTTCGCTCGACGCGTCTCGCGACGCGCTGCGACGAACACCATGCGGCACGCGGTCATTCCCCGATAGCTCAGTTGGTAGAGCAAATGACTGTTAATCATTGGGTCACAGGTTCGAGTCCTGTTCGGGGAGCCAACCGCTCCTAGCTGCCTGCCGCATCCCTTCGCAACACCCGCATCGTTCCCCGATAGCTCAGTTGGTAGAGCAAATGACTGTTAATCATTGGGTCACAGGTTCGAGTCCTGTTCGGGGAGCCAATGTCGTCCGGTCCTGCGCCGCCGTTTCCTGGGCGTCCCCCACTTTCCTGCCGATCTTCTCGCTGTCGCTGTGCCTTGGCCTGCCGCGTCCCGTGCCGTGATGCCTTTGCGCTTCCTGGCTCGTGTGCCGAGGGTGCGCCTGCGGGCTGCCGACGTGCCGTCCTCGAGCCGCCGCCGTCCTCGAGCCGCCGCCGTCATGAGCGCGGTCGCCGGGCGGGGCGTGGTGGAGAAGGCAAGACGCCGGCCCCTTGGGGCCGGCGTCGTCGTCACGGGCGGTGATGTGCCGCGCATCCGTTAGCGATCAGTTGAGTTCCGCATAGTGCCAGCCATCCTCCAGCTGGCGATAGTCCAGCAGGATCTGGGCGGTCTCGAGGATCTGGGCGCGGTCGATCGGCGCATCCTCGGTGTCGTCGCTCGCGGTCTCGTCCTCGTCGCGGGCGTCGGTCCAGTGCTCCAGCGGCTCGAGGCCCAGGGCGCGCCGGCGCTCGTTCTCCAGCGCCAGCTGCTCGGCTTCCTGGGCCTCGACCTCGCGCTGACGCTGCTCGCGGTTGAGGCTGACGCTGGTGTGCTGCTCGCGCAGCTGGCGGGCGAGTTCCGAGCGCCGCTCGAGGTAGTGGAAGTTCGGCTGCCGCTCGGCGCGTTCGAGGTGGCGGGCGCGGAGCGTCTCCAGGTAGCGGCTCGGCTCGCCGTAGGTGCGGTACTGCACCTCGCGCACCGTGTCCCAGGGCAGGGCGTTGTCGAGGCTGCTCTCGCCGATCAGCTCGGGGTCGATCAGGCTCGGGAAGTCGATGTCCGGCTCGACGCCGCGGTGCTGGGTGCTCTCGCCGGAGATACGGTAGAACTTGGCGCGGGTCAGCTTGATCTCGCCGTGGCTCAGCTCGTTGAGGGTCTGCACCGTGCCCTTGCCGAAGGTGTCGGTGCCGACCACCAGGCCGCGGCCGTAGTCCTGGATGGCGCCGGCGAAGATCTCCGAGGCCGAGGCCGAGAGGCGGTTGACCAGCACGGCCAGGGGCCCGTCGTAGAGAGCGCCGCTCTCGGTGTCGCCATAGAGGCTGATGCGCCCGCGGGCGTCGCGCACCTGCACGGTGGGGCCGCGATCGATGAAGAGCCCGATCAGGGAGTTGGCCTCCTGCAGGGCGCCGCCGCCGTTGTTGCGCAGGTCGAGCACGATGCCCTCGACGCCCTCGGCCTGGAGGCGCTCGACCTCGCGGGCCACGTCACGGGTGGTGCTGCGGTAGTCTTCCTCGCCGGCCTGCCAGGCGTCGAAGTCGACGTAGAAGGTCGGCACCTCGATCACGCCGAGGCGATGGGTGCCGTCCTCGCGCTCGACCTCGATCACTTCGCCCTGGGCGGCCTGGTCCTCGAGGTCCACGGTGTCGCGGGTGATGTCGATCACCGTGGAGCGGGTCATGTCGATGGCCTGGGCGGGCACCACGTCGAGGCGCACCACCGAGCCCTTGGGGCCGCGGATCAGGTCGACCACGTCGTCGAGGCGCATGCCCACCACGTTGACGATCTCGCCATCCTCCTGGCCCACGCCGATGATGCGATCGGCGGGCTGGAGGGCGCCGTCGCGCTCGGCGGGACCGCCGGCCACCAGGCTCGAGACCTTGACGAACTCGCCGTCGGCCTGCAGCAGGGCGCCGATGCCCTCCAGCGAGAGGCGCATCTGGATGTCGAAGGACTCGCCCTGGCGCGGGGACAGGTATTCGCTGTGCGGGTCGACGCTGCCGGTCACCGCGGCCATGAAGAGCCCGAAGACGTCGGCGGCGTTGGTCTGGCGCAGGCGCGAGAGCTGGCCCTCGTAGCGCTGGCGCAGGGTGCTCTCCACCTGCTCGGGGTCCTGGTCGCTGATGGTCAGGCTGAGGGCGGCATTGTGGAGCCGCTTCATCCACAGCTCGTCCAGCGCCGCCTCGCTGGCGGCCCAGGGGGCATCCTCGCGCTCCAGCTCCAGGCGCTGGTGGCTGTCGAAGCGGAAGTCCAGCCCCTCGTCGAGACGCGCCAGCAGCCACTCGAGGCGTGCCTCGGCGCGCTCGTGGTAGCGCTGATAGAGGGCGAAGGGGCGGGCCAGCTCGGCGTCGAGGAGCGCCTCGTCCATGCCGGTGCGCAGGTCGCGGAAGGCGGCCACGTCGCGGTCCAGCAGGTAGGCGCGCTGGCCATCGAGGATATCTAGCAGGCGCTCGAAGGCGCGCCGCGACCAGGCGTCGTCGAGGCTCACGTCGGCATAGTGGCCGTAGCGCAGCGATTCGGCCACTTCGGTGGCGGCCTGGCGCTGCTCATCGCTCGGCTCGAGGCTGGCCAGGGCCGGTGGCGTGGCCAGCAGCAGGCCGAGCAGCGCGGCTCGCCCCAGGGTGACTATCAGGCTCATCGATGAAGCACTCCCCGATTCGTGTACACTCACTCTTCATCCAGACCCCGACCCGGCCGTCGAGTTGCATGGACAGACGTGCCATTGTAGCAGCTTGGTCGTGTCGTCAAGACCCCCGAAACGCCCCGCGATAGAGGAATTCCATGTCCGAGGATGCCCGCCTCGAGCGCCTGCTCGACTTCCTGCATCGATCCCCCACGCCCTGGCACGCCACGGCCAACATGGCTGCGCGCCTCGAGGCCGCCGGCTTCCGGCGTCTCGACGAGACCGCGACCTGGCGGCTCGCGCCCGGCGAGCGGGTCTACGTGACCCGTAATGACTCCTCGCTTATCGCCCTGCAGCTGCCCCGCGAGCGCCTCGACGCCCTGCGCCTGATCGGCGCGCATACCGACAGCCCGGGGCTGCGCCTCAAGCCCAATGCCGCCCAGTCGGCGGCGGGCTGGCTGCAGCTGGGGGTCGAGGTCTATGGCGGGGCGCTGCTCGCGCCCTGGTTCGACCGCGACCTGGGGCTCGCCGGCCGGGTCCATGTGCGCCATGCCGATGGGCGCATCGAGGGCGTGCTGCTCGACGTCGAGCGTGCGGTGGCGATCATCCCGAGCCTCGCCATCCACCTGGATCGCGAGGCCAACAGCGGCCGGGCGATCAATGCCCAGACCCAGATGGCACCGGTCCTGCTGCAGGGGGGCGGCCGGCCCGACCTCGAGCGGCTGCTCGCGCAGTGGCTCGAGGAGCAGCACGGCCTGAGCGAGGTCGAGGTGCTCGATTTCGAGCTGGCGTTTCGCGACATGCAGGCGCCGGCGCGGGTCGGCGTCGAGGGCGAGCTGGTCGCCAGCGCCCGGCTGGACAACCTGCTCTCCTGCTTCGCCGGCCTGGAGGCGCTGCTGGAGAGCGACGGCCGCCAGGGTGCGGTGCTGGTGGCCAACGACCACGAGGAGGTGGGCAGCGCCAGCGCCTGCGGCGCCCAGGGGCCCTTCCTCGGCGACGTGCTGCGCCGGGTCAACGCCCAGCTCGGCGAGGCGGGGGAGGAGGGCTTCATCCGCCTGATCCAGGCCTCGCGGCTGATCTCCTGCGACAACGCCCACGCCCTGCACCCCAACTTCCAGGACAAGCACGACGCCGCCCACGGGCCGGCGCTCAACGGCGGGCCGGTGATCAAGGTGAATGCCAGCCAGCGCTACGCCACCAACAGTGCCACCGCGGCGCTGTTCCGGGACCTGTGCCGCGAGGCCGAGGTGCCGGTACAGACCTTCGTGACCCGGGCGGACATGGGGTGCGGCAGCACGATCGGCCCGATCACCGCCACCGAGCTCGGGGTGCCGACCCTGGACGTCGGGGCGCCCCAGTGGGCGATGCACTCGATCCGCGAGACCGCGGGCGCCATGGACGTGGCGTACCTGGTGAGGGCGCTGACCGCCTTCGTCAATCGCGCCGAGCTGCCCTGAGTGCCGCGCTGGCCGGCGGGCGCGCGGCCCCGCCGGCCGGACGCGTGGCGTCGGTCGAGAGTCGAGAATGGCGCCCAACGAAAAAAGCCCGCCTGGTGAGCCAGGCGGGCTTTTCGGTGTCTGGTGGCTACGCCCTGATTCGAACAGGGGACCCCATCATTATGAGTGATGTGCTCTAACCAGCTGAGCTACGTAGCCGAACAACGGGGGCGAAGTCTACACTTGTGGTTCGCCCCCGTCAAGCCCCGGCGGCCCCATGAGCGCCTTCGGGGCGCTCGGGCGGCTCAGACGTTGAAGCGGAAGTGGATCACGTCGCCATCCTGGACGACGTACTCCTTGCCCTCCAGGCGCCACTTGCCGGCGTCCTTGGCGCCCTGCTCGCCGCCCAGGGCGACGAAGTCGTCGTAGGCGATGACCTCGGCACGGATGAAGCCCTTCTGGAAGTCGGTGTGGATCACGCCGGCCGCCTCCGGGGCGGTGGCGCCGACCTTGACCGTCCAGGCGCGGACCTCCTTCTCGCCGGCGGTGAAGTAGGTCTGCAGGCCCAGCAGCGCGTAGCCGGCGCGGATCACTCGGTCGAGGCCGGGCTCTTCCATGCCCAGCTCGTCGAGGAACATGGCGCGCTCCTCGTCCTCGAGCTCGGCGATCTCGGCCTCGATCTGGTTGCACACCGGCACCACCACGGCGTCCTCGGCGGCGGCGATCTCGCGCACCTTGTCGAGGTAGGGGTTCTCCTCGAAGCCGTCGTCGTTGACGTTGGCGATGTACATGGTGGGCTTGAGCGTCAGGAAGCCGAAGCTCTTGAGCTGGCGCTTCTCGTCGTCGTCGAGGCCGAAGCTGCGCAGCGGCTGGCCCTCGGCCAGGTGGGGCTGGATGCGCTCGAGGATCGCCTTGGTGGCGATCGCCTCCTTGTCGCCGCCCTTGGCCACGCGCACCAGGCGCTGGATGGCGCGCTCGACGGTGTCCAGGTCGGCCAGCGCCAGCTCCATGTTGATGATCTCGATGTCCGCCTCGGGATCGACCTGGTTGGCCACGTGGATGACGTTGTCGTTATCGAAGCAGCGCACCACGTGGGCGATGGCGTCGGTCTCGCGGATGTTGGCCAGGAACTTGTTGCCCAGCCCCTCGCCCTTGGAGGCGCCGGCCACGAGACCCGCGATGTCGACGAACTCCATGGTGGTGGGCAGCACCTTCTGGGGACCCACGATCTCGGCCAGCTTGTCGAGGCGCGGGTCCGGCATCGGCACGATGCCGACGTTGGGCTCGATGGTGCAGAAGGGGAAGTTCTCGGCGTCGATGCCCGACTTGGTCAGGGCATTGAAGAGGGTGGACTTGCCGACGTTGGGCAGGCCGACGATACCGCAGTTGAAACCCATGGGAGCATCCTGGAAAGCGAATTCGGGAATGGAGAATGGCCGGCATTCTACGCGAAAAGGGCGGCGCGCCGTAAGCGATGCGCTCGGGCGAGCGGTCGCGCCTCCCGGGCGGCTCAGCCCTTGAAGCTGTGCAGCCGGTTCATGGCCTTCGCCCAGTCGCCGTCGATGGCCTGGGGAAGGGTGGCCAGGCACTCGTCGATGGCGGCGTCGATGGCGCCGCGCTCGGCCTTGCCCGGGCGGCCCAGCACGTAGTTTGTCACCTGGCGGGCCTCGCCCGGATGGCCGATGCCGATGCGCAGGCGGTGAAACGACTTGTCGTTGCCCAGGGCGCGGATGATGTCGCGCAGGCCGTTGTGCCCGCCATGGCCGCCGCCGGTCTTGTAGCGGGCGGTGCCGGGGGGCATGTCGAGCTCGTCGTGGGCCACCAGCAGCTCGCCGGGGGCGATCTTGAAGAACTGGGCGAGCGCCGCCACGGCGCCGCCGCTGCGGTTCATGAAGGTGGTGGGCTCCAGCAGGTGCAGCTCCCGGCCGTCGAACCGGACCCGCGCATGACGGCCCAGAAACTTGCGCTCGGGGCGCAGCTCCGCGCCCGCCGCCCTCGCCACGGCGTGCACCAGCCAGGCGCCGGCGTTATGGCGGGTGGCCTCGTAGTCGGCGCCGGGATTGCCCAGACCGATGATCGCTTTCAACTGGCTCATGCCGGCCTCCTCGCGTGCGGCGTGATGGCAAAAAAAATCAAGCGCCGGGGCGCTTGATTCCTGACGACGGGGCGGGCATGTCGAGGCCTCGACACGCCCGCCGGGCGCGACCGATTACTCGGCGTCGCCCTCGCCCGCGGCTTCCTCGCCACCGGCTTCCTCGCCCTCTTCGGCGTCGCCACCGCGAACCTTCGCCTTGGTGACGCTCAGGATCGCGTTGTCGTGGTCTTCACCGTGGGTCAGGGCGACCAGGGTCACGCCGGCCGGCACGGTGAGGTCGGACAGGTGCAGGGTGGCGCCCAGCTCGACCGCGCTGATGTCGACTTCCAGGTACTCCGGGAGGTCCTTCGGCAGGCAGCTGATCTCGACCTCGGTGGCGAGCTGGTGCAGTTCGCCGTCCTGGTCCTTGATCGCCGCGCATGCGTCCTCGCCGACCACGTGCAGGGGCACGTTCAGGGTCAGCTCATGGGTCGCATCGACGCGCAGGAAGTCGGCGTGGGTCACCAGCGGCTTGAACGGGTGACGCTGCAGGTCACGCACCACGACCTGCTGGGCCTTGCCGTCCACGGTCAGGTTGATGACGGAGGAGAAGAACGCCTCGTCTTCCAGTGCCTTGTAGAAGCTGGTCTTGTCGACGGCGATCGGCTGCGGCGCCTGCTCACCACCGTAGATGATGGCCGGCACCTGCTGGTTCGCACGACGCAGGCGGCGGCTCGCACCTTTCCCCAGGTCGTTGCGAACGCTGGCGTTGAGAGTGTAATCGGACATGGTATTGCCTCTTTCTGAAGGTAAGGAAAGCGCCGTGGCCCGCGACCAGACCGCGACGTTTCCGGGAGCCCCGTGGGGCGCTGCTCCGACGCCTCGTTGCACCGGACCGTCCGCCGAGCGGAGCTCGGCGGGGGCGGCCTCAGTGGAACATGGCGCTGACGGATTCTTCGTTGCTGACCCGGCGGATCGCCTCGGCGATCAGCCCGGCCACGCTGAGCTGGCGGATGTTGCCGCTGCGACGGGCGGCCTCGCCGAGGGGGATGGTGTCGGCGACCACCACCTCGTCGAGCACCGAGCCCGAGATGTTGTCGACGGCGGGGCCGGACAGGATCGGGTGGGTGGCGTAGGCCACCACGCGGCGGGCGCCGCGTTCCTTCAGGGCCTCGCCGGCCTTGCACAGGGTGCCGGCGGTATCGATCATGTCGTCCACCACCACGCAGGTGCGATTCTCGATCTCGCCGATGATGTGCATCACCTGGGCCTGGTTGGCCGAGGGGCGACGCTTGTCGATGATCGCCAGGTCGGCGTTGAGCTGCTTGGCGATGGCGCGGGCGCGGACCACGCCGCCGACATCCGGGGAGACCACGACTAGGTCGTCATAGTTCTGGCGCTCGATGTCGTCGAGCAGGATCGGCGAGCCATAGACGTTGTCTACCGGCACGTCGAAGAAGCCCTGGATCTGGTCGGCGTGGAGGTCCATGGTCATGACCCGGTCGACGCCGGCCTTGACCATCATGTCGGCGACGATCTTGGCGGAGATCGGCACGCGGGCGGAGCGCACGCGGCGGTCCTGACGGGCATAGCCGAAGTAGGGGACCACGGCGGTGATCCGGGTGGCGGAGGCGCGGCGCAGCGCGTCCACCATCAGGATCAGTTCCATCAGGTTGTCGTTGGTCGGTGCACAGGTGGGCTGCAGGACGAAGACATCCTTGCCGCGCACGTTCTCGTTGATCTCGACCGCGACTTCACCGTCGCTGAACTGTCCCACCGTGGCGTTGCCCAGGCGGGTATCCAGGCTCTCGGCGACCTTACGGGCAAGATCGGGATTGGCGTTCCCGGCGAAAACCATCAATTTTGACACGCGCAGCCACCTTTGCTGTGTTGGGTCTTCAGGGGTTGGGGTCGACGGGGGTTCCGGTCGGAATGGCTGGGGCAGCAGGATTCGAACCTGCGCATGGCGATACCAAAAACCGCTGCCTTACCACTTGGCTATGCCCCAGGAATCAGTGCCGAACCGGTTGTCGTGCTGTCTCGTCGCCGCGGGCGGCGAGGGTCATCGACCCAGCGCAGCATGAAGAGGTGAGCGGTTCAGGCCGCGCGCCATGACGGCGTGCCAGCCGTCGGGAACCTCGGCCAGGAGACGCTCGGCCCGTGACTCGGACTCGAGACGGGCGAAGACGCAGGCGCCGGTGCCGGTCAGCATGGTCGGTGCCCGCTGGCCCAGCCAGTCGAGTGCGCGCGCCACTTCGGGATAGTGTCTCCGGACGGTGTCCTGGCAATCGTTCCGCCAGCTCGCCGCTCCCCCCTGCAGTGCGCGCGCCATGGTAATCGGGGGGGTATGGCGTGTCAATTCGGGGGCCCCGAAGACCGCCGGCGTGGAGACCGTCACGCCGGGGTGGACGACCACGAACCAGGGGGTGTCGAGGGTCACCGGTGTCAGGCGCTCGCCGATGCCCTCGGCCCAGGCGGCGTGGCCGCGCACGAACACCGGGACGTCGGCGCCGAGGCGAAGGCCGAGGCGGGCGAGAGCGTCGAGCTCCAGGCCGAGCCCCCAGAGGGCGTCGAGGCCGAGCAGGGCGGTGGCGGCATCCGAGCTGCCGCCGCCGAGCCCCCCGCCCATGGGCAGGCGCTTGTCGAGGTGGATGTCGGCGCCCAGGCGCGTCCCGCTCTCGGCCTGCAGCAGGCGCGCGGCGCGCAGGATCAGGTTGTCCTCCTCGGTGACGCCGTCGAGGCGCGGCGTCAGGTGCAGGTCGCCGTCCGCGCGGGGGCGCAGGGTGAGGGTGTCGCCGACGTCGAGGAACTGGAACAGGGTCTGCAGCTCGTGGTAGCCGTCCGGCCGGCGGCCGGTGATATGCAGCAGGCGATTCAGCTTGGCCGGCGCGGGGAGCACCAGCGGCTCGGTGCGGGTGCCCGAGCCGGGCGCCGCCGAGGGCGCGGAGAACGGGGCGGTGCGGGACATGGCGTCACTCCTCCAGGGTGGGGCGCCAGTCGGTGACCACCAGGGTCGCGCGCAGCGTGCCGTAGCTCATCACCATCTTGCGGGGCAGCCAGAGGCCGTCGGCGCGGGTCCAGTCGCGGTAGGCGATCTCCCAGCCATCCTGCTCGAGCCGCTGGGGGAAGCCCAGGGCATCGCGCTCCAGCCGATGGGGCGTCTGCGGGGCGGGCAGGCCGCGGACCCAGTCGGCGAGCGCGCTGACGGGCAGCGACCAGCCCAGCTGCTGGGTCATCAGCGCCTCCGGTGTCTCGGCCTCGAAGCGCCCCTCGGCGGTGGTCAGCGAGAAGCGGCCCTCTCGGCCCTCCAGGGTGCTGCGACCGCTGCCGAAGGGGCCGCTGATCAGCAGGCGGTAATAGTAGGGGTGCTGGCTCCAGTCCAGGGTGGCGCTGGTGGAGTCCTCCGGGGTGCGCAGACCGACCTTGCCGGCCAGCTGCCAGGTGTCGAGCTCGGCCAGGCGCTCTCGCTGTTGTGCCCATTGGCCGGCGGTGCGCTCGCCGTCGGGGGCGGGCGCGCGACCGGCGCAGCCGGCCAGCAGGGCGAGGGCGATCAGGAGGATCAGCAGTCGTGGGAGGTGCGTCATGAGGCGTTCCGTGATGAAGCGTTCGTGAAAGTCGTGACGTCCGGCGCCGGGAGGAGCGTGGCGGGCGTCAGGGGGCGCTCGCCGCGTCCGCCTGGTTCAGTTCGGGATGGCGTAGGAGCAGCTCGTCGATCAGCGGGCGGGTCTCGAAGCGCTCCCGGGCCTGTTCGAGCAGGGCGCGGGCCTCGGCTTTCTCGCCCAGTACCCAGAGTACCTCGATCAGGTGGGCGGCGATCTCCTGGTCGGGCATCGCCGCCCAGGCGCGCCTGAGCCAGGGCAGGGCGCGGGAGGGCTCGCCCCGGCGAAAGTGGACCCAGCCCAGGCTGTCGAGAATGGCCGGATTGTCCGGCGCCAGCGCGTGGGCGCGCTCGATCAGCGCGCGCGCCTCGTCCAGGCGTCCCTCGAGGTCGGCATCGGCGAGGGTGTAGCCCAGGGCGTTGAGGGCGGTGGCGTTGTCCGGATCGTGGTCGATGAGATGGCGCAGGTCGGCTTCCATGGCCGCCAGGTCGCCGTCGGCGAAGGCGCGCATGGCGCGCTGGTAGCGCAGCTGCTCGTCGTCCGGGCGCTGCGCGAGCTCGCTGTCGAGCAGGGCGTCGGCCTGCTCGTCGAGGCCTTCCTCGTCGAGCAGCTCGACCTCCACGGCGACCAGCTCGCTCTGGTAGGCCTCGTGGCGCAGGCGTTCCAGGCGCAGGAAGCTGCGGGCGTCGAGCCGCCGGTCAGCGGTCATCAGCATCCGCGCCGCGCTCACCCGCGCCGGCAGGAACTGCTCCCCCTCGGGGACCTGGCGATAATAGAGGAGGGCGTTGTCGATCTCGCCGCGTTCCTCGGCGATGGCGCCGAGCAGCAGAAAGGCCGCGGGCGGGGCATCGTCGTCGCCGGCCAGCGGCAGCAGCAGCCGGCGCGCCGGCGCCAGGTGCTCCCGTTCGAGGAACAGCCGGGCCAGCCCCAGGCGCAGGGAGGGGGCGTCGCCGTGCTCGGCGAGCAGCGCCTCGATGGCGTTCTCGGCGGCCGCGACACTGCCCAGCGCGAGCTCGGTCCGGGCCAGCAGCAGCATCAGTCGCGGGTCGCCGGGGGAGAGCGCCAGGCCGCGGCGCGCATGCTCGCGCGCCGCGGCGGGGGCGCCGGCCTCCAGCGCCAGGCGTGCGCGCAGGTGCCACAGCGCCGGACGCTCGGGGACCTCCTGGGCTAGGCGGGCCAACCGCCGCTCGGCCGCCGCCGGCTGTCCGGCGGCGGCCTCCAGCAGGGCGGTGGCGAGTTCGGCGTCGAGGCGCTGCTCGGTCGATGCCGGAGGGCGCGCGAGGTGGGCGCGCAGGCGCGCGAGCAGCGGGGCCGGCGCGGCGCCGGCGTCCAGCGCACCCTCGGCGAGCCCGAGCAGCGCATGGTTCGCCTCCTGCCCACCGGCGTCCGGCGCCTGATCGAGGGCGTCGAGATGGTGCTCCAGGGCCGCCGCCCAGTCGCCGCGCTGCAGGGCGAGGCTGGCCAGCAGCCGCGACGGGGCGGCGCTGCCCGGCGCCAGGTCCTGCCAGCGCTCTGCCGCCTCCTCGAGCAGGGCGGCATCGTCGCTGAAGCGGGCGGCCAGGGTGGCGCGCTCGGCCAGCGCGACGGAGTCATAGCGCTCGGCGGCCTCGAGAAAGCCTCGCGTGGCGCGGGGGTAGTCGTTGCGCTGGCCGGCGAGCTCCGCCTCGAGCAGGCCGGCGAGGCCGGTGGCGTCCAGGCCGCGGGTGACCGGGGGCGCGCCGGCCAGCGGATCGTGCCCGGGGTCGGTCGCCGACGAGGTCCCCGGCAGTCCCTGGCAGCCGGCGAGCAGGAGGGCCAGCGCCAGGGGAGCCAGGGGCGGGTGGCGAGGGAGTCGGGGGAGGGATCCGCGGGGCATGCGCGTCTCGTGCTGGAGGCCGAGCCGCCAGCATAACGGCTCGACCCGTTCGGGCAAAGCATGATCCCCTCCACGGCATGTCGGGGCGCCGCCGGCGGCCGGCCTGTGCTAGAATGCGGCGCTTCGAGGATGGGCGGTCCGCGCCGCCGGATATCACCATGTCGCCCTTGCCGGAATCACGACTCGCGAAGATGCCGAACGCATGACGCTTCTTGCCCTGGGAATCAATCACCGGACCGCCAGCATCGAGGTGCGCGAGCAGGTCGCCTTCTCGCCCACCCAGCTGGAGGCGGCGCTGACCGAGCTGCGTGCCCTGCCGGAGGTGCATGAGGCGGCACTGCTCTCCACCTGCAACCGCACCGAGCTCTACTGTGCCACCGGTGCCGGCGGCGAGGGCGAGATCCTCGACTGGCTGGGCCGCTTCCACGGGCTGAAGGTGGAGGAGCTCACCCGCTGCGCCTACCACTACCGCGAGAACGAGGCGGCACGCCACCTGATGCGCGTGGCTGTGGGGCTGGACTCCATGGTGCTCGGCGAGCCGCAGATCCTGGGCCAGCTCAAGGACGCCTACCAGTCGGCCCGCCAGGCGCGCAGCCTCGGCGGCGAGCTAGAGTGCCTGTTCCAGAACACCTTCGCCGTGGCCAAGCAGGTGCGCACCGAGACCGGCATCGGCCGCAACCCGGTGTCGGTGGCCTATGCGGCGGTCAACCTGGCGAGCCGCATCTTCGGCGACTTCAGCCGCTCCCGGGCCCTGCTGATTGGTGCCGGCGAGACCATCGAGCTGGTGGCGCGCCACCTCCACGAGGCCGGCGTGCGCCAGCTCACCGTGGCCAACCGCACCCGCGAGCGGGCCGAGGTGGTCTCCGGGCCGCTGGGCGGCCAGGCGATCACCCTCGATGCGATCCCCGACGCCCTGGTCGAGGCCGATATCGTGATCTCCTCCACCGCCGCGCCGCTGCCGATCCTCGGCAAGGGCATGGTCGAGCGGGCGCTGAAGAAGCGTCGCCACCGCCCGGTCTTCATGGTCGATATCGCCGTGCCTCGGGACATCGAGCCCGAGGTGGGGGAGCTCGCCGACGTCTTCCTCTATACCGTCGACGACCTCCAGGAGGTGATCGAGGAGAATCGCCGCCATCGCCAGGTGGCGGCCGACCAGGCCGAGTCGCTGATCGAGCACGGCGTGGGCAACTGGCAGCATGAGCGACGGATCCGCAGCGGCGGGGAGCTGATCCGCGACGTGCGCGCCCGGGGCCAGTCCCTGCGCGAGCTCTCCGAGCAGCAGGCGCTGGCGCGCCTGGCCCGCGGCGAGGATCCCGAGGCGGTGATCCGCCGGCTCGCCCATCAGTTGACCAACCGCCTGCTGCACCGCCCCACCGTGGCGCTGCGCGATGCGGCCTCCGAGGAACAGCACGACCTGCTCCAGGCCGCCTCGACCCTGCTGCTGGATGAATCCACCGACCACTCCCGATAGGATGCGCCGATGAAAGCCACCCTGCGCCAGCGCCTCGATGCCTTCATCGAGCGCTTCGAGGAGCTTGCCGCCCTGCTGGCCGAGCCCGAGGTGATCAGCGACCAGACCCGCTTTCGCGACTACTCGCGGGAATACGCCGAGCTCGAACCCCTGGTCGAGGCCTGGCACGACTTCCTCGGCGTGGAGGCCGACATCGCCTCCGCCGAGCAGCTGCTCGGCGATGCCGACGCCGAGATGCGCGAGCTGGCCGAGCTCGAGCGCGACGAGGGGCGCGAGCGGCTCGAGGCCCTCGAGGGCCGGCTCAAGCAGCTGCTGGTGCCCAAGGACCCCGACGATCGCCGCAACGTCTTCCTCGAGATCCGCGCCGGCACCGGCGGCGACGAGGCGGCGCTGTTCGCCGGCGACCTCTTTCGCATGTACTCCCGCTACGCCGAGCAGCACGGCTGGCGGGTCGAGGTGGTCAGCGCCAGCCACGGCGAGCAGGGCGGCTACAAGGAGATCATCTCCCGGGTCAAGGGCGAGGGCGTCTATGCGCGCCTCAAGTTCGAATCCGGCGCCCACCGGGTGCAGCGCGTGCCGGCCACCGAGTCCCAGGGGCGCATCCACACCTCGGCCTGCACCGTGGCGGTGATGCCCGAGGCCGATGAGGTCGGCGACATCGACATCGACCAAAGCGACCTCAGGGTCGATACCTTCCGCGCGAGCGGCGCCGGCGGCCAGCACGTCAACACCACCGACTCCGCCATCCGCATCACCCACCTGCCCAGCGGCGTGGTGGTCGAGTGCCAGGAGGAGCGCAGCCAGCACAAGAACCGCGCCAAGGCGATGTCGCTGCTGGCGGCGCGCCTCAAGCAGTCGGCGGTGGCCAGCCAGCGCCAGCAGCAGGCCGACGCTCGCCGCTCCCTGGTCGGCTCCGGCGATCGCAGCGAGCGCATCCGCACCTACAACTTCCCCCAGGGACGGGTCACCGACCACCGGATCAACCTGACGCTCTACAAGCTCAACGAGGTGGTCAGCGGCGAGCAGCTCGACGACGTGATCGAGCCGCTGATCCACGAGTACCAGGCCGAGCAGCTGGCGGCCCTGCAGCAGGACGCCGGATGATCCTCGATCACCTGCTGGCCCGGGCCGCCGCGCGGCTCGCCGCCGCCGGCTCGCCCAGCCCGCGCTTCGATGCCGAGGTGCTGCTCTGCCACGCCCTGGGGGTGGATCGCACCTGGCTCTACACCTGGGGGGACCGCGAGGCGCCGCGCTTCGCAAGGGCGCGCTTCGAGGCGCTGGTGGCGGCCCGCGTCCAGGGCCAGCCGGTCGCCTACCTGACCGGCGAGCGGGAGTTCTGGGGCCTGGCGCTTGCCACCTCGCCGCATACGCTGATCCCCCGGCCCGACACCGAGTGCCTGGTGGAGGCGGCCCTGGCCCACGCCGCGCGCCCCGAGGGGCGCCTTCTGGACCTGGGCACCGGCACCGGCGCCATCGCCCTGGCGTTCGCCAGCGAGCGGCCCGACTGGTCGGTCCTCGGGGTCGACATCCGCCCCGAGGCCGTGGCGCTGGCGCGCCACAACGCCGAGCGGCTCGGCCTCGCCAACGCCGCCTTCGCCGAGAGCGACTGGTTCGCCGCCCTGGAGGACAACGAGGCGGGTGAGCGCTTCGACCTGATCGTCTCCAACCCGCCCTACATCGCCGCGGACGACCCGCACCTGGCCCGGGGCGACGTGCGCTTCGAGCCGCGCAGCGCCCTGGTGGCGGCCGACGACGGGCTGGCCGACCTCTACCATCTGGTGCAGGAGGCCGGCCGCCACCTGCGCCCCGGCGGTTGGCTGATGCTCGAGCACGGCTTCGCGCAGGCCGAGGCCGTGCGCGGGGTGCTCGAGGCCGCGGGCTACCTCGAGGTCGCGAGCCGCCTCGACCTGGGCGGTCATCCCCGGGTCAGCCTGGGGCGTCGCGTTGAGGCGAGGGCTGGAGGCGAGCGGGCGTGATGTGGTACACCTTTCAGCAGGAAAAAACGCCACGTCTCGTCGCCTTTGCATGCGTGACGCCCACTGAAGCCCCCGAGATGGGGTGTTTTGCAGGCGATCGTGCTGTCGCGACGGCGTGAAAGCTCCCTCCAGATCGGCCTCCCAACGATAATGAAAGCCAAGACCCGCTCGCTCGACCGCATCGACCTCAAGATCCTGCGCTGCCTGCAGGACAACGCCCGCATCTCCTACGTCGACCTGGCCTCCCAGGTCGGGCTCTCCACCACCCCCTGCCTGGAGCGCGTCAAGCGCCTCGAGCGCGCCGGCATCATCCGCGGCTACCGGGCGCTGCTCGATCCCCGGGCGCTCAAGGCCAACCTGCTGGTGTTCGTCGAGATCAGCCTGGAGACCCAGTCGCCGGCGGTGTTCGACGAGTTTCGTCGCGCCGTGGCCAAGCTGCCGCAGATCCAGGAGTGCCACCTGGTCTCCGGGCAGTTCGACTACATCCTCAAGTGCCGGATTCCGGAGATGTCCGCCTACCGCCAGCTGCTCGGCGACGTGGTGTTGACCCTGCCCGGCGTGAAGGAGTCCAAGAGCTACGTGGTGATGGAGGAGGTCAAGGAGAGCTTCAGCCTCCACGTGCCCGAGATCGAGGAGTTCGAGGAGAAGTGATCGCCATGGATGATCAGTCCCTGCTGCGCTACAGCCGGCAGATCATGCTCGAGCAGGTCGACATCGACGGCCAGGAGCGCCTGCTGGCCGGCCACGCCCTGGTGATCGGCGCCGGCGGGCTGGGCTCGCCGGTGGCCCTCTACCTGGCGGCCGCGGGCCTGGGGCGGCTGACCCTGGCCGACGCCGACGCGGTCGAGCTCTCCAACCTGCAGCGCCAGATCGCCCACGCCACCGCGGACATCGGCCGCAACAAGGCCGAGTCGGCCCGGGAGGCGGCACTGGCGCTCAATCCCGGCTGCGAGATCCATGCGCTCGACGGCCACCTGGAGGGCGAGGCCCTCGCCCGGGCGGCCGGCGAGGCGGACGTGGTGCTCGACTGCACCGACCGCTTCTCCAGCCGCTACGCCATCAACGCCGCCTGCCGGGCGGCCGGGGTGCCGCTGGTCTCGGGGGCGGCGATCCGCTTCTCCGGCCAGCTCGCCGTCTTCGACCCGCGCGACCCGGACGGGCCCTGCTACGCCTGCCTCTACCCGCCGGGGGAGGAGGGCGACGAGGAGCTGCGCTGCGCCGAGAACGGCGTGATCGCCCCGCTGGTGGGGCTGATCGGCAGCTTCCAGGCGCTGGAGGCGATCAAGCTCGTCAGCGGCGCCGGCACTCCCCATCGCGGCCTCTCCACCTTCGATGGCCTCACCGGCCAGTGGCGCCACTTCGGGGTGCCGCGCGATCCCGCCTGCCCGGTATGCGCCGTGCGCTGAGCGTCGCCCGACAGGCCGCTTTCGGCCGCGGGCGATGGGGTCGAGTGAGGGGATGACTTGACGACCGTCGTGGCGCCGGTGCCACACTGAACCTGTCGGGGCGATCCGCCTCGCTCGTCCCCTTCCACAAGTCGCAGCGCACCGCGCCCCGCAGACAGGTTCTCGTATGGCGATCCCGCCTCGGCCGGCGCGTCCGGCGTCCTGGTATCGTGCCTCCGTCGCCGTCGAGCTCGGCGACTGCCCGCCGCTGGCGGGGGAGCGACGCGCCGATGTCTGCGTGATCGGCGGCGGCATCACCGGCTGCTCGGCGGCCCTGCACCTCGCCGAACGGGGCTACTCGGTGGTGTTGCTCGAGGCCGGCGAGATCGGCCACGGCGCCTCGGGGCGCAGCGGCGGCCATATCCTGCCCGGCCTGGGCACCGACATCGCCACCGTCGAGAAGGCCCTGGGCCGGGTGCGGGCCCGGGAAATCTGGGAGATGAGCCGCGAGGCGGTGCGCCTCACGGCCGCGCGGGTCGAGCGCCATGCCATCCCCTGCGAGCTCGCCTGGGGCTACCTGCACGCCGCGGTGACACCGCGCCAGGTGCGCGAGCTCGAGGCCTTCCGTGAGCGCATGGCCCGCGACTATGACGACACGGCCCTCAGCCTCCTCGAGGGCGATGCCCTGCGCCAGCACGTGGTGAGCGACGCCTACCCGGCGGCCCTCTTCGATGCCGAGGGCGGCCACCTCCACCCGCTCAACTACACCCTGGGCCTGGCCCGGGCGGCCCGCCGCGCCGGCGCGGCCATCCACGAGCACAGCGCCGCCGTCGAGCTTCGCCGCGGCGAACCCGCCACCGTGGTCACCGCCCGGGGTCGGGTGGTCGCCGACAGCGTGGTGCACGGCACCAACGCCTACCCGACGGGGCTGATGCCGGAGCTCTCCGGGCGCATCATGCGCGTCGCCAACTACATGATCGCCACCGCGCCGCTCAGCGAGGCCCAGGCGGCCCGGGTGCTGCCGCAGAACGACGCCCTGTCGGACGCCAACTTTGTGCTCGACTACTACCGGCTCTCCGCCGACCGCCGCCTGATCTTCGGCGGTGAGGTGAGCTACGACGGCCGCGAGCCGCGCCACCTCATCGCCCGCATGGACGCCAAGATCGCGCGCCTCTTCCCGGTCCTCGAGGGCGTGCCCATCGTGTACCGCTGGGGCGGCGACGTGGCCATCACCCTGGACCGGGCGCCGGACATCGGCCGGCTGGGCCCGAATATCTACTATGCCCAGGGCTACTCCGGTCACGGCATGGCGCTGGCGGGGCTCGCCGGCCAGCTGCTGGCGGAGGCCATCGCCGGGCAGCGCGAGCGCTTCGACGCCTTCGCGGCCATGCCCCATCGCCGCTTTCCCGGGGGACGCCTGCTGCGCACGCCGCTGCTGGTGCTGGCCACCCGCTACTATCAACTGAGGGACCTGCTGTAACCGGGCCATCGAGCAGCAGGGCACCCCATGAACGAGGCCGTCGCCGCCATGCCCTGCCTCGACGTGGGGCTGACCCAGCCCCGCCCCGCCACGCGGGGCCCACCCTTCCGCGCAAGGACGATCCCATGAGTCACCGACAGGCGCCGCGGCTCCTGAACGACTGGTTCCGGAAGCACGGCATCACCGAGGTCGAGTGCCTGGTCGCCGATCTGACGGGCATCCTCAAGGGCAAGATCATGCCCGCCGACAAGTACCTCAAGGGCGGCCGCCCGCGGCTGCCCGACTCGATCTTCATCCAGACCGTTACCGGTGGCTATCCCGACGACGAGGACATCCGCTTCTGGAACCCCGCCGAACGCGACATGGAGCTGGTGCCCGACCCGAACGCCGTCTACCCGGTGCCCTGGGCCGAGGACCCCACCGCGCAGATCATCCACGACTGCGTCTATCTGACCGGCGATCCGGTGGAGCTGGCGCCACGCCACGTGCTCAAGCGCGTGCTGGACCGCTATGAGGCCCGCGGCTGGAGGCCGGTGGTGGCGCCGGAGGTGGAGTTCTACCTGGTCAAGACCAACACCGACGCCGACTATCCCCTGGAGCCGCCGATCGGCCGCTCCGGACGCCAGGAGAGCAGCCGCCAGTCGTTCTCCATCGACGCGGTCAACGAGTTCGATCCGCTGTTCGAGGAGATGTATGACTACTGCGACGCCATGAACCTGGACCTGGATACCCTCATCCATGAGGAGGGCGCCGGCCAGATGGAGGTCAACTTCCGGCACGGCGCCCCGCTCGCCCTGGCCGACCAGGTGGTGATGTTCAAGCGGACCCTGCGCGAGACAGCGCTGCGCCATGGCATGTACGCCACCTTCATGGCCAAGCCCATGGCGGGCGAGCCGGGCAGCGCGATGCACCTCCACCAGAGCCTGCTCGACCGCCAGGCGGGGCACAACGTCTTCGCCGACGAGGAGGGCCGACCCAGCGGCCTGTTCCACGCCTTCATCGGCGGGCAGCAGCGCTACCTGCCCTCGGCGATGCCGCTGCTGGCGCCCAACGTCAACTCCTACCGCCGGCTGATGCGCACCGAGACCAGCGGCTCGGCGCCGATCAACGTCGAGTGGGGCATGGACAACCGCACCGTGGGGCTGCGGGTGCCGGTCTCTGCCCCCGAGGCGACCCGCGTGGAGAACCGCCTGGCCGGCGCCGACGCCAATCCCTACCTGGTTATGGCGGCCTCGCTGGCCTGCGGCTACCTGGGCATGCAGGAGCGGCTCGAGCCGCGACCGCCGGTGGTCGGCTCCGCCTGGCCGGGCGGCAGCAAGCTGCCCGACGACATCGGCCCGGCGCTGGACCTGCTTCACGACTGCCCGCCGCTGGCCGACCTCCTCGGCGAGCGCTTCGTCAACAGCTACCTGGCGGTCAAGCGCGCCGAGCACCGTGCCTACTTCCAGGTCATCAGCTCCTGGGAGCGCGAGCACCTGCTGCTGCGGGTCTAGGCGTGGCGCTCAGTTGAACCTGCGAAAGAAGTGGGTCATGTCGAACAGGGCATCCAGTCGCTCGTAGCGCTCCCGCGCCTCGGGCCAGCGCTGCTCCTGGACGGCGGCGATCAGGGTCTCGAGCAGCATCATGATCGAGACGTTGGAGTCCCAGCCCGAGGGAATCTCGACCCAGCAATGGAAGGTGAAGTCGGCCAGCGATGCGATCGGCGAGCCCCACTGGTCGGTGAACAGCACGATGGCCACCCCACGCTGCTTCACCATCTCTGCCAGGCGCTGCAGGTTGGTCTCGTAGCGCCGTATGTCGAAGATCAGCAGGGTGTCCCCCGGCTGCATATCGAGCACGTAGTGTGGCCAGGTGCCCGAGGAGGAGGTCAGATGGGTCACCCCGGGACGCACCGCCTGGAAGTGCGTGAAGGCATAGTCGCCCAGCGCCTGGGTGATGCGCCCGCCGACGATGTAGAGGTGTCGGTCGGCCTCGGCCAGCTGGCGTGCCGCCCCATCGAAGCGCGCCGTCTCGATGTGCGAGAAGGTCAGCTGCAGATTGCTGGTGACCGCCTGGGTAAAGCGGTTCAGCAGATGGGTCTCCGGCGCCTCCGCCGACCAGTTGTCGCGCCGCTGGGTGGGCCCGACGCCCTTCGCCTCCAGCTCGCCCAGCAGCGCCCTGTGAAACTCCGGATAGCCCTTGAACCCCAGCTTCTTGATCATCCGCGCCACGGTGGGGGAGGAGACCCCGGCGTTGCTCGCCACGATGGTGATCGAGGCGAGTCCTGCGGCGGGGTAGTTGTCCAGCAGGGCGTCGGCGAACTTGCGCTCCGACGGCGTCAGGTCCGGGTAGTGCTGGCGGATCAGGGCGCGCACGGTGGCGCCGGAGTTGAGGGTCGTCACGGCGTTTTCCTTCCCGATAGGCCGCATTGGGTCGCCGTCTCCAGGCGCCGAGGCGCGTGGCGAAGCCGAGCTGATACGGCGTCTGAAGAAATATTGACACACTGACTTTTGCGCGTCTATATCTTTACAGGAGCGTGGAGGAGCCCAGATGTCAAGCGTCAGCGAACCCTCATCCCCGAGTGTCGAGATCCGTCACCGGCAAGGCCACGGCCCCGTGGTCATCCTGTGCGAGCACGCCTCGCACCATATCCCCTCGGGCTATCGGGATCTCGGCCTCGACCCGGCCCATCGGTTCAGCCACGCCGCCTGGGATCCCGGTGCCCGAGGGGTGGCCCTGGCGCTCTCCGAGCGCCTCGATGCCCCCCTGGTGGCGAGTCGCGTCTCGCGGCTGGTCTACGACTGCAACCGGCCCCCCGAGGCGCAGAGCGCCATGCCGGCGCGGGTCGAGGTGATCGATGTGCCGGGCAATCGGAACCTCGACGCGGCCGAGCGCGCCGCCCGGGTCGAGGCGGTCTATCGCCCGTTCTGCGAGGCGGTGACGGAGGTGTTGGCCGAGCGCCGGTCGCGCGCCATCCCCGGCGTGCTGATCACCGTCCACAGCTTCACGCCGAGCTTTCACGGCCAGCGCCGCGAGGTCGAGATCGGTATCCTCCACGATGCCGACCGGCGCCTGGCCGATGCGATGCTCGCCGAGGCGCATCGCCTACCCCACCGCTGCATCCGGCGCAATGACCCCTACGGTCCCGATGACGGGGTCACCCACTCCCTCAAGGTGCACGGCATCGGCCAGGGCCTGGCCAACGTGATGATCGAGGTGCGCAACGACCTGCTGGAGACCGCCGAGGCGCAGCGCGCCATCGCCGGCGAGCTCTGCCTCCTGATCGCGCCGGCGCTGGCGAGCCTCGGGCCCGCGTTCCGCCTCGGGGAGGGCGCAGCTGATGCCTAGGGTCATCTTCGGCTACATCCGTGCCATCGATGCCATGAACCGCGCCATCGGGCGCATGGCGATGTACCTGATCTTCGTGTTGATCGGCGTGCTGCTCTGGTCGTCGGCCTCCAAGGCGTTCCTCACCCCTTCGATGTGGACCCTGGAGACCGCGCAGTTCGTCATGGTCGCCTACTTCGTGCTGGGCGGCCCCTACTCGATCCAGCTGGGCTCCAACGTGCGGATGGACCTCTTCTACGGCGACTGGAGCCCGAGGACCAAGGCCTGGGTCGACGCCATCACGGTCTGCTTCCTGGCCTTCTACCTTGGCGTGCTGCTCTACGGAGGGCTGGTGTCCACGGCCTATTCCCTCGGCTACTTCGGCGACGAGCCCTTCCGCTTCTTCCTCGACCTCGTCGCCACCTTCGTCACCGAAGGGCCGTCTGCGGCGGGGGAGGCCCTCGGTTTCCTGGAGCGCAGTCCGACGGCCTGGCGGCCCTGGCTGTGGCCGATCAAGACCCTTCTCTGCCTCGGGGTACTGCTGATGATCCTTCAAGCCCTCGCCGAGTTCTTTCGTGATATCGGCCGACTGCGCGGGGTGATCGACTGATGCCCTACGAGATGATCGCCATCGTGATGTTCGGCTCGATGATGCTGATGCTGTTCACCGGCCAGCGCGTGTTCGGCGCGATCGGCTTCGTCGGCGCCCTGGCGGGGGTGCTGCTGTGGGGCACCGGCGGGGTCGACATCCCCTTCTCCTCGGCGATGAAGCTGATGAAGTGGTACCCGCTGCTGACCCTGCCGATGTTCATCTTCATGGGCTACGTGCTCTCGGAGAGCCGCATCGCCGACGACCTCTACCGGATGTTCCACGTCTGGATGGGGCCGGTGCGAGGGGGGCTCGCCATCGGCACGATCGGGCTGATGGTACTGATCTCGGCGATGAACGGGCTGTCGGTGGCCGGCATGGCGATCGGCGCCACCATCGCCCTGCCCGAGCTGCTGCGCCGGGGCTACGACAAGATCATGGTCACCGGCGTCATCCAGGCGGGGTCGAGCCTCGGGATCCTGGTGCCGCCCTCGGTGGTGCTGGTGCTCTATGCCATGATCGCCCGTCAGCCGGTGGGGCAGCTGTGGCTCGCCGGGGTGCTGCCGGGGTTGATGATGGCGACGCTCTTCATCCTCTACATCTACGTGCGCTGCCGCCTGCAGCCCTCCCTGGGGCCCGTGCTGCCCGTCGAGGAACGCGACGTCTCCTGGGCCGAGAAACTGCGCCTGCTGCGCGCGGGGCTGCTGCCGCTGATGATCTTCGCGGTGATGATGGTGCCCTTCGTCAAGGGCTGGACCTCGCTGGTCGAGAGCTCCGCCGTCGGGGCGACCACCGCGCTGCTGGCGGCCATCCTCAAGGGGCGCATGACGCGCCGGGTGTTCGAGGTCTCGGTGCGCCAGACCCTCGCCATCTCCTGCATGTTCATGTGGATCATCCTGGCGGCGCTCGCCTTCGGCGCCATCTTCGACGGCCTGGGCGCGGTCAAGGCGATCGAGGACCTGTTCACCGAGCGCCTGGGGCTCTCGCCCTGGATGATCCTGATCCTGATGCAGCTCAGCTTCATCGTCATGGGCACCTTCCTCGACGACACCGCCATGCTGGTGATCGTGGCGCCGCTCTACGTGCCGCTGGTCGAGGCGCTGGGCTTCGACCTGATCTGGTACGGCGTGCTCTACACCATCACCACCCAGATCGCCTACATGACGCCGCCGTTCGGCTACAACCTCTTCCTGATGCGCGCCATGGCGCCGCCCCAGATCGGGCTTCGCGACATCTACCGGTCGATCCTGCCCTTCGTGCTGGTGATGACCCTCGCCCTGAGCCTGGTGATGCTCTTTCCGCAGATCGCGCTCTGGCTTCCGGGCTACATTTATGGGTACTGATATAAGTATGGGGATCAGTACAGAGAGGGGCACGGTGGCCGGGCCGTCGACGGCCGAGTCACCTTGCGCCAGCCACCACAACGAGAGCCTCATCAGAGGCCGCCACCACGCACCATCCGGTATCACCACCAGGAGAGCGACACAATGACAACAAGACGCAAGTTTCTGATCAACGCCGCGGCCGGTGCCGCCATCGCGCCTCTGGCCTCTCGGGTCATGGCCCAGTCGTCGTCCGAGCCCACCATCAAGTGGCGCATGCAGACCTACGCCGGCGCGGCCCTGGCCGAGCACGTCGCCAAGCCGGCCATCGACCTGTTCAACCGCATCGCCGGGGACCGCATGCAGATCGAGCTCTACTATGCCGATCAGCTGGTGCCCACCGGCGAGCTCTTCCGGGCGATGCAGCGCGGCACCATCGACGCCGTGCAGTCCGACGACGACTCCATGGCCTCGCCCACCGAGGTCACCGTCTTCGGCGGCTACTTCCCCTTCGGTTCGCGCTACAGCCTCGACGTGCCGGTGCTCTTCCACCAGTACGGGCTCAAGGAGATCTGGGAGGAAGAGTACGCCAAGGTGGGCGTCAAGCACGTCAGCGCCGGGGCCTGGGACCCGTGCCACTTCGTCACCAAGGAGCCGATCCGCAGCCTGAGTGATCTGGAGGGCAAGCGCATCTTCACCTTCCCCACCGCGGGACGCTTCCTGTCCCAGTTCGGGGTGGTGCCGGTGACCCTGCCCTGGGAGGACATCGAGGTGGCCGTCCAGACCGGCGAGCTCGACGGCATCGCCTGGTCGGGCATCACCGAGGACTACACGGTGGGCTGGGCCGACGTCACCAACTATTTCCTGACCAATAACATCTCGGGCGCCTGGATCGGCCACTTCTTCGTCAACATGGAGCGCTGGAACGAGCTCCCCGAGGACCTCCGGCTGCTCTTCGAGGTGTGCTGCGAGCAGTCCCACTACTACCGCCAGCACTGGTACTGGGGCGGCGAGGCGCGGCTGCGCGTCCATGGCGAGAAGCTCGAGCTGACCTCCATCCCCGATGCCGAGTGGGACCAGGTGGAGGAGGCGGCCCAGGTGTTCTGGGACGAGATCGCCGCCCAGTCCGAGACCAAGGCCCGGGTGGTCGAGATCTTCAAGCAGTACAACGCCGACATGCGCAAGGCCGGCCGCCCCTACCGCTACGGCGAGGCGTGAGTCGCCCCGTGCCCCGGCACTCGCCGGGGCACGGCACTGGGGCCCGAGGCCCCGTCATCGGGATCGAGTAAGGAAGCCGAGATATGACCAATGCGCTGGAGAGGGAGGCGCTCGCGGCTCTCGAGGCCCTGAGGGCCCAGGTAGACAGCGGCGAGGTAGACACGGTGCTGGTGTGCCTCGTCGACATGCAGGGACGGCTGATGGGCAAGCGACTCCACGCGCGTCACTTCGTGGAGCACGGCTGGCAGGAGACGCACTGCTGCAACTACCTGCTGGCCACCGACCTCGAGATGGAGACGCCCGACGGCTACGCCAGCACCTCCTGGCGGGCGGGCTACGGCGACTACATCATGAAGCCGGACCTGGCGACGCTCAGGCCCGTGCCCTGGCTCGAGGGCACGGTCATGGCGCTCTGCGACGTGCTGGACCACCACACCCATGAGCCGGTACCCCACGCGCCGCGGGCCATCCTCAAGCGGCAGCTCGAGCGCCTGCAGCGACTGGGGCTCGAGGCGATCATGGCCACCGAGCTGGAATTCTTCCTGTTCGAGAAGCCCATCGACGAGCTGCGCAAGGAGGGGTTTCGCGACCTGCAGCCGATCAGCGGCTACAACGAGGACTATCACCTCTTCCAGACCGCCAAGGAGGAGCACGTGCTGCGCCCGCTGCGCAACCACCTGCATGCGGCGGGCATTCCCGTGGAGGGCACCAAGGGAGAGGCCGGAGCGGGGCAGGAGGAGCTCAACATCCGCTATGCCGGGGCGCTGGACACCGCGGACTACCACACCATCGCCAAGCATGCGACCAAGGAGGTCGCCTGGCAGCAGGGGCGGGCGGTGACCTTCATGCCGAAATGGCACCACGACCACTCCGGCAGCTCTACCCATATCCACCAGTCGTTGTGGCGAGAGGGCGCGCCGGCCTTCTTCGACGACGCCGAGCCGCGCGGCATGTCGCCGCTGATGCAGCACTACCTGGCCGGGCTCCTGAAGTACGCGCCCGACATCACCTACTTCCTCGCCCCCTACGTCAACAGCTACAAGCGCTTCCAGAAGGGGTCCTTCGCGCCCACCCGCACGGTCTGGTCGGTGGACAACCGCACCGCGGGCTTTCGTCTCTGCGCCGAGGGCTCCCGCGCGGTGCGCATCGAGTGCCGCATCGGCGGCTCGGACCTGAACCCCTACCTGGCCATGGCCGGGCAGCTGGCCGCCGGCCTCAAGGGCATCGAGGAGCGGCTGGCGCTGCCGCCGCCCGCCGAGGGCGATACCTACGAGGGGGCGTCGGGGCTGATTCCGCAGAGCCTGCGCGATGCCCGGGAGGCCCTCGTCGGGTCGACCATGCTTCGCGAGGCCATGGGCGACGCGGTGATCGATCACTACGCCCGAGCCGCCGAGGTGGAGCTCGAGGACTTCGCCCGGGTGGTCACCGACTACGAGGTGGCGCGCGGCTTCGAGCGCTCATGACGCCGGCGACGAGCGGGCAGCAACAGGAGAGGACCATGGGTCATACGCTGAGATGTATCTCGCCGATCGACGGGTCGGTGTTTGCCGAGCGCGACGCGCTCTCGACCGAGGCCGCTCGGCAGGCCGCCGACCGGGCGCGCGCGGCGCAGCGCGACTGGGCCGACCGGCCCCTTCAGGAGCGCATCGACCTGGTGCGCGCCGGCATCGCCGCGCTCGGGGCGATGAACGACGAGGTGGTGCCGGAGCTGGCGCGGATGATGGGCCGTCCGGTGCGCTACGGCGGCGAGTTCGGCGGCGTCGAGGAGCGCGGCGGCCACATGGCGGCCATCGCCGAGGAGGCGCTGGCCGATATCGCGGTGGGCGAGGACGCCACCGTCAAGCGCTACATCAAGCGCGTGCCCCACGGCGTGGTGCTAGTGGTGGCGCCCTGGAACTACCCCTACATGACGGCCATCAACTGCGTGGCCCCGGCGCTGATCGCCGGCAACAGCGTGCTGCTCAAGCACGCCACCCAGACCCTGCTGGTGGGCGAACGCATGGCGCGCGCCTTCCATGCCGCCGGCGTGCCCGAGGCGGTGTTCCAGAACGTCTTCCTCGACCATGACACCACCTCCGCCCTGATCGCCGAGCGCGCCTTCGACTTCGTCAACTTCACCGGCTCCGTGGGCGGCGGGCGCGCCATGGAAGAGGCGGCGGCCGGCACCTTCACCGGGCTGGGCCTGGAGCTCGGCGGCAAGGACCCGGGCTACGTCATGGAGGATGCCGATCTCGACGCCGCCGTCGCGACCCTGGTCGACGCCGCGATGTTCAACTCCGGGCAGTGCTGCTGCGGGATCGAGCGGATCTACGTGCACGAGTCCCTGTATGAGGCCTTCGTCGAGCGGGCCGTGGCGGTGGTCGAGGCCTACACCCTGGGTGACCCGCTGGACCCCGGCACGGACATCGGGCCGATGGCCCATGTGCGCTTCGCCGCCGAGGTGCGCGCCCAGATCGACGAGGCCCTGGCCGCCGGCGCCCGGGCCCACGTCGCCCGCAAGCCCGCCGACGATGGCGGCGCCTACCTGACCCCGCAGATCCTCACCGAGGTGACCCACGAGATGCGCGTGATGCGCGACGAGAGCTTCGGCCCGGTGGTCGGCATCATGCGGGTGAGCGGCGACGAGGAGGCGATCCGGCTGATGAACGACAGCCGCTTCGGCCTGACGGCGAGCCTCTGGACCGCCGATCTCGCGCGCGCCGAGCGCGTCGGCGACCGGATCGAGACCGGCACCGTGTTCATGAACCGCGCCGACTACCTCGACCCGGGCCTGTGCTGGACCGGCTGCAAGGAGACGGGGCGCGGCGGCAGCCTCTCGGTGATCGGCTACCACAACCTGACGCGGCCCAAGTCCTACTACTTGAAGAAACCAGCACGCTGAAGACAACGACAACGGATTGACGACAACGGATTGACGACAACAACGACACGTGGAAGAGGGTGACGACATGACGCTGACCGGCAACTGGACCTATCCCACCGCCATCCGCTTCGGCGCGGGGCGCCTCGCGGAGCTGCCCGACGCCTGTGCCGAGGCGGGCATGGCGCGGCCGCTGCTGGTGACCGACCGGGGGCTTGCCGACCTGCCGATCACTGCCGCCGCGCTGGACGTCCTCGAGGCCGCGGGGCTGGGTCGCGCGCTCTTCGCCGAGGTCGATCCCAACCCCAACGAGCGCAACCTGGCGGCGGGCGTCGCGGCCTTCCGGTCGGGCGGCCACGACGGCGTGATCGCCTTCGGCGGCGGCTCGGGGCTGGATCTGGGCAAGATGGTCGCCTTCATGTCGGGCCAGACGCGGCCGGTGTGGGACTTCGAGGACATCGGCGACTGGTGGACCCGGGCCGATGCCGAGGCGATCGCCCCCATCGTCGCGGTGCCCACCACCGCCGGGACCGGCTCGGAGGTGGGGCGGGCCAGCGTCATCACCAACGCCGAGACCCACGAGAAGAAGATCATCTTCCACCCCAGGGTGCTGCCCCGGGCGGTGCTCTGCGATCCCGAGCTGACGATGGGCATGCCCCGGGCGATCACCGCCGGCACCGGGCTCGATGCCTTCGCCCACTGCGTGGAGGCGTTCTCGAGCCCCCACTACCATCCGATGAGCCAGGGCATCGCCCTGGAGGGCATGCGGCTGGTCAAGGAGTACCTGCCCCGCGCCTACGCCGACGGCACCGACCTCGAGGCCCGGTCGCACATGATGAGCGCGGCGATGATGGGCTCCACCGCCTTCCAGAAGGGGCTTGGCGCCATCCATGCGATGAGCCACCCCATCGGCGCGGTCTACAACGCCCACCACGGCACCACCAACGCGATCTGCATGCCGGCGGTGCTTGCCTTCAATGCCGAGGCGATCCGCGAGCGTTTCGACAGCGCGGCCGCCTACCTCGGCATCGAGGGGGGCTTCGCGGGCTTCCAGGCCTTCGTGCAGGACCTCAACGATCGCATGGGCATCCCGCGCACCCTCGCCGAGCTCGGCCTCACCGCCGAGCGCATCGACGAGCTGGCCGAGATGGCCATCCAGGACCCCAGCTGCGGCGGCAACCCGGTGCCGCTGACCGTCGAGGACCTCCGGACGCTGTTCCACCGCTGCCTGTGATCATCGGGAGGCGGGCCTCCGGGAGGCGGACCTCCGCCTCCCGATGCCCTCCCGATGTTCTCCTCTCTAGTGGCACCTCCTCGTCGCACGTCCCGGTGGGAGGTCCACTCGCAGCGCCTGCTAGAACAGCCCGGTGATCTCGCCGTGCTCGTCGATGTTGAGGTGCGCGGCGGCGGGATCCCGGCCGAGCCCTGGCATGGTGCGCATCTCGCCGCACAGGGCGTAGACGAAGCCCGCCCCGGCGGAGAGGCGCACTTCGCGCACCGGCAGGGTCCAGCCGGTGGGGGCGCCGCGAAGGCTCGGGTCCGACGACAGCGACAGGTGGGTCTTGGCGATGCACACCGGCAGGTGGCCCTGGCCCTGCGCCTGGTAGCGCTCGATCTGGCGGCGGGCCTCGGCGCTGAAGGCGACGTCCTCGGCGCCGTAGAGGCGGGTGGCGATGCGCGCGATCTTGGCGTCCAGGGCCAGCTCGTCGGGGTAGAGCAGGTGGAAGTCGCTGCCGGCCTCGGCGGCCTCCTCGACGGCCTGGGCCAGCTCCAGCGCCCCGATGCCTCCGTCGCGCACATGGGTCGAGACCGCGGCCCGCACCCCGGCGGCCTCGGCGATGTCCCGGATCGCCGCGTGCTCGCTGGCATGGTCGGCGGGGAAGGCGTTGATCGCCACCACCGGGGTGACGCCGTGGGCGCGCAGGTTGTCGATCTGCTTGACCAGGTTGGCACCCCCCGCGCGCACGTCCTCGGGGCTTTCCGCCAGCATCGCCGCGGGCAGCGGCCGGCCGGGCGTCACGGCGTAGCGCCCGGAGTGAAACTTCAGGGCGCGCACCGTCACCACCAGCACCGCGGCATCCGGCGCCATGCCCGAGGCGCGGCACTTGATGTTGAAGAAGCGCTCCGCCCCCATGTCGGCTCCGAAGCCCGCCTCGGTGACCAGGTAGTCGCTGCCGTGCAGGCCGATGCGGTCGGCGACGATCGAGGAGTTGCCGTGGGCGATGTTGCCGAACGGGCCGGCATGGATCAGCGCCGGCGCGTGCTCGAGGGTCTGCAGCAGGTTGGGCTTGATCGCCTCCTTGAGCAGCACGGCCATGGCCCCGGCCGCGCCGATCTCCTCGGCGGTGACCGGCTCGCCGTCGGGGGTCGTGCCGATCCGGATGCGTCCCAGGCGGTGGCGCAGGTCGTCGAGCGAGGTCGCCAGGGCGAGGATCGCCATCACCTCGGAGGCCGCGGTGATCTCGAAGCCGCCCTGGCGGGGGAGACCGTCGGCGGGCGGGCCGAGGCCCGTGACGACGTGGCGCAGCGCCCGATCGTTGATGTCCATCACCCGCGGCCAGGTGATCGTCTGCGGGTCCAGGTCGGGAGGCAGGCGGTGGAAGAGATGGTTGTCGATCATCGCCGCCAGCAGGTTGTGGGCGGCGGAGACCGCATGGATATCGCCGGTCAGGTGCAGGTTGATGCGCTCCATGGGCACCACCTGGCTGTAGCCCCCACCGGCGGCGCCGCCCTTGATCCCCAGCGTCGGGCCAAGCGACGGCTGGCGCAGGGTGACCGTGGCGTTGCGGCCGAGCTGCTGGAGGCCCTGAACGAGGCCGATGGCGGTGGTGGTCTTGCCCTCGCCCAGCGGCGTGGGGGTGATCGCCGAGACCAGCACGTAGCGCGCCCGGGGGCGCTCGGCCAGGGCGTCCGCGGCGGCGAGGTCCAGCTTGGCGATGCCCCGCCCGTAGGGCTCCACCGTCTCGCCGGGCACGCCGAGGCGGTGGGCGATCTCCTCGATGGGCCACAGCCGCGCTTCCCGGGCGATCGTGAGGTTGTCGGGCATCCGGGCCTGGGCCCGGTCGAGGTCCTGCGGTTGGCTCGTCATCGCCACGCCTCCTGAATCATCTACCCGGGTCGGCCACCGGGGCGTCGACTGCGTCGATCGCCGATAGCCACAGTATTCGTGCCCGCCACGTCGCGGACTTGCCCACCGGCGCCCGCGGGCTTGGTCTCAGCGACACGACGCGCCCGTTCGACGGGCCGCGCCGCGCGGTGGACGGCGCTATCGGCAAAGGGCGGGTCGTCGAGGCGAAAGTCGCGGCGCTGTTGCGCGGACGAGACTCCGACTAGAGTCCAAGTAGGCGATCATGGTGAGGAGGGCGAGCGATGGAAGCCCGGCATTCCGCGACCCCGCATGCCGCGAACGAGGAGCACCACGACTTCGGCTTCGTCCTGCTGCCGGGGTTCTCCCTGCTGGCCTTCTCCTCGGCGCTGGAGCCTCTGCGCATGGCCAACCACCTCGCCGACCGACGCCTCTACACCTGGCACCTGGTGAGTCGCGACGGCAGTCCCGTGCGCAGCAGCAGCGGCCTGGAGGTGGCGGTGGATTGCGCCATGGAGGACGGCCTGTCGCTGGACCTGGTGCTGGTGTGCGCCGGTGTCGACGTCCAGGATTGCTGCGACCGGGATACCCTCGCCTGGCTGCGCCGGCTGGCCCGGCGCCGCATCCCGCTGGGCGGGGTCTGCACCGGGGGCTACGTGCTCGCCCAGGCCGGGGTGCTCGACGGCTACAGCTGCACCCTGCACTGGGAGCACATCTCGAGCATCCACGAGGCGCTGCTGTTTCCCGCCGTGACCTTCACGCCGCAGCTCTTCGTCATCGACCGCGACCGCTTCACCTGCTCCGGCGGCGTCGCGCCCCTGGACATGATGCTGACCCTGATCGGCCGGCAGCAGGGCCTGGCGCTGGCCGAGGCGATCGCCGAGGAGTTCATCCACGAGCGGATCCGCGAGGTGGGCGATCGCCAGCGGACCCCGCTGCGGGTGCGCCTGGGCCGTACCCATCCCAAGCTCGAGGAGCTGGCGACCCTGATGGAGGCCAACCTGCAGGAGCCGCTCTCCCTCGACGAGCTGGCCCGCTATGCCGACCTCTCGCGTCGCCAGGTGGAACGCCTCTTCCAGCGCTACGTGGGCTGCCCGCCGCTGAAGTACTACATGGAGCTGCGCCTGCTGCGCGCGCGGCTGCTGCTGCGCCAGACCCACATGCCGATCACCGACGTGGCCCTGGCCTGCGGCTTCATCTCGCCCCCGCACTTCACCAAGTGCTATCACGACCGCTTCGGCCACTCGCCGAGTCGGGAGCGCTCGCGGCGCTGTGAGCGAGAGGCCGCATCGGATGAGGCCCGCCCCGACGCGCCGCGGGTCGAGGAGGCGTGATGGCCGGGGGCGCGTCGGGCCCCCGGCCGCGCCGGGTCAGCCTCGGGGGCGCAGGTTGTCCGGGTCGTAGAGGGCGCGGTAACCCACCGCCTCGACGCTCAGCGGATAGTGCTCGCCGAAGTACTCCATGGTCAGCACCTGGCCGACCCGGGCGTGGGAGACCGGCAGGTAGCTCAGGGCGATGATCTTCTGAACCGACGGACCGTAGGCGATGCTGGTCACGTAGGAGCGGCGGCCCAGGGCATCCACCAGCACCTCGCCGCTCTGTGGGTCGAGGATCGGCGAGTGGCCCACCGGGTAGCGGGCCACGCCCCGGGCGTCGTGGTGCGCCGTCATGGTCAGGGTGCAGAGGTAGGCCGGCTGCTGGTGGCGTTCGCGCTGGGCCAGGTAGGCCGCCTTGCCGTGGAACTCCACCGGCTTGACCCTGGGGCGCGCCAGGCCCGCCTCGACGAGGTTGTACTCGGTCAGCAGGTCGACGTTCTGCAGGCGCAGGCTCTTCTCGAGGCGCCGGCTGTTGGCGTAGGTCTCGATGCCGACCGGCGTCACGCCCTGCTCGAAGAGCAGGTCCCAGAGGGTCAGCCCGTAGCTGAACGGCAGGTAAAGCTCCCAGCCCAGCTCGCCGACGTAGGAGATGCGAAAGGCCCAGATCGGCATCCCCCGCACCCGGATCTCGCGGGCCGTGGCGAAGGGGAAGGCGCTGTCCTCCAGGGCCGCGGGGTCGTCGGCGAGCGCCTGCAGGGTGCGCCGCGCCTCCGGGCCCCAGAGCCCCAGGGTGGCCAGGCCGTCGGTGCGGTCCTCGACGTGCAGGTTCGTCAGCCGACGCTCCTCGGCCATCCGGGTCATCCACATGAGGTCTCGATGGCCGGTGTCGCCGCCGCACATCACCCGGAAGGCGTCCGCGGCGAGGCGCACGATGGTGAGGTCCGAGTGCACGCCGCCGGCCGCGTCGAGGAAGTGGGTGTAGATCCCCTTGCCGAGCGGTGTCTCGCCGCCCACCCGCGCCACCGACAGGTACTCCAGCAGCGCCTCGGCGTCGGGGCCGCTGATATCGAAGATGGCGAAGTGGGAGAGGTTGATCATGCCCACGCCCTCGCTCAGGGCGAGGTGCTCGGCGTTGGAGACGCGCCAGAAGTGGCGGGCGTCCCACTCGTCGGGGCGCTCGGGCACGCGGTCGCCGTAGCGCTCCAGCAGCGCCTCGTTGGCGCCGTAGCCGTGGGCGCGCTCCCAGCCCGCCACCTCCATGAAGTGGCCGCCGAGGGCCTCCTCCCGGGGCCAGAAGGGGCTGCGGCGCAGGTTGCGGCCGCTCGCGAAGGGCTCGCGCGGATGCACCGGCGGGTCGTAGATCTTCTGGGCGATCTCCCGGCAGCGCCCGAGGACGTGGTGGGGCGTCTTCTGCACCGGGTAGAAGCGGGCGATGTCGATGCCGTGGGGATCCAGGGCCGGCCGGCCCTGGGTGATCCAGTCGGCCAGCACCTTGCCCATGCCGGGGCCGTCCTTGACCCAGACCGCCTCGCAGAGCCACAGGCCGCGGGTCTCCGGCGCCTCGCCGACCAGCGAGCCGCCGTCCGAGGTGACCGAGAGCAGGCCGTTGAAGGAGTGCTTCTCGTCCCAGCCCAGCTCGCCGAGCACCGGGGTCAGCTCGATGGCCCGCTCGAAGGCCGCCATCACCTGGTCGATCTCCAGGTCGCGCATGGAGGGGGAGAGCCTGGCCTCGCCGCGCTCGAGGATGTCGGTGGGGGCGACCAGGCGCGGCGAGGCGGGCTCGTAGTAGCCCCACTCGAGCTGTCCGCCCTCGGTGCTCCGGGGGTCGCCGGTGTCGCGCAGGTAGGCCGAGTTGCCCTGGTCGCGCAGCAGCGGGTAGCCGATCTCGAGCCCGGTGCCGGCGAAGGCGTCGAAGGGGCCGAAGAACATCAGTGGGTGTTCCACCGGCATCAGCGGCAGGCTGACGCCGGCCATGGCCGCGGGGATCGGTCCCCAGATCCCCGAGGTGACGATCACCACCGGGGTGGCGATATAGCCGCGGGCCGTCATGACGCCGCGTACTCGGCCCGCCTCGACGTCGATGTCGATGGCCGGGGTGTCGGCGAAGGCCTGGAGGTGGCCCGAGGCCACCGCCTCCTCGATCAGCTCGCCGGCGACCCGCTGCGAGCGGGGCACCACCAGCCCGGCGTCCGGATCCCAGAGACCGCCCAACACCAGCGAGCGCTCGAGCAGCGGGAAGCGCTCGACGACCTCGTCCGGGCCGATCATCCTCGCGCGGGTGCCGAAGGCCTTGCCCGAGGCGACCTTGCGCTTGAGCTCCGCCAGCCGCGCCTCGTCGCCGACCCGGGCGATCTCGAGCCCGCCCACCCGCTGGTAATGCCCCCGGCGCTCGTAGAACGCCCGGCTGTAGGTGGTGGTATAGCACGACATCTTGTCGTGGGCGGTCATGTAGCAGAAGTCCGAGGCGTGGGAGGTCGAGCCGATGTCCGAGGGGATGGCGGACTTCTCGAGCCCCACCAGGTTCGTCCAGCCCTGTTCGATCAGGTGGTGGGCCACCGAGGCGCCGACGATGCCGCCCTGGCCGATGATCACCGCGTCTGCGTGCTTGGGAAGTGTCGTCATGGCCGTTCTCCACTGCCGATGGCTCGCCGCCGTTGGCTTCACCATAAGACAGGCCGCCGCCGCCCGTTTGCTCTGGCCGACCGGTTCTTGTCCCGCGGCGACCAGCCTCGAGCGCGCGCCGTCGGCGGGGCGGGAAAAGCGGCGCCGCGTGTCGCTGGGACCAAAGTGCCCGTCGCCGCTGGCGGCGTGGCCGCAGGCGCGGGGGACTAGCTTCGAGGGCATGAACGGCCTTTCGGCATCCGCCACGAGGCCGCTTGGCAGGGCCTCGCATCAGCACAGGAGAGACGAACATGTCCCAGGTCATCGAAAGCCTCGACCACACCCAGGCGGCACCGGAGATCCTGCTCTATCCGCGGATCCGCAAGTCGCCCTTCTTCTACGCTTCCCGGCGCCACGGGGTGCGCAAGTACAGCGTCTACAACCATCACTACCATCCGCGCCTCTACACCGACCCGGTCGACGAGTACTGGGCGCTGGTGCAGGGCGTCACCCTCTGGGACGTGGGCGTGGAGCGCCAGATCGAGATCAGCGGCCCCGACGCCTTCACCTTCACCCAGCGGCTGGTGCCGCGGGACATGCGCCACTGCCAGGTCGGCCAGTGCAAGTACGTCTTCGTCACCGCCGATGACGGCGGCATCATCAACGACCCGGTGCTGCTGCGCATCGAGGAGAATCGCTTCTGGCTCTCGCTGGCCGACAGCGACGTGCTGCTCTGGTGTCAGGGGCTCGCCTACCACGCCGGCCTGGACGTCACCATCCGCGAGGTGGACGTGGCGCCGGTGCAGGTCCAGGGGCCGCTGGCCAAGTCGGTGATGGTCGACCTGTTCGGCGAGCGGGTGCTGGAGATGCCCTACTACCACCTGATGGAGGCGGAGCTCGACGGCATGTCGGTGGTGATCTCGCGGACCGGCTACTCCGGCGAGATCGGCTACGAGATCTACCTGCGCGAGGCGACCCGCTATGGCGAGGCCCTCTGGCAGCGGGTCTTCGAGGCGGGACGGCCCCACGGCATGCAGGTGATCGGCCCCTGCCACATCCGCCGCATCGAGGGCGGGATCCTCGCCTTCGGCTGCGACATCTGGTACGACACCAACCCCTTCGAGGTGGGCATGGGCTACGACTGGATGGTCGACCTGCGCGGCGATGACGACTTCGTCGGCCGCGCGGCCCTGGAGCGCATCAAGGCCGAAGGGGTCTCGCGCAAGCTGGTGGGCGTGGAGATCGACGGCCCGAGCATCGGCTATTTCACCGACGGCTCGATGGTCGACGTCTTCCCCGTCCATGACAGCAGCGGGGCGCTGATCGGCAAGGTGACCTCGGCCACTCGCTCACCGCGCCAGGAGCGCAACATCGGCTACGCCATGGTGCCGATCTCCCACGCCGAGCTCGGCACGCCGCTGCGCATCGAGGCCAATACCGGCATGCAGGAGGCGGTGGTGGTGCAAAAGCCGTTCCACGATCCGCGCAAGGACATCCCCAAGGGCTGACCCATGAACAACCTGTGCCGTGCCACGCCCCCGGAGGAGCGGTGCCGGGGGTGCCTGGCCCTGGCCCGGCCGCGCTACGAGCTGCTGCCCCTGTCGACCCTGGCCGAGGCCGCCCACCAGCTCCCCCCCGGGGCCTGGGTCACGGTGACCTGCTCGCCGCGTCACGGCATCGAGCGGACCCTCGAGGCGGCGGAGTGGCTCGCCCGGGAGGGCTTCTGCACGGTGCCTCACCTCGCCGCCCGCCTGGTGCGCGACCACGCTCACCTGGAGGGGATCACGGGGCGTCTGGCGGCCGCCGGGATCGACGAGGCTTTCGTGGTGGGCGGCGATGCCCCCCGGCCGGCGGGCGACTATGCCGACGGCCTGGCGCTGCTCGAGGCCCTGTCACGGCTTCCCGGCCGGCCGGCGCGGCTCGGTGTGCCGGCCTATCCGGAAGGGCACGGGCAGCTCGAGGCCGGGCTGCTGCAGCGTGACCTCGATGCCAAGGCACGGCTCGCCGACTACGCGGTCACCCAGATGTGCTTCGAGTCGGCGCCGCTGCTCGACTGGTTGCGCCGTCAGCGCGCCGGGGGACTATCGCTGCCGGTCTATGCGGGGATTCCCGGCGTGATCGCCCATGCCCGGCTGCTCTCCGTGGCCCTGCGCATCGGCCTCGGACCCTCGACCCGGGCGCTGGGTCGCCAGCGGGGGCTGCTCGGGCGGCTGCTGCGCCCGGCCGTGTACCGCCCCGAGGCGCTGCTGCACGGGCTCTGGCCGTCGCTGAACGACCCCGGCGGGTTCGCCGGCCTTCACGTCTACTCCTTCAACCAGGTCGGCCCGAGCCGTGCCTGGCTGGAGGCGCTCTGTGCACGCCACTGCGCTGGCCAGGCGATCGTGCCTGTGCTGTCGTCGTCTGCCGACAGCGGGGCAGGGATTGTGAAACCTGCGGGGAGGGGCTGAAGTCCGGTGCATCGGCCCCCTATACTGGGACGATCCGCGGGGACGCAGGAGGCGCCCTCGCCATCGCACCTTTTTTTCGTCACGCATCTCCCGGTGACCGTCATGAGGCGCAGCCGCGTCCTCCAGGAGGTGAACATGAGCAAGTCGATCGTGGTGGGCTCCACCCTGGCCGTGCTGGGCCTGGGCGGCATCGCCCTCGGGGCCTGGCAGGTCCAGGACGCGCAGCGGGGGCCCGAGTACGCCCAGATCACCAACGTCGAGACCCTGACCCGCACCGTGGAGACCCCGCGGGAGGTGTGCCGGGACGTGGTCGTGCAGCAGCAGGCGCCGACCCGCGATCCGCACAGCGTCGTCGGCACGGCGGCCGGTGCCATCGTCGGTGGCCTGCTGGGCAACCAGGTGGGCGGCGGCAGCGGCAAGAAGATTGCCACCGTGGCGGGCGCCATCGGCGGGGGCCTGGCGGGCCGTGAGGTGCAGCGTCGCGTCGAAGCCGGCCAGACGACCACCACCACCCAGCGGCAGTGCGAGACGGTGGTCGATACCCGTGAGGAGACCACGGGCTACGAGGTGACCTGGCGTCACGGCGAGGCGGTGCAGACCACCCGCCTGGATCACCGGCCCCAGGGCGACCGGGTGCTGCTCGAGGAGGGGCGGCCCCAGTGGGACGCCGTCGCCTCCCGGGAGACCTGAGCGCCGTTTCCCCGCGCCACTCTCCGACACGACCGCGCCCCGGCCAGAGATGACCGGGGCGCGGTCGTGTCAGGCAGGGCAGGCGAAGCCTGACGGTATGGCTCGCCGCCCTTGGATGACGCTTGCCACCCGAGGGCGAGAACTTTCCCGTGCCGCCTCGTCGATAGGCGGCTGTCCGGCCCGGACGCGGTCCTTGCGGTTGGCCTGTGGGCGACCTGCGTATCGTCCACGATGATCTCGACCCTCTCCGGTTCCGCCTTGTTTCTCCTCTTCGGCGCCGGCAGGGGGCTGCCGGCAGCCTCTCTACACACTGCCCGCCTCGCAGGGCGACCCCTTTCCCGAGGGCCGTCATGTCCTTCGCTCGCCGTGCCACCCGCGCGCCCGAAGCAAGGGGCTGACGGACATGGTGGAGGGTGTCTTTTCGCGAAGCCTTCGACGTTCGCGGCGCCGGCCGTCTCCAGGGGCTGCCCCTTAGCCCCGTTTAATTGAGTGATGCCTTGCATTAACGATATCCGCTCATCACCGTTGTAGCCGACTCCAGCGGAGGAAGAGGAAAAAGGTTTTGACAAGGCGGGATTGTGGGCTATTCTGTTTTCGTGTAACCGGTTACATCCAGCTTGCAAACAATATAGAAAGATATCTGGAGTCGCTATGGAATGGTATTACACATACACCGTGGTGTATTTTTCTTTCATGTTCTTGATAGGGGGATATTACTTTCTCAAGGTAAAAACTTCCGATGCCTACCTGATCGCTGGCTGGAACATGAGCTACTGGAAGATCACCGGCACGATTATCAGCACTTGGTGTGGTGCTGCTGCCTTTATTGGGTGGGTCGGAATGGGGTTTTCCAAAGGGGTTTCCGGCTATTTCATGTTCGCTCTGCCGGGAATCTTTGTCAGCCTGTTGCTGATCGTCTTTTTCAGCCGTCCCTTGAGACGGCAGAAGCTGTACACACTGGCCGATCTCTTTTCACGTAGGTTTGGGCGCCGCGCCGGCCTGTTGCCATCCATCTTTTCTGCCTTTGTCTATTCGGTGCCTGCGACCGCATTGCAAATGGTCGGGATGAGCACGGTTTTCAATGTCGTGTTCGGAGTTGAGCTCGACCTTGCAATATTACTGTCTTTCGCCCTGATCCTAGGGTTCACGATCTTGGGTGGCCTCGAGGCCACGATCGTGACCGACGCATTACAGAGCGTCATCGTCATAGCTGGCATCGTCGTCCTGGCCTATTTTGCTGTCCAGTATGCTGGCGGTATAGATGCAGCCCTGATAAATACGGATCGAGAGTATCTGGTCCCTATTCCTTCTGGTAAGACCTGGGAGGTCGTGACATTCGCCTTGACGGTTGCTCCCTTCTACCTCGTTTGGCAGTCTACCTGGCAACGGATCTTTGCATCGAAAACAGAAGATGTGGCGATCAGGGCTGGCGTCAGCGGCTTTGGGATCGTGATCGTCATCTCCTTCCTTCCCTACTGCATTGGTGTCCTGGCTCGGCAATTTGTCCCCCTGGAAACTTCCCCGGATCTCGTGTTCTCCTTTGTCACCATGGAGTTGCTGCATCCGGCGCTTGGCGGGCTGGTGGTCGTGGGCCTGATGTCGGCGCTCATGACCGGGGCGGACTCCTATATCCTCCAGGGAAGCTCCAACCTGGCACATGACCTGTACGGTAATTTTGTCAACAAGAATGCGACGGAAGCCCAGAAAATGCGTTCCGCAAGGATTAGTGTGGTTGTCATATCCTTGCTGTCACTAGGCGTGGCATTCTTGATGACCGATATCATTTCCATGTACCAGTGGGCTCTCAGGATTTCAGCCACGACACTGATCTTCCCCTTCCTCGCCGTCATGTTCTGGAAGCGTGTGACCTCGAAAGGCTGTATCGCCAGTATGGCGCTGGCTCTCAGCACAACGGCAGTATGGCCTCTGTTTGTTGATAGTATCGACCCCGCTTACCCTGGTTTCATCATCTCTTTTCTTTCGCTTCTGGTCGTGAGCCTGATGAGTGAGCATGGAGTCAGAGAGGATGTGAGAGCGTTTTACTGGTCAGGAAGACAAGAGCAAGTTTCTCCTTCCTTCTCCGATGCTACTGACGCGGTGTAAGAGTGGTATCTCTCTTCTTTAATTGATAATCGTAGTGGGTCGACGGCTGTTCTCCGGCTGTCGGCCTTTATCGAGGTGGTCATGAAGCACAGCGTAGAGACATCATGCCATGGCGAGGAAAGATGGCTGAAAGGCAATATTCATGTGCATACGGATGAAGATTTTCATGATGATATTTCCATGGACAGGGATCATGGTGGAGAGAGGGAGTGGGTTATCGAAAGGTCGAGGCTGGAACCCTTTTGCTTTGACTTCATCTGTACGTCGGTTCACCCATATATAGAGTCGATCGATACCTTTTCGCAGGGTGAGGAGCGAGAGGATATCGTTATTATCCCCGGGCGAGAGCTGCAGAACGATACGATAGACAATGGGGGTTACGAGGGTGGATATTTTCAAGGGGAGGCCGCGAAATACCTGCATGTCTTGACGGTTGGAGGAAAGGGGGGGGTGTCCATCTGTTGCCATCCATGTTTCTTCGAGAGCACGAGGCCACGAGCGGGAGGGGAGTGGCCCCGTATTCGTTCTGCACTTCTTGATCCCTGTGAACGACTTTCCGATCTCAATGTGCTGGGAATAGAAGTATACAATGGACTTTCCGTCCTGGAAGAGCACCTGGGGGCAAGGCGTTACTCCCCGGACTTCAGCGAGCCGTGCTGGGATGATCTGCTGTGTCGCGGGTACCGGTGTTTCGGCTTTGCCGGCAACGACGAGTTTTATCGGGAAGCCTATGTGTATGAAAACTTTTCCCCGCTGGGCTATCTGATGGTCTTCAGTCGCAAGAATGGAAAAGATATCGTCGATAACATCAGGAAGGGAAACTTTTATGCGAGCACAGGGGTAACACTTGGTGAGAGCCCCCTGGAGATGCAGTTTGATGGGGAACGGTATCGCTTTCATCTGAACGCCGACGAAGGGGTAAAGTGGAGCGCTGTGGTCTACGAGGAAAATGGCTCAGAATTTGCGTTGCGGCGAGAGAAAGCATCGGATGTAAGCAGCGAGTGGGACTTTACGCTGCAGGGCAATTGGAAATATATCAGGTTTCAGGCAGAGTCACCGTCCAACTCCCTGAAACGTGCGTGGTTACAGCCCGTCTATGGGCCTTCATGGGGGGATTGATACGGTGCCTGAACACTGTATCGAAGCAGGGTCTGGCAGCGCCATCCAGCCGGAGTAAGCATTGCGCGATGGGGGCGGATGACCCGGTCGTTGATGGAGGAGCATGCTCGATTCAGCATGCCGGTCCAGAACTCTCGCGGATGATCAACTGTGCCTCTAACAGCTGTGAGTTGATGGCTTTGCCGGTTTCCAGGTGGGCAATGATTTCATCAGCAATCTTCGTGCCCATATCGTGTACGGGAAGATCAATGGTCGTCAATGGCGGGTTGGTAAACTCCGACATCTCGATGTTATCGAAGCCTACCACGGAGACATCGTCGGGAACGTGCAAGCCTAACTTCTCGAGGGAAAACAGGGCGCCGATGGCCAGGACATCACTGAGGCAGAGTAGCGCTGTGATGTTGTTTCTGAGGCATGCCTTCTCATGGTCATAAAGCAGAGTGACTGCTTGGTGTGCCGCACTCGTCGATATATCGACAAACCGATCGAGTCGGCTATCCGAAGAGGTGAGCTTGTCGATTTCAGCTCGCGCGCCCTGGTAGCGAAGATGAGCCCTGTCATTGTTGTCAATCTGGCCCGACAGGATGGCAATGCGTTCATGCCCTAGGTCAATCAGGTGCCTGGCCAGTTCTTTCGCCAGGTTGTAGTTGTCATACCCGATGGTGGTCGACGATGGGCTCTGGCTGTAGATGCTGCTGTAGATACATGGGATCGATAGTTTTTTCAGGTAATCGATGCTTTCCTTGCTATGGCTCGCGCCGGGGAGGATCAAGGCCTCTACGCCGATGTTGACCAGCCTCCTTATTTTTTCGCTCTCGGGGATTTTTCCCTTTTGTGTGGTAGAGACGACCAGGTTGTAATCTTTTGCTGACAAGGCGCTTTCAAGCGCATCAATGAACTTAGCGAATGTCAGGTTTTCCAGCGTCGGGATCACGATGCCGATCGACCTGGTTCGGCTGCTGGAGAGCGCCCTGGCCGAGCTGTTGGGTATGAAATTGAGATGGTCGGCGGCCTTGCGTACTCTCTCGACCGTGGTGTCCGACACTTTATTTGGGGTGTTGAGTGCCCGAGAGACCGTTGCAACGGACACGCCGGCCAGCTTGGCGACTTCCCTGACACCTGCTCTCTTGGGTTTTTCCATCGTTCACACCAGTCGATGATAGGGTGGCGGTAGTGCGCCGTTACTAAGCCGACATCGGGGAAGTGATGGACGCCAGGACTTTTTCCCTGCCGGCCGGTGCGCGAGCCTTGCGATCTGCTAAGCCGATCCTCGATGGGGTGACTGCCTATGGTTATATCAGGCGCCGCTTTTATGCAAAATTTTGCATAGGATAGTCTCAAGGCAGGGGCGGGTTGTCAAAAGTCGAGACGCTCGAGGTGGCTCTGGGCGGTGTCTGAAAGTCGGCGAACGAGGGTCAGGCAAGGATATCATCAGCGAAAAGACGGCGTTCACAGCGCGTGAATGAGTCCCTTATGACGATGCTTTCGCCGAATGGCCGCGCGCAGTCAGCTTGCGGAAAGGGCCCAGGTCTTAGGGAAGGTGTGGGGCCGGTCACTCCGTGCGGCACGAGGAATATCGCTAGGCGGATCGATGATCATTTCCCGTCGGGGGCAGTGAGGGGGAAGGCGTCTACGCCATGGGCAGACGCCGAATCCCGGCAGAGGGCTTAGCTGGGGAGCGTCCAGGCGCCGGCAGTCGCGTCCGACCAGAGGGGGAGGGGGCGTCATAAGGGTTAATGCAGAATGATAATTCTGTATAGAGTTTGTATAGGATATGGCGTAGGCTGGTTGGAAACCTGCCAACAGGAGACAGACCCATGTTCGGACTCTTCAAGACCGACCCGCAGAAGAAGCTTCAGAAGCAGTACGAGGAGAAGCTCGAGCAGGCGATGCTGGCCGCCCGAAACGGCGACATGCGGGCCAACGCCTCGCTGACCGAGGAGGCGGAAGCGCTGCGTGAGGAGATCGAGAAACTGAAGCAGGCCTGAGCCGTCGGCTCGGAGGGTACGCGGCGGGGTGGCGGTCGCGGTGGGGCTCGCCGCCATGCGTCGACGCTGTCTGCCGTGGCTCCGGTCGCTGAATCGAGGGGCGGGCGCGAGGCCCGCCCCGATGCTCAGCACAGGGCGTCGAGCTTTTCCTTGAGCAGGGCGTTGACCTGCTGGGGGTTGGCGGTGCCTCGTGAGGCCTTCATCACCTGGCCGACGAAGTAGCCGATCATCTTGCCGCGCTTGTCGGGCTCGGCGTCGCGGTACTGGGCCACCTGGGCGGGGCTGTCCGCGATCACCTGGTCGATCATCGCCTCGATGGCGCCGGTGTCGGTGACCTGCTTGAGGCCCTTGGCCTCGATGATGGCGTCGGCGCTCTCGCCCTCGCCGTTCCACAGCGCCTGGAAGACCTGCTTGGCGGCCTTGCCGTTGATGGTCTCGTCCTTCACCCGGGCGACCAGCTCGCCCAGCTGGTCGGCCGAGACGGGGCTGTTCTGGATCGGCAGGCCCTCGCGGTTCAGGGCGCCGGAAAGCTCGCCCTGGACCCAGTTGGCGGCCAGCTTGGCATCCCCGCAGACGTCCTTGACCCGCTCGAAGAACTCGGCCATCTCGCGGCTCGCCGAGAGCACGCCGGCGTCGTAGGCGGAGAGTCCCAGCGCGTCCTGGAAGCGGGCGCGCTTGTCGGCGGGCAGCTCCGGCAGGTTGTCGCGCAGGTGATCGACGTAGGCCTGGTCGAGCACCACCGGCAGCAGGTCAGGGCAGGGGAAGTAGCGGTAGTCGTTGGCTTCCTCCTTGGTGCGCATGCTGCGGGTCTCGTCGCGCTCGGGATCAAAGAGGCGGGTCTCCTGGACCACCTCGCCGCCATCCTCGAGCAGCTCGATCTGGCGCTCCACCTCGAAGGCGATGGCCCGCTCGACGAAGCGGAAGGAGTTGACGTTCTTGATCTCGGCGCGGGTCCCGAACTCGGCCTGGCCCTTGGGGCGTACCGAGACGTTGACGTCGCAGCGCATCGAGCCTTCGGCCATGTTGCCGTCGCTGATGCCGAGGTAGGTGACGATGGAGTGGATCGCCTTGAGGTAGGCCGCGGCCTCCTTGGCCGAGCGCATGTCCGGCTCGGAGACGATCTCGAGCAGCGGCGTGCCGGCGCGGTTCAGGTCGATGCCGGTCATGCCGTGAAAGTCCTCGTGGAGCGACTTGCCGGCGTCCTCCTCGAGGTGGGCGTGGTGGACCCGGATGGCCTTGGTGCTGCCGTCATCCAGGGTGATCTCCACCTCGCCGGGGCCGACGATGGGGTGATACATCTGGCTGGTCTGGTAGCCCTTGGGCAGGTCCGGGTAGAAGTAGTTCTTGCGGTCGAACACCGAGACCTCGGGGATCTCGGCGTGGATGCCCAGGCCGAACTGCACGGCCATGGCCACGGCGGCCTCGTTGAGCACCGGCAGCACGCCGGGCATGCCCAGGTCGACGGCGCAGGCCTGGCTGTTGGGCTCGGCGCCGAAGGCGGTCGAGGCGCCGGAGAAGATCTTGGAACGGGTGGCGAGCTGGACGTGGACCTCCAGCCCGATCACGGTTTCCCATTGCATCACAGGGACTCCTCGGCGAGAGCGGGACGATGCAGGTGCCAGTCGGTGGCCTGCTGGAACTGGTGGGCGACGTTGAGCAGCCGCGCCTCGGCGAAGTGGGTGCCGAGGACCTGCAGGCCCACCGGGCGGCCGCCGGCGAAGCCGGCCGGCACGCTGATGCCGGGGATGCCCGCCAGGTTGATGGCGATGGTGTAGATGTCCTGCAGGTACATCGAGACCGGATCCTTCTTCGCCCCCAGGTCGAAGGCCGGGGTCGGCGAGGCCGGGCCCATCAGCACGTCGACCTCGTCGAAGGCGTCGAGGAAGTCCTGGCGGATCAGCCGGCGCACCTGCTGGGCCTTCTTGTAGTAGGCGTCGAAGAAGCCCTCGGAGAGGGTGTGGGTGCCCATCAGGATGCGCCGCTTGACCTCCTCGCCGAAGCCCTCGGCGCGGCTGCGCAGGTAGAGGTCGGTGAGGTCGGTGGGGGCCTCGCAGCGGTGGCCGAAGCGCACGCCGTCGTAGCGCGCCAGGTTGGAGGAAGCCTCCGCCGGGGCGATGACGTAGTAGGCGGGGATGGCGAAGTGGGTGTGCGGCAGGCTCACCTCGCGCACCGTGGCACCCAGCGACTCGTAGACGCGGATCGCCTCGCGCACGGCGCTCTCGACCTCGGGGTCGAGGCCCTCGCCGAAGTACTCGGTCGGCAGGCCGATCTTGAGTCCCGCGAGGGGCGCGTCGAGCTCGGCGGTGTAGTCCGGCACGCCGCGCGCCACGCTGGTGGAGTCGCGCAGGTCATGGCCGGCGATGGCGCCGAGCAGGTGGGCGCAGTCCTCGGCCGTGCGCGCCATGGGGCCCGCCTGGTCGAGGCTCGAGGCGTAGGCGATGATGCCGTAGCGCGAGACGCGCCCGTAGGTAGGCTTCAGGCCGGTGATGCCGCAGAAGGCGGCCGGCTGGCGGATCGAGCCGCCGGTGTCGGTGCCCAGGGTGGCGGGCACCAGACCCGCGGCCACGGCGGCGGCGCTGCCGCCGGAGGAGCCGCCGGGCACCGCCGCGGTGTCCCAGGGATTCTTCACCGGCCCGAAAAAGCTGTTCTCGTTGGACGAGCCCATGGCGAACTCGTCCATGTTGGTCTTGCCCAGGCTCACGGCGCCGGCGGCATTGAGCCGCTCGACCACGGTGGCGTCGTAGGGCGCCACGAAGTTGTCGAGCATCTTCGAGCCGGCGCTGGTCTTCACGCCGGTGGTGCAGAAGATGTCCTTGAGCGCCAGTGGCAGTCCGGTGAGCGGGCCGGCCTCGCCCCGGGCGCGGGCCGCGTCGGCGGCATCGGCGGCGGCCAGCGCCTGCTCCGGGGTCACGGTGATAAAGCTGTTGATCTCGCCGTCGAGGCGCTCGATGCGCGCGAGCAGGCTCTCGGTGAGCTCGCGGCTGGAGAACTCGCCGGCCGCGAGGCTGGCGGCGAGTTCCGTCAGTGTCTTGTCATGCATGGGCCCTGGGCTCCGTGATGGCTTGCCGGTAACGGATGGGGGAGACGCGGATCATTCGACGACCCGGGGAACCAGGTAGAGCCCCTGCTCCACGGCGGGGGCGCAGCGCTGGAAGGTCTCGCGCTGGTCGGGCTCGGTGACCTCGTCGGCGCGCAGCCGCTGGGTGGTCTCCAGGGGGTGGGCCAGGGGAGCGACGCCCTCGGTGTCCAGGGTCTGGAGCTGGTCGACCATCGCCAGGATGCGGCCCAGGTCGTCCAGGTAGTGGGCGGCCTCGTCGTCGTTCAGGCCGAGCCGTGCCAGATGGGCGGCCCTGAGAACGTCTGCGTGTTCAAGCGCCATGATCGGGTGTCCTCGAGAGGGGTGGGTCATGGAAATGACCGCAGAAGGTACCACATCCGCCGCCTGGCTGGCAGGCCCAGGAACGCCCGCGAACCGAGGGGTTCCGCTTGCTGCTGGGGGGGCTCGGTGATACCGTTTGCGTCCGCACAGGGTTCCCGGACTGCACTAGGTAACGACTCCATGTTCAAACGCTTGAGGGGGCTGTTTTCCAGCGATCTATCGATCGACCTGGGGACGGCCAATACGCTGATTTATGTCCGCGGCCGCGGCATCGTCCTCGATGAACCGTCGGTCGTGGCGATTCGCCAGTCCGGCAACATGCGCAGCGTGGCGGCGGTGGGTGCCGATGCCAAGCGCATGCTCGGTCGGACCCCCGGCAACATCACCGCCATTCGCCCGATGAAGGACGGCGTGATCGCCGACTTCACCGTCACCGAGCAGATGCTCCAGTACTTCATCCGCAAGGTCCATCAGAGCACCTTCCTGACGCCCAGCCCCCGGGTACTGGTCTGCGTGCCCTGCATGTCGACCCAGGTCGAGCGGCGCGCCATCAAGGAGTCCGCCGAGGGCGCAGGGGCCCGCGAGGTGTTCCTGATCGAGGAGCCGATGGCCGCGGCCATCGGCGCCGGCCTGCCGGTGGAGGAGGCCCAGGGCTCGATGGTCGTCGACATCGGCGGCGGTACCAGCGAGATCGCCATCATCTCGCTCAACGGCGTGGTCTACTCTGAGTCGATCCGCGTCGGCGGCGACCGCTTCGACGAGGCGATCATCGCCTACGTGCGCCGCCACTACGGCAGCCTGATCGGCGAGGCCACCGCGGAGCGCATCAAGGAGGAGATCGGCTGCGCCTACCCCGGCGGCGAGCTGCGCGAGATCGACGTGCGGGGTCGCAACCTCGCCGAGGGCATCCCGCGCAGCTTCACGCTCAACTCCCACGAGATCCTCGATGCCCTCCAGGAGACCCTGGGGTCCATCGTTGCCGCGGTGAAGAGCGCCCTGGAGCAGTCGCCCCCCGAGCTCGCCTCCGACATCGCCGAGCGCGGCCTGGTGCTGACCGGCGGCGGCGCCCTGCTGCGCGACCTCGACAAGCTGATCGCCGAGGAGACCGGCCTGCCGGTGATCGTCGCCGAAGACCCGCTGACCTGCGTGGCCCGGGGCGGCGGCAAGGCCCTGGAGATGATCGACCAGCACACCTTCGAGCTGCTCTCCAGCGACTGACGGAGGCGCTGGCCTGATGCAGGGGGTCGCTCATTAAACCGCTGTTCTCGCACGGACCGCTGCCGGGCTATCGCATGCTGCTGTGTGCGATGCTGGCCGCGGCCCTGATGTTTGCCGACGCGCGCTTCACGCGCATGGAGCCCGTCCGGGCCCAGCTGTCGACCCTGGTGGCGCCGATCCAGTGGGTGGTCAGCCTGCCCAGCGACGTCCTCAACTGGGGGGCGCTGGCACTCTCCGAGCAGCGCGCCCTGGTCGACGAGAACCGCCGGCTCCGCGAGCAGATCCTGACGCTCTCGCATCGGGTGCAGCGCATGGCCAGCCTCACGGCCGAGAACGTGCGGCTGCGCGAGCTGCTCGCGGCGACCCGGGAGCGCGACATCCCCTACATCACCGCCGAGCTGCTGTCCCTGGACCCCGACCCCTTCACCCATCAGATGGTGATCGATCGTGGCCGCCGCGACGGCGTCTACGTGGGCCAGCCGGTGCTCGACGCCTCGGGACTGGTCGGCCAGATCACCGCGACCTCAGCCTATTCCAGTCGGGTGCTGCTGCTGGCCGATGCCAGCCACGCCCTGCCGGTGCAGATCAATCGCAACGGCCTGCGCTTCGTCGTCCAGGGGGTGGGCAGCTACGATGCCCTCAACGTCCAGCACGCGCCGGACACGGCCGACATCCGCGAGGGCGACCTGCTGACCACCTCGGGGCTGGGCGGGCGCTTCCCGGCGGGCTATCCGGTGGCGCGGGTCTCCTCGGTGATCCACGACCCGGGCGAGCCCTTCGCCCGGGTCACCGCCGCGCCCGTCGCCCAGCTGCAGCGCTCGCGCCACTTCCTGCTGCTCTTTCCCCCCGCCAGGCCCGTCGCGCCCTCCGAGGGCGAACTCGCCGCCCCGGCCCTCGAGGCGGCGCGGGCCGTGGGTGGAGCCCCGGCCAACGAGGAGACGCGCTGATGGCCACGTCCCCGCCCGCCAACCTGCTGTGGGTCTGGTTCACGCTGCTGCTGTCGCTCTGCCTGCAGGTGATGCCGCTGGCCGACGGCTGGCAGGTATGGCGCCCCGACTGGCTCGGCCTGATGCTGATCTACTGGTGCATGCGCGAGCCCCTGCGGGTCGGCGTCCTGCACGGCTTCGTGCTGGGCCTTCTGGTGGACCTGATCGAGGGCGCGCCGCTCGGTCAGAACGCGCTGCTGCTGTCGCTGCTGGCCTTCCTCTGCGCGCTGGTCTATTCGCGCTTCCGGGCCTATTCGCTGGTCCAGCAGGCGGTGCTGATCTTCGTGCTGCTGGGCACGGTCCAGCTGGCCGAGCAGTGGTTGCGCACCCTGTTCGGGCCCTTCCTGATGCACCTCTCCTTCCTGCTGCCCGCGCTGATCGGGGCGCTGCTCTGGCCCTGGCTCACCACCCTGTTCGAGGCGCTGGGCCGTCGGCACGCCCGCGACTGACCTCGCGTTGCCCACTGTTTCCTTCGCCCTTTCTTCGTCCATCCGACCTGGAGCCGCCATGACCGACGACCCCGTGCTCTGCCTGGCCTCGGCCTCCCCGCGCCGTCGCGACCTGCTCGCCTCGATCGGCGTGACGGTGGACGTGCGCCCGGTGGACCTCGACGAGACGCCGCGGCCCTCGGAGCCGGCGGCCGACTATGTGGTGCGCCTGGCCCGGGAGAAGGCACTCGCCGGCGCGCGGTTGAGCGACCTGCCGACCCTGGGCTCGGACACCGCCGTGGTGCGTGACGGCGAGATCCTCGGCAAGCCGGCGGACCGCGAGCAGGCCCTGGCGATGCTGCGCTCGCTCTCCGGTCGTCGCCACGAGGTGTTGACCGGGGTGGCGGTCACCGGTCCCGCCGGCGTGCTGAGTGCCTGCGTGACCACCCGGGTCTTCATGCGCGCGATCACGGAGGCCGAGCTCGCCGCCTACTGGGCCACCGGCGAGCCCGCCGACAAGGCCGGCGGCTACGCCATCCAGGGCCTGGCCGCGGTCTTCGTCGAGCACATCGAGGGCAGCCACTCGGCGGTGGTGGGGCTGCCGCTCTACGAGACCGCCAACCTGCTCGCCCGCCAGGGCGTGCCGCTTTGGTATATGGCCTAGTGCCGGGGCGTTGATCGCGGCACGGGACGGCGCGGCGCGCTATGTCATAATGGCGCCAGATCTTTTCGGACAAGGATATCCGCATGAGCGGTGAAGTACTCATCAACCTGACACCGATGGAGACCCGGGTCGCCGTCGTCGAGAACGGCGTGCTGCAGGAAGCCTTCATCGAGCGGGCCCGGCGACGCGGCATCGTCGGCAATATCTACAAGGGCAAGGTGGTGCGGGTGCTGCCGGGGATGCAGGCGGCCTTCATCGACATCGGCATCGACCGCGCCGCCTTCATCCACGCCCACGAGGTGATGCCGCCGGGCACGCCGGCCGACGAGCAGGTCTCCATCGCCCAGCTGCTCCACGAGGGGCAGGCCCTGGTGGTGCAGGTCACCAAGGACCCCATCGGCTCCAAGGGCGCGCGACTGACCACCCACCTGTCGGTGCCGTCGCGCTACCTGGTCTACATGCCCGACTCGCCCCATCACGGGGTCTCCCAGCGAATCGAGGACGAGGCCGAGCGCGAGCGGCTGCGGGGCCTGGTCGAGGCGGCGGCGGGCGAGCAGCAGCTGGAGGTCACCGGCGGCTTCATCGTGCGCACCGCCGCCGAGGGCGTCACCCTGGAGGAGCTCTCCGCCGACATGCACTTCCTGCTGCGCCTGTGGCGCCGGGTCGGCGAGCGCCAGGTGACGGCGGCGGCGCCCAGCGTGGTCTACGACGACCTGCCGCTGTTCATGCGCACCCTGCGCGACGTGATGCGTGACGATATCGAGAAGGTGCGCATCGACTCCCGGGAGAACTACGTCAAGCTGATCGAGTTCGCCAAGGAGTTCATGCCCGCGGCGGCGGAGCGCATCGAGCACTACGCCGGCGAGCGTCCGATCTTCGACCTGTTCAGCGTCGAGGACGAGATCCAGAAGGCGCTGGGGCGCAAGGTGCAGCTGAAGTCCGGCGGCTATCTGGTCATCGATCCCACCGAGGCGATGACCACCATCGACGTCAATACCGGCGGCTACGTGGGGCACCGCAACCTCGAGGAGACGATCTTCAAGACCAACCTCGAGGCCGCCACCGCCATCGCCCGCCAGCTGCGCCTCAGGAACCTCGGCGGCATCATCATCATCGACTTCATCGACATGGACGAGCCCGAGCACCAGCGCCAGGTGCTGCGCATGCTCGAGAAGTCGCTGGAGCGCGACCACGCCAAGACCAAGTGCACCGGCGTCACCGAGCTGGGGCTCGTCCAGCTGACCCGCAAGCGTACCCGGGAGAGCCTCGAGCAGACGCTCTGCGAGGCCTGCCCGACCTGCGCCGGGCGGGGCACCCTGAAGACGCCCGAGTCGGTCTGCTACGAGATCTTCCGCGAGATCCTGCGCGAGGAGCGGGCCTACAATGCCGAGACCTACGCGGTGCTGGCCTCCCAGTCGGTGGTCGACCGGCTGCTCGACGAGGAGTCCGCCGCCGTGGCCGACCTCGAGGAGTTCATCGGCAAGACCATCCGCTTCCAGGTCGAGACCCACTACTCCCAGGAGCAGTACGACATCGTGCTGATGTGAGCCCATGTCCGCGGCGCGCCTGACCCTTCGCTGGCTGTTGACCCTGGTGGCGGTGTCGCTGGCCCTGCTGGCGGTGCTGGTCGTAGCGCTGCGGGGCCTGCCGTTCCTGCTGGACGAGCAGACCGGCGCCCTGGAGCGGCTGCTCTCGACCCGCTTCAATGCCGAGGTGGCCCTGGATGACGTCACGGCCGGCCTCGCCCGGCTGGATCCCCACCTCGAGGTCGAGGGCCTCTACATCCGCTCCCGCGAGGGCCTCGGTGACGTGCCGCTGCTCGAGGTGGAGCGCGCCCAGCTGCGCCTGGACAGCCTCGCCAGCCTCGCCACCGGCATGCCCCGGGTGGCCGCGGCCCGGGTGCGGGGCGTCACCGTGCACCTCTATCAGGACCCGGACGGGCGCTGGCAGTGGCCCAAGCCCGCGGAGCTGCCCCCCGAACTGATTCCCGAGAGCACCTTCGACCTCGACCGCCTCGACTTCTGGGTGGGCATGCTGCTGCGCCAGAGCGCCTGGGTCGAGGACGTTCGCCTGGTGCTGCATGGCCAGAAGCAGCGCGCCGTGCTGACGGCGCCGCGCCTGGTGATGACCGGCGATGAGCGTCGCACCCACCTCGAGGGCGAGGTGTTCGTCGAGGGCCAGCAGGATCACGCCATCCGCGCGGTGATGGAGCTGCAGCCCGGGGCCTCGGGACTCGGCGACTTCAGTGCCGCGCTGCAGGCCGACATGCGCCTCAAGAGCCTGCTGGGGCTCTCGGAGGTGCTGGGCTACGGCAGTGCCCTGCGCCTGGAGACGGTCAGCGGCGATGCGCGGCTCTGGGGGCGCTGGCATCAAGGCGCCCTCGCCGACCTGCGCGCCGACCTGGAGGCGCCGCTGCTGGCGCTGCGCCAGCCGACGGCGAGCGCCGAGGAGGTGCCCCAGGCCATCGTGCTCAAGCAGGCCACCGCAAGCGGCCAGTGGCGGCGCGACGACGACGGCTGGCAGGCGTGGATCGAGACCGATGCCCAGAGTGCCGACTGGGCCCGTCCCGAGGGGCAGCGCGATGATGCGGGACCGGCGGTGCCGCGCTTCTGGGAGGTGCGCAGCCAGGCGGACGGCTGGTGGCTCACCACCAGCGAGTTCGACCTGGGGGCCCTGGCCGCCTGGCGCGACCGGCTGCCGCTGCCCGAGGCCCTGGCCCGGGTCATCGACAGCCTCGATCCCCGCGGGCGGGTCACGGCGCTGGGGCTGGGGCGCGAGGCGGGCCACTGGCGGGCCCGGGCGGCGGCGACCGAGGTGGCGGTGTCGCCCTGGGAGCAGGCGCCCGGCGGCGGGCCGCTGGACGTCTGGGTGGAGTCCGAGGACCTGTCGGGCCACGTCGAGTTCGCCGGGCGTGCGTCCCGGCTGCACTTCCCGGAGGTATTCGGCGCGCCGATGGACCTCGACCGGGCCCGTGGGGTGATCGACTGGGCGTATGACGGCCCGCGCAGCTTCGTCAGCGGCCGCGACCTCGAGGTCGAGTGGAACGGGGCGCGGGTCGAGGGTGGTTTCGGGCTCTCGGTCGGCGGCGAACGGCGCGGCGGCTTCGGGCTGCAGCTCGACTTCGCCGACGTGGACGCCGTCGACACCCCGCTCACGGACTGGCTGCCGGTGGGCGTGCTGCCTCCGGCGCTGACCGAGTGGCTGGCCGAGGGCGCTGCCGGCCGGGTGCCCGAGGGGGCACTGCGGCTGCACGTGCCGCTGGCGCGAGAGGGGGCGAGGCCCGATCCCACCCTGCGGCTCGATCTCGGCGTCGTTGACGGACGCCTGCCCATCGCCCCCGGCTGGCCGCGCCTCGAGGGCATCCGGGGACACCTGTCGGTGGTCGACGAGGCGCTCACGGCCCGCGTCGACGCCGCCGACAGCCTGGGCGTCGAGGCCTCGGCGGGGACGGTCACCCTCGAGGAGGAGCGGCTCGCGGTCAGCGGCGACCTCGCGGCCGGGGGCGATGCCCTGCGCCGCTACCTGCTGGCGCTGCCCGCCGAGGGCATCGAGGCGGTCGCGCCCTGGCGGGCCGAGGGCCGGGCGACCGGCCGCCTGGACCTGGCCCTGGACCTCGATGCGCCCGAGGCCCTGACGCTGGACATCGAGACCGAGGCGGGGTTCGCCCGTCTCGTCCATGAGCCCCTCGGGCTCGCCTTCGAAGGCGTCGAGGGGCCGCTCGCCTGGCGCCAGCGCGGCGAGCAGGGCGGCCTGGAGGGGAGAGTGAGCGCTCGCCTGCTGGGCGGCCCCGTGGTCGCCGACATCGACACCCTGGCCGGCGGGCTCGACCTCTCCGGCACGGCCGAGGTCTCGGCGCTGTCCGCCTGGAGCGGGGTGGCCGGTCTCGACGCCGTGATGGAGGGCCGCCTGCCCTGGCAGGGGCGCCTGGCGATCGGGGAGGCGGGCGCCGCGCTGCGCCTCGACAGCCGCCTGGAGGGGCTCGCGATCGAGCTGCCGGCGCCACTGGGCAAGACCCGCGCGGCCGTGCGCCCCCTGCGACTGGACGTCGACCTGGCCGAAGGGCGGGTCGACGGGCGCCTGGGCGATCGGCTCGGACTGCGCTGGCGAGCGTCCGCGGACGGCGGCCCGGGTCGAGGGCAGGCGTGGCTGGGGCACCTGACGCCCCCCGACTGGGCCGGCCGGCCCGGCTGGACGCTGGATGCCTACCTGCCACGGCTGGCGGTGGCGCCCTGGGCGCGCGCCCTGTCGCCGCTGCTGGCCGGCGTCGAGCCCGCCTCGGCCGGCAACCCCTCCACGCTCACCGCGCTCAGCCTCGAGACCGACTGCCTGCAGCTCGACCAGCGCTGCCTGGGCTCGCTGGTCGTGGAGGGCGACGGCACCGCCGACGGCTGGCGTCTCGGCGTGGACGGCAGCCTGGCCGGTGGGCGCCTCAGCTATCGGCCCGCCCAGGCGGCGCCACTGGACATCGCCCTCGACCGCCTCTCGCTGGATGCGCTGGTCGCCCCGGCGGCGGACGGCGGCCAGCTGCTCGACGAGCTCGCGCTGCCCGTCGAGGCCGCGCCGTTGCCGGCGGGGCTCTCGTCGCTGCCGGACGGGCGGCTGCGCATCGCCGACATGGCCTGGCGCGGGGCGCGGCTCGGCCACTTCGACGGTCGCTGGCGTGCCACGTCCGACCGCCTGGTGATCGATCCGCTGGCGCTGTCGCTCGGCGAGATCGAGGCCGGTGGCCAGCTGATCTGGGAGGCGAGCGGCGCCGGCGACAGCTTGACTCGCGCCCGGCTCGACCTCTCCGGCGGCGACCTGGGCAGTGCCCTGGCGGCCCTCGACCAGCCGGTGGCCGTGAGGAACACCGAGACCCGCGTGAAGAGCCAGCTGGCGTGGCCCGGGGCGCCCTGGCAGTTCGCCCTGCCGCGTTCCCAGGGCAGCCTCGAGGTGATGCTGCGCGATGGGCGCTTCGTCAACCTGGAGTCGCCCTCGGCGCGGGTCGTCGGGCTGCTCAACGTCGACAACCTGCTGCGTCGCCTGCGCCTCGATTTCTCCGATGTCACCGGCCGCGGGACCGCCTTCGATCGTGTCAGCGGTGCCGCCACCCTGTATGGTGGGGTACTGGAAACCCGTGGTCCGGTGGAGATCGAGGGGCCGGCAACCCATTTCACCCTGAACGGCAGCGTCGACCTGGCGCGCCGGGAACTCGATCAGCGCCTGTCGGTCACTGTGCCGGTGAGCAACAACCTGCCGCTGGCGGCGGTGCTGGCCGGCGCCCCGGTGGTGGGCGGCGCCCTGTTCATCGCCGACAAGCTGTTCGGGGATGCCATCGACCGCGTGACCCGAATCCACTATCGCGTGCAGGGCCCCTGGACCTCGCCGCGGATCGCTCTGGAAAGTGCCGAATGACATCACAGACTCACGACATGCTCGACGACGCTTCCGACCTGCTGCTGGCGCCGGGCGGGCTCGACCTCGCGGCCCTGGAGGCCGGGCTCGACCATGCCATGGGGCCGGGCATCGACTATGCCGACCTCTACTTCCAGCGCAGCTGGCATGAGGGCTGGGTGCTGGAGGATGGCGAGGTCAAGGAGGCCAGCTACAACATCGACGGCGGCGTCGGCGTGCGCGCCCTGGCCGGCGAGAAGACCGGCTTCGCCTACTCCAACCAGATCACCGCCGACGCCCTGGCCGAGACCGGGCGCACCGCCGCCGGCATCGTGCGCTCAGGCGCGCGCCAGCGCGTGGCGCCGGGCGTGGCCGTGGCCCCCGCGGCCCGCTACGCCGGCGTCGACCCGCTCTCGGGGCTCAGCGCCGACGACAAGATCGCCATGCTCAAGCTGGCCGACCGCGTGGCGCGGGCGGCGGACCCCTCGGTGGCCCAGGTGAGCGCCTCGCTCACCGGCGTCCACGAGGTGGTGCTGGTGCGCGCCAGCGACGGCACCCTGGCGGCGGACATCCGCCCGCTGGTGCGCTTCAACGTCAGCGTGATCGCGGTCAGGAACGGCCGCCGCGAGCGCGGCAGCGCCGGCGGCGGTGGGCGCTTCCCCATGGCGCGACTGCGCGACGACAACGTCGCCGAGCGCTATGCCAAGGAGGCCGTGCGCCAGGCGCTGGTCAACCTCGAGGCCGTCGACGCCCCGGCCGGGCAGATGCCGGTGGTGCTGGGCCCGGGCTGGCCGGGCATCCTGCTCCACGAGGCGGTGGGCCACGGCCTGGAGGGCGACTTCAACCGCAAGGGCAGCTCGGCGTTCGCCGGGCGCCTCGGCGAACGGGTCGCCGCCCGGGGCGTCACCGTGGTCGACGACGCGACCCTGGCCGACCGCCGCGGCTCGATGTCGGTCGACGACGAGGGCACTCCGGGCCAGTGCACGCCGCTGATCGAGGACGGCATCCTGACCGGCTACATGCAGGACAAGCTCAACGCCCGGCTGATGGGCATGGCGCCCACCGGCAACGCGCGCCGCGAATCCTTCGCCCACCTGCCGATGCCGCGCATGACCAACACCTACATGCGCGCGGGCAGCGATGACCCGGCGGACATCATCAAGAGCGTGCGCCGCGGGATCTACGCGGTGAGCTTCGGCGGCGGCCAGGTGGACATCACCTCGGGCAAGTTCGTCTTCTCGGCCAGCGAGGCCTACCTGATCGAGGACGGCAGGATCACCGCGCCGGTCAAGGGCGCGACCCTGATCGGCAATGGCCCCGAGGCCATGGGTCGCGTCTCGATGATCGGCCACGACATGGAGCTCGACACCGGCATCGGCGTCTGCGGCAAGGAGGGGCAGGGCGTGCCGGTGGGCGTCGGCCAGCCGACGCTCAAGCTCGACGAGCTGACCGTGGGCGGCACCCAGTCCTGAAGCTTGAAGCGGCAAGAGCGCCGCTTCGCGGCTGGAAGCTGGAAGGCGTGAAGTGGTGACTTCCAGCTTCAGGCTTCAAGCTTTTTGCTTTAGAGGCCGGCGCCGTCCCGGATCAGCTTGAAGAGCCGGCGGGCGTTGGTCGGCGGCTTGCCCTGGTCGCGCTCGCGGCGGGCGTTGCGGATCAGCTGGCGCAGGGCCTGGCGCTCGACGTCGGGGAACTCGGCCACGAAGGCCTCGACGGCGTCGTCGCCCTCGTCGATCAGCCGGTCGCGCCACTTTTCGAGGCGGTGGAAGGCGTGGTCGCGGCGCAGCTTCTCGTTCTCGATCTCGTCGAACACCGCCTGGATGCCGTCGAGGTCCTCGCCGCGCATCAGCTTGCCGACGTACTGCATGTGGCGGCGGCGGGCCTCGCGGGCCTTGATGCGCCCGGTCTCCTCCACGGCGGCCAGCAGGTCGTCGGAGAGGGGGAAGCGCGCGCGCTGGGCATCGCTCATGGCGATGATCTGCTCGCCGAGCTGCTGCAGGGCCTGCATCTCGCGCTTGAGCTGGGACTTGCTGGGCCGCTCGTCGGCCGGGGAGAGGTCATCCTGGGTCATGCCGGTTCCACTTCGTCGGGGATCGAATCGCGCCAGTATATCAGCCCGCGGTACGGGGCTGGACAATGCACCATCTTGAGGGCCGGCGACCGGTCGGCCGAGTAAGGAGAGACGTACATGACACAGGCTTTCGATGCCGCCGCCCAGCAGGCCCTGCTGGAGAGTCGCGCCCGGATGGCCCTGGACCTGGCACGCCAGCTCGGGGCCGAGGCCTGCGAGGTGGGGGCCAGCGTCGACCAGGGCGTCGGCGTCAGCGTCCGCGAGGGAGAGGTGGAAACGGTCGAGCTGTCCCGGGACCAGGGGATCGCCGTCACCGTCTACGTGGGGCAGCGCAAGGGCAGCGCCTCCTCCAGCGATGCCGGCGAGGCCTCGGTGCGCGCCGCGGTCGAGAAGGCGCTCTCCATCGCCCGCCACACCGGCGAGGACCCGGCCTCGGGCCTGGCGGACGCGGTACTGATGGCGACCGACCTGCCCGACCTCGAGGTCCACCATCCCTGGCCGCTCTCCATCGACGAGGCCACCGAGCTCGCCCTGCGCTGCGAGGCGGCCGGCCGCGGCGTGGCGGGCATCAAGAGCTCCGACGGGGCGAGCCTCTCCAGCGGCGAGGGGGTGCGCGTCTACGCCAACAGCCACGGCTTCCTGGGCAGCCAGCGCGGCAGCCGCCACTCGCTCTCCTGCCTGCTGATCGCCGAGGACGAGAGTGGCATGCAGCGCGATTACGACTACACCAGCGCCCGGGATCCCCGCGACCTGCTGGCCGCCGAGGCGGTCGGCGAGAGCGCCGCCCGACGCACCCTGAGCCGCCTCGGGGCTAAGCGCCCGGCCACCGGGCGCATGCCGGTGCTCTTCGACCCGACCCTGGCCAGCGGCCTGGTCGGCCACCTGATGAGCGCCATCGCCGGCGGGGCGCTGTTCCGCGAGGCCTCCTTCCTCTGTGACCGCCTCGGCGACCCGCTCTTCCCCGAGTGGTTCAGCCTCGGCGAGCGTCCCATGGAGGTCGGGGCCATGGCGAGCTCGCCCTTCGACAACGATGGCGTGCAGACCCGTGACAACGTCTTCGTCCGCGACGGTCGCCTGGCGAGCTACATGCTCTCGGCCTACAGCGCCCGTCGACTGGGCCTCGAGACCACCGGCAACGCCGGCGGCGCCCGCAACCTGCGCATCACCGCGCCGCTTCAGAGCCGCGAGGCGCTGCTCGAGCGCATGGGCCGCGGCGTGCTGGTCACCGAGCTGATGGGGCAGGGCGTCAACGGCGTGACCGGCGACTACTCCCGCGGGGCGGCGGGCTTCTGGGTCGAGGACGGCAGGATCCAGCATCCGGTGGAGGAGTTCACCATCGCCGGCAACCTCGAGACGATGTTCCAGGGGCTCGCCGGCGTGGGGAACGATACCGACACCCGCGGCAGCATCCACACCGGCAGCTGGCTGATCGACGAGATGGTGGTGGCCGGCGGCTGAGCCATGCTGGGCCTGGAGACGCTCATCTCAGCGGTTGATAGTGCTCGTCCAGGCCCAGCCGTTCAAGCAGACGCGCGAAGAGGAACGCCTCCTCACCCTTCAGGGAGCGTCTCAGGCAGTCCAGATACTCGCGGCGAGAGTAACGCAGCCAGCGAGGTGCCTTGTAGGCATCGAGGTCGATGGCAAACAGGCGCTCGTCACGGACCAGAAAATTGTTGGTATGCAGGCCACGACAATGAATGCCGTGGTGGTCGAAGGCTGTCAGCGCATCCAGGTACTGCTCCTGAAGCATGGGTGAATCCAGGATGAGCCGCTTCAGGGGGGTGCCGCGAATGTTCTCGGTCACCGAGCGGTATCGTTGCGTCTCGACGATGGTCGGCGTGGCGATGCCGAGTGCCTCCAGGCGCTTCGCTATCAGGACGACGTTATGCCCCGGGTAGGGACGAATGCGCAGCGCGTAACGCAGGCGGTCGAAGGTCTTCGGCTGGAAGGTCTTGATGAAGTGGTCTCGCTCGGCGTCATAGTGGACAAGGGAATACTTGCCACTCTGGATCAGTTCCATAGATGAGGCTTCAAAAGGGTGAATGGCATTTCTTGTGGCGGCATGATCCTGCGCCCGGCGGTTGCCACTCAGGCGTCCTCGTCGAAGCGGGCCTCGAAGAGGGCGGCGACCGCCTCGAGGGCCGCGTCGGCCTCCGCGCCCTGGGTGTGCACCTCGAGCTCGGTGCCGCAGGGGGCGGCGAGGATCAGCAGCGACATGATGTTGCCGGCGTCCGCCTGCTGGCCGTCCCGGTGCACGGTGACCCGTGCGTCGAAGGGCTGACAGCACTGCACCAGCTTGGTGGCGGCGCGGGCATGCAGGCCGCGGCGGTTGGTCAGGGTCAGCTTGCGGCTCGGCACGCCTCAGCCTCCTTCCTGCGGCGCGTCGTCACCCGCCGATGCATCGGGGAGGGTGACCTGCACGCCCAGCTCGCGATGGCGCAGCCGCACCCCGGCGTGCCGCGATGCCAGGTGGGCGGCCAGCCGCTCGGCGAGGTAGACGGAGCGGTGCTGGCCGCCGGTGCAGCCGACGGCCACGGTCAGGTAGCTGCGCTGGCTGGTGCGATAGTGCGGCAGCCAGCGTTCCACCCAGGCGAGGATATCGTCGTGCATCTCGGCGACCACCGGGTAGCCGTCGAGGAAGGCGACGATGCTGGGATCGCGTCCCGTCGCGTCGCGCAGCTCAGGATCCCAGTAGGGGTTGGGCAGGCAGCGGGCGTCGAAGACGATGTCGGCATCCAGCGGCACGCCGCGCTTGAAGCCGAAGGACTCCACGGTCAGCGTCATCTGCTCGGCGCGATGGCCCGCCACCTGGTCGGTGATGCGCCCGCGCAGCTCGTGCACCGAGAGCCGGGTGGTGTCGATTACCAGATCGGCGAGGTCGCGAATCTCCGAGAGGGCCTGCTCCTCGGTATCGATCGCCTCGGCCAGGCTCATGTCGCTGTCGCGGGTGAGGGGGTGGCGGCGGCGGGTATGGGAGTAGCGCTCCAGCAGGATCCGCGCATCGGTGGTCAGGTAGACCACCTGGCAGGCGAGCTCCCGGGCGCGCAGGTCGTCGAGGAGCTCCGGGAAGCGCGCCAGGGCGTCCGGCAGGTTGCGCGCATCGATGCTGACGGCGATGGAGGAGCGCAGGCTCTTGCCCTGCTGGAGTTCGTCCACCAGCGGCCCGAGGAGCATGGCCGGCAGGTTGTCGATGGCGTAGTAGCCCAGGTCCTCCAGCGCCTGCAGCGCGATCGACTTGCCGGAACCCGACCGGCCACTGATGATCACGAGCTGCATGCGGGGTCTCCTGGTCGCGTAGGGGCGGGCGGTGCCCCGGGGGTCAGCCGCCCTGACGGCCGCTCGGGGCCTGTTGGCGTATGGCCTCCATGAGGTGCTCATGGAGTTCCCGCTGGCTCGTGCTGTGGCGCAGGCGCCCACGGGTGTCGGCGTCGTTCATGACGCCGGCGACCTGCCCCAGCAGGGCGAGGTGGGCCTCGTCGGCCTCCTCGGGCACCAGCAGCACGAAGACCAGGTCCACCGGTTCCCCGTCGATGGCGTCGAAGTCCACCGGCTCGGCCAGCTTGAGAAAGCCGGCGATGGGGGCCTTGCAGTGCGGGTTGCGGGCATGCGGAATGGCCACCCCGTGGCCGATCCCGGTGCTGCCCAGCCGCTCGCGGCCGATCAGGCGGCTGAAGACCTCCTGGCTGTCGAGGCTGGGCGTGTTCTGGGCGATGAAGGTGCTGAAGAACTCCAGCACCCGCTTCTTGCTTCCCCCGGGCACATCGAAGAGGGTGCGCTCGGGGGGCAGGATGGCGTCCAGTGTCATGATGGCGTCAGCGCGCGCCGGCGCCCTGGGCGCGGGCCTGGGCCTTTTCCTTGTGCTTGACCAGCTGGCGGTCGAGCTTGTCGGCCAGGGCATCGATGGCGGCGTACATGTCGTTCTCCATGGCCTCGGCATGGAGGTCGGCACCGGCGGCATGCAGGGTGCAGGCGGCTTGCTGGCGCTCCTTCTCGACGGAGAGGGTGACCTGCACGTTGGTGATGTTGTCGTAGTGACGCTCGACGCGGGTCAGTTTTTCCTGCACATAGTCACGCAGTGCGTCGGTCAGTTCCACATGATGGCCGGTGATGTTGACTTGCATGACACGCTCCTTGCTCTTTCGGGGTGTGGGTCGATTGTAACCCTTTTTAGCGTCCTGCATACCCCCTCGGTCGGGGGCGGTGTGGCGCGGTGCGAACGGCGTCAATTCAACCGTTTGCGCAGGGATGGGGCCTGGTCATTTCGGCGCCGCGGGAGGCCGAACAGGGGCCTCATCTCAGCCGCTTTCGTTCGCTGGAGGAGGGGATGCCCATCCCTTCGCGATACTTGGCCACCGTGCGCCGGGCCACGCTGATGCCGGCCTCGTCGAGCAGGGCGACCAGCCGGCTGTCCGAGAGCGGCTTGCGCGGCGGCTCGTCCTGGATCAGCTTGCGGATCCGCGCGCGGATGGCGGTGCTGGAGTGGGCGTCGCCCTCGCCGCTGCCGCCGCCCACCTGGCTCGAGAAGAAGTACTTGAGCTCGAACATGCCGCGCGGCGTATGGATGAATTTCTGGGTGGTGACCCGCGAGATGGTCGATTCGTGCATCTCCACGACCTGGGCGATATCGGCCAGGATCAGCGGTTTCATGGCCTCCTCGCCGTGCTCCAGGAAGTCGAGCTGGCGGGCCATGATCTCGCGGCCCACCCGCAGCAGGGTGTCGTTGCGGCTGGCGAGGCTCTTCATCAGCCAGCGCGCCTCCTGCAGGTGGTCCTTGAGGAACTGGTTGTCGGCGCTCTTGTCGGCGCGCCGGATCAGGGCGGCGTAGTCGGGCTGAATGCGCAGGCGTGGCATCGCCTCGGGATTGAGCTCTACCTGCCAGCCCTCGTGGGTGTGGCGGGCGACCAAGTCGGGGATCACGTAGTCGCTGTCGCCCTCGCCGAAGGCGCTGCCGGGGCGTGGATCCAGCGATCGCACCAGGCCGATCGCCGTATCGAGGGCGTCGTCGTCGAGGCCGAGGCGGCGCTTGAGCAGGCGGCGGTCATCGCCGGCCAGCGCCTCGAGGAACTGGCGCACCAGGCGCCGGGCCTGGGGCAGCAGCGGGGTGTCGTCGGGCAGGGTGGCGAGCTGCAGCAGCAGGCACTCGCGCAGGTCGCGGGCGAAGACGCCGGTGGGCTCGAACTGCTGCAGGCGCAGCAGCACCTGCTCGACCTCCCGGCCACGCAGCCCGGTGAGGCCCTGGGCCTTGAGGCCGTCGCGGATCTCGTCCAGGGGCTGGATGAGGTAGCCGTCGGCGTTGACGGCGTCGATCAGGCTCTCGGCGATGCGCATCTGCTGCGGGTCCAGGTCGGTCATCGCCAGCTGCCAGGCGAGGTGCCCCTGGAGGCTCTGGCCCGCGGCCTGGCGCTCGAAGTCCGGCGCCTCGCCGCCGGCGGGCGCGCCGCCCAGGTCCTGATAGGTATCGGACCAGTCGCTGTCGGTGCTGAGCTCGTCGGGAATCTCGCTGGCCCAGTCGTCGTCGGGCGTCTCGCTCACCGCCTGTTCGCCGAACTCCTCCTCGACGTCCAGCAAGGGGTTGGATTCCAGCGCCTGCTGGATCTCCTGGCGCAGGTCCAGGGTCGAGAGCTGCAGCAGGGCAATGGCCTGCTGGAGCTGGGGGGTCATGGTCAGCTGGGTGCCGACGCGAAGCTGCAGGGAAGCCTTCATGGCCATGAGAGGAGTTCCCTCGACGTGCCGAAAATTTCCACCCTAGCGGCTGGGTGCGGGAGGTGCAACCGAAGAATTAGCAACAATCGTGCCATGCGCAAGCAGCATGCCGTAGGCGAATAACGACATGTGCATCAGGGTATTGCGATCGATCGGACGGTCAGAGGCGGAAGTCCTGACCCAGGTAGACATCGCGCACCCGCTGGTTGGCGAGGATCGCCTCGGCATCTCCCTCGGCGATGATGCGGCCGTCGCCTACGATGTAGGCGGTGTCGCAGATGTCGAGGGTCTCGCGCACGTTGTGGTCGGTGATCAGCACCCCGATGTCGCGCGCCTTGAGCTGGCGGATGATGCCCTTGATCTCGCCCACCGAGATCGGGTCGACCCCCGCGAAGGGTTCGTCGAGGAGGATGAAGGCGGGCTCGGTGGCCAGCGCCCGGGCGATCTCCACGCGGCGGCGCTCGCCCCCGGACAGGCTCATGCCAAGGTTGTCGCGGATGTGGGTCACGTGGAAGTCCTCGAGAAGCTCCTCGAGCCGGCGCTGGCGGCCGGCGCGGTCGAGGTCGCGGCGGGTCTCGAGGATCGCCATGATGTTGTCGGCGACCGACAGCTTGCGAAAGATCGAGGCCTCCTGGGGCAGGTAGCCAATGCCGGCCCGGGCGCGCTCGTGCATGGCCGCCGTCGACAGGTCCCGGTCGTCGATATGCACCGCGCCGGCATCGGCGCGCACCAGGCCGACGATCATGTAGAAGGAGGTGGTCTTGCCGGCCCCGTTGGGACCGAGCAGGCCGACGATCCGGCCCTGCTCGATGGAGAGGCTGATGTCCTGCACCACCCGGCGGCGCTTGTAGCTCTTGGCCAGGTGTTCGGCCCTCAGGGTCTTCATCACGGCCCATCCTGCTGTTCGGGTTCGAGGGTCATGCGCACGCGCTGGCGCTCCCCGACGCCCTGGGCGTCGGCGCGCGCCTGGACGACGCGACGGTCGAGGAAGTACTCGAGGTAGCCGCCATCGAAGGTGTCCCCGCCCTGGTGGAGTTCGGCGCGGTCGATCAGCTCGATGCGACGCTCGGCGACGTGATAGACCACGGTGCGACCCCAGCCGCGTACCAGGGGTTCGTCCGGGGCGGGCCGCTGCTCGATGTAGGCACGCTCGCCGGTGGCGGTGGCCCGGGTCAGCTGGCCCTGGTCGTTGCGCTGGATCTCGACCCGTGCGCCGGTCAGCTGCATGCTGCCCTGCTGGATCTCCACGTCGCCGGTATAGACGGCGGTGCCCGCGCGGTCGTCGAGGTCGAGGCGGTCGGCCTCGACCTGGATCGGGGCGCTGGCATCGCCCTCGAGGGCCAGGGCCGGAGAGCTGCCGAGCAGCAGGCCGATGACGCCGAGGGTCAGCAGGGGGGCGAAGAAGGCTCGCATCATGACTCGGGGTCCTCGCGGGTGTCGGGCGGATGGTGGCCGCGCACATTGTCGGTCAGACGGGCGCGGTTGTCATGGATCCAGGCGTCGAAGCGCTTGCCGCGCATCCGCTGGGGCGGCTGGCGAAGCAGCGCCGGGGTCTCGCTCCAGGCATGGCCGCGGTCGGCGTCGAAATGCAGGACCTCGGTGTCGAGCTGCCAGCGCTCCGCCGGGGCCAGCAGGCGCGCGTCGCCGGTCAGGGTCAGCGGGTTGCCCCCTGCGCCCAGGGTGCCGTGGTCGCCGCTGGCGAGCCAGACCCGGCCCGAGCGGTCCAGTAGCCGTCCCTCGGGCCGTGCAAGGCGGGTGACGTCATCGTGGGGGGTGTGGGTCAGGCGCGGCGTGTCGAGGCGCTGATGCGGCTCGCCCGAGGCATCGAAGCGCGTCAGGCGGGCGTCCTCCAGGTAGTAGTCGGGCTCGCCCGAGCCGTCGCCCGGCACGGGGCCGGGTGCCGGCGCCTCCTGCAGGTCGAGCACGGCCAGCCCGCCCCCCAGGGCGAGCAGCAGCAGGACCAGGCCGGTGCGAAAGCCCGGGCGCGGCAGGCCCATGGCTCAGCTCGCGCCGTGGAGGTAGGTGTCGAGCACGGCGTCCCAGTGCCCCTGGGCCTGCAGCAGGGTGTCGCAGATCTCGCGCACCGCGCCGTGGCCGCCTGCGGCCTCGGTGATCCAGTCGGCCTGGTCGCGGATGTAGGCCGGCGCGCCGGGCACGCTGATGCCGACCCCGGCCCGGCGAATGGCGGCCACGTCGGGCATGTCATCGCCGCAGTAGGCGACCTGCTCGAGGGCGAGGCCCAGCCGGGCACACAGCTCGCGCAGCACGACGAGCTTCTTCTCGGCGCCCTGGAAGACATGCTGGATCCCCAGCGCGGCGGCGCGCTGGCTGACCATCGGCGAGTCGCGCCCGGTGATCAGTGCCACCGCGATGCCGGCGCGCTGGACGAGCTTGATGCCATGGCCGTCGAGGGTGTGGAAGGCCTTGACCTCGAGGCCGTCGGCCTGGAAGTAGAGGCGCCCGTCGGTGAGCACGCCGTCGACGTCCATGGCCAGCAGGCGGACATGGCGCAGGCGGTCGACCAGCGGGCCGTCGTCGAGGGGGCGGTGTGGCTGGGGTGGGGCGAGGCTCATGGTGTCTCCAGTCGAGTAGCGGGCGAGGCGGGTGGTCGAGCCGACGTCAGATGACGCCGCTCGAGAGCAGGTCGTGCATGTGCAGGGCTCCGATCGGTCGGCCGTCGGCGTCGACCACGGCCAGCGCCGAGATGCGCCCGTCCTCCATCAGGCGCACCGCCTCGGCTGCCAGGGTGTCGGGGGCGATGCGCTTGCCGGGGCGGGTCATGACGTCGTCGACGGTAAGGCCCGAGAGATCGCTGTGCTGGTCGAGGGTGCGGCGCAGGTCGCCGTCGGTGTAGACCCCGGCCAGGCGGCCGTCGTCATCCACCACGCAGGTAAAGCCCAGGCCCTGGCGGGTGATTTCCAGCAGCGCATCGCGCAGCGGGCTGCCCAGGGGGACCGCGGGCAGGCGGTGTCCCTCGTGCATCAGGTCGGCGACCCGCAGCAGCAGGCGCTTGCCGAGGCTGCCGCCGGGGTGGGAGAGGGCGAAGTCCTCGGCGGTGAAGCCGCGGGACTCGAGCAGCGCCACGGCCAGGGCGTCGCCCAGGGCCAGGGCGGCGGTGGTGGAGGAGGTCGGCGCCAGGTCCAGCGGGCAGGCCTCGCGCTCGACCCCGGCATCCAGGTGGGCGTCGGCATGGCGCCCCAGGGTCGAATCCGGGCGACCGGTCATGCTGATCAGCGGCGTGCCCATGCGCTTGAGCAGGGGCAGCAGGGCGGTGACCTCGGCGGTCTCGCCGGAGTTGGAGAGTGCCAGCACCACATCGCCGCGAGTGATCATGCCCAGGTCCCCGTGGCTGGCCTCGCCGGGATGCACGAAGAAGGCCGGGGTGCCGGTGCTGGCCAGGGTCGCGGCGATCTTGCCGGCGATATGGCCCGACTTGCCCATGCCGGTGACCACCACGCGGCCGCGGCAGGCCAGGATCAGCCGGCAGGCGTGGTCGAAGGCGTCGTCGAGGCGCTCGGCCAGGGCCGCCACGGCCTGCTGCTCCAGTTCCAGGGTGCGGCGGGCACTGTCGCGCAGGAGGGAGGTGCCGGCCGCGGAGGGGGTGTCGTTGGTCATGGCGGTGATTGTTGCCCGTTGTCAGGTTTCACTCAAGGGGGTCAGGCCGTGGGGGCGAGGCCGGCGCTGCCCAGCCAGGCCAGGTAACCGAGGTAGGCGAGCAGCAGCAGGCCGCCGGGCAGCCGCCCGAGCCGGCCGCGCCGGTTCCAGAGCAGCAGCGCGCCGAGGGCCAGGGTCAGCAGCAGCATGATCGGATAGTCGCGCCCGGCCGCGGCGGGGTCGGTGGCCCCCGGCGCGAGCAGGGCGGGCACCGGCAGCACGGTCAGCATGTTGAAGAGGTTGGAGCCGATGACGTTGCCGATCGCCAGGTCGTGGTGGCGCTTCAGCGCGCTGGCGACGCAGGCGGCGAGTTCCGGCAGGCTGGTGCCGATGGCCACCACGGTCAGGCCGATGGTCAGCTCGCTGACACCGAGCCCGCGGGCGAGCTCGCTGGCGCCCCACACCAGGGCCCGGGAGCTGGCGATCATGATCACCAGGGTGCCGAGCAGCCAGGCCAGGGCCTGGCCCAGGGGCATGCCCGGGATCTCGCCGCCGTCCTCGTCGTCCGGGGTGTCGGCGCGAAACAGCCACCAGAGGCTGAACACCAGCAGCACCAGCAGCAGGGCGCCGTCGAGACGGTCGAGGTGGCCGTTGGCCAATGCATAGCCGGCCAGGCCCGTGGCGCCGAGCAGCAGCGGCAGTTCCCGGCGCACGATGGAGAAGCGCACCGGGATCGGCACGACCAGGGCGGTCACGCCCAGCACCAGGGCGATGTTGGCGATGTTGGAGCCCAGCGCGTTACCGACGGCCAGGTCCGGCACGCCGTCCAGGGAGGCCATCACCGACACCACGACCTCGGGGGCCGAGGTGCCCAGCGAGACGATGGTCATGCCGACCAGCAGGGTGCTCATGCCGGCCCGCCAGGCGGTGGCGGCGGCGGCGCCGACGAAACGGTCCGCGCTCCACAGAAGGCCGATGAAACCGAGCGACACGATCAGCAGGGGAACCAGCATGGCGAGATCCGAGCGGGGAGTGAAGGGCGCACATTGAACATGGCGGGCCCCGGCGGTGCAAGGGGCGTCATCGGGGCGCTGGCGCGCCGGGGCAGGGTTAGGATACGATGTTCGACAATTTGGCGAAGGACGCTGATTTTGCGAAGGAAGCTGATGAAATGACGGACTCCCCCTTCGTGGAAGTGGCGGGGTTGCACTTCTCCCGCGGCGAGAAGGAGATCTTCCGTGGCGTCGACCTGGCCATTCCGCGAGGACAGATCACCGCCATCATGGGCCCCAGCGGCACCGGCAAGACCACCCTGCTCAAGATGATCGGCGGCCAGCTCATCCCCGACGCCGGTCGCGTGCGTATCGATGGCCAGGACGTCCATGCGCTGTCGCGCCGCGATCTCTTCGGCCTGCGCCGGCGGATGGGCATGCTCTTCCAGAGCGGGGCGCTGTTCTCGGACCTGGATGTCTACGAGAACGTGGCGTTTCCGCTGCGGGTGCATACCGACCTGCCCGAGGCGATGATCCGCGACCTGGTGCTGATGAAGCTCCAGGCGGTGGGGTTGCGCGGCGCCCGCGGGCTGATGCCCTCGGAGCTCTCCGGTGGCATGGCGCGGCGCGTGGCGCTGGCCCGGGCCATCGCCCTGGACCCGGAGCTGATCCTCTATGACGAGCCCTTCGCCGGGCAGGACCCGATCTCCATGGGCGTGCTGGTGCAGCTGATCAAGCGCCTCAACGAGGCCCTGGGGCTGACGGCCGTGGTGGTCTCCCACGACATCAAGGAGACGCTCTCCATCGCCGACTACGTCTACGTGATCTCCGACGGCCAGGTGATGGCCCATGGCACGCCGGCGAGCCTCGATGCTGACCGCGATCCGCGGGTCAGTCAGTTCATGCATGGCGAGCCGGATGGCCCGGTGCCGTTTCACTACCCGGCGAGGGACTTCCACGCCGACATCCTGGGCAGCGGGGGGCCGCAATGATCGAGCGAATTCGCCGCCTGGGGCACCGCTGCTGCGAGGTGATGGAGGCCCTGGGTCGGGCCGGGATCTTCCTCGGCCAGTCGGCGGTGGGGGTGCCGAGTCGCGAGGGCCTGCGCCTTTGGGTGCGCCAGATGCACTTCGTCGGCGTGATGTCGCTGGCCATCGTGCTGGTTTCCGGGCTCTTCATCGGCATGGTGCTGGCCCTGCAGGGCTATACCATCCTGGTCGACTTCGGCGCCGAGCAGGCGCTCGGCCAGATGGTGGCGCTGTCGCTGCTGCGCGAGCTGGGTCCGGTGGTGGCGGCGCTGCTCTTCGCCGGGCGTGCCGGTTCCGCCCTCACGGCCGAGATCGGCCTGATGAAGGCCACCGAGCAGCTGACCAGCATGGAGATGATCGGCGTCGACCCGCTGCGCCGGGTGATCGCCCCGCGCCTGTGGGCGGGCTTCGTGGCCCTGCCGCTGCTGACCATCGGCTTCAGCGTGGTCGGGGTGTGGGGCGGCCAGCTGGTCGGCGTCCAGTGGCTGGGGGTGTTCGAGGGTTCCTACTGGGGGAACATGCAGGCGAGCGTCGCGTTCGTCGACGACGTCGTCAACGGCCTGATCAAGAGCCTGGTGTTCGCCCTGGTGGTGACCTGGATCGCGGTCTTCCAGGGCTACGACCTGATTCCCACCTCGGAAGGCATCTCGCGTGCCACCACCCGCACGGTGGTCTATTCCTCTCTGGCGGTACTGGGCCTGGATTTCGTGCTCACCGCCCTGATGTTCGGAGAGCTTTCCTGATGTTCGGAGCAAACGGATGAAGCGCAGCAAGACGATGGAGCTCGGGGTCGGCCTGTTCATGCTGGCCGGTATCCTGGGCCTGGTGTTCCTGGGGCTGCGCGTCAGCGGGCTCAGCCTGAGCGTGCCCAGCGAGACCTTCCGGCTCGAGGCCAACTTCGCCAATATCGGCGGCCTGAAGCCGCGTGCCCGGGTCACCATGGCGGGGGTCACCGTGGGGCGGGTCGAGAGCATCGAGCTGGATACCGACTGGTACGATGCGCGGGTGGTGATGGAGCTCGACGGCGAGCTCGAGGGGCAGCTGCCCGAGGACAGCACCGCCGCCATCCTCACCGCGGGCCTGCTGGGCGAGCAGTATGTCGGTCTCTCGGTGGGCGGCGCCCCCGAGACCCTCGGCGACGGCGACACCCTGCGCGACACCCAATCGGCCCTGGTGCTGGAGGAGCTCATCCAGCAGTTCGTGACCAGCATGGTCAAGGAGTAACGACATGAAGACGATTCCCCTGCGCGCCCTGTTCCTCGGGCTCTGCCTGCTGCTGGCGGCGCTGCCACTTATGGCCGCCCAGGCCGACCAGCGCCCCGAGCAGATGATCCGCGACAGCATCGATGACCTGATGACCCGCATCGAGGGGCGCGAGTCGTACTTCGTCGATCACCTCGATGAGCTCGAGGCCATCGTCGACGACAGCCTCGAGGACGTGGCCGACTTCCGCTACATCGGTGCCAGCGTGATGGGCCGCTACTTCCGCAACGCGACCCCGCAGCAGCGCTCGCGCTTCGTCGAGACTTTCCGCGAGACGCTGATCGACACCTATGCCAAGGGGCTGGTGACCTTCGAGTACCGCGAGATCCGCGTGCTCGACAACCAGCAGGCCTCGCGCTTCGACGACCAGGCGAGCGTGGCCATGGAGGTGGTGGCCAGCGATGGCACCGTCTATCCGGTGAGCTACTCCCTGCGCCTGGACGACGACCAGTGGAAGGTGGTCAACGTCATCGTCAACGGCATCAACCTCGGGCTGACCTTCCGCAACCAGTTCGACCAGGCCATGCGCGACAACGGCCGCGACTACGACGCGGTGATCGACGGCTGGTCGCCGGACCTGGCCGTCGAGGAGCTGGAGGAGGGCGGCAGCGCATGAACGTGCTGCTCGAGCGCCACGGCTCTCGCCTGGAGGCCGATGGGCGGCGCCTGGCGGTCACCGGGGAGGTCGGCTTCGGGGTGGCCGCGGCGCTGTCCCGGGCCGGCCGCGACTGGCTGGCGGCCCGGCCGGCGGGCAGCGAGGTGATCTTCGACCTGAGCGGGGTCGGCCGCGTCAGCAGCGCCGCGCTCAGCGTGCTGCTGGAGTGGACCCGCCGGGCGCGCCGGGCGGGCGTGGAGGTCGCCTGCGTGCGGCTCTCGCCGCCGCTTGCGCGCCTGACCCGGGTCGCCGGGCTCGACACCCTGCTGCCCCTGGGGGACGTCGAGTCCGCCTGACGTCGTTCCGCGCCCTTGCCATCGCCAAGCGCGGCGCTTTTCTTTACCATGTTCTGCCACGACGGGACGCCCCCGCCGGCCCTGGCGGGCCCGGGGGCGTGTCCGCGACGAATCGATGAACCACAGGAGTGCCGGTTCCATGCAACCCAGTGACGTCAAGGCGCTGCTCGAGAACCGACTCGACGGCTGCGAGTTTCACATTCAGGGCGAAGGCTGCAATTTCCAGGTCATCGCCGTGGGCGAGGTCTTCGCGGGGCTCTCGCCGGTCAAGCGCCAGCAGATGATCTACGGCGCGCTGACCGAGGAGATCGCCTCCGGCGCCCTGCACGCGGTGAGCATCAAGACCTACACGCCGCAGCAGTGGCAGGCCGCCACCGACCAGCAGGGGGCCTGAGGGCGACCGTCCATGGACAAGCTGATCATTACCGGCAACGGCCCCGTCGACGGCGAGGTCTGGGTCAGCGGCGCCAAGAACGCCGCCCTGCCGATCCTCTGCGCGACCCTGCTGGCCGACGAGCCGGTGACCATCGGCAACCTGCCGCACCTGCAGGACATCACCACCACCCTGGAGCTGCTCGGCCACATGGGCGTGCAGCCGGTGATGGGTGACAAGATGTGCATCCAGCTCGACGGCTCCCAGGTGACCGACTGTCACGCTCCCTATGAGCTGGTCAAGAAGATGCGCGCCTCGATCCTGGTGCTCGGGCCGCTGCTGGCCCACTTCGGCCACGCCGACGTCTCGCTGCCCGGCGGCTGCGCCATCGGCTCGCGCCCGGTGGACCTGCACATCCACGGCCTGCAGGCCATGGGGGCCGAGATCAGCGTCGAGGGCGGCTACATCCGTGCCCGGGTCGACGGCCGGCTGCACGGCGCGACCATCTTCTTCGATACGGTCACCGTGACCGGCACCGAGAACCTGCTGATGGCGGCCACCCTGGCCGAGGGCACCACGGTGCTCGAGAACGCGGCCAAGGAGCCCGAGGTGGTCGACCTCGCCGAGTGCCTGATCAAGATGGGTGCGAACATCCGCGGCCACGGCACCGACACCATCGTCATCGAGGGCGTCGAGCGCCTGCACGGCGCCTACCATGACGTGATGCCGGATCGCATCGAGACGGGCACCTTCCTGGTCGCCGCGGCGCTCTCCCGCGGCCGGGTCAAGGTTCGCCGCACCCGTGCCGACATCCTCGACGCGGTGCTGGCCAAGCTCGAGGAGGCCGGCGCCGTCATCACCCACGGCGACGACTGGATCGCGCTCGACATGCAGGGGCGCCGGCCGAAGGCGGTCAACCTGCGTACGGCGCCCTATCCGGCCTTTCCCACCGACATGCAGGCCCAGTTCGTGGCCATGAATGCCGTCGCCGAGGGCACCGCCCGGGTGGTCGAGACCATCTTCGAGAATCGCTTCATGCACGTGCAGGAGCTCAACCGCATGGGCGCCGACATCGCCCTGGAGGGCAACACGGCGGTGATCACCGGCGTGGAGGCGCTCTCCGGCGCGCCGGTGATGGCCACCGATCTGCGCGCCTCGGCCTCGCTGGTGATCGCGGCGATGATGGCCGAGGGCGAGACCCTGGTCGACCGCATCTACCACATCGACCGGGGCTACGAGTGCATCGAGGAAAAACTGCAGCTGCTGGGCGCGCGCATACGGCGCGTGCCCGGCTGAGCCGACAACAGGCGAGACCCATGAGCAAGCAACTGATCCTGGCCCTCTCCAAGGGCCGCATTCTCGACGAGACCCTGCCGCTGCTGGCCGATGCCGGCATCACCCCGGCCGAGGACCTGGGCAAGAGCCGCAAGCTGCTCTTCGACACCAACCTGCCGGACGTCAAGCTGGTGGTGATCCGGGCCACCGACGTGCCGACCTATGTGCAGCTGGGTGCGGCGGACCTCGGCGTGGCGGGCAAGGACGTGCTGCTCGAACACGGCGTCGAGGGCCTCTACGAGCCGCTCGACCTGGAGATCGCCCGCTGCAAGCTGATGACCGCCGGCATCACCGGCGCCGAGCCGGCCCGGGCGCGGCGCCGGGTGGCCACCAAGTTCGTCAACGTGGCGCGGCGCTACTATGCCGAGCAGGGCATCCAGGCCGAGGTGATCAAGCTCTACGGCGCCATGGAGCTCGCCCCGCTGATGAACCTGGCCGACGAGATCGTCGACATCGTCGATACCGGCAACACCCTGCGGGCCAACGGCATGGAGCCCCGCGAACTGATCGCCCCGATCAGTACCCGGCTGGTGGTCAACAAGGCCGCGATGACCATGAAGCACGCCCGGCTCAAGCCGCTGCTCGCCCGCCTCCAGGAGGCCGTGGCGGCGCGGCGCCACGACGCGACCCTGACGGCCTCCTAGCCCGGCCAGTGGGCGAGCGTGTCCACCGCCGCCCCGATGCGACGAACCCTGATCCCAGAGGAAGCCTTGCCATGAGCGAATCCCCCACCGCCGGCGTCGACATCACCCGGCTGTCGACCGAGCAGGACGACTTCGATGCCCGCCTGGATCACCTGCTGGCCTGGGAAGGCGTCTCCGACGCTGTGATCCAGCAGCGCGTCGACGAGATCCTCGCCGAGGTGCGGGCGCGGGGCGATGCGGCGCTGATCGAGTACTCCAATCGCTTCGACCGCCTGAACGTCGCCTCCATGGCCGAGCTGACGCTGGGCGAGGTGCGCCTGCGCGAGGCCTACGAGGGGTTGCCGGCCGAGCAGCGCGAGGCGCTCGCGGCGGCCGCCGAACGCATTCGGGTCTACCACGAGCACCAGAAGCCCGCCTCCTGGCAGTACACCGAGGCGGACGGCAGCGTACTCGGCCAGCAGGTCACGCCGCTGGATCGCGCCGGCATCTATGTGCCGGGGGGCAAGGCGGCCTATCCCTCCTCGGTGCTGATGAACGCCATTCCCGCCCACGTGGCCGGGGTGCGCGAGATCGTCATGGTGGTGCCGACCCCGGACGGCGTGCTCAACGAGCTGGTGCTGGCGGCCGCCTACCTGGCCGGGGTCGATCATGTCTTCACCCTCGGCGGCGCCCAGGCGGTGGCGGCGCTGGCCTTCGGCACCGAGACGGTGCCGCGGGTCGACAAGATCGTCGGGCCGGGCAACATCTACGTCGCCACCGCCAAGCGCGCGGTGTTCGGCCAGGTGGGCATCGACATGATCGCCGGTCCCTCGGAGATCCTGGTGGTCGCCGACGGCGGCACCGATCCCGACTGGCTGGCCATGGACCTCTTCTCCCAGGCCGAGCACGACGAGGACGCCCAGGCGATCCTGGTCAGCTGGGACGAGGCGCACCTGGCGTCGGTGGAGGAGGCCATCGCCCGGCTGCTGCCGACCCTGGAGCGGGCGGCGATCGTGCGCGAGTCGCTCGCGCGTCGCGGCATACTGATTCGCTGCCGGGATCGCGACGAGGCGGTGACGCTGATCAACCGCATCGCCCCGGAGCACCTGGAGCTCTCGGTGGCCAATCCCGAGGGGTGGCTTGCCGAGGTGCGCCACGCCGGCGCCATCTTCATGGGGCGCTATACCGCCGAGGCGCTGGGCGACTACTGCGCCGGGCCCAACCACGTGCTGCCGACCTCGGGGACGGCACGCTTCTCCTCGCCGCTCGGGGTCTACGACTTCCAGAAGCGCTCCTCGATCATCCACTGCTCCGCCGACGGCGCCGGCGAGCTTGGCAAGATCGCCTCGACCCTGGCGCGGGGCGAGTCGCTGACCGCCCACGCGCGCTCCGCGGAGTATCGCTTGAAGCCCTGAGCAGGCGGGCGACCCGGACGCAACCCGGAGGCAAAACACACGAGGGCCCCGCCATCCGGCGGGGCCCTCGGCGTTTCGGGGGCGTGGCTCGGTCGGGCGTGTCGCCCTCAGCGCGGGTCGGGGCGGCCCACCGACGGCGTCGGCCGCTCGCCCAGCTCGATGCTCATCTCGCGGCGTTCGCCGCCGCGCACCACCGTCAGCGGCAAGCGGGTGCCGGGCGCCACCGCGGCGATGTCGCTCATGGTCTGGCGAGGGTCCAGCACCGGTTCGCCGTCCACCTCCAGCAGCACGTCGCCGGGCTGCAGGCCGGCACGGTCGCCCGGGCCGTTCGGCACCACCCCGGCGATCACCACGCCGATGGGGGTGTCGAGGCCGAACGAGGCGGCCAGTTCCCGGTTGAGTTCCTGGGCCTCGATGCCCATCCAGCCGCGCACGACCCGTCCCTTGACGACCAGCTCCTCGAGGATGCTGCGGGCGAGGTTGGCGGGGATCGCGAAGCCGATGCCCTGGGAGCCGCCGGAGCGTGAGAAGATCGCGGTGTTGATGCCGATCAGCGCCCCCTCGGCGTTGACCAGGGCGCCTCCCGAGTTGCCGGGATTGATGGCGGCATCGGTCTGGATGAAGTCCTCGTAGGCGTTGAGGCCGAGGTGGCTGCGCCCGGTGGCGCTGATGATGCCCATGGTCACCGTCTGGCCGACCCCGAAGGGGTTGCCGATGGCCAGCGAGACGTCGCCGATGGCGATCTGGGTGGTGTCGGTGAGCTCGATCACCGGCAGGGCGTCGAGCTCGATGCGCAGCACGGCGAGATCGCTCTCCGGGTCGGTGCCGATCACCTTGGCGAGGGTCTCGCGCCCGTCGCGCAGCGCGACCTGGATCTGGTCGGCGCCGCGGATCACGTGGTGGTTGGTCAGCACGTAGCCGTCCTCGCTGACGATCACGCCGGAGCCGAGGCTCGACAGCATGCGCTGCCGGCGGGGCGTCTCGTCGCCGAAGAACTGGCGGAAGAAGGGGTCGGACATCAGCGGGTGCTCCTCCCGCTCGACCACCCGGGAGGAGTAGACGTTGACCACCGCCGGGGCGGCGCGGGACACCGCCTCGGCATAGCTCACCGGTCCCTGCTGGCGGGTCAGCGGCTCGGCCTGGCGCACCTCGGGGGCGTCCCGGGGCTCGGCCGGCTCGGCGCCGGGGTCCGGCGCAGCGTCGTAGGGGGCAGTGGCCGTGGGTGCGGGGCTCGACCCATGGCGCCCGATCAGCTGAGGGAAGGCGTTGAGCAGCACGATGGCCCCCAGCACGCCGATCAGCACGGGCCAGAGGTAGGGGAGCAGGGTGCGTCGCATGCGGCGGGAGTCCTTGTCGACGATGCTGGGTCGCGGGGCTTCCGCCCGCTGGTTACACTGGGCGGATTGTAACATCGCCAACCCGACCGCGCCTGGAGGCTGCATGACGAACCGAGACGACCTGGTCGCCGCCTGCGACCGCCTGCTCGAGCCCGAGCGTTTCAAGGACTACACCCTGAACGGCCTGCAGGTGGCCGGCCGCGAACGGGTGACCCGGGTGATGAGCGGCGTGACGGCCTGCCAGGCGCTGCTCGACGAGGCCGTGGCGTGGCAGGCGGACCTGCTGCTGGTCCACCACGGCTACTTCTGGAAGAACGAGCCGGTCGCCGTCACCGGCATGAAGCGCCGGCGCCTGGCGACGCTGCTCGCCCATGACATCAACCTGCTGGCCTACCACCTGCCGCTGGACGCCCATCGCGAGCTCGGCAACAACGCCGAGCTCGGCCGGCGGCTGGGGTTCACCGTGACCGGCTGCGCCGACGGGGCGCTGGGCGAGGGTCTGGTGTGGCTCGGCGAGCCGTCGCGCGACCTCGACGCCGCCGGGCTGGCCCGCGAGGTGGGCGAGACGCTCGAGCGTGAACCGCTGCTGATCGAGGCGCCGGGAGGTGGGGCGATCCGCCGGGTCGCCTGGTGCACCGGCGGCGCTCAGGACATGATCACCGCCGCCTGGGAGGCGGGGGCCGACGCCTTCATCTCCGGCGAGATCTCCGAGCGCACCACCCACCTGGCCCGGGAGCTAGGCATCCACTACCTGGCCGCGGGCCACCATGCCACCGAGCGCTACGGGGTGCAGGCGCTGGGCGAGCGGCTGGCCGCCGAGGGCGGGGTCGAGCACCGCTTCGTCGATATCGACAATCCGGCCTGATCCGGCGCTCGCCACGACGACGCCCCGGCGCTGGGCCGGGGCTGGGCCGGGGCGTATGAGGGGGGGCGCCGGGCGTGGTGGCTCAGTAGCGTGGCGGCTGGGCCGCGCCTTCCTCGGGCGGCTTGAGGCCGAAGTCCTCGGAGAGGGTGCCGCGGTTACCGTCGGCGTAGTCGCGAGGCATGGAGGGTTCCGCTTCGTCCTCGGCGGGGGTGGCGGCATCCATGGCCTGGCGGCGAAGCGACGGGGCGCCCAGGGTGGTGCTGGCGGTCGCGGCCTCCTCTTCGAGGCTCTGGCTCTCCCGGCGCAGGGTCTCGGCGAGCTGGCCGATGCGCTCGAGGCTCTCGCCCAGGCCGTCCTTGAGGTCCGCCAGGGCGCGTTCGCGCTCGGCGAGGCGCCGGCGCAGCCGCTGGGCGTTGCCGGCGCTGGCGTTGAGCAGGTGGTAGCCCAGTGCTCCGATCCCGATGCCGGCCAGCAGGCAAGCGGCGGCCAGCACCCAGCTGATGTTGGTCTCATCCACGTTGTGCGTCTCCCTGGAGCAATGGCCCTGTGCGTGCCGGCCGCCGCGCGGCCGCGGCCCTATTATAGAGGCGAGCCCGCGTGCCGGGTCAATGCGGGAGGAGGCGCATGTCATGGGCCGGCGGGATGCGTATAATCCTCTCGCCATAGCCCGAGGAAAGGCGAGCAGGAATCCCCATGAGCGAGACGCACTCCCCCGCGACCGCCCGCGAGTCGCGCCGGCCCCAGACCCCGATGAGCCGCTACCGCGCCGATCTCGAGCGCCATGACTTCCAGCATGACGCGGCCCAGGAGCAGGCCGTGGCGCACCTACAGCGCCTCTTCGACGACTTGGTGGCGACCCCGCCCGAGCGGGTGGCGCCGCCGAAGCGTGGCGGCGGGCTCGCCTCGCGGGTGGCGGGGCTGTTCGGCCGGGGCGGGCGCGAGGCGTCCGCTGAGCCGGCGGTGCCGGCCGTCAACGGGCTCTACTTCTGGGGCGGCGTGGGTCGCGGCAAGACCTACCTGATGGACACCTTCTTCGAGACGCTGCCCTTCCCCGAGAAGATGCGCACCCACTTCCACCGCTTCATGCAGCGGGTGCACAACGAGCTCGAGCACTACAAGGGCGAGAGGAACCCGCTCTCGCTGATCGCCGCCAAGTTCGCCGCCGAGGCGCGGGTGATCTGCTTCGATGAGTTCTTCGTCAAGGACATCACCGACGCCATGATCCTGGCCAACCTGCTCGAGTCGCTCTTCGAGCATGGCGTGGTGCTGGTGGCGACCTCCAATATCGTGCCTGGCGAGCTCTACAAGGACGGCCTGCAGCGGGCGCGCTTCCTGCCTGCCATCGACCTGCTCGAGCGCCACTGCGAGGTGGTCAACGTCGACTCGGGGGTCGACTACCGGCTGCGCGTGCTGGAGCGTGCCGAGATCTTCCACGCCCCGCTCGACGCCGAGGCCGAGATCGAGCTCGCCCGCAGCTTCCGCGAGATCGCCGGTCACGAGGGGGAGGAGGGCGCGCCGCTGGAGATCAATCACCGCGTGCTGCACACCCGTCGGCTGCACGATGACGTGGTGTGGTTCGAGTTCAGCGAGCTCTGCGACGGGCCGCGCAGCCAGAACGACTACATCGAGCTGGCGCGTGAATTCCACAGCGTGCTGGTCTCCAACGTCACCCGCATGAGCGGGGCGACCGACGATCGCACCCGGCGCTTCATCAACATGGTCGACGAGTTCTATGATCGCGGCGTCAAGCTGCTGATGTCCGCCGAAGTGCCGGCCGAGGAGCTCTATCGCGACGGGCGCCTGGAGTTCGAGTTCCAGCGCACCCTGTCGCGGCTGCAGGAGATGCAGTCCCACGACTACCTGGCGCTGCCGCACAAGCCCTGATGCCTCTTCCCCTCCGGGGCACGGCTCGTGTAGAATGCGCGCTCGCTCGACCGTTGTCGCGTCCCTCGGGGCGGGCAACCAAGAAGAATAGGGACGGTTCCATGCCGGATTTCCGGCGGCAGAACCCAATACATCCTAATGGTGATTCACCCATGAAGACGTTCACTGCCAAGCCGCAGTCCGTCCAGCGCGACTGGTTCGTCGTCGACGCTGCGGACAAGACACTCGGTCGCCTGGCCACCGAGATCGCTCGCCGCCTGCGTGGCAAGCACAAGCCGGAGTTCACCCCGCACGTCGATACCGGCGACTACATCGTCGTGATCAACGCCGAGAAGGTGAAGGTCACCGGCAACAAGGTCAACGCCAAGACCTACTACCGCCACACCGGCTATCCGGGCGGCCTGCGCTCCATGAATTTCGAGAAGATGATCGCCCACGCACCGGAGCGTGTCATCGAGTCCGCCGTCAAGGGCATGCTGCCGAAGGGTCCCCTGGGCCGTGCCATGTACTCGAAGCTCAAGGTCTACGCCGGCACCGAGCATCCGCACGCTGCCCAGCAGCCGCAAGAACTGAACATCTGAGGGAGTCTTCGCCATGACACAGCAGTATTACGGTACCGGGCGCCGCAAGACCTCTACCGCGCGCGTCTTCCTGAAGCCGGGCACCGGCAAGATCACCGTCAACAGCCGTGAGCTGGACCAGTATTTCGGTCGCGTCACCGGCCGCATGGTGGTTCGTCAGCCCCTCGAGCTGACCGAGACCCTCGGCCAGTTCGACGTCTACGTTACCGTCAAGGGCGGTGGCGGCAGCGCCCAGGCCGGCGCCATCCGTCACGGCATTACCCGTGCCCTGATGGAGTACAACGAGGACTTCCGCAGCCAGCTGCGCGAGGCCGGCTACGTCACCCGTGACGCCCGCCAGGTCGAGCGTAAGAAGATCGGTCTGCGCAAGGCGCGTCGTCGCCCGCAGTTCTCCAAGCGCTGATACGCACGTATTGCCGCTTACCAACGCCCGGGTCCCGCGACCTGGGCGTTTCTTGTTTGGGATCAAGAATTTGTCACCGGATAGCGCCCCGCACAGGGAACCTTTCCTTGTGCGGGGCGACGCGATTTTTTAACATAGTGCGCATTTGATATCCGTGGTCGCGGGGGATTCACTGCTCGTGATGGAACAGCGGGTAAGTCGATGGGAGAAATCTGAAAATGGCAGATAACGGCGTAAACAAGGGTCGGCGCCGTTTCCTCGTAGGCGCCACCACCGTCGTGGGTGCGGTGGGTGCCGTCGGGGTAGCGGTCCCCTTTGTAGCTTCCTGGCAGCCGAGCGCCAAGGCGCGAGCGGCGGGTGCGCCCGTGCAGGCGGACGTGTCGAAGCTCGAGCCCGGGCAGCGCTTGACCGTGGAGTGGCGCGGCAAGCCGGTGTGGATCCTCAACCGGTCACCGGAGATGATCGAGCGCACCGAGGCAATCGATCCTTCGACGCTGGCCGATCCGGACTCCAGCGTTCCCCAGCAGCCGGCCTACGTGGAGGGGCCGATGCGCTCCATCAAGCCCGAGATCGGCGTGCTGATCGGCATCTGCACCCACCTGGGCTGCTCGCCGCTGTTCCGTCCCGAACCGGGCAGCGTCGACGTGGGTGACTGGCCGGGTGGCTTCTTCTGCCCCTGCCACGGCTCACGCTTCGACCTGGCGGGCCGGGTGTTCGCCAACGTGCCGGCGCCGACCAACCTCGAAGTGCCACCTTACCGCTTCGACAGCGACGTGCTGATCACTGTCGGCGAAGATGAGGAGTCTGCCTGATGGGTAATCCGAACAAGGCCAAGGCGGAGCGCGGCCTGATGCGCTGGGTCGACGACCGCTTCCCCGCCACCCAGATGTGGCAGGACCACCTGTCCAAGTACTACGCGCCGAAGAATTTCAACTTCTGGTACTTCTTCGGGTCGCTGGCCCTGCTGGTGCTGGTCAACCAGATCCTGACCGGCGTCTGGCTGACCATGAGCTTCAACCCCTCCGCCGAGGGCGCCTTCGCCTCGGTCGAGTACATCATGCGCGACGTGGAGTGGGGGTGGCTGATCCGCTACATGCACTCCACGGGGGCCTCGGCCTTCTTCGTCGTGGTCTATCTGCACATGTTCCGCGGCCTGCTCTACGGCTCCTACAAGGCGCCCCGCGAGCTGGTCTGGATCTTCGGCATGACCATCTACCTGGCGCTGATGGCCGAGGCCTTCATGGGCTACCTGCTGCCCTGGGGCCAGATGTCCTACTGGGGCGCCCAGGTCATCATCTCGCTGTTCTCCGCCATTCCGGCCATCGGCCCGGACCTGGCCCAGTGGGTGCGCGGTGACTTCCTGATCTCCGGCATCACCCTGAACCGCTTCTTCGCCCTGCACGTGGTGGCCCTGCCCATCGTGATCCTGGCGCTGGTGGTGCTGCACATCATCGCCCTGCACGAGGTCGGTTCCAACAACCCCGATGGCATCGACATCAAGAAGAAGAAGGACGAGACCGGCAAGCCCCTGGACGGCATTCCCTTCCACCCGTACTACACGGTGAAGGATATCGTCGGCGTGGCCGTGTTCCTGTTCGTCTTCGCGGTGGTGATCTTCTACTTCCCGGAAGGCGGCGGCTACTTCATCGAGAAGCCGAACTTCGAGCCGGCCAACCCGCTGAAGACGCCGGATCACATCGCCCCGGTGTGGTACTTCACGCCCTTCTACGCGATGCTGCGCGCGATCACCTTCTCGCTGTTCGGCCTGGACGCCAAGTTCCTCGGTGTCATCGTGATGGGGGCCGCGATCGCCATCCTCTTCGTGCTGCCCTGGCTGGACAAGAGCCCGGTGCGCTCCATGCGCTACAAGGGGTGGATCTCCAAGGTGATGCTGCTGCTGTTCGCCGTCAGCTTCGTGATCCTCGGCGTGCTCGGCGTGCTGCCGGCTACCGAGACGCGGACCCTGGTCGCCCAGCTGTGCACCGCGCTCTATTTCGCCTTCTTCCTGCTGATGCCGATCTATACCCGGCTGGAGAAGACCAAACCCGTACCGGAAAGGGTGACTGGCTAATGAAAAAGCAACTGTTCGCACTGCTCTTCGCGCTGGTGCCGATGGTCGGGTTCGCCGCCGGCGGCGGAGGCGTCCACCTCGAGGAGATGAATCCGGACCTCGACGACAAGGCGTCGCTGCAGAACGGCATGAAGCTCTTCGTGAACTACTGCATGGGCTGCCACTCCATGGAGCACCAGCGCTTCTCCCGTGCGGCCCAGGACCTGGACATGCCCCAGGGGCTGGTCGAGGACAACCTGATCTTCTCGGATGCCCTGAAGTTCAATGACCAGATGCACATCGCCATGGACAGCGGCGATGCCGAGAGCTGGTTCGGCGCCGCGCCGCCGGATCTCACCCTCGAGGCGCGCCTGCGTGGCACCGACTGGATCTATACCTACCTGCTGAGCTTCTACAAGGACCCGGAGCGTCCCACGGGCGTCAACAATGTGGTCTTCCCGCTGGTCGCCATGCCCAACGTGCTGGAGCCGCTGCAGGGGGTGCAGGAGAAGGTCTGTGCCGCCAGCGACAAGCCCGTCGACGGCGCCGAGCTGGACCCGCTGAGTGGCAAGTACCAGTCCTGCGAGACGCTGCAGGTGACGAAGCCCGGCCAGATGGAGCCCGAGGAGTTCGAGGAGGCGATCTACGACCTCACCAACTTCCTGGCCTACGCCGGCGAGCCGTCCAAGCTGCAGGCCCAGTCGCTGGGGCCCAAGGTGCTGATCTTCATCTTCATCTTCGGTGTCATCGCCTACCTGCTCAAGCGCGAGTACTGGCGCGACATTCACTGATCCGCCAGCGACAGTGCACCGCGGGGCGCATGGCCACTGGCCGTGCGCCCCGATGCTTTTTGCCCGATACCGGGCCGCACGATTGCCCTCAAGACGGGGGCGAGCGTGTTATCATCCCGGCACGAACTGATGCGAGGATTGTTTCATGGGTGTAGTGGCCAAGCGGTCGTCGATGATCTTCTACTCCGGGGGAGATGACCATTTCAGTCATCGTGTGCGCATCGTGCTCGCCGAGAAGGGCGTGGCCGTGGACATCGTCGAGGTGAGCGACGAGCAGCGCCCCGAGGAGCTTGCCGACCTCAATCCCTACAACAGCGTGCCCACGCTACTCGATCGCGACCTGGTGCTCTACGAATCCAAGGTGATGATGGAGTACCTGGATGAGCGCTTCCCGCATCCGCCGCTGTTGCCGGTCTATCCCGTCGCGCGTGCCAAGAGCCGCCTGTGGATGCACCGCATCGAACGCGAATGGTGTCCGCTGGTCGAGCAGATCCAGAGCGGCGCCAAGAAGGACGTGGAGAAGGCGCGCAAGGAGCTGCGCGAGAGCCTGGTCGGCATCTCGCCGATCTTCGAGGACATGCCCTACTTCATGAGCGACGAGTTCACGCTGGTGGACTGTTGCCTGGCGCCGATCCTCTGGCGCCTGCCGGAGCTTGGCATCGAGCTGCCCGAGAAGCAGGTCAAGCCGCTGTTGAACTACATGGAGCGGGTCTTCGAGCGCGATGGCTTCAAGGCCGCCCTGAGCGAGAACGAGCGCGAGATGCGCGCCTGATCCACCCGGTATTTCTCCCCCGGCCGGTCCGGGGGTACCCCACAGGAGGGCCAACCATGCATTCGAGCCGTCCCTATATGGCCAGGGCCCTGTATCAGTGGCTCCTGGACAACGAGCTGACGCCCTATATCGTCGTCGATGCCGAGCAGGAGGGCGTGGAGGTGCCGCGCCAGTTCGTCCAGAACGGCCAGATCGTGCTGAATCTGGCGCCGAGCGCCATTCGCGACTTCGCCATGGAGAACGAGGCCGTCAGCTTCTCGGCTCGCTTCGGCGGGCAGCCCATGCAGATCATGGTGCCCATGGAGGCGCTGATCGCCATCTACGCTCGGGAGAACGGGGTGGGCATGGTCTTCGGCCATGAGCCGGTGATGCCGGTCGAGGCCGACGAGACGGAAGCCGCGGACGATGCCTCGCCCCTGAGCGAGGTGGAGAGCACCGACGAGGCCGGCGACGGCGAGGTCGAGAGCGACGAGGCTCGCCCGCCCAAGGGGCGTCCCGCCCTGCGGGTCGTCAAGTGAGTCGCCGTCGTCCCCGGTCGGCATAGCTCTCCGGACGACGGCTGTCGGAACGCGGATCACCGCGTTCGTGGCACTCCAACGCAAGACGGCAGGCCCTTGGGCCTGCCGTCTTGCGTTGGGCGTGACGCCCCGGGGCTTTCGTCCCGCGTCGGGCGTCAGTCGAGGTAGTCGAAGACCTTGACGATGCGCTGCATGCCGCCGAGGCCGGAGACCGCCTGCACGATGCGCTCGGCCTCGCTGCGGGTGACGATGCCCATCAGGTAGACGCTGTCGTTCTCGGTGATCACCTGCACGCGGCCCGAATCGATCTCCTGGTTGGCGACCAGGTGGGAGTTGATGCGGGTGCGCAGCCAGGTGTCGGCGAGGCGCTGGCTGGCGGGCAGGTTGGCGGCGACGGCGAGCTCGTTATGCACCTCGCGCACGTTGCGTACCGCCCCGGCGACCCGCTCGGCCGTGCTCTTGAGCTCGTCGCTGGGCACCTGACCGGTGAGCAGCACCACGCCGTTGAAGCTGTCGACGTTGATGCGGGCATCGCCCAGGCGGGCATCGGTGCGGCCCAGGTTGTGGGCGATCTTGGTCTCGATGCTCTGGTCCTCGACCTGAGTGCCGAAGGTGCGCTCGCCGTAGTTCTCGTCGATGGTGCCGGGGTTGGTGACGCCGGTGACGGCGGTGCAGCCGGCAAGCGCCAGGGTCAGGCTGAGCAGCAAGGGGGAGAGCAGAGAGGTCTTGGTCATGGTGTCACTCGCTTGTGCCGAAGAGTTGCTCGTCGATCAAGTCGCAGAGGCAGTGGATGGCCAGCAGGTGGACCTCCTGGATGCGCGCCGTGGAGGTCGCCGGAACGCGAATCTCGCAGTCGTCCTGGCCCAGCAGCGAGGCCATGTCGCCGCCATCGCGGCCGGTCAGCGCGATCACCGTCATGTCGCGGTCATGGGCGGCCTGGATGGCCTGGATGACGTTGGCGGAGTTGCCGCTGGTGGAGATCGCCAGCAGGATGTCGCCGGGCTGGCCCAGGGCGCGGATCTGCTTGGAGAAGACCTCGTTGTAGCTGTAGTCGTTGGCGATGGAGGTCATCGTCGAGGTGTCGGTGGTCAGGGCCAGGGCCGGCAGGCTGGGGCGCTCGCGCTCGAAGCGGTTGAGCAGCTCCGAGGAGAAGTGCTGGCTGTCGCCGGCGCTGCCGCCGTTGCCGCAGGCCAGGATCTTGCCCTCGTTGACCAGGCACTGGACCATCATCTGGCTGGCCACCTCGATGAAGGGAGGCAGCACTTCGCTGGCGTAGGTCTTGGTGTCGATGCTGGCGTTGAAGTGGCCGAGTATGCGCTGCTGGAAATCCATGCGGGTTCCGGGTCCTTTGGCAGAGTGGCTTGACCGGTCAGGGCGCTTCGAAGGCGTTCGCGACCCAGTCGATCTCGAGGTCGGGCGGCGTGCCGGTCACGGCCAGCACGTCGAAGCGGCAGGCACATGATAGCCGGTTGCGCTGGAGATAAAAACGCGCCGCCCGGACGAGGCGGCGCTGCTTGGTGGGGGTGATGGTCTCGAGGGGATGGCCGTGGCGGCTGTCGGCGCGGTGGCGCACCTCGACGAAGACGAGGGTGGCGCCGTCGCGCATCACCAGGTCGATCTCGCCCCCCTTGGCGTGCTGGTTGCTGGCCTCGAGGGTCAGCCCCCGATCGGCCAGCCAGCGGGCGGCGAGTCGCTCGATGGCGCCGCCTCGGGCGCGGGCATCACGGGGCCCGGTCATCGCCGAACACCTTGGGTGCGATAACCGGCTGGGGCACGCCATCGACGAACCGGGCCCACGGCAGGCGGCGCTGGATGCGACCGTCGTCCTCGGCGCTCAGGGTACCGGTGGCGCCGAACAGCTCGGTGCCGCCGATCGCCTGTAGCTGCGGCATGCGCAGCGCCAGCTCGTAGGCGTCCACGCCCATGGCCATCAGCCGGAACATCGTCGAGTTGGATTCGTCGCGCAGCTCGCGGTAGCTGGCGAGGAAGGGCAGGGCCTCCACGCCGCCTACCGCCGCGTCGGGGATCTGCCAGGGGATGTCGGCGAACATCACGTCGTTGAGGTCGGCGTCCAGGCGCGGCTGCAGGCGCCCCTCGAAGAGGTGTGAGGTGGCGTAGATCGGCAGGTCGCCGCTGTAGGCGTAGTCCAGGTTAGGCGGCACCTGGCGGGCATAGTCGGGCAGGGCCAGCAGGAACAGCATGTCCGGCTTGGGGTTGGTGGCCGCCCGCTTGGCGCTCTCGGTGGCGGGGGCGCCCGGGTTGTAGCGGACCGCGTTGGCCACCTCGCCGCCGAGCTCGCGCCAGGTGTTCCAGAAGGCCTCGCCCACGCGGCGGCCCCAGTCGTTGTCCGGCACCAGCAGGGAGGCGAGGCGATGGCCGTCGGCGTGGGCGCGCTGGGCGGCCTGGCGCGCCTCGTCTTCGGCGGAGAGGCCGTACTGGAAGAGGCCCTTGGCCTGGTTGCGCTCGCCGCGGCCGTAGTTGAGGGCGAGGGTCGGCATCGGCACCCGGTCACGCTGTTCCAGCCGGCTGACGACGTCCTTGTCCAGCGGTCCGATCACCACCTGGGCGCCGAGGGCCTTGGCCTCCTGGTAGAGGGCCTCCATGTTGCCGCTGCTGCTGTCGAGGAAGCTCAGCTGGGCGCCGCTGTCGACGCCCGCCAGGTGATGGGTGCGGATGCCCTGGCGGGTCGCCTCGGCGATGGTCGACAGGGGGCCGGACTCCGGCAGCAGCACGGCGATGTGATCGACCCGCTGGCCGCGCAGCTCGCCCAGGGCGGTGATCTCGGCGGGCAGGCGGCGGGCGGCGGGGTGGCCGCGATAGCGCACGCGCCAGTCGTCGAGGCGCGCGAAGAGGCGCTGGATGTCGCTGCCGGTCGAGCGCACCAGCTCGGTCAAGGCGACCCAGCCGGCGCTCAGCGCATCGCCATCGTCGCCCAGCGCGTCGAGCTCGCGGCGGTCGAGGCGGGAGAGCTGCGCCCAGATCGCATCGTTGAGGTCCTCGCGCTCGGATGCGGCCTGCACCCGGATCAGCGCCCGGGCGGCGGCGAGGGGCTCGTCGGCCTCGCCCAGCGCCCGGGCGAGGCGCTCGCGCAGGGTCAGCGAGGCCTCGCGGGGCAGTTCGATCTCGTCGAGCAGCTGCCCGGCCTGGATGACCGCCCAGGGATCGCCCTCGGCCTCGCCCAGCTCGGAGAGCCGCAGCGCCCAGCGCACTCGGGCCTCGCGCGTGAGGCGGCTGTCGTCGACCTGCTTGGCGACCTCCAGCGCCTGGGTGCGATCGCCCCGGCGTGCTAGGATGTCGGCCGCTTCCAGGCGGGAGAGGGCCGCCTGCTCCGGCGCCTGCTGCTCGGCCTGCTCGAGCAGCTGCGCGGGGTCGGCATCGGGCTGGCGCTCGATGAGGCCCGGCTGGAAACCGCAGCCCGCGAGGAGCAGCGCCGTGAGCGCGGCGGCCAGCGGGCCGCGTAACGAGATCTTCATGATTCCTTCCCTTGTTTCCATGATCCAGACCGTCCCATCAGAGCATCCAGGAGCCGAGATGTCCGATACGCCTGCGGGTTCATTGTACGTGGTCGCCACGCCGATTGGGAATCTGGACGACCTGAGCCCGAGGGCCGCCAGGGTGCTCGGCGAGGTGGCGCTGGTCGCCGCCGAGGATACCCGTCACAGCGGCCGACTGCTGCGCCACCTGGGCCTGTCGCGTCCGATGCTCTCGCTTCATGAGCACAACGAGGCCGCGCGGGTCGATACCCTGGACGCCCGACTCGCCGCCGGCGAGGACGTCGCCCTGGTCTCCGACGCCGGCACGCCGCTGATCAGCGATCCGGGCTTCGTGCTGGTGCGCGAGCTCCGAGCCCGAGGGCGCCGCATCGTGCCCCTCCCGGGCCCCTGCGCCCTGGTCGCGGCCCTCAGCGCGGCGGGACTGCCCACCGACCGCTTCCTCTTCCAGGGCTTCCTGCCCGCCAAGGGAGGACCGCGTCGCGCCCGGCTGGAGTCGCTCGCCGCCCGCGAGGAGACCCTGGTGTTCTACGAGTCGCCCCACCGGGTCCGCGACACCCTGGCCGACCTCGATACCGTCCTCGGCGAGCGCCGGGTGGTGCTGGCCCGGGAGCTGACCAAGACCTTCGAGACCTTCCTCGACGGCACGCCCCGGGCGCTGCTCGAGCGCATGGTGGCGGACCCGGACCAGGCCCGCGGCGAGTTCGTGGTGATGGTGGCCGGGGCCGAGCGCCGCGACGACACCGAGCGCTCGGCGGTGGAGGCCGATGCCCTGCTCACGGCCCTGCTTGCCGAGGGGGTGGGCGTCAAGCAGGTCGCCGCCGTGACGGCGCGAGTGCTGGGGGGCGTCAAGAAGGAGTGGTATGCCCGGGCCCAGGCGCTCAAGGACGGTCATTGAGGCGGCGCCCGGGCGCTGGTATCCTTGCCGCGGGAGTTGGCCAGACAGTCGCCGCCGCCGCCGATCATGCATCGCCGGTGGGGGAGGAAAGTCCGGGCTCCACAGGGCAGAGTGCCAGGTAACGCCTGGGCGGCGCGAGCCGACGGAAAGTGCAGCAGAGAGCAGACCGCCTACGTCTCCCTCGGGAGGCCGGTAAGGGTGAAAGGGTGCGGTAAGAGCGCACCGCGCGCCTGGCAACAGTGCGTGGCACGGTAAACCCCACTCGGAGCAAGACCAAATAGGAACCCCATGGCGTGGCCCGCGCTGGGTTCGGGTAGGTTGCTGGAGGGCCGCGGTGACGCGGCTCCTAGAGGAATGACTGTCCACGACAGAACCCGGCTTATCGGCCGACTCCCCTTCGAACACCGCCGTCGCGAACGGCCTTCATGTCCCTGCCATCGAGAAGCGCATGCCGCCATCCGCCCCTGAACAGCCCGCCCGCGGCTTTCGTCATGCCAGCGTGCTGCTCGATGGCGCCGTGGAGGCGCTGATCCACGATCCCGACGGGATCTACCTCGACGGCACCTTCGGTCGCGGCGGTCACTCCCGTGCCATCCTCGAGCGGCTCGGCCCCGATGGGCAGCTGCTGGCTATCGATCGCGATCCCCAGGCGATCGCCGAGGCGGCGACCCTCACCGATTCGCGCTTCGCCATCGAACGCGGCGAGTTCGCCCGCCTCGGCGAGATCAGCGAGCGCCACGGCCTGCACGGCCGGCTCTCCGGGGTGCTGCTCGACGTCGGCGTCTCCTCGCCCCAGCTCGACGATCCCGAACGCGGCTTCAGCTTCCTGCGCGACGGCCCGCTCGACATGCGCATGGACCCCGAGCAGGGGGAGAGCGCCGCCGCCTTCCTGGCCCGTGCCGACGAGGGCGAGATGGTGCGGGTCTTCAAGGGCTACGGCGAGGAGCGCTATGCCCGCCGGCTGGCCCGGGCCATCGTGTCGCGCCGCGTCGAGCGCCCCTTCACGCGCACCGCGGACCTCGCCGAGGTGGTCAAGACCGCCCATCCCGCCTGGGAGAAGGGCAAGCACCCGGCGACCCGCGTCTTCCAGGCGCTGCGCATCCAGGTCAATGGCGAGCTGGAGCAGCTCGATGCCGCCCTCGACGCGGCCCTCGAGGCCCTCGCCCCGGGCGGGCACCTGGTGGTGATCAGCTTCCACTCGCTGGAGGATCGCCGGGTCAAGCGCTTCATCCGCGACCACGTGCGTGGCGACACCGACCTGCCGCGGGGCGTCCCGCTCCGCGACGACCAGCTCAAGCGGCGCCTCGAGTCGCTGGGGAAGGCGCGCCGGCCCTCCGCCGAGGAGGTGCAGGAGAACCCCCGGGCGCGCAGTGCGGTGATGCGTGTAGCGCGCAAGCGGTACTGAGGCTCGCCATGGCACAGGGACGCTCTGCGGTAACCTCTTCCTTCGGGTGGCCCGTGCGCCTCGGTGCGTCACGGGCGCTGCTGCTGGTCATGCTGCTGCTGGCGGCCTGCCTGGCCTCGGCCATCGGGGTGATCACCACCAGCCACCTGACCCGCGATCAGTACGCCCGCCTGCAGGTGCTCGAGCGCGAGCAGCAGCAGCTGCAGACCGAGTGGGGCCAGCTGCTGCTCGAGGAGAGCGCCTGGTCCTCGCCGGCGCGCATCGAGCGCCTGGCCCAGCAGCGCCTCGAGATGCGCCTGCCCGATATCGACGAAGTCGAGGTCATCCAGCCATGAGCGGTGAGGCACGCAGCGGCGTGACGCCGCGTCGCCCCCCGCCCACGGCGCCCATGGGCCAGGCCCGCTACCGGATGATGATGGGCCTGGTGCTGCTGGGCCTGGCGCTGCTCGCCGGGCGCATCGTCGACCTGCATGTCTTCGACCGCCCCTTCCTGCAGGGGCAGGGCGATGCCCGCACCCTGCGCACCGACACCATTCCCGCCCATCGCGGGATGATCACCGACCGCCACGGCGAGCCGCTGGCCATCTCCACGCCGGTGGTGACGCTCTGGGCCAATCCCCAGGATCTGCCGGACGACGACATCCAGCGCCTGATGCTGGCGAACGCCCTCGGCCAGGACCTCGAGACCCTCAACGAGCGCATCGCGCGCTACGCGACCCGCGAGTTCATGTACCTGCGTCGCCGCATGACGCCCGAGGCGGCCCAGCGGGTGCTTTCCCTGCGCGTGCCCGGCGTGCATGCCCGGGAGGAGTACAAGCGCTACTATCCGGCCGGCGAGGTGAGCGCCCAGCTGCTGGGGGTGACCAATATCGACGACCAGGGCCAGGAGGGGCTCGAGCTCGCCTATCAGCCCTATCTCGCCGGGGTGCCCGGCAAGCGCCGGGTGCTCAAGGACCGGCGCGGGCGCCTGGTGCGCGACCTTGCGCTCCTGCAGGAGGCGCAGCCCGGCGGCGATCTCACCCTGGCGCTGGACCAGCGGCTGCAGTACATGGCCTATCGCGAGCTCAAGGCGGCGGTCAGTGAACACGACGCCGACGGCGGCAGCGTGGTGATGCTCGATGCCCGCACCGGCGAGGTGCTGGCCATGGCCAACCAGCCCTCCTACAACCCCAACGACCGCGCCGGCCTCGATCCCCAGGGGCTGCGCAACCGCGCCATCGTCGACACCTACGAGCCGGGCTCGGTGGTGAAGCCCCTGGCGATGGCGGCGATGATCGAGCATGGCGGGGTCGCGCCGGAGACGGTGGTCGACACCTCGCCCGGCTGGATGGTCATCGATCGCTTCACCATCAAGGATATTCGCAACTACGGCGAGCTGGACCTGGCCGGGATCCTCGAGAAATCCTCCAACGTCGGCATGTCCAAGCTGGCCCTGCGCCTCGACGAGCCGGTGATCCCGGCCACCTACCGCGCCCTGGGGCTCGGGCAGAGCCCGGGCACCGGCTTCCCCGGCGAGGCCACCGGCAGCATCCCGGCCCCGGTGCGCTGGTCGAGCAGCCAGTGGGCGGCGCTCTCCTACGGCTACGGCCTGTCGGTCTCGGCGCTGCAGCTGGCCAGCGCCTTCACCGCCATCGCCAACGACGGCCAGCGCCTGCCGCCCTCGCTGCTCAAGCTGGCCGAGCCCCCGGTCGGCGAGCCGGTGATCGACCCGGACGTGGCCCGGCGGGTGCTCGGGATGATGGACCGGGTCGTCGCGCCGGGCACCGGCGCGCGCCGGGCCCTGGTGCCGGGCTACCGGGTCGCCGGCAAGACCGGCACCGTGCGCAAGACCGCCGCCGGCGGGTACCAGGCGCGGGCCTATCGCAGCCTGTTCGTCGGCATCGCCCCGGTCTCGGACCCGCGGATCGTCACCGTGGTGATGATCGACCACCCGCGGGGCGACAGCTACTACGGCGGGGCGGTGGCGGCCCCGGTCTTCTCCCGTGTGGCCGGCAACGCCCTGCGCCTGCTCGACGTGCCCCCGGACGCCCGGGCGCAGGACCCATGATGGCAATGCCAGGAGAGACGAGATGCAGCTGAGTGCCGAGCGACTCGAGGCGGGCCTGGTCGGCCTGTGGCCGGACTGCCGCGATGCCCTGGAGGGCGTCGGCCTGCCCGATCCCGCGAGCCTGGTTCTCGACAGCCGCCGAGTCGGCGTGGGCGACGTCTTCGTCGCGGTGCCCGGCGTGACGGTCGACGGCCGCGACTTCATCGACCAGGCGCTGGCCGCCGGGGCGGCGCTGGTGCTGGCCCACGACGATGGCCGGCCGGGCCCAGAGGACTCCCGCGTGCTGTGGCTCGCGGGGCTGCGCGAGGCCCAGGGGGAGCTCGGGCGGGTGCTGTTCGGCGTGCCGGCGACGCTGGAGCTGATCGGCGTGACCGGCACCAACGGCAAGAGCTCGGTGACCCACTACCTGGCCGAGCTGAGCCAGGCCCTCGGCGTGGAGGCGGGGCTGATCGGCACCCTGGGCCATGGCCGCCCCGGCGCCCTGACGGCCGGCCGGTTGACCACGCCGGGACCGCTGGCCCTGCAGGCGGCGCTCGGCGAGCTGGCCGCCGAGGGAGTGACGCGGGTCGCCATGGAGGCCTCCTCCCACGCCCTGGAGCAGGGGCGTCTCGACGGCGCCAGCGTGCGGGCGGCGGTGTTCACCAACCTGAGCCGTGACCACCTCGACTACCACGGCAGCATGGCGGCCTACGCCGCCGCCAAGGCGCGACTGTTCCGCCGCCGCGAGCTCGAGCTCGCGGTGGTCAACGGCGACGACCCCCTGGCGCGGCTGATGCTCGCCGGCGTGCATCGCGGCGCGCGCGTGCTGGCGGTGGGCCAGGACGAGGCGGTGACCCTGCGCGTCGTCGACTGGCTCGCCTGGCCCGAGGGTCAGCGTGCGCTGATCGCCACGCCCGAGGGCGAGCGCGAGCTGGAACTCGCGCTGATGGGGCGATTCACCCTGGACAACGTGCTGCTGGCCATCGCCACCCTGCACGGCCTGGGCCACCCCCTCGAGGCGCTCTTCGCGGCCGCGGCCGCGCTTGCCCCGGTGCCCGGGCGCATGGCGCCGCTGTCGCGCCCGGGGGCGCCCACGGTCGTCATCGACTACGCCCATACGCCGGATGCCCTGGACAATGCCCTGTCGGCACTGCGCGCGCACCTGCCGGGCAGCGGACGGCTGTGGTGCCTGTTCGGCTGCGGCGGCGACCGCGACAGCGGCAAGCGCCCGCTGATGGCCGCGGCCGCGGCGCGCCATGCCGACGTGCTGGTGGTCACCGACGACAACCCCCGCGGCGAGGCCCCCGAGTCGATCCGCGCCGAGGTCCTCGCGGGCCTGGACGAGGCCGCCGACGTCGAGGTGCACGAGATCGACGGGCGCGGCGCGGCCATCGCCCGGGTGCTGGCCGAGGCCGCCCCCGACGACGTGATCCTGATCGCCGGCAAGGGCCACGAGGACTACCAGGAGGTGGCGGGCGTGCGCCACGCCTTCTCCGACCTCGCCGAGGCCGAGCGCGGCCTGGCGGGGCGGGCCGGGGAGAGCGCGCGATGAGCGGCGTCGGCCTCGGGACCCTGTCCGATATCGCGGCCGCCCTGGGGCTGGCCCGGCCCGCCGAGGAGGCCGCCGTCGATGCCATCGTCACCGATACCCGGCGCCTCGCCCCCGGGGCGCTCTTCGTGGCCCTGGTCGGCGAGCGCTTCGATGCCCATGACTTCATGACCCAGGCGCGGGAGGCCGGCGCCGTGGCGGCGCTGGTCGAGCGCCCGGTGGACGACCCGCTGCCCCAGCTGGTGGTGCCCGATACCCGCCTCGCCCTGGGCCTGCTCGCCCGGGCGCGGCGCCGGGCCTGGCGGGGCGATCTGGTCGCCGTCACCGGCAACAGCGGCAAGACCACCGTCAAGCAGATGCTGGCCACCCTGCTGGGCCGGCGGGCGCCGACGCTCGCCACCCGGGGCAACCTCAACAACGACATCGGCGCGCCCCTGACGCTGCTCGAGCTCGACGACGACCACCGCCAGGCGGTGGTGGAGCTCGGCGCCAACCACCTCGGCGAGATCGCCTGGACCACGGCCCTGGCCCTGCCCCGGGTGGCGATCATCACCAACGTGACCGGCGCCCACGTCGGCGAGTTCGGCGGCACGGGACGCATCGCCCAGGCCAAAGCCGAGATACTGGCCGGCCTGCCCGACGACGGGGTGGCGGTGCTCAATCGCGACGACGCCTTCTTCGCCACCTGGGCGAGCCTCGCCGCGCCTCGGGAGGTGCTCGATTTCGGGCTCGATCCGAGGGCGCGCGTGCACGCCGTGGCGCTGGCCTGCGACGCCCTCGGACGCTATGCTTTCACGCTTGTCCGGGACGGCCGCGAGATCGGCCGGGTCCGGCTGGCCCTGATGGGACGCCACAACGTGGCCAACGCCCTGGCCGCCGCGGCCGCGGCCCTGGCCATGGGCCTTGCCGAGGCCGAGGTGCTGGCCGGGCTCGCGGCGGTGGCGCCGATGCCGGGCCGGCTGAGCACCGTGGAGGGCCTCAACGGCACCCGGCTGCTTGACGATACCTATAATGCCAACCCCGGCGCGGTGAAGGCGGCGCTCGATGTCCTCGTGACGCTGCCCGGGCCGCACTGGTGCCTGCTCGGCGCCATGGGAGAACTGGGGGGCGAGTCCGACCGGCTGCATGCCGAGCTCGGCGACTATGCGCGGGAACGGGGCATCGACTTCCTGGGTACCCTGGGCGCGCCGGCACGGCCGGCCAGCCAGGCCTTCGGCGAAGGCGGGACCCATTTCGACGATCGGGAGGCGCTCACGCGCCACGTCCTCCACCATCTACCGCCCGGGGCCAGCGTGCTGGTCAAGGGCTCGCGCAGCGCCGGCATGGAACACGTCGTGGCCGCCCTGCGCGCGGATGCTTCAAGGTGAACGCACTACATGCTGCTCTTTCTGGCTGACTTCCTGGCGCAATTTCACAGCGCCTTCAACGTTTTCGACTATCTGACCCTGCGCATGATCCTGGGCACCCTGACCGCCCTGGTGCTCTGCCTGTGGCTTGGGCCACTGATGATCCGCCGCCTGGTGGAGCGCCAGATCGGCCAGGCGGTGCGTGACGACGGTCCCCAGTCGCATCTCTCCAAGGCCGGCACGCCGACCATGGGCGGGGCCATGATCCTGATGGCCATCGCGGTGAGTACCCTGCTGTGGGGCGACCTGACCAACCACTATGTCTGGCTGGTGCTGGGCGTGACCCTGGGCTTCGGCGCCATCGGCTGGGTCGACGACTTCCGCAAGGTGGTTGAGAAGAACCCGCGGGGCCTGCCCGCGCGCTGGAAGTACTTCTGGCAGTCGGTGATCGGCCTCTCGGCGGCGGTGCTGCTCTACGTCACGGCGGCCTCCCCGGTGGAGACCAGCCTGATCGTGCCGGTCTTCAAGGAGTTCGTGCTGCCGCTGGGCGTCTTCTATGTGGTGCTGACCTACCTGGTGATCGTCGGCAGCTCCAACGCGGTCAACCTCACCGATGGCCTCGATGGCCTGGCGATCATGCCCACGGTGCTGGTGGCCATGGGCCTCGCGGTGTTCGCCTACGCGAGCGGCAACACGGTCTTCTCCGACTACCTGCAGATCCCCTTCATTCCCGGGGCCGGGGAGCTCGCGGTGTTCTGTGCCACCATCGCCGGGGCGGGCCTCGGCTTCCTGTGGTTCAACACCTACCCGGCCCAGGTCTTCATGGGCGATGTGGGGGCGCTGGCCCTGGGCGCGGCCCTCGGCGTGGTCGCGGTGATCGTGCGCCAGGAGGTGGTGCTGTTCATCATGGGCGGGATCTTCGTCATGGAGACCGTCTCGGTGATCCTGCAGGTGGGCTCCTACAAGCTCACCGGGCGGCGCATCTTCCGCATGGCGCCGCTGCACCACCACTACGAGCTCAAGGGCTGGCCGGAGCCGCGGGTCATCGTGCGCTTCTGGATCATCACCGTGGTGCTGGTGCTGATCGGCCTGGCCACCCTCAAGGTCCGCTGATCGCCGCGGGCCGATCGCCATCCGCAAGGAGCGCAAGATGCACAAGGTGCCGAAGGGAGTGACGCTGGTGGTCGGGCTCGGGCTCTCCGGGCGGGCCATCTGTCGCCACTTGAGCCGGCTCGGCGTGCCCTTCATGGTCGCCGACACCCGCGCCGCGCCGCCCGGGCTCGAGGACTTCCGCGCCGCCCACCCGGGCATCGCCTTCCACGGCGGGCCGCTCACCGAGCTCGACCTCGGCGAGGTCGAGGAGGTGGTGCTGAGCCCGGGGGTCGACCCGGCGACGCCCGGGCTCGCCGCGCTCGCCGGGCGCACCCGCCCGGCCTCCGGCGAGCCGCTGGTGGTCGGAGAGATCGCGCTCTTCGTGCGCGCGGCCCGGGCGCCCATCGCCGCCATCACCGGCTCGAACGCCAAGTCCACGGTCACCACCCTGGTCGGCGAGATGGCCCGCGAGGCCGGCATGCGCGTCGCCGTGGGCGGCAACCTCGGTACCCCGGCCCTGGACCTGCTGGCCGAGGCGCCCGAGGCCGAGCTCTTCGTGCTGGAGCTCTCCAGCTTCCAGCTCGAGACCACGCCGTCGCTCGGCGCCGAGACGGCGGCCTTCCTCAATCTCTCCGAGGACCACCTCGATCGCCACGGCGACATGGCCGGCTACCGCGCCGCCAAGCTCGGCGTCTTCCGCGGTGCCCGCCACGCCGTGGTCAATGCCGAGGATCCCATGACCTGGCCGGCCACGCCGCTGCCCGCCGAGGATCGCTTCACCACCGCCGCCCCCGTGGCGGAGGAGTGGGGGATCGGGCGTCACCGGGGCGCGGACTGGCTGATGCACGGCGAGACGCCGCTGATGGCTGCCGCCGACGTGCGCCTGCCCGGCCGCCACAACCAGGCCAACGCCCTAGCCGCCCTGGCGATGGGCACCCGGCTGGGGCTGCCGCTCGCCGCGATGCGCGCGGTGCTCAAGCGCTTCGCCGGCCTGGCCCATCGCGGTGAGCTGGTGGCCGAGATCGACGGCGTGCGCTGGATCAACGACTCCAAGGGCACCAACGTCGGGGCGACCCTGGCCGCCATCGCGGGGCTGGGGCCGACGCTGGAGGGCCGGCTGATCCTGCTGGCCGGCGGGGTCGGCAAGGGTGCCGACTTCGGCCCCCTGGCGGCGCCGCTGGCGCGCCATGGCCGCGAGGCGGTCCTCTTCGGGCGCGACGCCGAGCGCCTCGCGCAGGCCCTGGCGGGGCGGCTGCCGGTGAGCCGGGTCGACGACCTGGAGGCGGCGATGGCCCGGGCCGCCGAGATCGCCACGCCGGGCGACTGCGTGCTGCTTTCGCCGGCCTGCGCGAGCCTCGATCAGTTCCGCGACTACCAGGCCCGCGGCGAGGCTTTCCGCGGGGCGGTGCTGGCGCGGGCGGAGACGACGCCATGAGCCGGCTGGCGCGTCTCAAGGGGCGGCTCAGCACCGCCGACCAGCCCTTCGATGGCTGGCTGGTGCTGGCGGCGCTCTCGCTCTTGCTGATCGGCTGGGTGATGGTGACCTCGGCGTCCAGCGAGGTCGCCTCGAGCCTCACCGGCAACGCCTGGTACTTCAGCCTGCGCCACGGTGTCTTCCTGCTGGCGGCGCTGGTCGCCGGAGGGCTGGCCCTGCGCGTGCCGATGGCCTGGTGGAGGGCCAACGGCCCTCTGCTGCTGCTCGTGGGCCTCGCGCTGCTGGCGCTGGTGCTGCTGGTGGGGCGCGAGGTCAACGGCAGCCGGCGCTGGCTGTCGCTGCCCGGCGTGCCCTTCAACCTGCAGGCCTCCGAGGTCGCCAAGTTCTGCCTGATCCTCTACATGGCCGGCTACCTGGAGCGTTTCCTGCCCCAGGTGCGCCGCGAGTGGGGCGCCTTCCTGCGCCCCCTGGCGGTGATGGCCGTGGTGGCGGGCCTGCTGATCCTCGAGCCCGACTACGGCGCCGTGGTGGTGATGACCGGCGCGGTGATGGGCATGCTGCTGATGGCCGGGGCGCCCTGGGGGCGCTTTTTGGTGCTGCTGCTGCTGGTCGGGGCGATCGGCGCCCTGGCCGCGGTCGCCGAGCCCTATCGCATGGCGCGCCTGACCAGCTTCGCCGACCCCTGGGCCGACCAGTTCGCCAGCGGCTACCAGCTGACCCAGGCACTGATCGCCTTCGGGCGGGGCCACTGGCTCGGCATGGGGCTCGGCAACAGCGTGCAGAAGCTCTTCTACCTGCCCGAGGCCCATACCGACTTCGTCTTCGCGGTGCTCGCCGAGGAGCTCGGCCTGGTCGGCGCGATCGCCGTGGTGGGGCTCTTCGCCCTGCTGATCTGGCGGGCCATGGCGGTGGGGCGCCGCGCCGAGCTCGCCGGCCTGGCCTTCGCCGCCTACGTGAGCTACGGCTTCGCCCTGGTGCTCGGCGCCCAGGCCTTCATCAACATCGCCGTGAGCACCGGCATGCTGCCCACCAAGGGCCTGACCCTGCCGCTGTTGAGCTATGGCGGCTCGAGCCTGGTGGTGAGCAGCATGATGGTCGCCCTGCTGCTGCGCATCGACATCGAGACCCGCGAGGTCCGACGGCGCGCGCGCCCCACGGCCCGGCGGGCGGGACCCGGCAAGGCGCCGCCCTCCGGCAAGCGACAAGGAAGCACCTCATGACTCGACAGCCAGGACGCCGCGTCCTGATCATGGCCGGCGGCACCGGCGGCCACGTCATCCCCGCGCTCTCCCTGGCCAGGGGCCTGGCCGAGGCGGGCGTCGAGGTTGCCTGGCTCGGCAGCCCGCGGGGCATCGAGAATCGCCTGGTGCCCGAGGCCGGTATTCCCCTGTCGCGCATCGCGGTGAGCGGCCTGCGCGGCAATGGCCTGACCGGCTGGCTGCTGGCGCCGCTGAACCTGGCGCGCGCGGTCTGGCAGGCGCGGCGGGTGATCCGCGAGCTCGACCCCCAGCTGGTGGTCGGCCTTGGCGGCTTCGCCAGCGGTCCCGGGGGCCTCGCGGCCTGGCTGATGCGCCGACCGCTGGTGATCCACGAGCAGAACGCCGTGGCCGGGTTGACCAATCGCGCCCTCTCGCGCCTGGCGCGCCGCGTCTATGCCGCCTTTCCCCAGGCCTTTCCCGGCCGGGCCGAGGTGATCGGCAACCCGGTGCGCGCCGAGATCGCCGCGCTCGGCGTGGCGCCCAGAAGTGCCGCCGAGATGGCGGACCGCCCCCTGCGCCTGCTGGTGGTGGGCGGCTCGCTGGGCGCCAAGGCCCTCAACGAGCGCCTGCCCGAGGCGCTCGCCGAGCTGCCCGCGGCGCACCGCCCCGAGGTGCGCCACCAGGCCGGGCGCGACAAGGATCAGGCGACCCGCGAGGCCTATGCGGCCCAGGGCGTCGACGCCGGGGTCACGGCCTTCATCGACGACATGGCCGGCGCCTACGACTGGGCCGACCTGGTGGTCTGCCGGGCCGGTGCCCTGACCGTGGCCGAGCTCGCCGCCGCGGCCAAGCCGGCGCTCTTCGTGCCCTTCCCCCACGCGGTGGACGATCACCAGACGGCCAATGCCCGGGCCCTGGTCGAGCAGCAGGCGGCACGGCTGATGCCCCAGCAGGAAATGAGCGCAGCGGCGCTGGCCGAGTGCCTGGCGACGCTGCTGGACCCCGACACTCTCGCCACCATGGCGGCACGGGCGCGAGCCGGTGCCCATCTCGACGCCGTCGAGCGCCTGGTGGCCGGTTGCATGGAGACAGGTTTTGAGTGACGAGACCCTCGGGCCGGTTCCCGGTCAGGCTACCCCCCCGCATCCCGGCCGCGGGCTGGGCATGCGCCGCATCCGGCGCATCCATTTCGTCGGCATCGGCGGCGCCGGCATGTGCGGCATCGCTGAGGTGCTGGCCAACCAGGGCTACGCGGTCAGCGGCAGCGACCTGAAGGCCTCGCCGGTGGTGGCCCGCCTTCGCGAGTGCGGCATCCGCGTGTCCCTGGGCCACGCCGCCGAGCATGCCGCAGGCGCCGACGTGGTGGTGGTCTCCACCGCGGTGGACGAGAGCAATCCCGAGATCCGCTGGGCCCACGAGCACCGCGTGCCGGTGGTGCGCCGCGCCGAGATGCTCGCCGAGCTGATGCGCTTTCGCCACGGCATCGCCGTGGCCGGCACCCACGGCAAGACCACCACCACTAGCCTGACGGCGACCCTGCTCGGCGAGGGGGGGCTCGATCCCACCTTCGTGATCGGCGGCAAGCTGACCAGCGCCGGCACCAACGCGCGGCTGGGCGAGGGCGACTACCTGGTGGCGGAGGCCGACGAGTCGGACGCCTCCTTCCTGCACCTGCAGCCCATGGTCTCCATCGTCACCAACATCGACGCCGACCACATGGCCACCTATGGCGGCGACTTCGAGCGGCTCAAGGGCACCTTCATCGAGTTCCTGCACAACCTGCCGTTCTACGGCCTGGCGATCCTGTGCATCGACGATCCCCACGTGCGCGGCCTGCTCGACCAGGTCAGCCGCCGCTTCGTCACCTACGGCTTCAGCGAGGACGCCGACTACCGCATCGAGGATTTCGACCAGCGGGCCGGAGAGGTGCGCTTCACCGCCGTGCGCCCCGAGGGGCTGTCCCCCCTCGAGGTGCGCCTGGCCATGCCGGGGCGCCACAACGCGCTCAACGCCCTGGCGGCGATCGTGGTGGCGAGCGACGCCGGGGTCTCCGACGACGCCATCCTGCGCGGACTCCGGCACTTCGAGGGCGTGGGGCGTCGCTTCCAGGTGCATGGCCACTACCTCGCGCCCGAGGGCGAGGGCCAGGTGATGCTGGTCGACGACTACGGCCACCACCCCCGCGAGGTGGAGATGGTGATCGACGCGGTGCGGGCGGGCTGGCCCGACCGGCGCCTGGTGATGGTCTACCAGCCCCACCGCTACTCGCGCACCCGCGACCTCTTTGAAGACTTCGTGCGCGTGCTGGCCGGGGTCGATACCCTGCTGCTGCTCGACGTCTATAGTGCCGGGGAGGCGCCCCTGGCCGGCGCCGATGGCCGCACCCTGGCCGGCTCGATCCGCCAGCGCGGCGGGGTCGACCCGATCTTCGTGCAGGACAAGAGCGAGCTGCCGGGGCTGCTGGCGCGGGTGCTGCGCCCCGACGATATCCTGATCACCCAGGGGGCCGGCGACGTGGGCGGCATCGCCCAGCGGCTGAGCGATGCCGCCCTGAATCTCGACGAGGTGACGCTATGAGCGATGACATGGGCCGCGTGGCGGTGCTCTTCGGCGGGGCCTCCGCCGAGCGCGAGGTGTCCTTGAAGAGCGGGGCCGCCGTGCTGGCCGCCCTCGAGCGCCAGGGCGTGGACGCCATCGGCTACGACCCCGCCGACGCCGGCCTGGTGGGCCTCGAGGCGCTGGCGCCGGAGCGCGTCTTCATCGCCCTGCACGGCCGCGGGGGCGAGGACGGCACCCTGCAGGGAGCGCTCGAGCTGCTCGATATCCCCTACACCGGCAGCGGCGTGCTGGCCTCGGCGCTGGGGATGGACAAGCAGCGCACCAAGCTGGTCTGGCAGGCCCTGGGGCTGCCGACCCCGGAGAGCGTGATGCTCGGGCCCGATGCCGACTGGCAGGCGGTGGTCGAGCGCCTCGGCCTGCCGCTGATCGTCAAGCCGGTGCACGAGGGCTCGACGCTGGGCATCAGCATCGTCGAGAGCCGCGACGCCCTGGAGGCGGCCTATCGCGATGCCGCCCGCTTCGATGCCCGGGTGATGGCCGAGCGCTTCATCCAGGGTGAGGAGTACACCGTGTCGCTGCTCGGCGACGAGGTCCTGCCGGCCATCCGCGTCGAGGTGCCCGGCGGCTTCTACGACTACGAGGCCAAGTACGTCTCCGACGACACCCGCTACCACCTGCCGTGTGGGCTCTCCGCCGACGAGGAGGCCGAGCTCGCCGGGCTCTGTCGCGAGGCCTTCGCGGCCATCGGCGCTGAGGGCTGGGGGCGCATCGACGTGATGCGTGACGGGGCAGGGCGCTTCTGGCTGATCGAGGTCAACACCGTGCCCGGCATGACCGACCACAGCCTGGTCCCCCAGTCGGCGGCCCACGCCGGCATCGATTTCGATGCCCTGGTGCTGCGGATCCTCGCCACGGCCGGGGCACGGCGCTAGCCCATGGTGGCGCGTGGAAGCCTTGTCGGGGTGCTGCTGCTGGCGCTGCTGCTGGGCGCCGGGGGGCGGGCGCTATGGGTCTGGCTGGACCGTCCCATCGAACGGGTCTCGGTGCGCGGCGAGCTCACCCATGTCAGCGCCGACTATCTGCGCAGCCGACTGGCCCCGCTGATCCAGGGCCATAGCTGGCTCTCCGTCGACCTCGCGGCGCTGCGTCGCGAGGCCCGCGAGATCGGCTGGCTGAAGGAGGTGCGCGTCAGTCGCGAGTGGCCCGATGCGCTGACCTTCGAGCTGGTCGAGCAGGTACCGGTGGCACGCTGGAGCGACGGTCGCCTGCTCAATCCCGCGGGCGAACCCTTCGCCGCCGGCCCGGTGTCACCGCCTGGCGACCTGCCGGATCTCGCCGGCCCGCCCGGCAGCGGTGCCGAGGTCCTGGACTTCCGGGCCCGGCTTGCCGTGCAGTTCGCCTCCCTGGGACTCGAGGTGCGCCAATTGCGGCTGGAGCCGCGGGGCGCCTGGCGCTTCCAGCTCGACAGCGGTGTCTGGGTGATGCTGGGGCGCAACGATCGCGCCCCGCGCCTGGGTCGGCTGGTCGCCGCCTGGGAGCGTGAGCTCGGGGCTCTGGCGTCGCATATCCGCTACATCGACCTGCGCTATCCCAACGGCGTGGCCGTGGCGTGGCATGGCGAAACCCAGCCGCCCGAGGGAGAGTCGGCCACGGAAGGGTGATCCAACGATGGAATAATTCGCCCGTGAGGGGGAGATTTCGGGTGTTTCTTTCACGGCAAAATCGCCGTATCGTGTCCGGTGTTTCAACAATCGGGCTGGTGGAACATGGGATGTTGTTCCTATAATTGCCCCAGGCTAACTTTTCAGGATTAATCTCCCCTTCGGGGTCAGGTTCTAGGAGACTTCCCGACTCATGGCAGGTCCATCCAATGCGTCCAATATGGTAGTCGGGCTGGATATCGGAACATCCAAGGTCGTGGCGATCGTGGGTCAGCCCACCGACGATGGTGGGATCGAAATTGCCGGTATCGGCTCACATCCGTCGCGCGGCATGAAGAAAGGCGTGGTAATCAATATCGAATCCACGGTGCAGTCGATCCAGCGCGCCGTGGAAGAGGCCGAGCTGATGGCCGGCTGCGATATCCACTCGGTCTATGTCGGCATCGCCGGCAGCCATATCAGTTCGATGAATTCCGATGGCGTGGTGGCGATCAAGGAGCGCGAGGTCGCCTCCACCGATATCGACCGTGTCATCGACTCCGCCCGGGCGCGCGCCATCTCCGAAGGTCAGCGGGTGCTGCATGTGCTGCCCCAGGAGTTCGCCATCGACACCCAGGGCGGCATCCGCGAGCCGCTCGGCATGTCCGGGGTTCGCCTCGAGGCGCGGGTGCACCTGGTGACCGCCGCCCTCAACGCCGTCCAGAACATCGAGAAGTGCGTGCGGCGCTGTGGGCTCGAGGTGGACTCGATCATTCTCGAGCAGCTGGCCTCCAGCCACGCGGTGCTGACCGAGGACGAGCGGGAGCTCGGCGTCTGCATGGTCGATATCGGCGGTGGCACCACCGACATCGCGGTCTTCACCGAGGGGGCCATTCGCCACACGGCGGTGATTCCCATCGCCGGCGACCAGGTCACCAACGATATTGCCATGGCCCTGCGCACGCCCACGCAGCACGCCGAGGAGATCAAGGTCAAATACGCCTGCGCGCTGACGCAGCTGGCCGCCAGCGACGAGATGATCAAGGTGCCGAGCGTCGGTGACCGACCGGCGCGGGACCTCTCCCGTCAGTCGCTGGCCGAGGTGGTGGAGCCTCGCTACGAGGAGCTCTTCACCCTGGTGCGCGACGAGCTGCGGCGCAGCGGCTTCGAGGACCTCGTCGCCGCGGGGGTGGTCCTGACCGGCGGTACCGCCCGAATGGAGGGCGTGGTCGAGCTGGCCGAGGAGATCTTCCATATGCCGGTACGCATCGCCTGCCCGCAGAACGTGCGCGGGCTGGCCGACGTGGTGCGCAATCCGATTTATTCGACGGGTGTCGGCCTGCTGCATTACGCTCTACTGGAAACCCGTCAAGGGCATGGCCGCCAGGGGGCCGGGGGTAGCCTGTCGGCGCAACCGAGGCGCGACGACACTGCCCGGCGTGACGCAGGGGAAGGAGCTCCGGCGTTGGCAAGGATCAAGGGCTGGTTCAAAGGAAATTTCTGACAGGGCCGCGGTTGCGGTTCAGGAGACGGGACTTATGTTCGAACTGGTAGATAGCGCACCCTCCAGCAGCGCAGTCATCAAGGTCATCGGTGTCGGGGGCGGTGGCGGCAACGCCGTCAATCACATGGTCGAGAGCAACATCGAGGGCGTGGAGTTCATCTGCGCCAATACCGATGCCCAGGCGCTCAAGCGGGTCGCCGCCAAGACCGTGCTCCAGCTCGGCAGCGAGATCACCAAGGGGCTCGGCGCCGGTGCCAACCCAGACGTCGGCCGCCAGGCCGCCATGGAGGACCGAGAGCGCATCGCCGAGTTGCTCGGTGGCGCCGACATGGTCTTCATCACCGCCGGCATGGGTGGCGGTACCGGGACCGGCGGCGCGCCGGTGGTCGCCCAGGTGGCCAAGGAGCTGGGCATCCTCACCGTGGCCGTGGTGACGCGTCCCTTCCCGTTCGAGGGTCCCAAGCGCATGCGGGCCGCCGAGGAGGGCATGAAGGAGCTCTCCGAGCATGTCGACTCGCTGATCACCATTCCCAACGAGAAGCTGCTCTCTGTGCTCGGCAAGAGCGCGACCCTGCTGACCGCCTTCAGCGCGGCCAACGACGTGCTGCTGGGCGCCGTGCAGGGCATCGCCGAGCTGATCACCAGCCCCGGCATCATCAACGTCGACTTCGCCGACGTGCGTACCGTGATGTCCGAGATGGGCATGGCGATGATGGGCACCGGCGGCGCCACCGGCGAGAACCGTGCCCGTGAGGCCGCCGAGAAGGCGATCCGCAGCCCGCTCCTCGAGGACATCGATCTCCACGGCGCCCGTGGCATCCTGGTCAACATCACCGCCGGCCCGGATCTCTCCATCGGCGAGTTCAACGACGTGGGCGCCACCGTCCAGGAGTTCGCCTCCCAGGACGCGACCATCGTGGTGGGCACCTCCATCGACATGGAGATGACCGACGAGCTGCGCGTGACCGTGGTCGCGGCCGGCCTCGACGGACGTCAGGCCCAGAAGCCGGCCGCCCGGGAGGCCTCCTCGCGTCGCACCGACGCCAGCGGCTATCGTCAGCGTACGCCGGCCGCCGCCAGCCGCGGCCAGGCTGCCACGGCTCCCAAGCAGGAGCCCCAGGAGGCTCCGCGCCCCCAGGCGCAGCCGGATAAGCGTCCGTCCCAGGAGCTCGATGATTACCTCGATATTCCCGCCTTTCTGCGCCGCCAGGCCGATTGAGGCGGTCTATCGAGGGGATAGGGGAGGCGCCGGGTGATCTTTCTTTGTTGAAACGACCGTTCGGTGTTATAGTGAACGGTGTTTGATAACCAATGACTGCCTGGCGACTGCCCATGATCAGACAACGAACCCTGAAGAACGTCATCCGCGCCACCGGCGTCGGCCTGCACTCCGGCAAGAAGGTCTACCTGACGCTGCGACCGGCGCCGGTCGACACCGGGATCGTCTTCGTGCGCACCGACCTCGAGCCGGAGGTGCAGATCCCGGCGCGCGCCGAGCACGTCACCGATACCACCCTGTGCACCGCGCTCTCCGCGGGCGGGGCCAAGGTCGCCACCGTCGAGCACCTGATGTCGGCCTTCGCCGGCCTCGGTATCGACAACGCCTACGTCGACGTCAGCGCCCCCGAGGTGCCGATCATGGACGGCAGCGCGGGTCCCTTCGTGTTCCTGATCCAGTCGGCGGGCATCGCCGAACAGAACGCGCCCAAGCAGTTCATCCGCATCAAGCGCGAGATCGTGGTGCGCGAGGGCGACAAGGAGGCCATCTTCCTGCCCCACCAGGGGTTCAAGGTCTCCTTCGCCATCGACTTCGACCATCCGGTGTTCGAGGGGCAGTCCCAGACCGCGATGGTGGACTTCTCCACCACCTCCTTCGTCAAGGAGGTCTCCCGGGCGCGGACCTTCGGTTTCATGCGTGACCTCGAATACCTACGCGCCAACAACCTGGCGCTTGGCGGCAGCCTCGACAACGCCATCGTGGTCGACGACTACCGCATCGTGAACGAGGGTGGCCTGCGCTACGACGACGAGTTCGTCAAGCACAAGGTGCTCGACGCCATCGGCGATCTCTATCAGCTCGGCCACAGCCTGATCGGCGAGTTCCGCGGCGTGAAGTCGGGTCATGCCCTGAACAACCAGCTGTGCCGTGCCCTGATGGCGCAGCCCGAGGCCTGGGAGCTGGTCACCTTCGAGGGCGAGGCCGAGAAGGCGCCGATCTCCTACGCGGCCCCCGCCATGGCCTGAAGCCGCGCGTTTCACCGGCAGTCATTGGAACGCCGCTATCCGCCAGGATGGCGGCGTTCTGGTGTCTACCGATCGCGTCTCGGCTCAGGGTCTCTCGGCGTGGGCGGCCAGCCGCTCCAGGGCGCGCTTGAGGCCGGGGTCGTCGACGTCGGCCGCGCAGCTCGTGATCTCGTCGGCCGCCTGTGCCGGCAGGTGGCGGGGCTGGCGCAGGGGCGGCCGGGTCGGTCGCACGGGGCGCACCTTGAGGGTGAAGCCGGTGACGGCCTCGAAGCCCGGCAGCTGGTGCAGCAGGCCGAGCAGTCGCGGCTGTTCGTAGCGCAGCCGGGTCAGCCACACCGCGCGGTCGGTGATCAGCGCCAGTTTCCCCTGGTGGAAGCCGCCGACGAAGAGGTGCTCGCGCATCTCCTCGGGCAGGTGGTCGCGCAGATGGGACTGGGCACGCTCGACCAGGGTGGCCATGCGCATCAGGGCGCCCAGCTCGCCGCGACCCTCCAGCAGGCGGGACATGGGCTGTGCGCGGAACCGCTTAACCTTTATACTCATCTGCTTGATTCTCGGGGTCGAAGCCCTGACGTTATCCGTCGGCCGCCATGATCCAGGCGGCCCTGATCAGCCAGAGCCTAGCACGCACCGGAGGCCCTCGACAGCATGCCCGCCCTCACCGACAACGGCGCCGCCCCCCAGGGGTCGCAGCGCAAGCGCCGCGCGACGCGCTGGTGGCTGGCCGGTCTGCTGGTGGGGTGCCTGTTGCCGGCGAGCCTTGCGCATCTGGACGCCCTGCGCCCCCTGGAGCGGGCCGCCCAGGTCAGCCTGCTGGTGCCGGTGCTGCTGCGGGTGCGCTCCCGCCTCCAGGCGCGCCGTCGCGCCCTGGGGCGCTGGGTCCGCCGCCGCCTGGGCTGGCCGCCGGTCGCGCGCCGATGCCGCCCGCGCCCCGCGCTCTCCTCGCTGCCGGTGGCCGCCCACGACGTCCTGTCGCGCCGCGGCCCTCCCGTGCGCTGCTGAGTCACCGTGCCGGAGAGGTCGCGGGCCGCCGCCCGCGATGCGATATCATACGCAGCCACTGGATCCTTCATGATCAATAACCTGTTACGCAAGGTCGTCGGTTCGAAGAACGACCGCGACGTCAAGCGCATGAACCGCCAGGTCGCGAGTGTGACCGCCCTGGAAGCCGACCATGAGGCGCTCGACGACGCCGCCCTCCAGGGGCGTACCGCGCACTTCCGCGAGCGCCTCGAGGGCAACGAGACCCTCGACGCGCTGCTGCCGGAGGCCTTCGCGACGGTCCGCGAGGCCAGCCGCCGCGTCATGGGCATGCGCCATTTCGACGTGCAGATGGTCGGCGGCCTGACCCTGCATCGCGGCCGCATCGCCGAGATGAAGACCGGCGAGGGCAAGACCCTGGTAGCGACCCTGGCCGTCTACCTCAATGCGCTGCCCGGCAAGGGCGTGCACGTGGTCACGGTCAACGACTACCTGGCCCGTCGCGATGCCGAGTGGATGCGTCCGCTCTACGAATACCTGGGCCTGTCGGTGGGGGTCATCTACGCCGGCCAGACTCCCGAGGAGAAGCGCCACGCCTACGGCTGCGACATCACCTACGGCACCAACAACGAGTTCGGCTTCGACTACCTGCGCGACAACATGGCCTTCTCCCTCGAGGAGAAGGTGCAGCGCGACCTGCACTTCGCCATCGTCGACGAGGTCGACTCGATCCTGATCGACGAGGCACGCACACCGCTGATCATCTCCGGGGCGGTGGACGAGAACACCGAGCTCTACCAGGTGGTCGACCGCCTGGCGCGCCACCTCGAGCAGTGCAGCGACGAGGAGGACCCCGAGAGTGGGGACTTCACCCTCGACGAGAAGCAGAAGCAGGTGGAGCTCACCGAAGGCGGCCACCACAAGGTCGAGGGGCTGATGCGCGAGCAGGGGCTGCTCGGCGAGGCCGACTCCCTCTACGCGGCCCAGAACCTCAACCTGCTGCAGCACATGCACTCGGCGCTGCGCGCCCGCCACCTCTACCACCGCGACGTCGACTACATCGTCAAGGATGGCCAGGTGGTGATCGTCGACGAGCACACCGGCCGCAGCATGCCGGGTCGGCGCTGGTCCGAGGGCCTGCACCAGGCGGTGGAGGCCAAGGAGGGGGTGACCGTCCAGCGCGAGAGCCAGACACTGGCCTCGACCACCTTCCAGAACTACTTCCGCCTCTACGAGAAGCTCGCGGGCATGACCGGCACCGCCGACACCGAGGCCTTCGAGTTCCGACAGATCTACGGCCTGGACGTGGTGGTGATTCCCACCAACCGGCCGCTGGTGCGCAAGGATCTCAACGACCTGGTCTACCTGACCGCCGAGGAGAAATTCGAGGCGATCATCGAGGACGTCCAGACGCAGACCGCGGCGGGGCGCCCGGTGCTGGTCGGTACCGCCTCCATCGAGACCAGCGAGTACCTGGCCGAGCTGATGAGGCGCGCCGGCATGGCCTTCAACGTGCTCAACGCCAAGCAGCACCAGAGCGAGGCGCAGATCATCGCCCAGGCCGGCCGCCCCGGCGCCGTGACCATCGCCACCAACATGGCCGGCCGCGGCACCGACATCGTGCTCGGCGGCAACTGGGAGGCCGAGGCGGCCACCCTGGACAACCCCAGCGAGGCGGAGCTCGAGCGGCTCAAGGCCGAATGGCAGGCGCGCCACGACGCCGTGCTCGAGGCCGGTGGCCTTCACGTGGTCGGCTCCGAGCGCCACGAGTCTCGGCGCATCGACAACCAGCTGCGCGGGCGGGCCGGCCGTCAGGGCGACCCGGGCTCGACGCGCTTCTTCCTCTCCCTGGAAGACAACCTGATGCGCCTGTTCGGCTCCGATCGAGTCCAGCGGCTGATGCAGGCCCTGGGGCTGGAGCGCGGCGAGGCGATCGAGCACAAGATGGTCTCCAACGCCGTCGAACGCGCCCAGAAGAAGGTCGAGGGGCGCAACTTCGATATCCGCAAGCAGCTGCTCGAGTACGACGACGTGGCCAACGACCAGCGCCGCGTGATCTACGAGCAGCGCAACGAGATCCTCGCCGCCGAGGACGTCTCCGAGAACGTCGCCGGAATCCGCGAGGAGGTGCTGGACCTCGCCATCAGCGAGTTCGTGCCGCCCCAGAGCCTGCCCGAGCAGTGGGACCTGGCCGGCCTCGAAGACCACCTCAAGAGCGAGTTCAACCTGGACGCGCCGGTCGTCGAGTGGGCCGAGCAGGACGAGCGCTTCCACGAGGAGCAGCTGCGTGAGCGGCTGCAGGCCATGCACCGCGAGGCCTACGAGGCCAAGGTCGCCGAGGCTGGCGAGGCCCTGATGCGCCGCTTCGAGAAGCAGGCGATGCTCCAGGTGCTCGACACCCGCTGGAAGGAGCACCTGCAGTCCATGGATCACCTGCGCCGCGGGATCCACCTGCGCGGCTACGCCCAGAAGAACCCCAAGCAGGAGTACAAGCGCGAGTCCTTCGAGCTGTTCCAGCACCTGCTGACCAACATCAAGGCCGATGTGACGCGCATCCTGAGCCACGTCCAGGTGCGTCGTCCCGAGGAAGTGGAGGCGCTCGAGCGCCAGCGTCGCGAGGCGCTGGAGCGCGAGAAGGCCTCGGCGGCGAGCCGTCACGAGGAGCCCGCCCTGGCCGGCGCTGGGGGAGACGAGGCGCCGGAGGCCCCGGCGCCGGGCGCCGATGGCCGCCCGCTGCGCCGCGAGGGCCCCAAGGTGGGGCGTAACGATCCGTGCCCCTGCGGGTCGGGCAAGAAGTTCAAGCAGTGCTGCGGCAAGCTGAGCTGAGGGACCGAGGCGAGGGCCGGGCGGGTCCCGGCCGATAGAGGAGACAAGACGATGGCAGTGGGCGAGACACGTTTTCCCGTGATGCCGGTGATCGAGGGGCTGCGGCTGGGCACCGCCATGGCCGGCATCAAGACGCCCGGTCGCCGCGACCTGGTGGTGGTCGAGGTCCCCGAGGGGGGCAGGGTGGCGGGCGCCTTCACCCGCAACGCCTTCTGTGCGGCGCCGGTGACGGTGGCCCGCGAGCACCTCGCGGCCTGCGCGACGCGCGGCGAGGGCGCGCGCTACCTGGTGATCAACACCGGCAACGCCAACGCCGGCACCGGCGAGACGGGGCTCCGTGATGCCCGGGCCACCTGTGCCGAGCTCGCGCGGCTGGCCGAGGTGGAAGCGGCCAGTGTGCTGCCGTTCTCCACTGGGGTGATCGGCGAGCCGCTGCCCATGGAGCGCCTGCTGGCCGGCCTGCCCGGCGCGCTGCAGGCCCTCGACGACGGTCCCGCGGCCTGGAGCGAGGCGGGCGAGGGCATCCTCACCACCGATACCCGGACCAAGGGGGCCAGCGTGACCCTGACGCTGGGCGAGGCGACGGTGACCATCAACGGCATCGCCAAGGGCTCGGGCATGATCCGGCCCGACATGGCCACCATGCTCGCCTTCGTGGCCACCGACGCCGCCATCGAGCAGTCGCTGCTCGACCGGCTGCTGCGCGAGGCGGTGGAGCGCTCCTTCAACTGCATCACCGTGGACAGCGATACCTCGACCAACGATGCCTGCCTGCTGATCGCCACCGGCCGCGGCGCCTCGGTGGCCGACGGCGAGGCCCTCGAGCGCTTCCGCGAGGGCCTTGCCCAGGTGATGACGGAGCTCGCCCAGGCGGTGATCCGCGACGGCGAGGGGGCGACCAAGTTCGTCACCCTGCGCGTCGAGCAGGCGCGCAGCCGCCAGGAGGCGCTGGACGTGGCCTTCACCGTGGCGCACTCGCCGCTGGTCAAGACGGCCCTCTACGCCTCCGATGCCAACTGGGGACGCATCCTCGCCGCGGTGGGGCGCGCGCCGGTCGAGGCGTTCGACGTCGATCGCGTCACCATCGATCTGGGCGAGGTTCGCCTGGTCGAGCATGGCGGTCGCGCCCCCGGCTATACCGAGGAGGCCGGCAGCGCGGTGATGGCCCGCGAGGAGATCGAGATCCGCATCGCCCTGGGGCGCGGGGAGCAGGAGGCGACGGTCTGGACCTCGGACCTCTCCCACGACTATGTGAGCATCAACGCCGACTATCGTAGCTGACCGACCCGTCGGTCGGCAGTCAGACAGAAACCCCACACGGCGCCAAGGCCGTGTGGAACAGTGGGTAGGAGTCAATGAACGCAATGGTGAAGAGAAGGGTGCACGTGGCGGCGGCCGCCATCATCAGTGCCGACGGCAGTGAGGTACTGCTCGCCCGTCGTCCCTCCAACGTCGATCATGGCGGCCTCTGGGAATTTCCCGGCGGCAAGCTGGCACCCTACGAGACCGGCCTGGAAGCGCTCAAGCGCGAGCTCCACGAGGAGCTGGGCGTGGAGATCCGGCGCGCCCAGCCGCTGATCCGCATCCACCATGAGTATTCCGACAAGCACATCCTGCTGGATGTCTGGCAGGTGCACGACTTCGCCGGCGAGCCGTTCGGTCGCGAGGGACAGGCCGTGCGCTGGGTGCCCATGAGCGAGCTGGTGAATTACCCCTTCCCGGCGGCCAACCTGCCGATCCTGCGGGCGGTGATGCTGCCCACGGAGTACCTGATCACCGGCGAACAGGCCGACGAGGCGCGCTTCAAGGCGAGCCTCGAGCGCGCCCTCGACGAGGATGGCGTGCGCCTGGTGCAGCTGCGGGCCAAGTCGCTCGGCGAGGCGGACTACCTGAGCCGCGCCGAACAGGCCCTCGAGCTCTGTCGGGCGCGGGGCGCTCGGCTGGTGCTCAACGGCGAGCCGTCGCTGCTCGAGGCCGTGGACGCCGACGGCATCCACCTGACCAGCGATCGCCTGATGAGCCTGGAGCGTCGTCCCGTGGCCGAGGCCAAGTGGCTCTCCGCCTCGACCCATGATCGCCGTCAGCTGGATCATGCGCGCCGCATCGGCTGCGACTTCGTGACCCTGTCGCCGCTGCGCACCACGCCCTCGCACCCCGAGGTGGCGCCCATCGGCTGGCACGACTTCCAGCAGCTGGTGGAGCATGCCGGCATGCCGGTCTTCGCGCTGGGCGGCATGACCCGCCATGACGCCCACCACGCGCGCGCCGTGGGCGCCCAGGGCATCGCCTCGATCCGCGATTTCTGGAAGTAACTCCCGCCCGGGATGACGGTGCAAGCGAAACGCCCCCGACGGCCTGGCCGTCGGGGGCGTTTCGCGTCGGTGCCTCGGGCGGGCGTCAGTCGCGGTAGCGGCGCACGAGGTCCCCGTAGGCGTCGACGCGCCGATCCCGCAGGTAGGGCCAGATGCGTCGCACCTCCTCGCTGCGCGCCATGTCCAGCGTCACCAGCATGCGCTCGGCCTCCTCGCCGGCATGGGCCAGCAGCTCGCCCTGGGGGCCGCAGATGAAGCTGCCGCCCCAGAAGTCGATGCCCGGCGTGGCCCCGGAGGGATCCGCCTCGTGGCCGACCCGGTTGGCGACGATCACCGGCAGGCCATTGGCCACGCCGTGGCTGCGCTGGATCAGGGTCCAGGCCTCCTTCTGGCGCTGCTTCTCCGGGGCGTCATCCGGCGGATGCCAGCCGATGGCGGTGGGGTAGAGCAGCAGTTCTGCGCCCGCCAGCGCCATCAGCCGCGCCGCCTCCGGGTACCACTGGTCCCAGCACACCAGCACGCCGAGCCGACCCAACGAGGTGTCGATGGGGGTGAAGCCCTGGTCGCGGTCCGGGTCCTGGTCGCCGGGGGTGAAGTAGAACTTCTCGTAGAAGCCCGGGTCGTCGGGAATATGCATCTTGCGGTAGTGGCCCACCCGGCCGCGATCGCGGTCATAGACCACGGCGGTATTGTGGTAGAGGCCGGGCGCGCGGCGCTCGAACAGCGAGCCCACCAGCACGATGTCGAGCTCCCTGGCGAGCGCCGCCAGCCGGGTGCCGGTCGGCCCGTCCAGGGGCTCGGCCAGGTCGAAGACGTCGGTGTCCTCGGTCTGGCAGAAGTAGTGGGTGGCGTGAAGCTCCTGGAGCATCACCAGCTGGGCGCCGGCGGCGGCCAGCTCGCGGATGCCGGCCTCGCTCTCGGCGAGGCTTTCGGCCTTGTCGGGCCAGGCGGGCTGCTGGACCAGGCCGACCTTCAGATGACGGGACATGGTGAACTCTCCACGTTGGATATGTCTCGAGGCGGATGCGGCGACCGCTTGCCGAGGGGCGCGATGACGGCTTCCCTGTCCGCTACCGACGCCGTTCCCTGGCGTCGGCCCCCTCTGCGGCCTGTCCCCGGTGCCTCGCGTTTCAAGCCTTGGCAGCCGGCTCGGTCCCCAGGCTGCCGCGGGGCAGCTGCATGGTCAGGCAGTGCAGGCTGCCGTGCTGGCGAATCACGCTCAGGCAGTCGATGGGCACGATGTCGCGGCCCGGAAAGGCGCCGGCCAGGGCGGCCAGCGCCCGGCTGTCGGCGGCGTCGCCGTAGGTCGGCACCAGCACGGCGCCGTTGATGATCAGGAAGTTGGCGTAGGTGGCCGGCAGGCGATGGCCGTCCACCGGGTCATGGCAGGCGCGCGGCCAGGGCAGCGGCACCAGCCGGTAGGGCGCGCCGTCGGCGCGGCGCAGGGCCTTGAGCTCCGCCTCCATGGCGGCGAGCGCCGGGTAGTGGGGGTCGGCCGGATCGTCGCAGCGCACGTAGGCGAGGGTGCCCGGGTCGCAGAAGCGCACCAGGGTGTCGACATGGCTGTCGGTGTCGTCGCCCTCCAGGTGGCCGTGGGCCAGCCACAGCACCCGTGTGACGCCGAGCTCCTTCCTCAGGCGTGCCTCCATGGCCGCCCGGTCGAGCCCGGGGTTGCGGTTGGGGTTGAGCAGGCAGGCCTCGGTGGTCAGCAGGGTGCCCTCGCCGTCGGTCTCGATGGCGCCGCCCTCCAGGACCAGGTCGTGCGAGGTGAGCGGGCAGGCGAAGGCGCCGGCCTCGGCCAGGCGCCGGGTCAGGGTGTTGTCCCGGGCGGCCTCGTACTTGCCGCCCCAGCCGGTGAAGACGTAGTCGAGCAGCCGCGGCGCGTCGTCCTCGGCCACGGCGAGCGGGCCGTGGTCCCGCGCCCAGGTGTCGTCGGACGGGGCGACCATCAGCCGCAGGCGGGCCGGGTCGACGCCCAGGCAGGCGAAGCGCCGGGACAGGTGAACGCGGGTGGCCGCGTCCGGCACGGCGATCAGCACGGCCTGGTAACGGGTGATGGCCACCACCATGGCCTCCAGGGTCGCCTCGATGCGCTCGAGCAGGGGCGCCCAGTCGCTGTCGGGGCCGGGCCAGGTGAGTTGCACAGCATCCTGGGGATGCCATTCGGGAAGCAGGCGATGGGCCATGGGACGAGTCTCGTGCGGGGCGTGACGGCGCAATGTAGGCCGCCGTCGCCAATGATGCAATCATCGCGCAAGCGCCCGCCGGCGGCGATGCAGGCGCGGGCAAAAAACCGTACCATGGGCGCCCGCCGACAAGGAACGTTCTCATGCTCGACCGTCTCCCCATCCTGATCGGGTTGCGCTACGTGCGGGCCAAGCGTCGCAACCACTTCATCTCCTTTATCTCGCTGACCTCCATGCTGGGCCTCATGCTCGGGGTCGCGGTGCTCATCCTGGTGCTCTCCGTGATGAACGGCTTCGATCACGAGCTGCGCACCCGGGTGCTCGGCATGGTGCCGCACACCAAGATCGAGTCGCCGGGCGGACTCACCGACTGGCAGCCCCTGGCCGAGCGCCTCGTCGAGCGCGAGCGGGTGGTCGGTGCCGCCCCCTACGTGGAGCAGCAGGGCATGTTCTCGGTGGGCGGCCGCAACGAGGGCGCCATGGTCAACGGCATCGATCCCGCCTGGGAGAGCCGCGTGTCGATCGTCGACGAGCACATGCGCCAGGGCCGCCTCGACGACCTCGAGGCCGGCGAGTGGAACGTGGTGCTGGGCTCGATCCTGGCCCGCCGCCTCGGCGTCGGGGTAGGCGATCGCGTCACCCTGCTGGTGCCCGAGGCCTCGATCACGCCGGCCGGGGTCTTTCCCCGGCTCAAGCGCTTCACGGTCAGCGGCATCTTCAGCGTCGGCGCCGACCTGGATGCCGCCCTGGCCTACGCCCATATCGAGGACATGCAGACCCTGGCGCGGCTGGGCGACGCCGTGGGCGGCCTGCGCCTGGAGCTCGACGACCTCTTCGCCGCCGGCAGCGAGACCCGCGCCATCATCGACGAGCTCGGCGCCGGCTACCGGGGGCTCGACTGGACCTACTCCCATGGCAACCTGTTCCAGGCGATCCAGATGGAGAAGCGCATGATCGCGCTGCTGCTGACGGTGATCATCGCCGTGGCGGCCTTCAACATCGTCTCCACCCTGGTGATGGTGGTCACCGACAAGCGCGCCGACATCGCCATCCTGCGCACCATCGGCGCCACCCCGCGCTCGATCATGGGCATCTTCATCGTCCAGGGGCTGGCGATCGGGGTGATCGGCATCCTGGTCGGCGTCACCCTGGGCGTGCTGCTGGCGCTCACCGTCTCCGACCTGATCGGCTGGGTGGAGAGCACCTTCGGCATCCACTTCCTCGATGCCGGCGTCTACTTCATCAGCGAGCTGCCGTCGCGACTGATCTGGTCCGACGTGCGCAACATCGTCGCCGCGGCCTTCATCCTGACCTTCCTCTCGACCCTCTATCCGGCCTGGCGGGCCGCGCGGGTCCAGCCTGCCGAGGTACTGCGCTATGAGTGACACGGCCATGACGCCCCGATCCGGTGCCCCCGGCCGAGCCGGGCGGGTGATGCTCGAGTGTCGGGACCTGACTCGGGTCTATCGCGAGGGGCCGCGGGATCTGACCGTGCTCGACGGCCTGGAGATGCGGGTGCAGGCCGGCGAGCGGGTCGCCGTGGTCGGCAGCTCCGGCTCCGGCAAGACCACGCTCTTGAACCTGCTCGGCGGACTGGACCAGCCCAGCCGCGGCGAGGTGAGCATCGCCGGCGAGTCGCTGCGCTCGCTCAACGACGCCGACCTGGGGCGCTTTCGCAACCGCCACATCGGCTTCGTCTACCAGTTCCACCACCTGCTGGCGGAGTTCACGGCGCTGGAGAACGCGGCCCTGCCGCTGATCGTGCGCGGCCAGCGCAAGCGCCAGGCCGAGGCGCGCGCCCGGGAGCTGCTGGAGCGCGTCGGCATGGCCGAGCGGGCCGATCACAAGCCGGGCGAGCTCTCCGGGGGCGAGCGCCAGCGGGTGGCCATCGCCCGGGGGCTGGTCACCGACCCGAGCCTGATGCTGATGGACGAACCCACCGGCAACCTCGACCAGACCACCGCGGCGAGCATCCTGGCGCTGATGGACGAGCTGGCGGCCAGCGCCGCCTGCGCCTTCGTGATCGTCACCCACGATCCGGGCCTTGCCGCTCACCAGGATCGGGTGCTCAAGCTTGACGGCGGGCGCCTGGTCGAGGCGCCGCCCGGCGCCTGAACGCATCCCGTCAGGCAGTGCAGCAGCGGCCGGCGCCATGGCGCCGGCCGCTGGCGTTCGGGATCACGGGTCCTGGGCGGCCTCGCGCGAGCGGCGCCGCCGGCGGGTGCGCTGGCGCCAGCTACGTGACACCTGCCAGCGCCAGATCAGGCGGATCGCCAGGTTGGCCAGCGCGGCGGTGACCACCGCCGCCACCAGCGACCCGAGCGCCAGCGCCGGCAGGATCTCCCCCAGCTGCTCGGCGATCCACTGGGTGGAGAGCCTCTCCGGCGCCGGGCGGGCCGGCGTGTCCAGCAGCCAGGCGCCCAGGCGATAGTTGCCGAAGAAGATCAGCGGCATGGTCAGCGGGTTGGTGATCCAGACGAGGCCGATCGACAGCGGCAGGTTGCAGCGCGCCATCCAGGCGCCCAGGGCGGCCACCAGCATCTGGAAGGGGATCGGCAGCAGGGCGCTGAACAGCCCCACGGAGAAGGCGTTGGCCACGCTGCGACGCGTCAGCACCCACAGCGAGGGATTGCCGATCAGGTGGCCGACCATGCGCAGGGAGCGCCGGCGCCGGAGGGCATCGGGATGGGGCAGGTAGCGCTGCAGGAGTCTGCGCGGCATGAAGACGAGCTCGCGGCGTCGAAACCCGGGCTATTATCCATAGAAGTCGCCCGCCTCGCCATGATGCGTCTCGCCGGCGCGATGGAGGTCGGGGCGCCCGCTCGCCGTTCAGGGACGACATCATGCCGCTGGGTCTGGCCCTGCCCCTGGCGCTCGCCGTGCTCCTCGGCGTGCTGGGAGGCCAACTTGCCGCACCGGGCAGCGCCGAGCTGCTCGCCCTGGCCTGCCTGGCGGCCCTGGCAGGGCGCCGTCCGCGCCTCGCCCTGGGGCTCTTGGCGACGGCCCTGGTCGCCGGGCAGCTGCTCACGCTGCGCGGCGGCGAACTCGCCCCCGGCCTGACTCGCCAGGACCTGCACCTGGAAGGGCGCCTGGTCGAGGTGGATCGCGACGCCGGGCTCACGCGCCTGATCATGGCCGTCGACGAGTGTCGCGCCCCGGAGCCTGTCCTGCCGACCTGTGACGACCTGTCGCGCGTGCGACTCGCCTTCTATGAGGCGCCTGGGCTGTTGCCCGGTGAGCGCTGGACGCTGACGGCGCGCCTGCGTCCGCCATCCGGGTTCGCCAACCCCGGCGGCTTCGACTACGGCGCCTGGCTGCGACGGGAGGGCATCCAGGCCAGCGGCTATGTGCGTCGCGACCCGCTGCCGACACGACTCGTCGAGGCCGGCCCCTCGCTGCGCCGGCAGGCCCTCGCGCACCTCGACGCCCAGGCGTTGCCGCCGCGCCAGGCGCGCTGGCTGGCGGCGCTGACCCTGGGGGCCAGCGAGCGCCTCGAGCGGGCCGACTGGGACCTGCTCAACGCCAGCGGCACCACCCACCTGGTGGTGATCTCCGGCCTGCACGTCGGGCTGGTGGCGACCTTCGCCCTGTGGCTCGCCCGCGGGGCGGCCCGGCTGGTCACGCCGGGAGCCTGGCGGCTGGCGGTCTGGCCCTGGTGGGTCGCCGCCGCCTCGGCGGCGGGCTATGCCGGCCTCGCCGGCCTGGAGCCACCGGCGCTGCGCGCCATGATCATGACCCTGGTGGGGCTCTGGGTGGCCAGCGGCCGCCACGCCCCCGGTCCCTGGCAGGCCTGGTGGCTGGCGCTCGGGCTGGTGCTGCTCCTCGACCCGCTCTCGGCCTGGCGGCCCGGTCTCTGGCTGTCGTTTTCCGCCGTGGCGCTGCTGATCCTGATCTGGCAGGGGAGGGCCCGTCCGCGGGGCCTCGGTGGCTGGCTGTGGGCGCTGGTGCGCACCCAGCTGCTGCTGGCGCCGCTGATGGGCGCCGCCGTGCTGCTCGCCTTCGACCGGCTGGCCCCCACGGCGCCGCTGATCAACCTCGTCGCGGTGCCCCTGGTCAGCACGCTGATGGTGCCGCTCGGCCTGCTCGGCTGGCTCACCGCCTGGCTGCCCCCGCTCTCGGCGCTCTGCTGGGGCCTGTTCGGCCGGCTGGTGGAGGCCCTGGCCGGGCTGCTCGCGATGGCGGTCGCCTGGCAGCCCCTGTGGCAGCCGGCGTCGGCGTGGGTGGTGCCCCTCGGCCTGGCGCTGGGGGCGGCGGGCCTCCTGTGGGCGCTGCCGGGACTCGCGCTGCGCCTGCGCCTGGCGGCCACGGCGTCGCTGCTGCTGGTGCCGCCGGGCCTGCCGGCCCCGTCGCCGGCGCTTGCCGAGGGGCAGCTGCGGGTGCGAGTCCACGATGTGGGGCAGGGCCAGCTGATCGAGCTGCGCACCGCCGGCTATCGCGTCCTCTATGACACCGGGCCGCGCTTCGCCTCGGGCTTCATGCCCCTGGCCGGGCTCTGGCCGCCGGGCCAGCGCTTCGACGAGGTCATCGTCAGCCACGCCGACCAGGACCATGCCGGCGGGCTGCCGGCCCTCGTCGAGGCGCACCGGGTGGGGCGCCTGCTGGCGCCTCCCGGCGAGGCCCTGGGGCGTCCGGCCAGGCCCTGCGCGGCGGGGCATCGCTGGCAGCGTGACGGGGTCCGCTTTCGCATCCTCTGGCCGCCCCCGGAGACCGCCGGGCTCTCCGCCAACGACCGCTCCTGCGTCCTGCTGGTGCGCGCCGGTGCCCAGCGGCTGCTGATCACCGGGGACGTCGGCCGCGAGGCCGAGCGGCGCTTCCTCGGGGAGGTGGCGCCGGGGATCACGCTGCTGGTGGCGGGCCACCACGGCAGCGTCACCAGCTCCGGGCTCCCGCTGGTGCGGCGCCTGGCCCCGCGCCACGTGATCTTCAGCGCGGCGCGCCACAACGCCTTCGGCCATCCGGCGGACCGCGTCGTGCGACGCTTCCGGGCGGTGGGCAGCTGCCTCTGGAACACCGCCCAGGACGGCGCCGTGACCCTCTGGCTCGGCGACGGCGCGCCCCCGGGGATCCGCGCCGAGCGGTCTTCCGACTGGCGGCGCGGCGGTGTCGGTGGCGGCTGCCTTGCGTTAGAATCGCCCCACTGATGCCGGCCCGCGGGCCGGCCCCACCCGGGGAGAACGCCATGGACATGATGGATGCCCTGATCGCCGGCGGCTGGCTGATGGTGCCGCTGCTGGGCTGCTCGCTGCTGGCCTCGGTGATCATCATCGAGCGCCTCTGGACCCTGCGCGCACGCCGCATCGCCCCCCGGGGGCTCGGCCAGGAGGTCTGCCAGCTGGTGGCGCGGGGACAGGTCAACCTCTACTGGCTGGAGGCGCACTCGCCGCTGGGCGGCGTGCTCGCCGCCGGGCTGCGCAATGCCCGGCTCGGCCATGAGCAGGTGCGTGCCCGGCTCCAGGAGGCGGCGACCGCGGTGATCCACGACATGGAGCGCTTCCTGAGCCCACTGGGCACCATCGCCGCCATCACGCCGCTGATCGGCCTGCTGGGCACCGTGGTGGGCATGATCGAGGTGTTCGCGGTGATCGTCGGCGGCGACGGGGCGAGTCGCACCGAGGACCTCGCCGGCGGCATCTCCCGGGCCCTGGTGACCACCGCGGCCGGCCTGACCGTGGCGATTCCCGCGCTGATGTTCCACCGCTACTTCCAGCGCCGGGTCGAGGACATCACCGTGCGCATGGAGGAGCAGGCCGGCCAGGTGGTCGAGTACCTCGCCCACTACCCGGGGGAGCTGGTCCTGGCCGAGCGCCACGGTGACGAGGCGCGTCCGGCCTCCCGCGACGACGAGCGGCGCGAGGCGGACGGGCGCAACTCGCCGCGGGTGAGGTCGTCGTGAGATTCCCCCGGCGACGGCGCGACCCGGTGGAGGTCAACCTCACGCCGCTGATCGACGTGGTCTTCCTGCTGCTCATCTTCTTCATGGTCTCGACCACCTTCGAGACCCGCCAGGCGCTGGAGCTCGAGCTGCCCGAGAGCGCGAGCGGCCAGCCGATGGAGGCCGCGCCGGTGACGCTGGTGGTCACCGCGGCGGGCGAGTATCGCCTGGGCGAGCGGGTCCATACGGCCGGGACCCTGGGCGACGCCCTGGCGGCACAGGCCGAACAGGCCCGCGAACACGGCCTCGTGGTGGAGGCCGACGGGCGGGCCGCCCATGCCGACGTGGTACGCGCGCTGGATCGGGCCGCCGGTCTCGAGATCCGGCACGTGCGCATCGCCACCGAGGCCGTTGCAACCCCTCAAGCGGAGACACCGTGATCCAACATTCCGGCTGGACCCTCTACAAGCGCCTGCTGGCCTATGTGAAGCCCCACTGGCGCGCCTTCGGCCTGGCGATCCTCGGCTACGTGATCTACGCCGCCTCGAGCACGGCACTGGCCGAGATGATGAAGCGACTGATCGACGGCATCCAGGACCCCGACGCGGACTTCCGGCTCTTCCTGCCGCTGTTCGTGGTGGGCATGTTCGCCGCGCGGGGCCTCGGCACCTTCCTCGGCACCTACTTCATGAGCAGCGTGGCCAGGAACCTGGTCCATGCGCTGCGCTGCGACGTCTTCAACCACATGCTGCACCTGCCGGGGCGCTTCTTCGACGCCCACTCCTCGGGCCACCTGATCTCCCGGGTCACCTACCACGTCGAGCAGGTCACCGGGGCCGCCACCAAGGCGGTCACCATCCTGCTGCGCGAGGGGCTCTTCGTGGTCGGCCTGGTCGCCTACCTGCTGTGGACCAACTGGATGCTGACCCTGCTGTTCCTGGCGGTCACCCCGCTGATCGGCGGCGTGGTCAGCTATGCCAGCAAGCGCTTCCGGCGCATCTCGCGGCGCATCCAGCGCTCCATGGGCGAGGTGACCCACGTGGCGGCCGAGGCGCTGTCCGGCTACCGGGTGGTGCGCACCCACGGCGCCGAGGCCTTCGAGAAGGCCCGCTTCGCCGAGGCCAGCGAGGTCAACCGGCGCCAGAGCATGAAGGAGGCGCTCACCAAGGCCACCAGCACGCCGGTGATCCAGCTGCTGGTGGCGGTGTCGCTGGCGGTGCTGGTGTGGCTCGCCATGTCGCCGGCGCTGATGGCGGACATGACCCCCGGCGAGTTCGTCGCCTTCATCACCGCGGCCTCGCTGATGGCCAAGCCGGTGCGCCAGCTCACCGAGATCAACGCCACCATCCAGAAGGGCATCGCCGCCGCCGGCGAGCTCTTCGGGCTGCTCGAGGAGGCGCCCGAGCCGGACACCGGGACGCGGGATCCCGGCCGCCTCGAGGGGCGGGTCTGCTTCGAGGGGGTGCGCTTCGCCTACGGCGACGACCAGCCCGAGGTGCTCAAGGGGATCGACCTGGAGGTCGCGCCCGGCGAGATGGTCGCCATCGTCGGTCGCTCCGGCAGCGGCAAGTCGACCCTGGTCGGGCTGCTGCCGCGCTTCTACCGCCCCACGGCGGGACGGCTGTTGATCGACGGGGTGGAGCAGGGCGAGTACCGCCTGGCCCCGCTGCGCCGCCAGATCGCCCTGGTCTCCCAGCAGGTCACCCTGTTCAACGCGAGCATCGCCGACAACATCGCCTACGGCGTGACGGACGCCGACCCGGCGGCCATCGAGGCCGCGGCCCGGGCCGCCCATGCCCATGAGTTCATCGAACGCATGCCCCACGGCTACGACAGCGTGGTGGGGGAGAACGGCCTGATGCTCTCCGGTGGCCAGCGCCAGCGCCTGGCCATCGCCCGGGCGATCTTCAAGGATGCCCCGCTGCTGGTGCTCGACGAGGCGACCTCGGCGCTGGACACCGAATCCGAACGCCACATCCAGGCGGCCCTGGAAGAGGTCTGCAAGGGCCGGACCACCTTCGTCATCGCCCATCGCCTCTCGACCATCGAGCGGGCCGACCGCATCCTGGTCATGGAGCAGGGCGAGATCGTCGAGGAGGGCTCCCACGACGAGCTGCTGGCCCGCGACGGCGCCTACGCGGCGTTGCACCGGCTGCAGTTCCAGGAGTCCGAGCCGGCATGAGCGGCCTCGGCGAGCGCTGGCTGACGGCGGCCTATCGTGGCGACGCCTGGCTGGGCGTCCTGCGCCCCCTGGAGGCGCTCTACCGCCTGGCGGTGCGCCGTCGCGCCGCGGCCTACGCCTCGGGGCGCAGACCGATATGGCGGGCCCCGGTGCCGGTGATCGTGGTCGGCAACGTCACCCTGGGCGGCACCGGCAAGTCGCCGCTGGTCGCCTGGCTGGGGCGTCACCTGGCCGAGCGGGGCTGGACGCCGGGCATCCTCTCCCGGGGCTATGGTGGCCATAGCGACCGCTATCCGCTGCTGGTCGACGCGCAGACGCCGGTCGCCGCCTGCGGCGACGAGCCGCGCATGCTGGCCGATCAGACCGGCCTGCCGGTGGTGGTGGACCCGGACCGGCCGCGCGGGGCGCGGCGCCTGCTCGAGGCGGGCTGCGATATCCTGATCGGCGACGACGGCTTGCAGCACCTGGCGCTGGGCCGCGACCTGGAGCTGGTGGTGGTGGACGGCCGCCGCGGCCTCGGCAACGGCCGCTGCCTGCCGGCGGGCCCGCTGCGCGAGCCTGCTTCGCGGCTCGAGCGCGTGGATGCGGTGGTGATCAACGGCGCGCCCATCGTCGCGCCGCCCGCGGGGGCCCACCGCATGGCCCTGGAGCCCGCCGCCTGGCGCCGCCTGGGCGATGGCCGGCGCTTCCCGCTCTCGCCCCGGCCCTTCGCGGGGCCCGTGCATGCCATCGCCGGGATCGGCCATCCGCCGCGCTTCTTCGCGACCCTGGCGGAGCAGGGGGTCGAGGCGATCCCCCACGCCTTCGCGGACCATCACCGCTACACGGCCGAGGAGCTGGCCTTCGGCGACGACCGGCCGCTGGTGATGACCGCCAAGGACGCGGTGAAGTGCCGGGGGCTGGCGCCCGACGAGAGCTGGGTGCTCGAGGTGGAAGCGCGCCCCGATGCCGGCTTCGTCGACTGGCTGGCGCGGCGGCTGGACGGCCTGTCATCATCTCATCCGTCGCCCGGCGAGACCCGGACGTCGACCTGAATCACCACGAGGGGGAAGTCATGGACAAGGAACTGCTGGCAATGCTGGTCTGCCCGCTGTGCAAGGGCAAGCTTAGGTACCATCGCGAGGCCCTCGAGCTCGAGTGCCGCTTCGACGGGCTCGCCTACCCGATCCGCGACGGCATCCCGGTAATGCTGCCCGAGGAGGCGCGGGCCATGAGCGTCGACGAGACGCTGCACGACTCGCCGGGACGCACGGGGGAGGCGTGATGAGCGGTGACGACGCCTTCATCGCGGTGATTCCCGCCCGTCACGCCTCCTCGCGCCTGCCCGGCAAGCCGCTGGCGGAGATCGCCGGGGAGCCCATGGTGGCGCATGTCTGGCGGCGCGCCGGCGCGAGTCGCGCGGCGCGGGTGGTGGTGGCCACCGATGACGCGCGCATCCGCGAGGCCCTCGCGCCCCTCGGCGCCGAGGTGGTGATGACCCGTGACGACCACCCCTCCGGGACCGATCGCCTGGCGGAGGTGGCCGAGCGCCTGGGGCTCGCCGACGATGCCGTGCTGGTCAACGTGCAGGGCGACGAGCCGCTGATCCCGCCGGCGCTGATCGACCAGGTCGCCGACCGGCTGTTCGACGATCCCGAGGCCTCCATCGCCACCCTGGCCGAGCCGATCAGCGATGTCGAGACGCTCTTCAACCCCAACGCGGTGAAGGTGGTGCGCGCCCTCTCCGGGCGGGCGCTCTACTTCTCCCGGGCGCCCATCCCCTGGGATCGCGACGCCTTCGCCCGGCGTCCCGAGCGGCTCGAGACCGACGCCTGGCTGCGCCACATCGGCCTCTACGCCTATCGGGCGGGCTTTCTCGCCGACTACCGCGACTGGCCGCCGTCGCCCCTGGAGCAACTCGAACAGCTCGAGCAGCTGCGCGCCCTCCACCACGGCCATGCCATCCAGGTCGCCCTGGCCCGGGTCCCCCATCCGGCCGGCGTCGACACCGAGGCCGATCTCGCGCGGGTCCGCGCGCTGCTCGAGGGCCAGGACCGCGAGGGAGATGCCTGATGCGCGTGCTCTTCGTCTGCCTGGGCAACATCTGCCGCTCGCCCACCGCGGAGGGGGTCTTCCGCGCCCATCTCGAGCGGGCCGGCCTCGCCGCGCGGGTCGAGGTCGACTCCTGCGGCATCGGCCCCTGGCACGTGGGCAAGGCGCCGGACGCCCGCGCCCGGGAGGCCGCCCTGCGCCGCGGGATCGACCTCTCCGCGCTGCGGGCGCGGCAACTCGCCGCCGAGGACTTCGCGCGCTTCGACTATGTGCTCGCCATGGACCACGACAACCTCGCCGCCATCGAGGCCCAGCGGCCGGCGTCCAGCGAGGCGGTCGTCGGCCTCTTCCTCGCCTACGCCGGCTGGCCCGAGCGCGCCGTGCCCGATCCCTACTTCGGTGACGAGGGCGGTTTCGAGACGGTGCTGGATCTGATCGAGGAGGCCTCCCGGGGGCTCGTGGCCGAGATCGCCGCGCGCCTGGAGGCCACGCCTTGAGCCTGATGCTCCACGCCGATCACCCCCTGACCGACGCCAACACCCTCGGGCTGCCCTGCGTTGCCGAGCGCTACGCGGCGCCGGCGACCCTCGACGCGCTGCGCGAGGCGCTGGCCCTGGCGCGGCGGCACGACTGGCCGCTGACGGTGCTCGGCGGCGGCAGCAACCTGATCCTGCCGGCGCGGTTGCCGGGGCTGGTGCTCCAGCCGGCCATGGCGCAGTGGTGGCTCGAGGAGCGCGATGACGGCATCCGCGTGCACGCCGAGGCGGCGGTGGAGTGGCACGCCCTGGTGATGGCCCTGGCGAAGCGGGGGCTCTGGGGCGCCGAGAACCTGGCGTTGATCCCCGGCCACTGCGGGGCGGCGCCGATCCAGAACATCGGCGCCTACGGCGTCGAGCTCGGCGACCTGCTCGAGGCGGTCCACCTGGTATATCTCGATGACGGCCGGGAGGCCGTGCTGTCTGCGTCCGACTGCGCCTTCGGCTACCGGGACAGCGTCTTCAAGGGCGCGCTGTCGGGGCGCATGGTGATTACCCGGCTGGTGCTGCGCGTGTCGACCGAGCCGCGTCCGCGGCTGGGCTATGGCGACCTCGCCGGCCGGCTCGATCCCGCACCGACGGCCCTCGAGGTGGCCGAGGCGGTCTGTGCGATCCGCCGCGAGAAGCTCCCCGATCCCGCGACCCTCGGCAACGCCGGCAGCTTCTTCAAGAACCCGCTGGTCGACGGCGAGCACGCCCGCCGGCTGCTGGCCGAGCATCCCGACCTGCCGCACTTTCCCCAGCCCGATGGGCGCGTCAAGCTCGCCGCCGGCTGGCTGATCGATCGCTGCGGGCTGAAGGGCTGGCGCCGGGGCCACTTCGGCGTGCATGACCGCCAGGCCCTGGTACTGGTGCACTTCGGCGGGGGCAGCACCGAGGAGCTGCTCGGCTTCGCCGGCGAGGTAGCCGCCCGGGTGCGGGAGCGCTTCGGCGTCGTCCTCGAGCGCGAGCCGCGTCGCGCCGGATAGCGCCAGGCGAGTTCACTTCCCCGTCGAGCCGATCGGCTCTCCCTAAACGACAACGCCCGCAGCCATGGCTGCGGGCGTTGTCGTTGGAGCGGGGCGGGGATCAGCCCTGCTGGCCGTCCTGGGCCTTGGCCTCCTGCTCGCGGCGGCGGATCTCGCGCGGATCGTTGTGCGCGCGACGCCCCCGGCGGCGAGAGGCCTTGGCGGCGGGCTGAGGCTCAGACTCGGCCTTTTCCTCGGCCGGCTTCTGCTCCGGCTTGGCTTCGGCGGGCTTCTGCTCGGGCTTGGCCTCGGCCGGCTTCTGCTCGGCCTTCGGTTCCGGCTTGGCCTCGGCGGCCTTCTGCTCGGCCTTCGGCTCGGCTTTCGGTTCGGGCTTAACCTCGGCGGGCTTCTGCTCGGCTTTTTCCTCGGCCTTGGGCTCCGGCTTGGCCTCGGCGGGCTTCTGCTCGGCTTTTTCCTCGGCCTTGGGCTCCGGCTTGGCCTCGGCCGACTTCTGCTCGGCCTTCGGCTCGGACTTGGCCTCGGCGGGCTTCTGCTCGGCCTTCGGCTCGGGCTTGGCCTCGGCGGGCTGCTGCTCGGCCTTCGGTTCCGGCTTGGCCTCGGCCGGCTTCTGCTCGGCTTTCGGCTCGGCCTTCGGCTCGGACTTGGCCTCGGCGGGCTTCTGCTCGGCCTTCGGCTCGGACTTGGCCTCGGCGGGCTTCTGCTCGGCCTTCGGCTCGGACTTGGCCTCGGCGGCGGGTTTCTGCTCGGCCTTCGGCTCGGACTTGGCCTCGGCGGGCTTCTGCTCGGCCTTCGGCTCCGACTTGGCCTCGGCGGCGGGTTTCTGCTCGGCCTTCGGCTCCGACTTGGCCTCGGCGGCGGGTTTCTGCTCGGCCTTCGGCTCGGACTTGGCCTCGGCGGGCTTTTGCTCGGCCTTCGGCTCCGACTTGGCCTCGGCCGGCTTCTGCTCGGCCTTCGGTTCGGGCTTGGTCTCGGCCGGCTTCGGCTCAGCATTGGCCTCGGCCGCTACCGGGGCATCCTTGGGCGCCTCGGCGGCTTCGGCCTGCAGGCGCTGCTGCTCGGCCTCGGCCTTGGGGTTGATGGCGTGCTTGCGCGTGCGGTTACGCGGGTTGTTGCGTGTCCGCTTCGGCTTGCCATCATCCACCGGCTCGCTGGCCGCCGGCTTGTCCGCACGCTTGTCGCTCGGCTTCTCGGCAGCCTTCTCGGCGGGCTTGTCGCTCGGCTTCTGGCGGCGCGCCTCCTCGCGGAGCTTCTCATCGCGAGGCTTGTCGTCACGCGCCTTGGGCGCGTCCTGCTGGCGCGGGGCCTGGCGGTTGTCGTCCTGGCGGCCGCGCCCACGGCCGCCGCGGTTGCCGCGATTGTCACGCCCTTCGGCGCCGCTGGCCTTGCCCTCGTCGCGCCCGCCGTCCTGGCGCGGGGTGCCGCGACGCTGGTCGTTGCGCTGACGACGCTGGCGGCCGCCGCGGTCGTCGTCACGGGCGGCGGGCTTGCGCGCCGCCTGGTCGCCGGCTTCCGTCGACTCGCTGCGGCGAGCGGCGGGTGCCTTCTCCTGGCCGGCGGGGGTCTCCTCGCCGCCGAGCAGCTTGGCCAGCCCCTTGACCAGGCGGCCGAGGACGCCGCCCTCGGGCTCGGCGGCCGGCTTCGCGGTCGGCGCCTTGGCGGTTGGTGCCTTGGCACCGGAGGCCTTAGCCGCGCTGGGCTTGTCGGCGGTCGGGGCCTTGGCGGCCGGCGCCTGGGCCTCCTCCTTCTGCAAGGAGGCGGGGGCGGGCTCGTGGTGGATCACCGTCTTGACTGCGGCCTCGGCGCGCTGGACCGGCTTGCCGAAGGCGGCCTCCGGCTCCTTGCCCACCTCGGTGTCGGTGGAGAGCTCGAAGCTGGAGAGGTTGGCGGTGCCTTCCTCGTCGACGTGGTCGTCGCGCAGGCGCTGGACGTCGTAGTGGGGCGTGTCCATGTCGGGGTTGGGCAGCATCACCACGCGCACGTCCTGGCGGCGCTCGATCTCGGCCAGCACGCTGCGCTTCTCGTTGAGCAGGTAGGTGGCCACCGGCACCGGCAGGATGGCGCGGATCTGGGCGCTGCGCTCCTTCATGGCCTCTTCCTCGATCAGGCGCATGATGGAGAGCGAGAGGGAGCGCACGTCGCGGATGGTGCCCTGGCCGTCGCAGCGCGGGCAGACCACGCCGCTGGTCTCACCCAGGGACGGGCGCAGGCGCTGGCGGGACATCTCCATCAGGCCGAAGCGCGAGATGCGCCCGATCTGGACCCGGGCGCGATCGAGCTTCAGGGCGTCGCGGGTGCGGTTCTCGACCTCGCGCTGGTTGCGTGCCGGACTCATGTCGATGAAGTCGATGACCACCAGGCCGCCGATGTCGCGCAGGCGCAGCTGGCGGGCGATCTCGTCGGCCGCCTCCAGGTTGGTCTGCAGCGCGGTCTCCTCGATGTCGCTGCCGCGGGTGGCCCGCGCCGAGTTGATGTCGATGGAGACCAGGGCTTCGGTATGATCGATGACGATGGAGCCGCCGGAGGGGAGCTTGACCTCACGCTCGTAGGCGGTCTCGATCTGCGACTCGATCTGGAAGCGCGAGAAGAGCGGGACCTCGTCGACGTAGAGCTTGATCTTCTGCTGGTAGGAGGGCATCACCTGGCGGATGAAGGCCAGCGCCTCCTGGTGGATCGCCTCGTTGTCGATCAGCACCTCGCCGATGTCCTGGCGCAGGTAGTCGCGCATGGCGCGGATGATGACGTTGGACTCGCGGTAGATCAGGAAGGGGGCGGCGCGCTTGCCGGCCTCCTCGGTGATCGACTCCCACACCTGGACCAGGTAGTCGAGGTCCCACTGCAGCTCCTCGGGGGAGCGGCCGATGCCGGCGGTGCGCACGATCAGGCCCATCTTGTCGGGCACGGTCAGCTGGCTCATGGCCTCCTTGAGCTGGCTGCGCTCCTCGCCCTCGATGCGCCGCGAGATGCCGCCGGCTCGCGGGTTGTTGGGCATCAGCACCAGGAAGCGGCCGGCCAGGCTGATGAAGGTGGTCAGCGCCGCGCCCTTGTTGCCGCGCTCCTCCTTGTCGACCTGGACGATCACTTCCTGGCCCTCCTTGAGGACCTCCTTGATGCTGGGGCGCCCGGAGGGCTCCTTCAGGAAGTAGTCGCGGGAGACCTCCTTGAGGGGGAGGAAGCCGTGACGGTCGGCACCGAAGTCGACGAAGGCGGCTTCGAGGGAGGGTTCGACGCGGGTGATCTTGCCGCGGTAGATATTGGCTTTCTTCTGTTCCCGGGCCCCGGACTCGATGTCCAGGTCGTAGAGGCGTTGTCCATCGACCAGTGCGACGCGCAGCTCTTCGGGCTGGGTCGCATTGATGAGCATCCGTTTCATGTCGTCTCACAAATATGGACGTGCCGGATGACGGTCAACGACGAAGGCGAACCGCTGGCTGCAGCGTGCCTGTGCTCAGCGCATGTCGCGGATGCGGTATAGCGCCCGGCCGCCCCGGAGCATCCTTGCACAATGGATCCGACACGGCATGATCATGTTGAGTACGGGGCGGTGGCAGGACATGTCACGGTGGGTCATCGCCCATCCGGTTCTGCGGTCACCGCCAACACCTGGCATTCATCGATTCGCCAACGCCGGCCTCCGGCACGTTGTTATACGTATCCCAGGGTCTCCGATCGTGCCGCAGCGGACGCGACCGGAGCCGGGCGTGGCGTAGTATCGTTTGCTTGTCGGCGGCGGGACCTCGGATTGGCGAGGATCTTCGCGGCCTGATCTTTTCGCCTCGGCCTGCGTGTCTGTCGTGCAGGCGCGCTATCGGGTCGTCACGACCCATTGAGGCGAGCTGGCAATATACCAGTAACGGGGGTGGCCAGCAATTGGCGCAGGATGGCGCGCACTGCGTTAGAATGCGCCTTTCGAGCGGGTTTTGAGTGGAGTGCGGCATGGCCGAAGGGCGCGACGTGCAGTGGGTGGAAGTGACCGAGGGTCAGGTCGGCCAGCGGGTCGACAACTTCCTGTTGACGCGCATGAAAGGAGCGCCGCGCGCGCTGATCTACCGCATCGTGCGCAAGGGCGAGGTGCGGGTCAACAAGAAGCGAGTCAAGGCGGATACGCGCCTGGCGCTGGGCGACCTGGTGCGCATCCCGCCGCTGCGCCTCACGCCTCGCGAGGCGGTGCGCGAGGTCAGCGACAACCTGCGCAACCTGCTGGCCGGCAGCGTGCTGGTCGAGGGGCGCGATTGGCTGGTGATCAACAAGCCCTCGGGGCTCGCCGTGCACGGCGGCAGCGGCGTCAAGATCGGCCTGATCGAGGCGCTGCGCCAGGTGCGCGAGGACCTCGACTTCCTCGAGCTGGTGCACCGCCTGGATCGCGACACCTCCGGCTGCCTGCTGCTGGCCAAGTCGCGCCCGGCGCTGCTCGCCCTCAACGAGTCGCTCAAGCATCACAAGATGGACAAGCGGTACCTGGCCCTGGTGGCCGGGCGCTGGCCGGCGCGGCGCGACTTCGTTAGCGCCCGGCTCGACCGCTACGAGCTCGGCAACGGCGAGCGGCGGGTGCGGGTCGACGCGGCCGGCAAGGTGGCCCGCACCCGCTTCGCGGTGCGCGAGACCTTCGACAAGGTGACCCTGGTCGAGGCCGAGCCGGTCACCGGGCGGACCCACCAGATCCGCGTGCATGCTGCCCACGCCGGGCATCCGCTGCTCGGCGACGACAAGTATGGCAGTCGAGAGAGCCAGCGCCTGGCGGCGGGGCTCGGCGTGTCGCGACTCTTCCTGCACGCCGCCTCGCTGACCTTTCCCGAACCCACCAGCGGACGCCCCGTGCAGATCAAGGCGCCGCTCCCCGACGACCTCGAGGCGGCGCTCGGCAAGGCGCGCCGCGCTCGCTGACAGGAGCCCCCATGCGTTATCGACTGGCCATCTTCGACTGGGATGGCACCCTGATGGACTCCATCGCCCGCATCGTCGCCTCCATGCAGGCCGCCTCCCGGGACGCCGGCTGGGGCGAGCTCGAGGCGGGCGCCGTGCGCAACATCATCGGCCTGGGACTGCCCGAGGCGATCGCCACGCTCTGTCCCGGCATCGATCCCGAGCGGGCCGAGCGGCTCCGGGCCCGCTACGCCTACTACTTCGTCGAGGGCGACGCCACGCCGATGCGCTTCTACCCGGGCGTCGAGGCGGGACTCGCCCGGCTGCGCGGCCGGGACGGACAGCGGCTGGCGGTGGCCACCGGCAAGAGTCGCCGCGGACTCGACCGCATCTTTCGCGAGAGCGCCAGTGGCCACTGGTTCCACGCCAGTCGTACCGCCGACGAGACCCTCTCCAAGCCGCACCCGCGCATGCTCGAGGAACTCCTCGCCGAGCTCGGCGTCGATGTCGGCGAGGCGGTGATGGTCGGCGACACGGAGTACGACCTGGAGATGGCCCGGGCGCTGGGCATGGACCGTGTCGCGGTGACCTGGGGGGTGCATGCCCCGGAGCGACTGGCCGCCAGCCGTCCGGTGCTCACCGCCGAGAGCGTGCCCGAGCTCTTCGACTGGCTGCACGGCTAGGGCGCCGGCCGCCCGGCGCCGCCTCGGTCCGCCCGACAACGACCCGTCCTTTAAGGGAAGCAATGCCATGAGTGATGACGACAAGCGAGACGATCGCTGGACGACGGGCCCGGAGCTGACGCCCGAGCAGGCGCGCCAGGCGCGTGAGCGGGCGGACGGTGCCGCGACGGGCGAGGCCGGGCCGGCCGGCAACGAGGATGCCGAGACCCTGCGCGAGCGCCAGCGCCTGGCGCAGCTGGCGATGATGGACCGCTGGATCGATGGGGTGCTCGTCGAGCAGCGCCGCGCTCGGCGCTGGAAGCTCTTCTTTCGCTTCTTCTTTGCGCTGCTGATCCTCGCCTCGCTCTCGACGACCCTCTATGGGCTCTTCGTGGCGCCGGGGGCCTCGGCCCCCGCCGAGCGTCACCTCGGCGTCGTCGAGGTCAAGGGGGTGATCGACAGCGAGTCACCGGCCAGCGCCCAGCGCGTCATCGAGGGGCTTGAGCGGGCCTGGAAGGCCGACCAGGCCGAGGCGGTGGTGCTCCACCTCAACAGCCCCGGCGGCAGTCCGGTGCAGTCCCAGCGCATCTTCGATGCGGTGATGCGGCTGCGCGAGCAGGGCGACAAGCCGATCATCGCGGTGGTCGAGGATATCGGCGCCAGCGGCGCCTACTACGTGGCGGCCGCGGCGGACGAGATCATGGCCGCCCCGGCCAGCCTGGTGGGGTCGATCGGGGTGATCCACGCCGGCTTCGGCTTCGAGGAGGCGATCGAGCGCCTCGGGGTGGAGCGGCGCGTCTTCGCCGCCGGGGAGAACAAGGCCTTCCTCGATCCCTTCTCCGACGTCTCCCGCGCCCAGCGCCAGTTCTGGCAGGAGGTCCTGGCCACCACTCACCAGCAGTTCATCGACGACGTCCGTGCGGGGCGCGGCGGGCGCCTGGCCGACGACGAGCGGCTCTTCAGCGGTCTGATCTGGACGGGCGAGCAGGCAAGGGAGCTCGGCCTGGTGGACGAGCTCGGCAGCCTGGACACCCTGGCGCGTCGCTTCGATGGGGCGCGGCTCAAGGACTACACGCCGCGCCTCGATCCCCTGGAGCGGATCTCCCGCCGGTTCGGGCGGGTCGCCGCCGAGTGGCTGGGGCTGCCCCAGTCCGCGGCGCCGGTGCGCTATCAGCTTCACTAGCTTGACGCTGTAAGGGCACCGCTTCGCGGCGGGAAGCTTGAAGATAGCGCCTGGTCACTCGATGGGGAGCGATATGCTCTCTTCCAGCTTCCCGCTTACGGCTCGCCCAGCGGGTCGAGTCCGGCCTCGCGAAGCATCGCGCAGAGCCGTATCAGCGGCAGGCCGATCAGGGCGTTGGGGTCATCACCCTCGAGGCGCTCGAAGAGCGTGATGCCCAGGCCCTCCATGCGGAAGCTGCCGGCACAGTCCAGTGGCCGTTCCCGGGCCACGTAGGTCGCGATCTCCCGCGCCTCCAGGTGGCGAAAGACCACGTCGAAGGTCTCATGGCAGACGCGATGCCGGCCGCGTCCGGTGTCGATCAGCGCCAGGCCGGTAAGAAAGCGCACCCGCCGGCCGGAGAAGCGGGCCAGCTGGGCGCGGGCCGCGGCCTCGTCGCCGGGCTTGCCGAGGATCTCGCCCTCGAACAGCGCCACCTGGTCGGAGCCGATGATCAGGTGGTCGGGGTGGGTCGCCGCCAGCCGCTCCGCCTTGGCCAGTGACAGGCGGTGGACCAGGGGCTCGGGCGCTTCCCCCGGGCGCGGCGTCTCGTCGATGTCGGGGCTCTCCCAGGCGTAGGGGAGGGCGAGTCGGTCGAGCAGCTGGCGGCGCCAGCGAGAGCCCGAGGCAAGGACCAGGCGGGGCATGAAGGCTTCCTCTGCGGTGGGGCGAATGGGCGCGGGGCGCGACGGCGTCGAGCGCTCGGGCCGGCCATTGTAACCCGGGGCAGGGGTGGCTTTGACAGGGGCAGGGGGAGTGCCTATCATTGCGCGCCTATGTTGACCTCAAGACTCCCCGGCAGGGTCGAGCCCTACAAGCTCGCGGCCCGTGCCGAACACCTGGAAGGCCTGGTGGCGCTCGCCGAGCTGGCCCGACTCGAAGACGAAGTCGGCGCCCAGTCCGGCGACGGTCAGGTGTGGCTGGATTTCGGCATCGATCCCCAGGGGCGCCGGGAGATTCGCGGCCACCTGGACGTCGAACTGCAGATCCCCTGCCGGCGCTGCCTGCAGCCCATGGCGCAGCGAGTCGAGAGCGACTTCCGGCTGGGGATGGTCACCAGCGACGCCCTGGCCGCCGAGCTGCCGAGCACCCATGAGCCGGTGCTGGTGGAAAACGAACAGCTGAACCTGCTGGCGGTGGTGGAGGATGAGATCATCCTCAGTCTGCCCCAGGTGGTTTACCACGACGAGGCCGAGTGTCCGGTCTCGCGCGACCAGCTGACAAGCGGGGAGGCGACCGATGCGTCGGCCGACGCCCCGGCGAACCCTTTCGATGTGCTGCGGCAGATCAAGGGCAAACTCTGATACACCCTCGTTTCACTCTGGAGTGACAACCCATGGCAGTTCAACAGAACCGCAAGACTCGTTCCAAGCGCGGCATGCGCCGCAGCCACGACGCCCTGACCTCGGCGGCCCTGTCTCAGGACAAGGAAACCGGGACCACCCACCTGCGTCACCACGTGGCGCCGGACGGCTTCTACCGCGGCCGCAAGGTCGTCGACGTCTAAGACGACGGCGACGCGAGTGGTAGTGGTGGGCCGCTGACGTGCGGATCGCCATCGATGCGATGGGCGGGGACCTCGGTCCCCGCCCGGTCGTGATGGGGGCCGCTCAGGCGGTCGGCGCCGACCCTCATCTCGAGCTCCAGCTGTTCGGACGCGCCGAGCGGCTGCGTGACGAGATCTCCCGCCTGCCGCGGCCGCTGGCCGCGGCGGCGTCGCGTCTGCGGGTCGGCGACGCGCCGAAGGTGATCGAGCAGGCGCAGGCGCCCAGCGAGGCGCTGCGCCACGGCGCCGGCACCAGCATGGCCGAAATGCTTGCCAGCGTCGCCCGGGGCGAGGCCGTGGCCGGCGTCAGTGCCGGCAACACGGGTGCCCTGATGGCCCTGGCGCGGCGTGCCCTGGGCACGGTGGCGGGCATTCCCCGGCCGGCGATCAGCACCGCCATCCCCACCCGGGACCGGGGGCGCTGCTACCTGCTCGACCTGGGGGCCAACGTCGAGGCGAGCGCCGCGCGCCTGGTCGACTTCGCCCTGATGGGGGAGGTCATGGCTCGCCGTGTGGATGGCCTGGTCGCGCCTCGGGTGGCGCTGCTCAATGTCGGCGTCGAGGGCACCAAGGGGACTGCCAGCGTGCGCGAGGCCGATGCCTGGTTGCGGCAGTACCCGGGCATCCGCTATCTCGGCTACGTCGAGGGCGACGGGGTCTTCAGCGGTGCCGCCGACGTGGTGGTCTGCGACGGCTTCGTCGGCAACGCGGTGCTCAAGGCCAGCGAGGGCCTGGCGCGCCTGCTGGTGGAGCGGGTACAGGCGACCTTCGAGGCCCACTGGAGCAGTCGCCTGGTGGGGCTACTGGCCCGGCCGGCACTCAAGCGCCTGAGGGGCGAGCTCGACCCCGTCCGCTACAATGGGGCCAGCCTGCTGGGTCTCGCCGGGATCGTGATCAAGAGCCATGGCGCTGCCGACGCCACGGGCTTTCGCTTCGCGGTCCAGCGGGCCGCCAGCGAAGTGAGCCACGACCTGCCGAGCCGGCTGGCCGCAGAACTGAACCATCGACGGTCCGCTCTCGACTCGGCCGCCGTCGGTCGAGTCGAGAGCGGATCCGGACCCCAGGGTCCGATCCTGCCGGGTGCGTCCGGCATCGACGACAGTCAACAAGCGCAAAGGTGATCGACATGACACAATCCCTTGCCCTCATCTTTCCCGGGCAGGGCTCGCAGCAGATCGGCATGCTGCGCGAGCTGGCGGAGCGCTACAGCGTGGTACGCACCACCTTCGAGGAGGCCTCCGACGCCCTGGGGTATGACCTCTGGCAGGTGGTTCAGGAGGGGCCGGCCGAGGCGCTCAACGCCACGGCCTGCACCCAGCCGGCGCTGCTCACCGCCAGCGTCTCGATCTGGCGCGTCTGGCAGGAGCTGGAAGGCCCGAGGCCCGTGGCCATGGCCGGCCATAGCCTGGGCGAGTACAGCGCCCTGGTGTGTGCCGGGGCCCTGACCTTCGCCGAGGGCGTACGGCTGGTGAAGCTGCGCGGCGAGGCGATGCAGGAAGCCGTGCCGGTGGGCGAGGGCGCCATGGCGGCGATCCTCGGCCTGGACGACGCCGCCGTCGAGCAGGCCTGCGCCAGCGCCGCGGACGGCGACGTGGTCGCCGCGGTCAACTACAATGCCCCCGGTCAGGTGGTGATCGCCGGCGGCAAGGCGGCGGTCGAGCGAGCCATCGTGGCCTGCCAGGAGGCCGGGGCGAAGCGCGCCATGCCGCTGCCCGTGTCGGTGCCGTCCCACTGCGCGCTGATGCGCCCGGCCGCCGAGCGGCTGGCCGCGGCCATGGAGGCGATCGAGCTGCGCGCGCCGCGCTACACGGTCTACCAGAACGTGGACGCCCAGGCGCACGCCGACGTGGAGACCCTGCGCACGCGGCTGATCGAGCAGCTCTATCAGCCGGTGCGCTGGACCTCCTGCATCGAGGCCATGACCGGCCAGGGCGCCGAGGTGTTCATCGAGTGCGGTCCCGGCAAGGTGCTCACCGGCCTCAACAAGCGCATCGCACGGGGCAGCAAGGGGCTGGCGGTCAACGACCCGGACAGCCTCGCCGCTGCCCTCGAACTGGCCAGGGAAGCCGCCGGCCAGTCGCCGACGGCCAACGGCTGATTCATCCTCAGGACGCAGATGGAAGAGACCATGACAACCGAGCGTAGAGTCGCCCTGATCACCGGGGCCAGTCGCGGCATCGGCCGCGCCACCGCCCACGAGCTGGGGCGCCAGGGTCGCATCGTGATCGGCACCGCCACCAGCGATGCCGGCGCCGAGCGGATCGATGCCGATCTTGCCGCGGCGGGCATCGAGGGGGGCGGCCGCAAGCTGGACGTCACCGACCAGGCCAGTGTCGACGGGTTGATCAAGGCGATTACCGAGGAGTTCGGCGCGCCGACCATCCTCGTCAACAACGCCGGCATCACCCGCGACAACCTGCTGATGCGCATGAAGGAGGACGAGTGGGATTCGGTGATCGACACCAATCTCAAGTCCGTCTATCGCGTCAGCAAGGCCTGCCTGCGCGGCATGACCCGCGCGCGCTTCGGGCGCGTCGTCTCGATCAGCTCGGTGGTGGCCACCATGGGCAACCTGGGGCAGACCAACTATGCCGCCGCCAAGGCGGGGATGGAGGGGTTCACCCGGGCGCTGGCGAGGGAAGTCGCCTCGCGCGCCATCACCGTCAATGCGGTGGCGCCGGGCTTCATCGCCACCGACATGACCGAGGCGCTGCCCGAGGAGCAGCACAAGATGCTGCTCGGCCAGATTCCCCTGTCGCGCCTCGGTGATCCCGAGGAGATCGCGGCCGCGGTGGGCTTCCTGACCGGCGAGTCCGCTGGCTACATCACTGGCGAAACCCTGCATGTCAACGGCGGCATGAACATGCGTTGAGGCCATCGGAGGGAGGCGGTTGCGCCGACCCCGGGGCGTCTATAAACTACCCCGCAGCTTCCGGCTAGCGGATCTGGATCTTTAACGGCTGGTTTCCGAACGGCCAATCTGAACGACTGGAGTAGTCATAATGAGCACCATCGAAGAGCGCGTTAAGAAGGTTGTGGCTGAGCGTCTGAACGTCAAGGAAGAAGACATCCAGAACTCCTCTTCCTTCACCGAAGACCTCGGCGCGGATTCCCTGGACACCGTCGAGCTGGTGATGGCGCTCGAAGAAGAATTCGACACCGAGATTCCCGACGAGGAAGCCGAGAAGATCACCACCGTTCAGGAAGCCATCGACTACGTCAACGCCCACCAGTAAGGTGGCGGTCGATACCGCTGACTGAAGCGTCCGGGGCGTTGCCCCGAGGAGAGCCGTCCTGCCGTCGCAGGACGGCTCTCGTGCTATGCGCGCCGGGCACTCGTCGAGCCCGCACAGGACGGGGAGACTCGGGTATAATGCGCGCAATGACGATCCCGCGAGGGGGTCGTGTCACCAAGGTTGTCTGGAGGAAAGCTGATGGCTCGTAGAAGGGTTGTGGTGACCGGGCTCGGTCTGGTCACGCCGGTGGGAAATACCGTCAAGGAGAGCTGGTCCAATATCCTGGCCGGCAAGAGCGGTGTCACTCCCATCGACCACTTCGATGTCAGCGCCTTCAATACGCGCTTCGGCGGGTCGGTGAAGGACTTCGACATCAGTCCCTATCTCAATCCCAAGGACGCCCGCAAGATGGACCTGTTCATCCAGTACGGGATGGCGGCGGGCGGCCAGGCGATCGCCGATGCCGGGATCGAGTGCACCGACGAGAATGCCGATCGCATCGGGGTGGCGATCGGCTCGGGCATCGGCGGCCTGCCGATGATCGAGCACAACCACAATGCCCTCAACAAGGGCGGGGCGCGCCGGATCTCGCCGTTCTTCGTGCCGGGGTCGATCATCAACATGATCTCCGGCAACCTGGCGATCCAGCACGGTTTCCGCGGTCCCAACATCGCGATCACCACCGCCTGCACCACCGGGACCCACAACATCGGCTACAGCGCGCGCACCATCGCCTACGGCGACGCCGACGTGATGGTCTGCGGTGGCGCCGAGATGGCGACCACCCCGCTGGGCCTCGGTGGCTTCTCGGCGGCCCGGGCGCTGTCCACGCGTAACGACGATCCCGCGGCGGCGAGCCGCCCCTGGGACCGCGACCGTGATGGCTTCGTGCTCTCCGACGGCGCCGGGGTGATCGTGCTCGAGGAGTACGAGCAGGCCAAGGCCCGCGGGGCGACCATCTACGCCGAGCTCACCGGCTTCGGCATGAGCGACGACGCCTACCACATGACGGCGCCGCCGGAAGACGGCCGCGGCGCGGCCCGCTCGATGAGCAACGCCATCCAGGATGCCGGCATCGACCCCTCTGCGGTCGACTACATCAATGCCCACGGCACCTCGACCGCGGCCGGTGACCTGGCCGAGAGCCGGGCCGTCGAGAAGGTGATGGGTGACGCCGCCAGCTCGGTGGCGGTCAGCTCCACCAAGTCGATGATCGGCCACCTGCTGGGCGCGGCCGGCGCCGTGGAGGCGGTGTTCAGCATCCTGGCGATCCGTGACCAGGTCGCGCCGCCGACCATCAACCTGGACAACCCCCAGGAGGGCTGCCGGCTCGACTACGTGCCGCATACCGCGCGCGAGATGAAGATCGACGTCAGCCTGTCGAACTCCTTCGGCTTCGGCGGCACCAACGGCACGCTGATCTTCAGCAAGGTGTGACCCCGGGAGGCGCGGCGTGACGACGGAGGCGGCGATCAGCGACTGGCCGCTGGAGGATCGCGGCGTCGCCTATGGCGACGGTCTCTTCGAGACCGTGCTGGTGCGCAACGGCGTCCCCCAGCTGTGGGAGCAGCACCTGGCCCGCCTCGCCCGGGGCTGCCGGGTGCTGGGCCTGCCCATGCCCGCCCGGGAGGCGCTGGAGGCGCCCCTGGGCGAGGCCGGCGAGGGCCTCTCGGTGCTCAAGCTGATCCTGACCCGCGGCAGCGGCGGTCGAGGCTACGCCCCTCCGGCGACGCCGGCCCCCCGGCTGCGCTGGCGCCTCGCGCCGTTCGCGCCCGACGCCGAGCGCTGGCGCGAGGGCGTGAGGGTGCGCCTTTGCCGGCTGCGGCTCGGCACCCAGCCCCTGCTCGCCGGCCTCAAGCACCTCAACCGCCTCGAGAACGTCCTGGCCCGCGCCGAGTGGACGGACGCCGGCACGGCCGAGGGCCTGCTCAGCGACGGCGAGGGGCGGCTGGTGGAGGCCACCTGCATGAACCTCTTCTGGCAGCGCGACGGCGTCCTCGAGACGCCCCGGCTCGACCGCTGCGGCGTGGCCGGCACCCTGCGCGCGGCGCTGCGCGAGCGCGCGCCGATCCGGGAGGTCGACGCCGCGCCCGAGGCGCTGGAGCGGGTCGAGGCGCTGTGGCTCGGCAACTCCCTGCAGGGGCTCTGGCCGGTGGCGCGGCTCGACGATGCCGAGGGCAACCCCTTGAAGCACTGGCGCGTCGGGGCGCTCCATCGCCCCCTGCAGGCCCTGGCCCACGAGGCGCTGGGCTACCCCGCTATTACCCCATGAACGAAGCGTCGTGATGACGAAACGAGGACACGCATGCTGCGTCTGCTGAAGATCCTGCTGGTGCTGGCCCTGCTGGCGGGCCTGGCGCTGTTCGCCGGCCACCGCTACTGGCAGTCGCGCCTCGAGGCGCCCATCGCCCTCGAGGCGGAGACGCTCTACGAGGTGCCGGCCGGCGCCGGCTACCATCGCGTGGTCGGAGAACTGGCCGAGCGCGGCATCCTCGAGGAGGTCTGGGCCTTTCGCCTGCTGGCACGCCTGGAGCCCGAGAGCCTGCCCGACCTGCGCCCCGGCGAGTATCGCCTCGAGCCGGGGATGAGCGGCCGCGAGCTGCTAACGCTGCTGGGCAGTCACGAGGTGGTCACCTATTCGCTGACCATCCCCGAGGGCTGGACCTTCGCCCAGATGCGCGAGGCCCTCGACGAGGCGCCCAAACTCGCGCACCGTACCGAAGGGCTCAGCGACGCCGAGGTGATGGCGCTGCTCGACCGGGAGGAGCGCCATCCCGAGGGCTGGTTCTTCCCGGATACCTACCGCTATCACAAGGGGCTCAGCGACCTGGAGATCCTGCGTCAGGCCCTCGAGCGCATGGAGAGCACTCTCGAGAGCGTCTGGGAAGGGCGCGACGAGGACCTGCCGCTGGAGAGCGCCTACCAGGCGCTGATCATGGCCTCGCTGATCGAGCGTGAGACCGGCGCGCCCGAGGAGCGGCCCGAGATCGCCGGCGTGTTCAAGCGTCGCCTGGAGCGCGGCATGCGCCTGCAGACCGATCCCACCGTCATCTACGGCATGGGCGAGCGCTACGCGGGCAACATCACCCGGGCCGACCTGCGCGAGCCGACGCCCTACAATACCTATGTGATCGATGGGCTGCCGCCGACGCCGATCGCCCTGCCGGGGCGCGCCGCCCTGGAGGCCGCAGTGCAGCCGGCCGAGGGCGAGACGCTCTATTTCGTCGCCCGCGGCGACGGCACCCACCACTTCTCGCGCACCCTGCGCGAGCACAACAACGCGGTGAACCGGTATATCCGCAATCGCTGACCATGGAGCGGCCTCCCACATGACCGAGCGCGGACGATTCATCACCCTGGAAGGCGGCGAGGGAGTGGGCAAGTCCACCAACCTCGCCCTGGTGGTCGATCACCTGCGGGCCCACGGGCACGAGGTGGTGGCGACCCGCGAGCCCGGCGGCACCCCTCGGGCGGAGGACATCCGCCGCCTGCTGCTGGACCCCATCGAGGAGGAGCCCCTCGACCCGGACGCCGAGCTGCTGCTGGTCTTCGCCGCTCGCGCCCAGCACCTGGCGCGGGTGATCGAGCCGGCGCTGGCCCGCGGCGCCTGGGTGGTCTGCGACCGCTTCACCGATGCCACCTACGCCTACCAGGGCGGCGGGCGCGGCCTCGACGCCGCGCGCATCGCCGAGCTCGAGGCCTTCGTCCAGCAGGGGCTCCAGCCCGACCTGACCCTGCTGCTGGACATGTCCATGGAGGCCGCCCAGCGGCGCCTGGAGGGTCGCCTCGCGGGGCAGGGCGAGCAGCGCGACCGCTTCGAGCGCGAGCGCAGCGACTTCTTCGAGGCGGTGCGCCGCGCCTACCTCGCCCGCGCCGAGGCCGCCCCCGAGCGGGTGGCGGTGATCGATGCCGGGGCCGGTCTCGACGAGGTCAAGGCCGAGCTGCTGGCTTGCCTGGACGCGCGGGTGGCGGCATGGCGATGAGCGTCGTCGAGGTACCGCGGCCGCTGCCCTGGCTGATGCCGCGCTGGCGCGAGCTCGTCCGGCTGGCCGACGCCGGGCGGCTGCCCCACGCCCTGCTGATCTCGGGCGGGCACGGCATCGGCAAGCACTCCCTGGCCGAGGCGCTGGTGGCCCGCACCCTCTGCGCCTCGCCCGGCGAGACCGCCTGCGGCCGCTGCCATTCCTGCCACATGCTCGCCTCGGGCTACCACCCCGACCTGCTGCGGGTGGCGCCGGAGGAGGGCAAGCGGCTGATCCGCATCGGCCCGGTGCGCGAGGTCAACGCCTTCGTCGCCCAGACCGCCCAGCAGGGCGGCTACCGGGTGATCACCATCGCCCCGGCCGAGGCGATGAACGTGGCGGCCTCCAACGCGCTGCTCAAGAGCCTCGAGGAGCCGGGCGGGCGCACCCTCTTCGTGCTGCTCTCCGACATCCCCTCGCGGCTGCTGCCGACCATCCGCTCACGCTGCCAGCACTGGAGCCTGCCCGTGCCCGCCGAGGCCGACTGCCGGCCCTGGCTGACCGAGCAGCTGGGGGGCGAGGAGGAGGCCCACTTCTGGTATCGGGCCGCGGGCGGACTGCCGCTGCGCGCCCTGGAGCTCGCCGAACCGAGCGCCCGGGCGCTGCGCCAGCAGCTGGTCGAGACCTTCGAGGCGCTGATGCGCGGTGGCGAGCCGGTGGCCGAGGCGGCCCGGCTGGATCGCCAGTCCATCGACGCCATCCTGTGGTACGGTATCATCTGGCTCGAGGACCTGATCCGTCTGGGGCTCTCCGGCGATACCGCCGAGCTGCGCAACCCCGACCTGCTGGTGCTCTATCGCCAGGCGGTCAAGAACGCCCGGGTCCGCGACTGGTTCCGCCTGCTGGACTACGCCCGCGAGCAGCGACGCCTGCTGGCCGAGGGCGGCAACCCCAACCCCCAGCTGACCCTCGAGGCCTGGCTGGTACGCTGGGCCACGCTGCTGCGTTCCTGAGACGCCGCGCGTCGCCGACGCTTCGCATAGGGAGAGACCATGGCCGCACAGAAGGCGCTTTCGCTGACCATCCAGGATGTCCCGACCCTGCTCTCGGCCTACATGCCGGTGCTCGAGCGCGGCGGCATCTTCGTCCCCACCCGCGAGCGCTACGCGCTGGGCCAGGAGGTCTTCCTGCTGCTCATGCTGCCCGGCGACGAGGAGCGCGTGCCGGTCACCGGCCAGGTGGTATGGGTCTCGCCCGAGGGCGTGGCCGGCCGCCGGGTCCCCGGTATCGGCATCCACTTCAGCCCCGACGACCAGGCCGTGCGCGACCGCATCGAGACGCTGCTGGCCGGCCAGCTGGACAAGGGCGCCCCGACCTACACCCTCTGAGCGACGGGCCCGGCCGCGCGCCGGCCCTCACGCGTCTGAACCCACTCTGCGATTCCGGAATTCTCCTGCATGTTCGTCGACTCCCACTGCCACCTCGATCGCCTCGACCCCGCCAGCCACGATGGTGACCTCGCCGCCGCCCTCGAGGCCGCCCGCGCGCGGGACGTGCGCCAGTTCCTGGCCATCGCCGTGACCCTGGACGACGTGCCGGCCCTGGCCGAGATCAGCCGCGCCCATGACGACGTGGTGATCTCGGCCGGCATCCACCCCCTGCAGACCCTCGAGGCGGAGCCCGACGTGGCGGCGATCACCGAGGCGGCCGAGCGCTACGGCGCCGTGGCCATCGGCGAGTGCGGCCTGGACTACCACTACCTCGACAGGTCCCCCGAGTCGGTGCCCGCCCGGGAGGTGCAGCTCGAGCGCTTCCGCCGCCAGCTGATCGCCGCCCGCGAGCTCGAGCTGCCGGTGATCATTCACACTCGCGAGGCCCCCGAGGACACCCTGGCGCTGATCCGCGAGCACGTCGACCCAGCGGTGGGCGGGGTGCTGCACTGCTTCACCGAGGATCTGGACATGGCCCGGGAGGCGGTGCGCCACGGCTTCTACATCTCGCTCTCCGGCATCGTCACCTTCCGCAACGCCGAGTCGCTGCGCGAGGTGGCGCGGCGGGTGCCGCTGGACCGGCTCCTGATCGAGACCGACAGCCCCTACCTGGCCCCGGTGCCGCACCGCGGCAAGCCCAACGAGCCGGCCTGGGTGGTCGAGGTCGCCGAGTGCATCGCCCAGGCCCGGGGCATCAGCGTCGAGGAGGTCGGCGCCCAGACCACCGCCAACTTCTACCACCTGTTCCGCGCGGCGGCCCCCGAAGCCCCGTCGGGCGTGCGCGACGCCCTCTCCCGCGCCGGGCTGGTCTAGGCCGAAACGCCACCGATAGAGGCCGCTGCCATGACCCTCGACCCCCTCCTGGCGCAGATCGAGCCCCACGGCGAGATTCCCCCCGTGGATCGCTGGCACCCCGCGCAGCGCGGCGAGATGGACCTCACCATCGCCGCCGACGGGCGCTGGCTCCACGAGGGCAGCGCCATCGCGCGGCCACGGCTGGTGCGGCTGCTGTCGACCATCCTGCGTCGCGAGGCGGACGGCGACTACTGGCTCGTGACCCCGGCGGAGATGCAGCGCATCCGGGTCGAGGATCGTCCCTTCCTGGTCGTCGACGCCGAGCCCGACGGCGACGGCGACTGGTGGCTCACCACCAACGTCGGCGACCGCGTGCGCCTGGATGAGGCTTGCCGGCTGGTCCTCAGCGAGACGCCGACCGGCGAGACGATTCCCGAGGTGCCGATCCGCTTCGGCCTCTCCGCCCGGCTGGGGCGCAACGTCTACTACCGCCTGGTGGAGGGCGCCGAGAGCCGCGAGGGCGAGCGGGGCGACCTTGAGCTGGGCCTGACCAGCGGCGGCGTCTGGCAGCCGCTGGGCCGGCTCGAGGCCGCCGAGCGCGGGGACGGCGAGGGCTCATGAGCGAGCGTGTCGCCGCGAGCCCGTCGCTGACCGCCGAGCAGCAGGCGGTGGTCGCCCACGAGCGCGGCCACGCCCGGGTCGCGGCCGTGGCGGGGGCCGGCAAGACCACCACCATGGTCGCCCGGGTGCTGCACCTGCTGGCGCGCGGCGTGCCCCCGGGGCGGATCCTCGTGCTGATGTTCAACCGCTCGGCCCGGGAGGACTTCCAGGCGCGGCTCGCCGCCATGGCGCCGCCCGGCCAGGCGCTGCCCGACGTGCGCACCTTCCATTCGCTGGGCCACCGGCTCTCCGCCAGCCTGACCCGCTGGGGGGCGCTGGCGCCTCGCCAGCTGCTCACCGCCGACTGGCAGCTCGAGCGGCTGCTGCGCCAGGCGACCCAGGCGGCGCTCGCCGAGGAGCCCGAGGCCAGCGAGACGGCGCTGGACGCCGAGCGCCTCGAGGCGCTGGCCCACTTCTGCGGCCTGGTGAAGGCCGAGATGGCGTCGCCCGCCGACCTGCACGCGCGGCTGGACTTCGGCGAGGAGACCGGCCACTTCGTGGCCGCCTTCGAGCACGCCGAGCGTCTGCTGGCCGAGCAGAGGCTGATGACCTTCGCCGACCTGCTCTACCGGCCGCTGCGGGCGCTGGAGGCCGACGCGGCGCTCCGGCGCCGAGTGCAGGGCTTCCTCGATCACGTGGTGATCGACGAGTACCAGGACATCAACACCGCCCAGCAGCGCCTGCTGGCGCTGCTTGCCGGGCGCGAGGCCGAGGTGATGGCGGTGGGCGATGCCAACCAGTGCATCTACGAGTGGCGCGGCGCCCACCCCGACACCATGCTGGAGAACTTCACCGCCACCTTCGGCGCGGCCCGGGACTATCCGCTCTCCACCACCTTCCGCCACGGTCACGCCCTGGCGCTGACCGCCAACCATGCCATCGCCGCCAACCGCCGGCGCCCCGACCAGCTCTGCCTGGCCGCCCCCGGTAACCCGCACACCGGACTGGCGGTGGGGCAGGGCGGCTCGGCGCTGCTCGACGAGCTCGCCGGCTGGCAGCGCCAGGGGCGGGGCCTCGACGAGGCCTGCCTGCTGGTACGCAGCTGGGCGCTCTCGGTGCCGCTGCAGCTGGCGCTGCTGCGCGAGGGCATCCCCTTCCGGCTGGCCCGGGAGGATCGCTTCGTCTTCCGCCTGCCGCTGGTGGAGGCCCTGGCGGGCTACCTGCGCCTGGCCCTGGAGCCCCGGCTGCTCGAGGACCCGGGGCACCTCGCCCTGCTGCTCGCCCAGCCGACCACCTTCGTGGCCCGGGAGCGGATCGCCGCCCTGGCCTCCCGGCTGGCCGAGACCCAGCGCTGGCCCGAGCGTCACGATCCCCTGCTGGCGGGGCTCAAGCCCCACCAGCGGCGCACCCTCAAGCGGCGCTGGGCGCTGCTCTGCGAGCTGCCGCGGCGCGTGGGCTGGCCGCCCGCCCGCCTGCTCGAGCACGTGATCGAGGCGGTGGAGGCCGAGAAGGTCCTCAAGCGGGCCGCCGCGCGCCGCGACAAGGGCGAGGAGGACGTGCGCCTGCTCGACGTGCTGGTCGAGCAGGCCCGGGAGCTCGGCCACGACACCGCCGCCTTCATCGAGCTCTTGTGCCGCCCGGTCGAGAACCGCCAGGACGGCGTGCTGGTCACCACCGTGCACGGGGCCAAGGGGCTCGAGTGGCCGCTGGTGCTGCTGGCCGGCACCAACGAGGAGGACTTCCCCCACTACACCCGCGACAACCCGCTGACGCCGGCGAGGCTGGAGGAGGAGCGACGCCTCTTCTACGTGGCCATCACCCGGGCCCGGGAGCGCCTGGTGCTGCTCCACGACGGCGGCGAGCACCGCCCCAGCCGCTTCATCGGCGAATCTGCCTGGCAGGACGGCGAGCGCGTCGCCCGGCGGCTGGCCGACGCCGGGGAGAAGGAGGAGGGCGCCCCGCTGGCGGTGTCCGACCCCGCGCTCGTGGGGCGCTACCTGACGGCGCTGGGCCGCCCGCTGCCGCTCGCGCCGGCGCAGCCGGAGGCGCCCGCGCCGGGACGCCTCGCCCCGGGTCAGTTCCGGGTCGGCCAGGCCCTGCGCCATGCGGTCTTCGGCGAGGGGCAGATCGACGTGGTCGAGGGCGATCCCGACAACCCGGTGATCGAGGTACGCTTCCGCACGGCCGGCCGGCGCCGCTTGATCGCCTGCCGCGCCCCCATCGAACTGCTGGACGGAGCCGACGCATGACCGAGCCGCTGATCTCGGCCGCCACCCTGGTCGAGGCCCTCGAGGGCCCCCAACCGCCTCGCCTGCTGGACTGCCGCGCCCGCCTGGGCGAGCCCGACGCCGGTCGCCGGCTGTGGATCGAGGCGCACCTGCCGGGCAGCTACCACCTCGATCTCGATCGCGACCTGGCCGCCGCGCCGGGGGCGGGCGGCCGGCATCCGCTGCCCGCCCCCGAGGCCTTCACCGCGGTGCTGCAGCGCCTGGGCATCACGCCGGACCAGCCGGTCGTGGTCTACGACGACATGGGCGGGCAGCTCGCGGCGGCGCGGGCCTGGTGGATGCTCGCCTGCTGGGCGGGGCATCCCGACGTGCGCCTGCTCGACGGCGGGGTGAAGGCCTGGCTGGCGGCGGGAGGCGCGCTTCGCGAGGATGGCGACCCGGACGGCCTGCCGGCGCCGTCGCGCTGGCGACCGACCTACCGCGACGCGGCGCTCGCCGGGGTCGACGAGGTCGCCGCCACCCAGGCCCTGACGGTCGACGCCCGCATCCGGGAGCGCTTTCGCGGCGAGGCCGAGCCCGTGGATCCGGTGGCCGGCCATATTCCCGGCGCGGTGTGTCGCCCCAGCGCCGACAACCTCGACGCCGGCGGCCACTTCAAGCGCGCCGAGGCGCTGGCCCGGGAGCTGCCCGAGGCCGACGCGCTGATCGCCTACTGCGGGTCGGGGGTCACCGCCTGCCACAACGTGCTGGCCTACGCCGTGGCCGGCCGGACGCTGCCGAGGCTCTTCGTCGGTTCCTGGAGCGAGTGGATCACGGACCCCGCGCGCCCCGTCGCCACCGGCGACTGACGCGACGCGAACGCTCGACCACCCCCGCAACGTGAAGCGGCCCCGCCAATGGCGGGGCCGCTTCACTCGTGCCGTATTGGCGTTACGTTACATGTTCGGGTAATTGGGCCCGCCGCCCCCCTCCGGCGCCACCCAGGTGATGTTCTGGGCGGGGTCCTTGATGTCGCAGGTCTTGCAGTGCACGCAGTTCTGGAAGTTGATCTGGAACTTCGGCGTGCCGTCGTCGGCCTCGACCACCTCGTAGACCCCGGCCGGGCAGTAGCGGCTCGCCGGCTCGGCGTAGGTGGGCAGGTTGTCGCGGATCGGCAGCTCCGGGTCGGCCAGCTTCAGGTGGCAGGGCTGGTCCTCCTCGTGGTTGGTGTTTGACAGGAACACCGAGGAGGGCTTGTCGAAGGAGAGCTTGCCGTCGGGCTTGGGGTAGTCGATCTTCTCGCACTCGGCCGCCGGCTTGAGCGTCGCGTGGTCCGGCGTGGTGTCGTGGACGTTGGGCAGCTTGCCGCCGAGGAGCTGGTCGAGGAAGTTGTAGGCGCCGCCGCCGACGGTGCCGTACTTGTGGATCGCCGGGCCGAAGCTGCGGCTCTCGTCGAGCTCCTGATAGGCCCAGCTCGCCTCCCACTTCTCGGTGAAGGCGGCGAGTTCGCGTCCGCCCTCGTCACCCTGCTGGAGCGCCTCGAAGACCGCCTCGGCGGCCACCAGCCCGGACTTCATGGCGGTGTGCAGGCCCTTGATCTTGGCGAAGTTCAGGGTGCCGGCGTCGCAGCCGATCAACAGGCCCCCGGGGAAGGTCATCTTCGGCAGGCAGTTGAGGCCGCCCTTGGCGATGGCCCGGGCGCCGTAGGCCACCCGCTTGCCCCCCTCGAGGTGCGCCTTGAGCACCGGATGGTGCTTCATGCGCTGGAACTCGTCGAAGGGCGAGAGCCAGGGGTTCTGGTAGGAGAGGTCCAGGATCAGGCCGACCACCACCTGCTGGTTCTCGGCGTGATAGAGGAACCAGCCGCCGTGGGTCTGCTTGTCCAGCGGCCAGCCGGAGCCGTGCAGCACCAGGCCCGGTTCGTGCTGCTCGGCGGGGACGTCCCACAGCTCCTTCAGGCCGATGCCGTAGTGCTGGGGGTCCTTGCCCGCGTCGAGGTCGAAGTCGCGGATCAGCCGCTTGCCCAGGTGGCCGCGGGCGCCCTCGGCGAAGAGGGTGTACTTGGCGCGCAGCTCCATGCCCGGCATGTGGCCGTCCTTGGGCTGGCCGTCGGCGCCCACGCCCATGTCGCCGACGAGGATGCCCTTGACCACGCCCTCCTCGACGATCGCCTCCTGGGCGGCGAAGCCGGGGAAGATCTCCACGCCCAGCGCCTCGGCCTGCTCGCCGAGCCAGCGGCAGAGGTTGCCGGCGCTGATCACGTAGCGGGTCGACTCTTTATCATGGTTCTGGCCGCCGGTGTTGTGCATGGTCTTGGGCACCAGGGCGTTGGGCAGTTTCTGGGCCTTCTCGGCGTCCTTGAGCAGATAGAGCTCGTCACGAGTCGCCGGGGTGGTCAGCGGCGCGCCGCGCTCTTCCCAGTCGGGAAACAGCTCGTTGAGGGCGCGGGGCTCGAAGACCGCCCCGGAGAGGATGTGGGCGCCCACCTCGGAGCCCTTCTCCACCACGCACACCGTCAGCTCCTGGCCGGCCTCGCCCGCCTGCTGCATCAGGCGCGACGCCGCCGAGAGGCCCGAGGGACCGGCACCGACGATGACCACATCGAAGTCCATGGAATCGCGTTCGACTTGTTCTTCCACCTGCTCTTCTCCTTCTGTCCCCGCGGACGCGGTCTGCGGATGCGACCAACGTCGATAGGATTTAAAACGGTCGTTTGCTTCTAGCCATGTCTCATGATAGGCATAATAGCGGCAAAGGGTCACCCCCTGCGATGGTGCACGGGAGGGGCCGACAGGAGAGGGGGCCGGGCTGGCCCTGTCCGGACGGGGATTGTTGATCCGCGCCGGGCATGGCACATTGGGCACGTTTTTCGCTGCAGCGCCTATCAAACGCTTGCATGAAACGCATAAGAGTATGCCGGCCGGTTCCAAGGAGGCGCGTTTCCCGCCCGCTCGCTTGGGTGGTCGAGGCCGCTTCTCCCATCATCAGGTTCCCAGTGTGAACCAAGCGAGGACACTATGAAGGTACTCGTCGCGGTCAAACGCGTCATCGACTACAACGTCAAGATCCGGGTCAAGCCGGACCAGTCCGACGTCGACCTCACCAACGTCAAGATGGCCATGAACCCCTTCTGCGAGATCGCCGTGGAAGAGGCGGTGCGCCTGAAGGAGAAGGGCGTGGCCAGCGAGGTGGTCGTCGCCACCGTCGGTCCCAAGGCGGCCCAGGAGCAGCTGCGCACCGCGCTGGCGCTGGGCGCCGACCGTGCCATCCACGTCGAGACCGACGAGCGCGTCGAGTCACTGGGCGCCGCCAAGGCGCTGGCCAAGCTCGTCGAGGAGGAGCAGCCGGGCCTCACGATCCTCGGCAAGCAGGCCATCGACACCGACAACAACCAGACCGGCCAGATGCTGGCGGCGCTGACCGGCCTGCCCCAGGGGACCTTCGCCTCCGAGGTGGTCGTGGAGGGCGACACGGCCAAGGTGACCCGCGAGATCGACGGCGGCCTGCAGACCGTCGAGCTGACCCTGCCGGCGATCGTCACCACCGACCTGCGCCTGAACGAGCCGCGCTATGCCAAGCTGCCCGACATCATGAAGGCCAAGAAGAAGCCGATGGACGTCAAGACCCCGGCGGACCTCGGCATCGAGGTGGCCTCCAGGGTCAAGCTGGTCAAGGTCGAGCCGCCGGCCGAGCGCCAGGGCGGCGTCAAGGTGGGCTCCGTCGATGAGCTCGTGGACAAACTCAAGAACGAAGCCAAGGTGATCTCATGAGCATTCTCGTCCTGGCCGAACACCATGATGGCGCCCTGGCCGGCGCTACCGCCCACGTGGTCGCCGCGGCGAAAGAGATCGGTGGCGACATCGACGTCCTGGTGGCCGGCGAAGGCGTCTCCGCCATCGCCGAGGCGGCCGCCAAGCTCGACGGCGTGAGCCGCGTCCGCGTCGCCGATCACGCCGTCTACGCCCACCAGCTCGCCGAGCCCATGGGCGCGCTGCTGGCCGAGCTCGCCGACGACTACTCCCACGTGCTGGCGGTGGGCTCCACCACCGGCAAGAACGTGCTGCCGCGCCTGGCCGCGCTGAAGGACGTGGCGCAGCTCTCCGAGATCATCGCGGTGGAGAGTGCCGACACCTTCAAGCGGCCGATCTACGCCGGCAACGCCATCGCCACCGTGCAGAGCGACGACGCCCTGAAGGTGATCACCGTGCGCGCCACCGCCTTCGACGCGGTGGGCGAGAGCGGCAGCGCCGCCATCGAGGCGGTGGAGACCGTGGTCGACAACGCCCAGTCCAGCTTCGTCGGCGAGCAGCTCGCCGAGAGCGACCGTCCCGAGCTGGGCGCCGCCAAGGTGGTCGTCTCCGGCGGGCGCGGCATGGGCAACGGCGAGAACTTCAAGCTGCTTGACGGCATCGCCGACAAGCTGGGTGCCGCCATCGGCGCCTCGCGCGCCGCGGTCGACGCCGGCTTCGTGCCCAACGACATGCAGGTCGGCCAGACCGGCAAGATCGTCGCCCCTGAGCTCTACATCGCCGTGGGTATCTCGGGTGCCATCCAGCACCTGGCGGGCATGAAGGACTCCAAGGTGATCGTCGCCATCAACAAGGACGAGGAGGCGCCGATCTTCCAGGTCGCGGATTACGGCCTCGTCGGCGACCTGTTCGACGTCCTGCCGGAGTTGGAGCAGAAGCTCTAGGCGCACTCGCGCCTGGTGCCCCGTTCGCTCTTTCAAGGCCGGCCCCTCGTGGGCCGGCCTTGTCGTAGGTCGGCCATATAGGGAGCACCTCCTTGATTAACGAGAGCTTTTAAAGAGATAACGAGAATTATTAGCAACAAGTGTGCTTCTCTGCCATCCTGTGAGGTGCATCGGGGCGAGGGCCCCACGGATACCCGCTAGGAGGAAGTCACATGCCGCATACCCTTCCTGATCTTCCCTACGCCTACGACGCCCTGGAACCGCACGTCGATGCGCTGACCATGGAGATCCACCACTCCCGTCACCATCAGACCTACGTCAACAACCTCAACGCCGCCCTCGAGGGGACCGGCCTCGAGGAGGTGCACGTCGAGGAGCTGATCGCGAACCTCGACCACGTCCCGGAGAGCCATCGCCAGGCCGTGATCAACAACGGCGGCGGTCACGCCAACCACTCCATGTTCTGGCAGATGATGTCGCCCGACGGCGGCGGTCAGCCCCACGGCAAGGTGGCCGAGGCCATCGCCAGCGAACTGGGCGGCTTCGACGCCTTCAAGGAGGCCTTCACCAAGGCGGCACTGGGCCGTTTCGGCAGCGGCTGGGCCTGGCTGAGCGTTACCCCGGAGGGCACCCTGACGGTGGAGAACACCCTCAACCAGGACAGCCCGATCATGGAGGGTCGCTGGCCGGTGCTGGGCCTGGACGTCTGGGAACACGCCTACTATCTGAAGTACCAGAACAAGCGCCCGGACTACGTGGCGGCCTTCTTCAACGTCATCGACTGGGACGACGTCGAGCGTCGCTACCAGAACGCAACCGGCTAGGGTCACCGGCGCATCGCGTTCGTCGCGCTCCTCTCCCGGCGAACGCCAGGAGTGAGCCCCGGCGGTCGCCGGGGCTCGCCAGCCGCGGACCCGACGTCCACGGCCTGCCCCGAGGGGAAGCGGCGTTCGTCCCGTCTCACCCTCATCGTGTCGGGGATCTCCTCGTCCCGAGCCCCCTCGATGCCTGCCTGGCTCCTCACCCTCCATCCGCTGGCGCCGGCCTCCATCACCGAGATGACGCCGGACTCCATCACCGAGATGACGCCGGACCTACGGAGCGTGGCCGAGCACCGCGCGGCCATCGGCGGCGTCGTCGAGGGGCGCCGAGCGCTCCGCGTCGTTTCGCGATATCGAACGCCACGTTGCGAGGTTCATGGCTGAGAACTCTCATGAGACGCATTATCATTGCCCTCCTTTGACCGGGCGCGAACGCGTCCGGCGAGTCGAGGAGCTTCCATGTCAGTTTCCCTGCCCAGGGCGTCGACCCTGATCGGCGCCTGCCTGGTGGCGGCCGTTGCCCCCGCGGTCACCCCGGCCCAGGCACGTACCCTGGACACCGCCCACGGCGAGATCGAGGTGCCGGACGCCCCCGAGCGCGTGGTCACCCTCTATGAAGGCGCCCTGGATGCCGCCCTGGCCGCCGGCGTGATGCCGGTGGGCGCGGTGACCACCCGCGGCGGCGACGACGTGGCCCGCTACATCGCGCCGCATCTCGGCGATCAGCGCCCGGCGATCGTCGGCGTGGTGCGCGAGATCAACATGGAGGCGGTGGTCGGCGAGCGCCCGGACCTGATCCTGGCCGGCCCGAGCCTCGCCGATGCCCAGTACGCGCTGCTGTCGAAGATCGCCCCCACCGTGGTGCCGCAGAGCCCGGGCATCACCCCCGAGGCATGGAAGGTCGAGGGGCGCCAGTTCGGCGAGGCCCTGGGCCGCGAGGACGCGGTGAACGCGGCCATCGAGGGCGTCGAGACCCGGGCCGCCGAGCTGGCCGAGCGCGTGGACGCGGCAGAGGTCGGCGCCACCGCCAACCTGGTGCGCTGGATGCCCCAGGGCCCGCTGGTGATGTCCGACCGGCTCTTCGCCAGCGGCCTGCTCGAGGCCGTCGGCCTGGACGTCGCCTCCGGTGAGCTGGTCAACGGTCATGGCGTGCACAGCGATCCGCTGAGCCTGGAGAACCTGTCCAAGCTGCAGGGCGACTGGCTGTTCCTGGCCACCCTCAACGAGGAGGGCGACGAGGCCCTGGCCGCGGCCAAGGATTCCCCGGCCTTCGCCCGCCTGCCGGTGGTCGACAGCGGCCGGGTGGTGCCGGTGGACGGCCAGCTGTGGACCAGCGCCAACGGCCCGCTGGCCGCCGAGGCCATCCTCGATGACATCGAAGCGGCGCTCGTGCCCTGATGTCGAAGGCCGCCTCCGTCAACATCGAGCCCCGCCCATCGGCAGGGCTTTCCCGTGTCATGCCGATGCTGTCCGGCCTGCTGGCGCTGGCGGTGCTGGCCAGCCTGCTGTGGGGCGCCGGCGAGGTCGGTCCGGCCCGCGCCCTGGCGGTGCTCGCCGGCCACGGCGACAGCGAGGCGCGGTTCGTGGTCGAGACCCTGCGCCTGCCGCGCACCCTGATCGGCATCGCCGTGGGGCTGTCCCTGGGCGTGGCCGGCGCGCTGTTGCAGGCCGTGTCGCGCAACCCGCTGGCCGAGCCCGGGCTGCTCGGCGTCAGCCCCGGGGCCGCCTTCGCCGTGGCCGTGGCGCTATGGCTGGGCGCCAGTGCGGCGACCCTGCGCGTGGCCGTGGCCCAGGTCGGTGCCCTGGGCGGCTGCCTCGCGGTGATGAGCGTGGCACGCCTGCGCGGCCCGGGCGACGACCCGGTGCGCCTGGTGCTGGCCGGGGCCGCCTTCTCGGCACTGCTGGTCTCGCTGACCTCGCTGCTGCTGCTGTTCGATCAGCGCACCGCCGACGAGATCCGCTTCTGGGTAGTCGGCAGCCTGGCCGGGCGCCGCCTCGACGACCTCGCCGCCGTGCTGCCGAGCCTGGTCCTGGCGCTGGTCGTCACCGCGCTGATCGCCCGGCCCCTGGCGGCGCTGGCGCTGGGCGAGCGGGTCGCCTCGGGCCTCGGCCATCGCCCCGGCCGGGTGCGTGCGCTGGTGGTGATCGCGGTGGCGCTGCTGGTCGGCGCCGCCACCGCCATCGCCGGGCCGATCGCCTTCGTCGGCCTGGTGGTGCCCTTCGCGGCCCGCGCCCTGGCCGGCCCCGATATTCGCCGCACCCTGTGGCTGTGCCTGCCGCTGGGCCCGCTGATGGTGCTCGCCGCCGACGTGGTCTCGCGGCGGGTGGTGGCGCCGTCGGAGTTGCCGCTGGGCGTGCTCACCGCCCTGGTCGGCGCCCCGGTGCTGGTCGCCGTGGTGCGCGCCCGTCGACTGCCGACCCTGTGAGCCGGAGACCGTCATGTCCGAGACCCTGATGTCCGAGCCCCTGCCGATGCCTGCCCGCGCCGATGCCCCACGCCACGTCGCGCCGCCGCCGGGCTACTGGCGCCTGGCCCGGGGCGAGCGCCATCTGCTGATCGAGCGCCGCGCGCTGATCGTCTCTCTGCTGCTGCTGGGGCTGCTGACGGTGTCCTCGCTGGCCTACCTGTGCCTGGGCCAGCAGGTGCTGTCGCCCGCCGGCACCTGGGCGGCGCTCAAGGGCGAGGGCGATCCGCTGGCCGGCTTCCTGGTGCGGGAGCTGCGCTTCCCGCGGCTGCTGGCGGCCTGGCTGACCGGGGCGGCGTTGGCGCTGGCCGGCTGCCTGATGCAGACCCTGGCCCGCAACCGCCTGGCCACCCCCGGCATCATCGGCATCGACAACGGGGCCACCGCCTTCGCCGTGGCATCAATCGTGGGGCTCGGCGTGTCGCTGGCGCCGCCGGCCATGGCGCTGGTCGGCGCGGCCACCGCGGCGGCCATGACCTTCGGCGTGGCCAGCGGCGGCGATACCCGCGGCTATCGTTTCATCGTCGCCGGCATCGGTGTCGGCGCGGTGTTCGGCGCCGTCACCCAGCTGCTGCTGGCCCGGGTCGACATCGATACCGCCAACCAGGCCTACCCGTGGACGGTGGGTACCCTGAACGCGCGCCCGGGCGGCGCCGTCGCGGTGTTGGGCATCGGCCTGGCGGTTTGCTGGCCGCTGGCCCTGGCGCTGGCCCGGCCGCTGTCGCTGATGCGCTTCAGCGACGCCGTGGCCCGCGGGCTCGGCGTCGGGCTGCGTCGCCGGCGCGCCCAGATCCTCGGGCTCTCGGTGCTGCTCACCGCGCTGGCGGTGGCGGTGGCCGGGCCGGTGGGCATGGTCGGGCTGATCGGCCCGGAGATCGCCCGCTCGCTGTCCACCTCGCGGGGCGTGCCGCTGACCGCCTCGGCCCTGGCCGGGGCCCTGGTGATGGTGCTGGCCGACCTGACCGGCCGGCTGCTGCTGGCCCCCATCGAACTGCCGGTGGGCATCGTCACCGCCGTGGTCGGCGGCCCCTGGCTGCTGTGGATCCTGATGCGTCCCGCCCATAGGAGAGTCTCATGAACGTCCCGCAACGCCTGCAGGCCGAGGCGCTGAGCCTGAGCCACGGTCGCACCGCGATCATCGAGGACCTGGCGGTCGAGCTGCCGCCGGGCCGGGTGACCGCCATCGTCGGCCCCAACGGCTGCGGCAAGTCGACCCTGCTGGCCGGGCTGGCGCGGCTGCACGCGCCGGACTCGGGCGCGGTGCTGCTCGATGGCCAGGACATCCAGCGCCTGCCGCCCCGGGAGCTGGCCCGGCGCCTGGCGCTGCTGCCCCAGGAGGCCACGGCGCCGGAGGGGCTGACCGTGGGCGACCTGATCCGCTTCGGCCGGCAGCCCCATCAGGGCTGGCTGCGCCAGTGGTCCGGCGACGACCGGCGTGCGGTGGAGGAGGCGGTGGCCGCGGCGGGGCTGGAGGCCCTGGCCGAGCGGCCGCTGGAGGCGCTCTCCGGCGGCCAGCGTCAGCGCGCCTGGATCGCCATGACCATCGCCCAGCAAACGCCGCTGCTGCTGCTCGACGAGCCGACCTCGGCGCTGGACCTGGGCCACCAGCTGGAGGTCTTCGAGCTGGTCAAGCGCCTGGCCGCCGACGGCCGCACCCTGGCGCTGGTGCTGCACGACCTGGCCAGCGCCTGCCGCTATGCCGATCACCTGGTGGCCATGCGCGACGGGCGCATCGTCGCCCAGGGGGCGCCCGCCGAGGTGGTCACCGAGGCGCTGGTGCACGAGCTCTACGGCGTGACCTGCACCCTGGTGCCCGATCCGGCCACCGGCACGCCGATCCTGACCGACCTGCGCCGGGGCTGAGGCGCCCGTCTAGGGCCTCTTGGGTTGCAGCTCGCTGACTCGCCAGACCGTCCCGGAGGACAGGCCGGCGTCAATCGAGGGTCTTCGTGCTCGCCGGGAAGGAAGCGCTGGCGAATGCACCGCCTGTCGAGCGATTACCGTGCGCCGCCGAACGGCGAGGCGGAGGGCGACGGGCCGGCAGCCGGTGCGTTGAGGAGCGGGGCATCCCCCGGGGCGCGAACCCCGGTCAGGAAGAGCGAGAGGCCCAGGAGCAGGATGAGCAGGCCCCCCGCGAAGCCGATCCAGCGAAAGCCTCGCTGAAGGCCTTGCCAGCGGAAGGAGCGCTGCAGGCGACGCTCGGCCCAGCCCCTGGCCACGACGCTGGCCACGGCCAGCGCCGAGACCGTCAGGGCCGTCCCCGCGGCCATGGCCAGCACCGCGAGCACCCCGGCCCAGTAGTGGCCGAGCAGGGAGGCGGCCCCGACCAAGAGGACGCTGCCGCTGCAGGGGCGCATGCCGATCGACGCCACCACGGCCAGGGCGCCCCGCCAGTCCTCGGCCTGGCGGGGCGTCAGGTGGTGGGCGCAGTCGCACGCGTGGGGATCGTGCGCGTGATCATGGTCGTGCTGGTGCTGGTGCTGATGCTCGTGGTCAGGGGCGGGCGCGTGGTGGGGGCGAGGCGAGCGAGCCAACGCGCGCCCGCACAGCCAGAGCCCCAGCAGAGCGACCAGCAGGTAGCTGGCCTGCTCCAGCCAGACCACCGAGCCCATGGCCTGGCGCGTCAGCCAGCCGAGGCCGTGGACCAGCAGGGTGACCAGGGCGATGGCCACCACGGCCTGGAGCAGCGAGGCCAGGCAGGAGAGCAGCAGGGCCCGGCGCAGGGCGCCGCCCTGGCTGAGCAGGTAGGTGGAGAGCACCGCCTTGCCGTGGCCGGGGCCGGCGGCATGGAAGACGCCATAGCCGAAGCTGAGGCCCAGCAGGCCGAGCCAGGCGGTGGCGCTCGGGACGGCGTCGAGGGTGGCGACCGCCTCGGTGAGGGCGCGGTGCAGGTCGCGCTGCCAGGCCACCAGCTGCAGGCCGACTCCCTGGCCGGAGGCGATCCAGGCCAGGCCGAGCACCGCCAGCGCCAGCCCGGCGAGCCCGATCCACCAGGGCCATGGGAGGCGCGGGGCGCCCCCGGCGGAGGTCAGGAGGGATCGCATCGCACCTCTCCGGTTTCGGCGAAGAAGCGGCCCAGTCCTTCCGGCGCCTGGGCGTCGCGGTCCAGGCGCGCCGCCTCGGCGACCCGGGCCGGGTCGGGCTCGGCGGCGATGATGCGCGCCTCGCAGTCGGCCCCCGTCACCTCGAGCGCGTCCGGTCGGGGCGTGTCGCCCTCCGCCTCGTGCAGCACCTCGAGGTAGTAGGTCGGGTCATAGATCCGGTAGCGCATCGGCGCCTGGCCGAGGGGCAGGGGCTCGGCCAGGGGCAGCCGGAACATGAGTTCGACTCGGTCGTCCCGCGCCAGGGTGGTGAAGTGCTCCACCTCGCCGAGCGCGACCGCTTCGCCGTCCTGGGTGACGTGGGTGAAGTAGTGCTGAGGGGCGAGGTTGTGGCGGATCTCCACGCCGAGCTGGTCGAGGCGCGCCTCCATCGGGGCGTCTCCCTCGGCGGACTGCAGCTCCTCCAGCAGCAGCAGGCTGTAGAAGGGGTCCAGGCGCCAGCGCTGCTGCAGGGCCTCGACCCGGCCGCGCTCATCCACCTGGACGCGCACCGAGACGTCCACCCAGCCATGAGGGTGGGCCGGGCTCAGCAGGGGCCAGAGGGAGAGGGCGCAGGCGAGGGCCAGGGAGAGGCGGCGACGTCCGGCCCGGCCGCGCAAGGAAGGTGTCGGCAGCATGGTCGCTATCCTAGGGCAGTGGCGGGCGGTCGGCAATGCGTGCAACGGCCGCCTGGGTTCGGTCCTTTACAGGCGTCGCAGCCCCCACATGAAGTAGGCCCCGCCGAGCAGCGAGGCGACGAGCCCCGCGGGGATCTCCTCGGGGAAGAGCAGCTGGCGGCCCAGGCCGTCGGCCAGCACCATCAGCAGCGCGCCGGTGAGTGCCGCCCCGGCAAGGTGTGCCCGGGCCCGGGTGAAGCCCAGCAGGCGCGCCATGTGCGGGGCCAGCAGGCCGACGAAGGAGAGCGGCCCCACCACCAGGGTGGCCCCGGCGGTGAGCAGCGCCACCATCAGCAGCAGCGCCAGTCGCGCCCGCGCCAGGGGCAGCCCCAGGGCCGCGGCGGTGGCGCCGCCCAGCGGCAGGATGTCGAGCCAGCGCGCCAGCGGCGCGGCGACCAGGGCCAGCAGCAGGGCCGCGGCGGCCACCGCCAGGGCGGCGACCGGGTCGACGTAGTAGGTGGAGCCGGAGAGCCAGGCGATCACCTGCTGGCCGCGGGGATCGCCGCCGGCCAGCACCACGCCCTTGACCGCCTCGAACAGCGCGGTGATCGCCACCCCGGTCAGCAGCAGCCGTTCCGGCTGGAAGCCGCTGCCGCGGTTGAGGCCCACCAGCACCGTCAGGCTGGCCAGCGCCCCCAGGGTGCCGGCGGCCACCAGGGTCAGGTTGCCGGGGGCGGGCAGCAGGAAGATGGCGCCCATCAGGGCGATGGCGCTGCCGCCGCTGATGCCCAGCACCTCGGGGCTGGCCATGGGGTTGGCGGTGAGCCGCTGGATCAGGGTGCCGGCCAGGGCCAGCATCACCCCGCAGCCGGCGGCGGCCAGCGCCCGGGGCGCGCGCCACTGCAGCACGCCCCAGTCGGTGGGTGCGACCCACTGCCAGCCGTCGGGCCCCTGGCCGGCGAGCACCGCGACCGCCCCCACGGCCGCGAGGGCGATGGCGAGCCCGCCGGCCAACCGCCCGGGCGCCGGATGACGATGGCCCAGGGCCCGCGCCTCGCGGGGAGGCGCCGCGCCGCCGAGGCGCAGTCGCGGGATCAGCCACAGCAGCAGCGGCGCCCCCAGGGCCGCGGTGGTGGCGCCGGTGGGGATCAGGGTCGGCAGGTGTCCCGAGACGCGCTGCAGGGCCAGGTCGGTGGCGGCCAGCAGCAGGGCGCCGAGCAGCGTCGACCAGGCGAGGCGCGCGCCCAGGCGCCGCGCGCCGGCCAGGCGCACGATATTGGGCGCGGCCAGGCCGATGAAGCCGACGATGCCCACCACGCTCACCACGCAGCCGGTGAGAAAGACCGCGAGCCCGAGGCCCGCGAGGCGCAGGTGCTTGAGCGAGACGCCGAGGCTCTTGGCACCCGCCTCGTCGAGGGCGAGGACCGCCAGCGGGCGCAGCAGCAGCCAGGCGAGCAGGGCGCCGACCGCCAGGCGCGGCGCCAGGAAGGCGACGTCCTGCCAGCCGTTCTGGTTAAGCGACCCCGCCCCCCAGATCAGCAGGCCCTTGAGCGCCTCCTGGTGGAAGAGCAGCAGCACCATGGAGAGCGCCCCGAAGTAGAGGTTGACCACCAGTCCGCCGAGCACCACCACCATCGGCGCCAGGCCCCGCCGCCAGGCCAGGGCGAAGACCAGCCCCATGGCCAGGCCGCCGCCGGCCAGCGCCACCCACTCCCGTCCCAGTCCCAGCAGGCTCGGGGCCATCAGCGAGACGGCCATCAGCGCCAGGTTGGCGCCGCTCGCCACGCCCAGGGTGGTGGGGGCGGCCAGCGGGTTGCGCAGCACCTGCTGCATCAGCACCCCGGCGAGCGCCAGGCCGCCGCCGGCGAGCAGCGCCATGGCGAGCCGCGGCCACCAGGCGTAGTGCAGCACGAGGCCCGTGGCGGTGTCGGCCGTGGCCGCGGGCTCGAGCAGTGCGGCGAGCCCCGCTATCGGGCCGGGTCCTGCGAGCAGGTGGTCGAGGGCGAGGACCAGCACGCCGAGGGCGAGCGGCAGGCAGAGCCAGGCCGGCGTCAGCCTGAGGCGCCGGGGAGGGCGGGCGGCGAGGGCGTCAGGCGGCATCGTCGGCCTCCAGGGCGCTGACCAGCTGTTCGGCGAAGCGCTCGGCCGAGGGCAGGGCGCCGAAGCTCCACACCGGTGGCAGCACGAGGGGGACGCCGCGGCTCGCCTCGACCAGGTGATCCCAGAGGCCGGCCTCGTCCAGTCGCTCGCGGACCCCGGCGGGGTAGGGCTCCACCACCACCAGGCGGGCGTCGAGGCCGGCCAGGGCCTCGACGCCCACCAGCGAGAAGCCCCAGGTGTTGGTGGGGCCAGGCCAGGCGTTCTCGAGTCCCAGGCGATCGAGCACCGCCTGGTAGAGCCCGCCCGCGCCGAAGACTCGCACGTGGCGGGCGTCCATGAACTGCACGACCAGCAGGGGCGGCGTCTCGCCATGCAGACGCTCTTGCAGGGCGTCGAGCCGCGCCTCGGTGCTCTCTATCAGGTCCGATGCCGCCTCGGGACGCTCGATCAGGCGGGCGAGCGAGCGGGTCATCTCGCGCATCTGCGTCCAGGTGTCGCGCCCGGGAGTATAGAGCGGCAGGGTGTCGACCGGGGCGATGCGCTCGAGGCGTGGCGCGAGGTTGGCGAACATCGGCGAGATCAGGATGCGCGCCGGCGCGAGGCTCGCCAGCCGTTCCAGGTTGGGCTGGCTGCGCAGCCCCAGATCGAGGGTCGAGGCGGGAAGGGTCGGCTCGCCCACCCAGGCGTGGTAGGCCTCGACCTGGGCCACCGCGGCGGGCGGTGCGTCGAGCGCGACCAGCGTCTCGGCCAGGGTCCAGTCGAGGGTGGCGAGGCGCGGTGCATCGGCCGCGGTCGCGGTGGCGACCAGCGCGGCCACCAGGCCGGCCAGCCAGGTCAGGGCGCGTCGAGGGCGTGGCACGGGCGACTCCAAGGGCGATTCCAGGGGCGATTTCAAGGGCAATGGACAGCGGGGCTAGTGGGCGATGGCGACGCGGTGCTCGCCACAGGGGTGGGCCATGACGTGCATGGGGATGCCGTAGATGGCCTTCAGGGTCTCGCCGTTCATCAGCGCCTCGGGCGTGCCCTCGGCCAGCAGTCGGCCGCCGTGCAGGGCCACCAGGCGGTCGCAGTAGCGCGAGGCCATGTTGATGTCGTGCAGCACGATGATCACGCCGAGGCCGAGCTCCCGGCAGAGCCGGCGGGTCAGCGCCAGCACCTCCACCTGGTGGGCGACGTCCAGCGCCGCCAGGGGCTCGTCGAGAAGCAGGAAACGGCTGCCCTGGGCGAGCAGCATGGCGAGCCACACCCGCTGGCGCTCGCCGCCGGAGAGGGTGTCCACCTGGCGATCGGCGAAGGGCTCGGTGTGCGTCAGGGCCAGGGCGCGGTCGATGGCCGCCTCGTCGTCGCGGCCGTGCCGGCCCAGCAGGCCGCGCCAGGGGTAGCGGCCGAAGCCCACCAGTTCGCGGCCGGTGAGGTTCTCGGCGGCGGGCAGGTGCTGGGGCAGGTAGGCGACTCGGCGCGCGAAGGCGCGATGCCCCCAGGCCGTCATCGGCTTGCCGTCCAGGCGAAGCTCGCCCCGGCTGGCGGCCTGCTGGCGGGCCAGCAGCTTGAGCAGGGTCGACTTGCCCGAGCCGTTGTGGCCGATCAGGCCGTGGACCCGGCCCTCCGCGAAGGTCAGGTCGAGGGGCTCGAGCAGGCACTGGCCGTTGACCTCGAAGGAGGCGGCGCGCGTTTCGATCATGGGGGCTCCGCTCGCGGAAGGCCGTCCCTAGGGAAGGCGATGAGAGTGTGCGCAGAGCGTAAGTTAAATAATAATACTTATCAATGCTATCGGTTGGTTCCCGCGGCGACATGCCGTAGGCTTGGCCCCCCGCCAACAAGGACCTTCTCGATGTCTTCCACCGCTTCCAGCTTCCAGGCCCTGGGGCGCCTGCTGCGCTATGCCCGGGGCTACCGGCGTCGCATCCTCGCCGCTACGCTCTGCTCGATCCTCAACAAGCTCTTCGATATCGCCCCCGAGATCCTGATCGGCGTGGCCATCGACGTGGTGGTCAACCAGGAGGAGAGCTTCGTCGCCGGGCTCGGCTTCACCACCGCCGAGCAGCAGATCCTGGTGCTCGGCGCGCTGACCTTCTTCATCTGGGCCGGCGAGTCGCTGTTCGAGTACCTCTTCCAGGTCCTCTGGCGCAACCTGGCCCAGCGCCTGCAGGCCGACCTGCGCCAGGACGCCTACGAGCACGCCCAGCGCCTGGACATGGGTTTCTTCGAGTCGAAGAGCTCCGGGCAGCTGGTGGCGACCATGAACGACGACGTCAACCAGCTCGAGCGCTTCCTCGACGGCGGCGCCAACGCCATGATCCAGGTCGCGGTGACCGTGGTGGCGGTGGGCGCGGTCTTCTTCGTGCTCTCGCCGCTGATCGCGCTGCTGGCCTTCACGCCGATCCCGCTGATCGTCTGGGGAGCCTTCTACTTCCAGCGCAAGGCCGGGCCGCTCTATGCCGAGGTCCGCGAGCGGGTCGGCGAGCTGTCGAGTCGCCTCTCCAACAACCTGGCCGGCATCGCCACCATCAAGAGCTTCACCGCCGAGCCTCGCGAGGCCGAGCGCCTGCGCCAGGCCAGCGAGGCCTACGTGGCGGCCAACCGGCGGGCCATCCGCATCAGTTCCGCCTTCATCCCGGTGATCCGCATGGCGATCCTCACCGGTTTCCTGGCCACCTTCACCGTGGGCGGCATGATGGCGCTCTCGGGCGATCTCAACGTGGGCGCCTACGGCGTGCTGGTGTTCCTCACCCAGCGGCTGCTGTGGCCGCTCACCGGCCTCGCCCAGGTGATCGATCTCTTCGAGCGCGCCATGGCCAGCACCCGGCGCATCCTCGACCTGCTCGCCACGCCGATCAAGGTGCGCGACGAGGCGACCGCGACGCTGGCCGCGCCGGTGCGCGGCGCGGTGGCCTTCGAGGGGGTGAGCTTCCGGTATGGCGAAGGGGGCGCCGGGGTCCAGGAGATCGACCTGGCCGTGCCGGCGGGGCATACCCTGGCGCTGGTCGGGGCCACCGGCTCCGGCAAGTCGACGCTGATCAAGCTGCTGCTGCGCTTCCATGATCCCGCCGCGGGGCGGGTGACGGTGGACGGCCAGCCCGTCGACGCGGTGTCGCTGGCCTCGCTGCGCGGGGCCATCGGCCTGGTCAGCCAGGACGTCTACCTGTTCGAGGGCACGGTGCGCGACAACATCGCCTACGGCAGGCCCGAGGCGACCGAGGCCGAGATCGTCGAGGCGGCCAGGACCGCCGAGGCCTTGGACTTCATCCAGGCGCTGCCCGAGGGCCTCGATACCGCGGTGGGCGAGCGCGGCGTGCGGCTCTCCGGCGGCCAGCGCCAGCGCCTCTCGCTGGCCCGGGCGCTGCTCAAGGACCCGCCGATCCTGGTGCTCGACGAGGCCACCAGCGCCGTGGACAACGAGACCGAGGCGGCGATCCAGCGCTCGCTGAGGCGCATCGGCCACGGCCGCACCGTGATCATGATCGCCCACCGGCTCTCGACCATCGTCCACGCCGACGCGATCGCCGTCGTCGAGGCCGGTCGCGTGGTCGAGCGGGGCACCCACGCCGAGCTGCTCGCCCGGGACGGCCGCTACGCCGCCCAGTGGCGGGTGCAGACCGGCGAGGTCGAGGCGGCGGCCGCGACCTCGGGCTGACGCGAGGCGCGCCCACTCTCCCCGGCGGCGGCCCCAGGGCCGCCGCCGGGGGCGATCGGTCGCGGCGGACCGCGCAAACAAGAATAAGTTTCAATTGGGTTGTTATTATTAATGCGAGTAATTATCATGCGCTTTCCAGTTCATCTGACCCAAAGGCTTGCTTCCCATGATCCCATCCGCCTCCCGTCGCGTCGGGGTCGACCCCCTCGCCCAGGCCGTGCGCCGCGCCCTCGGCCTCGCCACCCTCGGTAGCCTCGTGCTGGGCTCACCCGCCGTGCTGGCCCAGGAGGTCGCGTCCGCCGACACGCTCGAGACGGTCACCGTCGAGGCCGAGGCGCTGTCGCTGGTCACCGAAGGCGCCGACGACTATCGGGTCGCCCAGACCAGCACCGCGACCAGGCTCGACCTGACGCCCCGCGAGACCCCGCAATCCGTCTCCACGGTGACCCGCGCCCAGATCGAGGACTTCAATCTCGACACCCTCAATGACGTCCTGGAGTCGACGCCGGGCGTGACGGTGGAGCGGCTGGAGACCGATCGCACCTATTACACGGCGCGCGGCTTCGAGATATCGAACCTGCAGGTCGACGGCCTGCGCCTGCCCATGCCCTACAACAACGTGCACGGGGATATGGACACCGCGATCTACGACCGGGTGGAGGTGGTGCGTGGTGCCACTGGCCTGATGTCCGGCTCGGGCAACCCGGCGGCCACCGTCAACTTCATCCGCAAGCGACCCACGTACGAGCCCCAGGCCTCGGTCTCGGCTAGCGTCGGCTCCTGGGACCAGCGACGCCTGGAGGCCGATATTGCCGGGCCGCTTGACGAAGCGGGGCGTGTCCGCGGTCGTCTGGTGGCGGCGGGGATGGAGAGCGACGCCTACCTAGACCGGTTGAGCCGAGAGCGGGGTCTGCTCTACGGCGTATTGGAAGCCGATGTCACCGACAGCACCCTGGTGACCCTCGGCCACACCTGGCAGCAGAACGACACCGACGGCAACATGTGGGGGGCGCTGCCGCTCTATGACTCGGCCGGCAACCCAACCGAGTACGACGTGGAGACCTCCGCGGCACCCGACTGGTCCTACTGGGACGTGGAGACCCACCGCAGTTTCCTCGAGGTGCAGCAGGACCTCGGCGATCGCTGGGCGCTGAAGGGGACCGTCACGCACCTGGACATGCTCTCCGATACTCAGCTGCTCTATATCTACGGTCCGCCCGATGCCGCGACCGGTCGCATTGCCGACAACCAGCTGACCCTCAGCCGCTACGACCGCCACTTGGAGCAGTGGGTGGCCGACTTGCATGCCAAGGGCGATGTCGATGCCTTCGGCCGCACTCACCAGCTGGTGATGGGCACGGACTGGAGCCAGAGCCGCAACCAGCAGACCTCGCGGTACCCGACGGAGAGCTTCGATGCGGGCGGCCAGGGCCTACCGCCGCTGGACGACTGGAACGGATCCTACCCTGAACCCGATGCCTGGGTGGCCTACCCGACCACCGTGGGCGATGCCACGGTCAAGGAGCGCAGCGTCTATGGCGCTGCCAAGCTGGGTCTCGCGGAGCGCTGGACCTTGGTGGCGGGTGCTCGGCTGAGCTGGGCCGACGCGGTTGGCGAGCAGTACGGCAGCTCTCAGGAGACTGATGTCGACAACGAGCTGACTCCCTATGCCGGCCTGATCTATGACGTGAGCGACTGGGCATCCCTCTATGCCAGCTACACCGAGATCTTCAAGCCGCAGACCGAGATCAACCGCGACGGAGACTTTATTGATCCCATCGATGGCGTGAGCCAGGAGGTGGGTCTCAAGGCCGAGCTGTTCGGTGGCACCGCCGATGCCTCGCTGGCGGTGTTCCGCACCGAGCAGAATAATGTCGCGCAGCCAACGGGCGAGAAGCGCGGAGCGCAAGACGTCTACAGCGGTGCCGACGGAATCACCAGCGAGGGTGTCGAAGTAACGCTCGCCGGCGAGCTGACAGCGGGGTGGCAGGCGAGTGTTGGCTATACCTACCTGGAAATCGAGGACGCCGACGGCGAGGCGACCAATACCTATATCCCGCGTCATCTGGTGCGCGCGACCACCAGCTACCGGCCGGCCGCCCTGGACGCCCTCAAGGTGGGAGCGCGGCTCCGCTGGCAGGACGATATCGAGCGTGATCGCGACAGCGCCGATGGCAAGACTCGCCAGGAGGCCTACGCGCTGGTCGACCTGATGGCGAGCTACGACTTCAGCGACCGCCTGACCGGCTCGCTCAACGTCAACAACGTCACCGACGAGAAGTACCTGACCAGCCTGAAGTGGGATCAGGGCTTCTATGGGGCCCCGCGCCACGTCATGGCCGAACTGACCTGGACCTACTGAGGCCTCGCCTCGCCCGATCCGGCCATCCAGGGCTCACCCCGGCGACGGGGTGGGCCCTCGTCGTTTCCGAGGGAGGAATCGATGCCCCCGTGCCCGTTGATGCGATCGATGCGGCCTGCCTCCTCGCACCCGCCCAGGTCCTCGAGGAGGGGAGGGCCTTTCCATATGCCAGGGCATCGTCGATGGCTATCGGGCAAAAAAACCGGCAGCCCTGGGGCTGCCGGTCGGCGTCGACTGCGGTGCGGCGCGAGGCTCAGAAGGCGTAGCTGACCGTCGCCTTCACGCTGCGTTCGGCGCCGAAGTAGCAGAAGTTGAGATCGCTGCAGCCGGCGACGTACTCCTCGTCGAGCAGGTTGCTGACGTTGAGTCGAGCGGAGACGCCCTCGAGACCCGCTTCGGCCAGGTCGTAGCCCAGGGTCGCGTCGATCAGGGTGTAGTCGGGCACCTTCTCGGTATTGGCCTCGTCGGCGTAGATGTCGGCGTAGTAGCGCACCCCGAGGCCTGCATCCAGGCCGGCGAGCCGGCCCTGCTGGAAGGCGTACTGCCCCCAGAGCGAGGCCTGATGGCGGGGCACCCAGTTGTCGGTGTTGCCCTCGTTGTCATCGCCAGTCGTCTCGAGGGTCACGTCGGTGTAGCCATAGCCGGCCTGCAGACGCAGGTTCTCGGTCAGTTGGGTATGGGCCTCCAGCTCGATGCCCTGTGACTCGATTTCCCCGGTGGCGCGGAAGAAGTTCTCGCTGGCGCGTTTGGTGGCCAGGTTCTCCTGGGTGATATGGAAGAACGCCACGCTGTAGCGGTCCTGGGTACCGGGCGGCTGGTACTTCAGGCCCGTTTCCACCTGCTCGCCTTGGGACGGCTCGATCAGGTCGCCGTTCTGGTCGGTCGCGGCGTTGGGGCTGAAAGAGGTGGTGTAGCTGGCGTAGGGCGCCAGGCCGCTGTCGAACAGATAGAGGGCCCCGGCGCGACCGGTGAACTGAGTGTCGTCCAGCGTATTCGCCGTGTTACTGGCGACATGGGTATTGGTGATATCGACCCAGTCCTGTCGCCCGCCCAGGTTCAGTCGCCAGTTCCCCAGGGCCAGCTGGTCTTGAAGATAGACCCCGATCTGCTCGAGTTCTCGTTCTTGCTGCGTGGGTCGGGAAATCGTCAGTGGTTCAGATCCGTACGCCGGGTCGAAAGCCTCTATGTCGGGGAAGCTGCCGTTGGTCCAGGCGACATCATTGTCACGTCGTTGATAGTCGGCACCCGCGAGCAGGGTGTGCCTGACAGTGCCCGTCTGAAGGTTGGCTTCCAGCTGGTTGTCGAGGGTCCATGCCTTGAGCGATTCCTCGGCACCCGAGTAGCCATACCCGTAGCCTGCGTACTCGAAGCTACGCAGTAGCTCGGTGTCGTTGGCCCAGCCGTAGGCGTATACCTGTTCCAGCTCGAGGTCGGTCTCCGTATAGCGGACCTTCTGGCGGCCAGTGATGGAATCATTGAAGCGATGTTCCAGTTCATAGCCGACCATCCGCTGCTCTCGATTAAAGGTGTCGTAGTCCTCTTCGCCCTCAAAGAAGGTGTTGTCGATCTTGCGACCGTTGCGAGCTTCGACCGTGCCCTCGAAGGGCAGGCCCGAGTGGTAACCGCCCTCGGGGTCCTTGTGCAGGTAGGCGTGCAGAGTGAGACTGGTGGCGTCGGTCATGTCCCAGGTCAGCTGAGGAGAGAAGGCGTAGCGTTCCTCCTCCACCGGGCCGAACTGGGTGTCGGCGGCACGCGCCAGGCCGGTCAGCCGGAAGGCGACGCGGCGCGCGTCGTCCAGCGGGCCGGTGAGGTCGAAGGCGGCGCTGCGCTGGGCATTGTTGCCGATGCCGAGGCGCACTTCGCCGCTGTGCTCGAACTTCGGGCGCTTGCTGGTCTGGGCCACCAGACCGCCCGGGGAGGCGCGGCCATAGAGCACCGAGGCCGGGCCCTTGACCACCTCGATGCGCTCCAGGAACCAGGGGTCGACCACCAGCGAGCTGAAGGAGCCGCCGTCGCTCATGACCTTGAGGCCATCGAGGAAGGTGTTGCTGACGCTGCCGTCGGTGAAACCGCGCAGCACCAGATAGTCGTAGCGGTTGGAGGCGCCGATCTGATTGGTAAATACGCCGGGGGTGTAGTCGGCCGCGCGCTGTACGGTCTCGGCGCCGCGGGCCTCCCACTCCTCGTTTTCGATCACCGAGATCGATTGCGGCGTCTCGTTGAACGGCGTCTCGGTCTTGGTGGCGGCCTGGGCGGTGACGGTCAGGGTGGAGAGTTGCTCGGCGTCTTCGGCGTGGGCCGCCAGGGCGATGCTCGCGGCGGCGAGCGACACCGCCAGCGACAGCGGACGGGGAGTCGGCATGCGGAAATCCTTGCTGAGAGCGTGTGACTTCAGGAAATGAGAAGTATTCCTTTTTGTGCGCTCGGCCGGGTATGCCGAATGCTCACCCTGCTATCCGAGGTGATCAGGTCGCCGTGGGCAGGGAACTCGGTGGGTAGCCGAACCGACGACGAAAGGCGGTGGCGAAGTTGCTGGCGTGGCGGTAGCCGGAGAAGTGGGCGGCCTGCTGGACGCTGAAGCCCCGTGCGAGATAGTCGTGGGCCAGCGCCAGCCGGCACTCGCGCCGGTAGTCGAACACCGTGCGCCCGTAGGCGGCCTGGAACTTGCGGCGCAGGCTCGCGGGGCTCATGGCGGCGATCTCGGCCAGGTCGGCCAGGCAGTGCTCGGCGGCGGGGTCTTGTTGCAGGGCCTCACAGACCCGCGCCAGGCGCTCGTGTTCCCGGGAGGCCCGGCGAGGTGCACGGAGTGGCATGGGGTCCTCGACATGGGCGCCGTAGGCCACCAGCTGCAGGCTCAGCCCCTCGAGCAGCAGTCGCTGGGCCTCGCCCGCGAGCGGCTCGGCGAGGGCCCGTTCGAGCCCCTCGCGGAGCGGCTCGGGGAGCCGCCAGGCCCGGAGCGGGCAGGCGGAGGCGCCCGACGGGCGCATCCCGAGCCGGGTCAGGCAGGTCTCGTCGAGGCCGAGGGTCAGGGCCCGCAGGCGCTGGCCCGCCGGCTGGGAAGCGGCGAGGCCCCGATGGGGCTCGAGGCGCAGGCTCAGCGCCATGCCGGGGGTCAGCGTCAGGCTGCGGTGCGCGAGGCTGACCTCGGCATGGCCCTCCAGCATGACCACGATCGACAGCGGCGAGGGGATGCGGGAGCGCGAGTCGTAGCGGTGGATCACCTCCACGTCGGAGGTGACCAGCTGCATCCCCGGGCGCGGCGAGAATTCCCGCACCGTCCCGGTCATCACCGGCACCTCGGCGCTTGGCGCGAGGCCCGGCACCCGATAGTCGAGGCCGTAGTGCCGGCCATAGGCGTGCAGGTCCCGGGGCGTGTGTGCGCGCCGGGGTTCCTGTCGCCTTCATGCGCTCGCCCTGGCCATCTCCGTGCCCCTTGCCGCCGTTTTGCCGTGGCGACACGCCAGCGGGCAGTTGGCGCAGTAGCCCAGTTCGTCGATCAGGTAGCGGATGCAGCACAGCCGGCGCACCCGGGCGGGCTTGCCCGGGTCGGCGGGCGTGACGTAGCGCACCGGGCGAAAGAGCGGGTTGCGGCGGCCGTCGGGCAGGGAGCGGCGCTCCATCAGCGCTTGGGCGGGCTCGCCCACGCCCGGGCCGGCCATGGGGTGATCGGCCAGGGCGTCGGCGAAGTACTCGAAGTAGTTGCCGGCGTTGCTCCAGAACACCTTGGGTGAGGCGCCGGTGGCCCCGGCCAGCGCCTCGATCAGCGGCGTCAGGTGAGCGTCGAGCAGGGTGGCGAAGCGCGCGCCGGGATCGAGCTCGGCCAGGGGCTTGCCGGCATGGGGCAGCACCAGCCCGGCGGTCTGCCCCTCGTCGGACTGCACCAGGTGCAGCTCATCAAGCCCCAGCGGCAGGTCGCGCTCGAGCAGCAGGTTGGCCGCCAGGCCATGGGCGGCAAGCGCGCTGAAGTGCCACTTGGACCAGAGCGAGGCCACCGCCCGGCGGTCGCCGTGGCCGTAGGTGCGGCCGAAGCGCTCGAAGAGCTCGGCGAGGTAGGCCGACTCCAGCAGGGTGCGGGCGGGCAGGGCGTCCGGGCCGGGCGTCGGCGAGACCCGGGGCGGCGTCAGGCCCTCCAGGGGGCCGAGATAGAGCGTCGACAGCGCGTGGGTCATGGGGCCTCCGCCGGGAACGTCGTTCTCGGATGATAAATAAAACAATAATCGTTATCAAATAAGCCTTCTGCGTCAGGCGGCGTCCGCCAGCCGTGCTCGACACCGCTCGATGGCCTGGGCCACGTAGCGCCCGGCCATGCGTTCGGAGACGCCAAGGCGACGGCCGATCTCCGCCTGGGTCATGCCCTCGAGGCGGTGCCAGGTCAGCGCCTGGCGCAGCCGTTCCGGCAGGGCGTCCAGGGCCTCTCGCATTCGCATGAGGCAGAGGCGGCGCTCGGTCGCCTCCTCGGGGCAGGGGCGCGGACAGGCGAGGCAGAGCGCGGGGTCGTCCAGGGGGTGGCTGGTAGGGCGCGAGCGGCAGCGTCGATGATGGTCGATGACCAGGTTGCGCGCCATCCGGAACAGGTAGGCCCGGGGCTCGTCGAGCCGGTCGTGTTCGGGGTGCTGGCCGAGACGCAGGAAGACCTCCTGGCAGAGGTCCTCGACGAGGTGGGGGCAGGAAAGCTGCCGCCGCAGGTAGCCAGCGAGGTCCGTGGCGTGACGCCGGAAGAAGGCATCGAGATCGGGGTGGGCCGTCATGGGAGCTCCGTCCTGGGAACCGAGGTCGCGTATTATGTGTTAATGAGACTTGTTATCAATGGCCGCTGGCCAGGCTTTCCCCGTCGGGGCGATGCCTGGCCAGCGGACGGGGTCAGGCCAGGACGTCCTCGAGGGAATGAGGCGTTTCGGTCGCCGGTCGGTAGGCGGCGATCGGGTTGTCGAGGGTGCCGGCGAACTGCAGGTTCTTGGCCGGGTCGGCCAGGTCGATCATCTGCTGGTGGTTGTTGAGCTGCAGCCGGTTCAGGCAGGAGCGGGTGAACTCCGGGGCGAACAGGTCGTGGCGGGCGAACCTGTCGGCGAACTCGGGATGGTCCCGCTGGTAGTCGATCACGCAGTCGGCCACCAGCGCCCAGAAGCGCGACTCGCTGATGTCGCCCTGTTCGACGAGGATCGCCGACATGAAGCGCAGAAAGCAGTCGAAGACGTCGGTGAAGATCGACAGCACCTTGAGCGGCTCCGGCACGTCCACGGCGATGCGGGCGATGGCCTCGGGCAGCTCGGCATCGACGTTCATGATGCCGATCTCCTCGGCGATGTCCTTCATGATCGCGCGCACCGGCACGCCGTCCTCGAGCTGCAGGATCAGGTTCTCGCCGTGGGGCATGAACACCAGGTCATAGGCGAAGAAGCAGTGCAGCAGCGGGCGGAAGTAGGCCCGCAGGTAGCGCGACAGCCAGTCCTCGGTAGTGAGGCCCGAGCGCGCGATCAGCCGCGGCAGCAGCGCCCGCTCGTCGCCGTCGACGTGGAGCAGCGCGGCCATGGTCATCAGCCGCTGGCCGTCCTGCTGGTAGTGCTCCGGGCTCTCGCGCCACAGGCAGGCGAGCATCTTCTTGTAGGCACTGTAGGTGTCGAAGGCCGGCTCGACGGCGTCGCGGCGAAAGCCGATGGCGGCCTCCTCGCGCAGCACCGTGAAGCCCTGGGCGCGGAGCTCCGGGTCGCCGTCGACCAGGCGCTTGATCCAGTCGTTGATCGCCGGCGTGGCGCGCATGTAGCTCGGCGAGAGGCCGCGCATGAAGCCCATGTTGAGGATCGACAGCGCGGTCTTCACGTAGCGCCGGCTCGGCCGGCTGGTATTGAACCAGGTGCGGATCGACTGCTGGGCGCGGTACTGGTCGCTGCCGTAGCCCAGGCAGACGATGCGCTGGCGGGCCACCTCGCCGGCGAAGGTGATGGCCAGCTTGTGGAACCACTGCCACGGATGCGCCGGCATCAGCAGGTAGTCGGCGGGATCGAGCCCGCGGGCCTCGAGGCGGCGGTGGAAGTCGTGAAGCGTCGCCTCGCCGAGTTCGTCGCGCAGCAGGGCCTCGTACTCGAGCCCCTCGATGGCGCTGTAGTGGGCGTCCTCGCGGTGCACGGCGAGCCACACCAGGGTGATCGGCGCGGCGGCCTCCGGGGCGTAGGCGTGATAGTCCACGGCGTCGAAGCCCATGCGGCCGTTGTTGGCCACGAACACCGGATGGCCCTCGGTCATGGTGGCCTCCAGGGTCTGGAAGTCGGCGTCGACCAGGCCGGCGGCGTCCGGGCGGGTGCCGTCGAGCTTGTAGGCGCCGCCGAACAGGGTGCTGGCCACCTCCTCCAGATAGAGCGGCAGCATCGCCTCGCCGATGCCGAGCGGGCCGCGGAACTCGAGGATGAACTGCTGGGCGTCGAGCTCGGCGGGGGCGCCGTCGACGCGCTTCTCCAGCGAGTCGAGCTCGATCGCCCAGTGATCCAGCGCCCGGCGCCGGGCGCGGAAGCGGTACTCGACGTTGCCCTCGGGGGCGCTCAGCCGATAGTCGGCGGCCTCGTCGTCGCCCGCCGTGCCGGCGTTCACGGCCTCGGGGGCCAGCAGCCGCTCGTGGCCGAACTCGGCGATCGCCTTGCGGATCAGCCAGCGGTTGGCCCGGGCCCAGAGCTCGGGGCGCAGGTGGCCGGCGGCGCTGGCCGGGTCGGCGGCGAGGGCCGGATCCAGGCGCGGGTTCTGCCGGCTCACCGCCGCGGCGAAGCCCTGGCGGTCGCAGAAGGCCAGATGGGCGGTCTTGTCCTCGAGCGCGACCTCGCGGTCGTAGACGAAGCCGACCCGGCGGTTGAGCGGATGGATCCGGCGGTTATTGACGTCCGGCTCCACCACGATGCGACGCGTCGCCGGATCCTCGAACATGAAGGCCAGGATGGCGGTGATCACCTGGGTGCTGAAGCCGGGCAGCGGCGTCTCGGCCGGGGCCACCAGGAAGTGCATGCCGCGGTCGCCCTCGGCTACGTCATAGTGGCGGCCGATGGGGTCGTGGCGCGGGTCGTAGCACTCGACCAGGAAGGCCGGCCGGCCGTCGAACAGCCCCAGGTAGCCCTGGGCGTGCTCGCTCTCCTGGAGCTCGCGATAGAAGGCCTGCACGCGCTCCGGCGAGTGGCCCTGCATGCCCCAGAAATGGGCCCGCGGTGCGGTGACCCACTCGTGGATCAGCGCCAGGTCCTCGGGCAGGTGCAGCGGGCGCAGCGTGAAGGTGCCGAGCCCCTGGGCGTGGCGCGAATAGAGGGGCTGGGTGGTCGGCGTCGGTTGGAACAGGGTCATGGATCAGGTCCTTGCAGAAACGGAATCGGAGGGGGCGGCCGGGCGCGTCTCGGCGCCGGCCAGCAGCCGCCGGTAGGCCAGGGCGCACAGCGCCAGGCCCGTCGCGGCGACGAGGAAGGGAGCGGTCAGCCCGAAGGCCTCGACCAGGCGGCCGGCGCCCCAGGAGGCGACGAGCACGCCGAGGCCCTGGAAGACGTGGACCTTGCTGAAGTCGCTGGCGTAGCGGTCGGGCGTGCTGAGCTGGAACAGGCGCAGCTCCAGGCGCACGGTGATGCGGAACAGCGCCCAGCCGAACAGCACCCGACCGGCCAGCAGTGCGGTGACCTCGCCGCTGGCCTGCAGCAGCAGGCCGACGAGGCCGATGGCCAGCGGCAGCAGGATGGTCTGGCCGGCGGGGCGGCGCGCGAGCAGGTCGATCGCCAGCAGGGCCACCGCCACGGCGCCGGGGATGGCGAACACCGCGCCCGCCAGCACCTCGCCGGAGAGCCCGGAGGCCAGCTCCCAGTAGCGGGCGAAGAACGGCCGTGCCAGGTAGGCGCTGAAGTAGAACAGCAGCATCACCAGGCCCAGACGCAGGATGGCGCCGCTGGAGGCCGGCCCCCGCTCGGTGGCCGGTGCCGCATGCGGCGCGCGGCCGCGGCGGATCAGCCAGGCGCAGACCGCGACCTGCAGGGCGTCGCCCAGCGCCATCACGCGGAACACCTGGGCCGCGGCCCAGTGCTCCAGCACCAGGCCGCCGACCATGGCGCCGAGGATGCCGCCGGCGTGCACGACGACCGAGAGGGTGCCGATCAGGGTCGCGTGGCGATCCTGGGGCTCGAAGTGCATCAGGTAGGGGTAGACCAGCAGGTAGCTGGCCTTGGCCACCAGCATCGCCAGCGACAGGCCCCAGAACCACGGCAGCGAGGTGACCACGGCGCAGGCGAGGCTGAGCCCGCCCGCCACCAGCTGGGTGACCAGCAGCAGCGGCAGGGTGCCGACCCGGCGCGCCAGGCGCGCCCAGGCGGGCAGCGCCACCAGCACCACCAGGCAACTCATCGCCAGGTAGGCGCCGACGTGGGACGGGTCCGTCACGCCGAAGCGCGCGTCGAAGAACTGCGGGTAGAAGGGCAGCAGCATGGCATCGCTGATCACCGCCACCGCGGTCACCGCCACCAGCCAGGGCGTCGGGGTCATGCGGGCTCCGCTTGCTCGGGGTCGAAGACCGCCTCGTCGGGCGCGCCGAAGCGCTGATAGGCGATGCGTCGTTCCACCGGGTAGATCTCCTTCCCGGTCATCGCGCGGATCAGGCAGGCGTTGCGATAGGGGCCCATGCCCAGGTCCGGGGCCGCCAGGCTGTGGGTATGCAGCTCGGCGTTCTGCACGAACAGCCGGCCCTCGCCGCCGTCGATGTCGTAGAAGCGGCCCACCGCGAAGCGCCCGGCCTCGTCGAAGGCGATGCGCGAGGCGATCGGCGCCAGGAAGTCCGGCATGTGGTAGCGGTAGCCGGTGGCCATGACCAGCGCCTGGGTGCGATGGCGATAGTGGCGCTGCTGCTCGGTGTGCCACAGGGTCAGGTCGTACTCGCCGCGCTCGGCATCGAAACGGCAGGTCTCGAGCTGGGCGTTGGTGAACAGCGACGAGCGCACCTCGCCGACCAGCTCCTTGGCGTAGCGCAGGTCGTAGATGTCGTTGATCAGGTCCTCGTTGATGCCCTTGTAGAGGCCCTTCTGTTCCCGCGTCAGCGCGTTGCGCGTCGCCTCGGGCAGGGCGTGGAAGTAGTCGATGTAGTCCGGCGAGGTCATCTCCAGGGTCAGCTTGGCGTACTCCAGCGGGAAGAAGCGCGGCGAGCGGGTGATCCAGTCGAGCCGGTAGCCGAAGCGGTCGATGTCGGCGAGCAGGTCGCGGTAGATCTCGGCCGCGCTCTGGCCGCTGCCGACCACGGTGATCGCCGGCTGGCGCTGCAGCTCGGCCTTGCGCTGGAGGTACTCGCCGGAGTGCATCGGCCGCGGCTCGACGTCGCGGCAGCCCTCGGGCAGCCAGGGCGTGGTGCCGGTGCCGAGCACCAGATGGCGGGCCAGGTACTCGCGCGCCTCGCCGCTGCCGGTGTCGCGGCAGCTCACGCGGTAGAGGCCGCTGGCGTCCTCGAACTCCACTCGCTCCACCTCGGTGGAGAAGCGCACGCTGTCGAGCTGTTCCACCGCCCACTGGCAGTAGCGGTTGTACTCGTTGCGCAGCAGGAAGAAGCTCTCGCGGATATAGAAGTTGTAGAGCCGGCCCTGCTGCTTCAGGTAGTTGAGCACGCTGAAGCGGCTGGTGGGGTCGGCCATGGTCACCAGGTCGGCGAGGAAGGGCGTCTGCAGGGTGGCGTCCTCCAGCAGCATGCCCGGGTGCCAGTCGAAGCCGTCGCGGCGCTCGAGGAACAGCCCGTCGAGCTCCTCGATGGGGTCGGCCAGGCAGGCCAGCCCCAGGTTGAAGGGCCCGAGGCCGATGGCGATGAAGTCGTGAACGTGCTGGGTCATGGACAGGTCTCGTGGCATCAAGAGGCGACGGCGTGGGCCGAGGCGGTGGCGGCGCCATCGCACCAGGCGCGGGCGTGGGCGCCGATGCACTCGACGATGGCGCTGAGGTCGTCGACGGTGGTCTCCGGGTTGAGCAGGGTGAACTTCAGGTAGCGGCGACCATCGACCCGGGTGGCGGCGATCACCGCCTCGCCGTGGCGCGAGAGGGCGGCGCGCACGTGGGCGTTCAGGGCGTCCAGCGCCTCGTCGTCCAGGTCGAGCTCCTCGGGCCGATAGCGGAAGATCAGGGTGCTGAGCGGCGGGTCGAGCAGCACCTCGATGTCGGGCCGGGCGGACAGCCGCGCGTGGGCCTCGCCGGCCAGGTCCATGACCCGCTCGAACATCTCGCCCAGGGCGTCGGCGCCCATGATGCGCAGCGTCATCCACAGCTTCAGGGCGTCGAAGCGCTTGGTGGTCTGCAGGCTCTTGTTGACCTGGTCCGGCGTGCCGGCCAGCGCCTGGCTCTCGGGGTTCAGGTAGTCGGCGTGATGGGTGACGTGGCGCAGATCGCTGGCGCGGCGCACCAGGAAGGCGCTGCAGCTCACCGGCTGGAAGAAGGTCTTGTGATAGTCGACGGTGACCGAGTCGGCGTGCTCGATGCCGGCCAGGCGGTGGCGCTCGCGGCGCGAGCACAGCAGGCCCCCGCCGTAGGCGGCGTCGACGTGCAGCCAGATGCCGTGCTCGCGGCACAGCGCGGCGATCTCCTCGAGCGGGTCGATGCTGCCGAAGTCGGTGGTGCCGGCGGTGGCCACCACCGCGATCGGGACCAGGTCGAGGGCGATGCACTCCTCGAGGCGCGCCTTGAGCGCCTGCGGGTCCATGCGGTAGTCCGCATCGGTGGCCACCGGCATCACCGCCTGGTAGCCGAGCCCGAGGATCGCCGCCGACTTCTGCAGGCTGAAGTGGCTGAGCTCCGAGCCGAGGATGCGCAGCCGCCGATGGTCCGCCGGCAGGCCCTGCTGCTTGTTGCCGCCGGGGCGGTCCTGGCGCGCGCCGTGATGGTCGCGGGCGATCATCAGCGCCATCAGGTTCGACTGGGTGCCGCCGCTGGTGAACACGCCGTCGGCGTCCTCGCCGAGGCCGATGCGCTCCGCCGTCCAGTCGATCAGCGACTGCTCGATGAAGGTGCCGCCGGCGCTCTGGTCGAAGGTGTCCAGCGAGGAGTTGATCGGCGCCAGGATCGCCTCGGCGAGCACGCCCGGCAGCACCACCGGGCAGTTCAGGTGGGCCACGTAGCGCGGATGATGGAAGTAGACGGCGTCGTCCAGGTAGACGTGCTCCAGCTCCTCCAGGGCCGGGCGCAGCTCGCCGAGCGGTGCGTCGAGGTCGATGGCCTCGAAGCGGCCGCGCAGCTCCTCGGGCCGGGCGCCGGTGAACGGCCGCTCGACCTCGGCCACCTTGCGCCTCACCAGGTCGATGCAGCGGGTCGCCTGCTGCCAGTAGGCCTCGGCATGGCGGGCGTTCATGAGGGGGAAGGCGTGGCGGGTGAGCCGCCCGTCGACGACGTCCGTCTGTATCATGGGCACTCCAGTCGGGTCAGGGATTTTATTGATAATCATTATCGATTAATGATGTTGTCCTACTCACGACGGATCTGCCTGGTGGTTCTGAACCACCGGCGAAGAAAAATTTTCCGTGGCACGCCAGGTTCGTGAGATGCATTGATAAGCATTCCCATTTGTGTCACTGTCTCGCGTCGTTCGAGACCTTTATCGGAGAGCCAACGTGAGGACGTATCGCTTCCCCGCCGCGCTGATCGCGGTCGTCGGCCTGTGCGGTGCCGGCCTGGCTTATGGACAGGGGCAGGCGTCGCTGGTCGACCGATCGGCCGAGGCGCAGCGTCACCAGGCCGAGCTGCAGGCGCGCATCGATGCCGCCGACGACGAGACGCGTCGCCTGATCGGCGAGCTGCGCGAGTCGAGGGCCGAGGCCCAGCGGGTCGAGGCCTACAACGCCGAGCTCGAGCGCCTGGTGGAGCGCCAGGAGGCGACGCTCGCGCGCCGCGAGCGCGCCCTGGAGGGCGCCGCGACGACTCGCGAGGGGCTGCCGCCCCTGCTGCGGGGGATGGTCGAGCGCCTCGACGGTTGGATCGAGGCCGACCTGCCGTTCCTGCGCGACGAGCGCCGCGCTCGGGTCGCGAGCCTGGAGCGCGCGCTCTCCGACCCGGCGCTGGCGCCCGCCGAGCGCCTGGATCGCGTGCTTGCCGCCTGGCGCGGCGAGCTCGCCTACGGCCGCGAGCTGGACGCCTGGCGCGGCCTGCTGGACGGCGAGCGGGAGGTGGACTTCCTGCGGCTGGGCCGGATCGGCTTCTACTACCTGACGCCTGACGCTCGCGAGGGCGGCGTGTGGAAGGCCGAGGCACAGGCCTGGCAGCCCCTCGACAAGGCGTCGCGCCAGGCCCTCGAAAAGGGCCTGCGCATCGCCCGGGAGCAGCGAGCGCCGGCGCTGCTGACGCTGCCGGTCTCCCAGCCGATCTCCGGAGACGCGACCACCCACGAGACCGGGGAGAATGCCTCATGACGCTGTCACGCTACGCGAGCCGCCTGCTGCTCTGTGGCGCCCTGCTGCTGCCGGCGGCGCTGCTCCAGGCCCAGGCCGAGCCCCAGGCCGATGCCCAGCCTGCCCCCCAGCTCCGGCAGGACGCCCCGGCCTCCTTCGCCGAGGCGCGCCAGGCCGAGCTCGCCCGGGACAGGGCGCGGCTCGCCGCGCTGGTCGACGATCGCGACGCCCTGCGCGATGCCGTCGAGGCGGCACGCGAGCGACGCGAGGCGGCGGCCGAGCGTCGCCAGGCCCTCGAGGCACGGCGTGACGAGCAGCAGGCGCGCCGCGAGGCGCTGGAGACTCGCCAGCAGGACCAGGGGGGCGAGCTCTCCGCCGTCGAGCCGGTGCTGGAGCGCCACGTCGGCGAGCTGCGCGACGCCCTCGGCCAGAGCTGGCTCACCCTCGACGGGCCCGCGCTGCCCGCGCGCGGCGAGGCGGACACGCTGCCGAACCTTGCGCGGATCGAGTCGCTGGCCGATGCGCTGATGGCCTTCACCCGTGAGACCGGGCGCATCGAGCGGCTTACTCTGCCGGCGGCCTCGGCCGACGGCCGCGTCGAGCCCCGGGAGGTGCTGCGGCTGGGAGATCTCGCCCTGATCGGCGACGGGCGCTGGCTGCGGCGCGACTCGCCCGACCTGCCCCCGGCAGCGATGGCGGCGACGCCCGACGAGGCCGGCGAGACCCTGGCGGCCTTCGCCGCCGGGGAGGGCGAACGGGTCGTGCTCGATCCCACGGGCGGCGAGCTGCTGGAGGCGCTGGCCCAGCGCCCCGACCTGCTGGCGCGCTTCCATCAGGGCGGCGCCGTGGGCTACGTGGTGGTGGCGCTGGGGGGGCTGGGGCTCATGATCGCCCTGGGCCAGTACGCCTACCTGCTGGTCGTGAGCGCGCGGCTGCGCCGCCAGCTGCGGGACGGCGCGCGTCTGCGCGACGACAATCCCCTGGGTCGGGTGCTGGCCAAGGTGCAGACGCTGCGCCAGGGGCTCGTTCCCGAGGCGCTGGAGGCGCGCCTGGACGAGGCACTCCTCGCCGAGCTGCCGCGGCTCGAGCGGGGCCAGGCGCTGGTCAAGCTGCTGGCGGCGGTGGCCCCGCTGCTGGGGCTGCTCGGCACCGTGACCGGCATGATCGGCACCTTCCAGTCGATCACCGTGTTCGGTACCGGCGACCCCCAGCTGATGGCCGGCGGCATCAGCCAGGCGCTGGTCACCACGGTGCTGGGCCTGATCACCGCGGTGCCGCTGATGCTCGCGCATACCGCGCTCGCCAGCCGCAGCCGCTGGCTCTCCGGGGTGATCGAGGGGCGGGCCAGCGCTGCGCTGGCCGAGCACTTCGAGGCCCTGCCGGCCCCCGCTTCGCGTCGCGAGTCGCGTCATGACGCTGCCCTGGCCTGAGGCGATGGAGGGCGCCACCGCGCCGCTCGCCTGGCTGGGCCAGGCCGGCGGGCCGGTGCTGGTGGCCATCGGCGCGGTGGCCATGCTGCTCTTCTCCCTGGCGCTGGAGCGCTGGTGCTACTTCCGGTTCGTCTGGCGCCGCGAACGCCAGGCCCTGGTGGCGCGCTGGGTGAGCCGCGACGAGCATGCCAGCTGGAGCGCGCTGACCCTGCGCGAGGTCTGGACCCAGGCGCTGATCGCCCGGCTGCGCCGCCCGCTGCCGTGGCTCAGGCTGCTGGTGGCGCTCTGCCCGCTGCTCGGCCTGCTGGGCACGGTGACCGGCATGATCACCGTCTTCGAGGGCCTGGCCGCCAGCGAGACCAGCCAGGCCCGCGCCATGGCCGACGGCGTCGCCCGGGCCACGCTGCCGACCCTCGCCGGCATGGCCGTGGCGGTGGCCGGCCTGCTCTTCACCACCCGTCTCGAACACATCATCCGGCGCGAGGACCAGCGGCTGCACGACCGCATGGCCCGCGCCGTGGAGGAGCCCGATGCGTAGGCGTCGCCTGAGTGCCGACAGCGGCGAGACCAGCGAGGTCAACCTGACCCCGATGCTCGACGTGGTCTTCATCATGCTGATCTTCTTCATCGTCACCACCAGCTTCGTCAAGGAGAGCGGGGTGGAGATAGAGCGTCCCCAGTCCAGCGACGCGACGCCGCGGCCCGAGGCCCAGGTGATGGTGGCCCTGACCGCCGAGGGCGCGGTGTGGGTCGACGGAGCGCCGGTGGACACACATCGCGTCGGCGAGGCCGTGGCGCCGCTGGTGAGCGAGCAGGGCGGGGTGGTGATCCAGGCCGATCGCGCCTCCACCACCGGCCTGCTGGTCGAGGTGATGGATCGCCTGCGTGAGGCGGGCATCGACGAGATCGCGGTGGCCGCCGCCCGGGAGGGGGCGTGATTCGCTGGCCCCTGGCGGGTCTCGCCGGCGCGTCCCTGGCACTGCTGCTGTTCTGGGGGCTGGCGCTGCTGGTGGCGCCGCCCGAGGCGGAGGTCGAGATGCGCGAGACCACCATGACGATGCGCCTGTCCGCCGCTACCGAGTCGCCGGCCGAACCGGCCGCGGCGCCGGCGCCCGCCCCCAGCGCGCCGCCGACCCCGGCACCGGCGCCGCCCAGCCCGCCGCCACCGGCGCCGCTACCCGCCAGCCCCCTGACGCTGCCGGAGCCGCCGGCCGACCCCTTGCCGGAGCGGCCCGAGGCGGTCGCCGAGCCGGACAGCGCGCTGCCCGAGCTGACCGAGGCGGCGCCGACGCCAGAACCACGCCCCGACCCCGCGCCCGACCTGCCGCCGGAGCCGACCCCGTCGCCCGAGCCCGCGAGCTCCTCGGCGACGTCCCCCGAGGCCACGGCGACGCCGTCGTCCGCCGCGTCGGGGCAGGAGGCGCCGAGCGCCAACGACGGGGGCCGGCAGGCGGTGCAGGACGTGGGCCAGGCGACGCCGACCCGGCGCGTGCCGCCGAGCTACCCGCGACGCGCCCAGCGTCGAGGCCTCGAGGGCCACGTGGTGGTGGAGTTCCTGATTCGCCCCGATGGCCGGGTCAAGGCCGGTTCGGTCCGTGTGGTCGAGGCCCGGCCCCGGCGCGTCTTCGACGAGGCGGCCACGCGCGCCGTGGCCGACTGGCGCTTCGAGGCCGACGGCCGCCTGCGTCGCGCCCGCCAGCGTCTCGAGTTCCAGCTGAGGTGAGCCCATGTCGCATGCCGTGATTCGATGCCGTCCCCTGTCGCGACGCCTGCGCGTTGGCCTCGCCGCCGGGCTGCTGCTGGCCGGTGCCTCGGTGCAGGCCCAGCCGGCCCTGCCGGGAAGCTTCATCCGCGACCTGAAGGGCCTCGAGGCGCGGCTCGAGCAGGCCCCCGCCGAGGTGAGCGAGCGGGCGAGCCGTCAGGCCGAGCGCCTGGCGGGAGGCAACGCCGCGGATCGCTGGGCGCGGGCCCTCTACTGGCAGCTCGCCGCCGGGGCCGCGGCGCGGCGCGGCGAGCACGCCCAGGCCGCCGCCTGGCTTTCCAGCGCGGCGGGCAGCGAGGTGGCGCCCGCGGCCTGGCGAGAGGCGCGGCTCCGGGAGGCGGCGCTGCAGTTTCGCGCCGCGGGCAAGACCGCCGAGGCCGCGGCGCGCCTCGGTCGCTGGCTGGAGGCGGCCTCGGCGCCGGCCGTCGAGGAGCGCTGGCGGCTGATCGGCTGGCTGGCCGAGCTCGAGCGCTGGGAGGCGGCCGCCGCCCGGCTCGATGCCCTGGCCGCGCGGCCCCGAGAGGCCGAGCGCCGGGCCCTGGCGCTCTCGATCTATCGTCGGGCGGGGCGCGACGGCGAGGTGCTGTCGCTGCTGCGCGAGGGGCTGGATCGCGACGCGTCGCCCCGGGCCTGGCGCCGGGCCGCGGCCCTGGCTCAGCGGCTGGGGGAGCCGGCTCTCGCCGCGGGGCTCTGGGAGGCCGGCTGGCGGCAGGGCGCGCTGTCAGGCGCGCAGGACCTCAGGCGTCTGGCCCGGCTGCACCTCGCCGGCGGCACCCCGGCGCGGGCCGCCGAGCATCTGGCGCGGGGGCTCGCGGCCGGCGTGCTGGCAGGCGACGATCGCCATCGGCGCCTGCTCGCCACGGCCTGGGAGGCGGCCCGCGATCACGACCGGGCGCTCTCGGCCTGGGAGGTGGTCGCCCGCCAGAGCGGGCAGGCCGACGACTGGCTGCGCCTGGGCCAGCTTGCCCACGGCTGGGGCGAGGCGGCGCTGACGGGGCGGGCCCTCAGACGAGCCCGGGCGCTGGGCGCCGAAGAGGCCGCGGCGTGGCTCGCCTCGTTGCCCGGCGGGGCGGGGGAGGGCGCCGCGGCGCCTGGCGATCAGAGCGAGAGCTCGGTCCAGACCGGGGCGTGATCCGAAGGCTTCTCCATGGCGCGCAGGTCGTAGTCGATGCCGGCGTCCGCGACGCGCTCGGCGAGCGGGGGCGTGACCAGGATATGGTCGATGCGCAGCCCGCGGCGGGGATCGCGCTCGAAGCCGCGGGAGCGGTAGTCGAACCAGCTGAAGCGGTCGTCGACCGCCGGGTAGCGGAGGCGGTAGCTGTCGGTCAGCCCCCAGGCCTTGATGCCGGCGAGCCACTCGCGCTCCACCGGCTGGAAGCTGGTCTTGCCCTCGCGCAGCCAGCGCTTGCGGTTGGCCTCGCCGATGCCGATGTCGATGTCCTCGGGGGAGATGTTGAAGTCGCCCATCACCGCCAGGCGCTCGTCGGCGCGGTGCTGGGTCTCCAGCAGGCGCTGGAGCTGGGCATAGAAGGCGCGCTTGTGGGGAAACTTCACCGGGTGCTCGACGTTCTCGCCCTGAGGGAAGTAGCCGTTCCAGACCGTGATCGGCGTTCCGCCGCCCGGGGCGAGCCGTGCGCCGATCATGCGGCGCTGGGCGTCGTCGCCGTCGTCGGGGAAGCCCTTGAACACCGCCTCGGGCTCGCCGCACTGGGCGGTGTCGATCATCAGGGCCACGCCGTAGTGGCCCTTCTGGCCGTGGTATTCGACCCGATAGCCCATCGCCTCCACGGCGGCCACGGGGAACTCGCTGTCCTGGACCTTGGTCTCCTGCAGGCCGATCACCGCCGGGCGATGGGCCTCGATCAGGGCCTCGAGCTGGTGCAGGCGGGCACGGATGCCGTTGATGTTGAATGACACCAGGCGCATCGGTCAGTCGTCCTTCTGCTCGGGCGCGTCGGAGTGGATCGCGATGGGCTGGCCCGCCTCCTGGCGGGCCAGCTTGCGGGCCGCCTGCAGCTTGCGCTGCTGGCGCTTCTTCTGGGTGAAGCGGGTCGACGAGGTCACCTGGTCGGGATTCTCGTGGCGCCACTTCTTGAAATCCTTGCGCCGGCCGGTGCGGATCTGCACCTTGTCGGCCAGCGAACGGGTCTTCTTTCGGCGTGTCATGCTGCAACTCCTGCAAGTAAGGGCGCCATTCTAGCAGCCGTAGCCTCCCTCGCCGACCGCAATCGAGCGCCGGCGGGTGTCCGGGGGCGCCCTCGCCGCCGGAGGCTGTTACAATGCCGGTTTGCGTCACGCACCTCATCCACCCAACGGACAAGACAGCACAGCCTATGAGCGAGTCGGAACAGACCCCAGCACCGGCCCAGAACCGCAAGCCCAAGCGTCGTCGGCGCAAGCCGCGGCGGCGTCAGTCGAACTGGGATCTGCGCCAGTTCCAGGTGCCCGCCGTGGCGGGCAAGTGGCGTTTTCACGACTTCGATCTGCCGCTGCCGCTGATGCGGGCGATCCACGCCCTGGGGTTCGAGTACTGCACGCCGATCCAGGCCGAGGCGCTGGCCCAGACCCTGCTCGGCGGCGACGTGGTGGGCAAGGCCCAGACCGGCACCGGCAAGACCGCGGCCTTCCTGATCTCGATCCTCGCCTACTTCCTCGAGGAGGAGGCGCCCAACGCCCAGAAGCCGGGCGCCCCGCGGGCGCTGATCGTGGCCCCGACCCGCGAACTGGCGCTGCAGATCGAGAAGGACGCCAAGGCGCTGGCGCGCTTCACCGACCTCAAGGTGGCGAGCGTGGTGGGCGGCATGGACTACCAGAAGCAGCGCGAGGCGCTGGGTGACAGGCTCGACATCCTCGTCGCCACCCCGGGACGGCTGCTGGACTTCCACGAGAAGCGCGACGTCGACCTGACCCAGGTGGAAGTGCTGGTGCTCGACGAGGCCGACCGCATGCTGTCGATGGGCTTCATTCCCGACGTCAAGCGCATCATCCGCCATACGCCGAACACCGAGCAGCGCCAGACCTTCCTGTTCTCGGCGACCTTCAGCCAGGACATCCTCAACCTGGCCAGCCAGTGGACCCACCAGCCGGCCCACGTGGAGATCGCGGTCACCGTCGACAACGCCGCCGACATCGACCAGCGTGTCTACCTGGTCGGCGACGAGGACAAGCAGCGCCTGCTGGTCAACCTGCTCCAGCAGGAGAGCTTCGAGCGCGTGATGGTCTTCGGCAACCGCCGCGACCTGGTGCGCAAGCTCGACGACCTGCTCGAGAAGGCCGGCATCAACGCCGCCATGCTCTCCGGTGACGTGCCCCAGAACCAGCGCATCGAGACCCTCGAGAAGTTCCGCGAGGGCCAGATCCAGGTGCTGGTGGCCACCGACGTGGCGGGACGCGGCATCCACATCGAGGACGTCAGCCACGTGATCAACTACACCCTGCCGGAGGATCCGGAGGACTACGTCCACCGCATCGGCCGCACCGGCCGCGCCGGCGCCAAGGGCGTGTCGATCAGCTTCGTCGGCGAGGAGGACGCCTTCTCCCTGCCGGAGATCGAGCGCTATATCAACGACAAGCTGCCCTGCGAGCATCCGCCGGAAGGGCTGCTCTGACGGCCCATGCTTGATGAGGCGCTGAAGGGCGAGATCCAGGAGGCCTATCGCCGCGTGCTCGAGGGCCTGGGGCTGACCCCGCGCTACGGGCAGCGGCTGATGATCGCCGAGATCGCCCGCACCCTGGCGAGCATCGAGGCGGACGATGCGGGCCGGCGAGCCAGCGACGAGCACGTCTGCGTGCTCGAGGCCGGTACCGGCACCGGCAAGACCCTGGCCTACCTGCTGGCCGCCCTGCCGGTGGCCAAGGCCCGCGGCAAGCGACTCGTCATCGCCACCGCCACCGTCGCCCTGCAGGAGCAGGTGCTCCATCAGGACCTGCCGTCGCTCAAGGCCCACAGCGGGCTCGCCTTCGACTATGCCCTGGCCAAGGGGCGCGGCCGCTATGTCTGCGCGGCGCGCCTCGACCAGGCGATGGACGGGGGCGATGAGAACCCGACGCTGTCGCTCTTCGAGCAGTCGCTCGCGAGCGGTGGCGACGACTTCCAGGCGCTGGTCAAGGAGCTCGGCGACGCCTATGGCAACGGTCGCTGGGAGGGCGATCGCGACAGCTGGCCCGAGGCCATCGACGACGCCCACTGGCGCCGGCTGACCGTCGATCACCGCCAGTGCACCAACCGCCGCTGCGGCCACTTCTCGGCCTGCGCCTTCTTCCGTTCCCGCCGTCACCTCGACAGCGCCGACGTCATCGTCGCCAACCATGACCTGGTGCTGGCCGACCTGGCGCTGGGCGGCGGCGTGGTGCTGCCCGATCCGGGCGACTGCATCCACGTCTTCGACGAGGGGCATCACCTGCCCGACAAGGCGCTGCAGCACTTCACCCATCGCGTCGCCGTCGGCGGGGCGCTGCGCTGGCTGCGCACCCTGAAGAGCTCGCTCACCGAGCTCAACCAGGCGCTGGCCGTGCAGCCGACCCTGGCTCGCCTGCTGGCCGGGCTGCCCGAGGCGATCAACGTGCTGGAGCCGCGCCTCGGCGAGGCCTTCGCGCTGGGCCACCAGCTCGCCGGCCGACCCCAGGGGCTCGGCGACGGCGAGGAGCATCGCCACCATCGCTTCGAGATGGGGCGCGTGCCGGACGCGTTGCGCGAGCACGCCGACGGCCTGGTGACGCTGTTCGCCGAGCTCTCGCGGACCCTGGAGTCCATGGCGGACATCCTGCGCGAGAGCCTCGACCCGGAGAAGCACACCGGCCTCCCCCGGGAGCAGGCCGAGGCCTGGCTGCCGCTTCTGGCGCTGCTGCACGGCCGGGCCCTGGAGGCCCATGCCCTGTGGCTGGCCTTCGCCGAGACGGACCCCGAGGGCGAGCCGCCCCGGGCACGCTGGCTGACCCTCGAGCGCTTCAACGGCGAGCCGGAGCTGACCTTCTCGGCGAGCCCGGTCTCCGCGGCGCACACCCTGGCGCGCACCCTCTGGGGCAGCACCTTCGGTGCCGTGGTCACCTCGGCGACCCTGACGGCGCTGGGTCGCTTCGAGCGGCTCCAGGAGCGGGCGGGGCTCGCCAACCGCTACCGCTACCAGCGCCTGCCGAGTCCCTTCGACTACTCCCGGGCGGTGCTCAGCGTGCCCCGGGAGGCGGTCGACCCCGCCGACCGCGAGGGCCACGAACGCGCCATCGTCGACTTCGTCGAGGTCCTCGGCGAGGACGAGGCGGTGCTGATGCTCTTCTCGTCCCGAGCGCAGCTGCGCGGCGTGGAGAAGGCGCTCTCCCGGGCGCGACGCGAGCGGGTGCTGGCCCAGGACCGGCTGCCCAAGCGCGAGCTGATCACCCGCCACCGGGCGCGGGTCGACGCGGGGGAGGGCAGCATCATCTTCGGCCTGGCGAGCTTCGCCGAGGGCATCGACCTGCCCGGCGACTACCTGACCCACGTGGTGATCACCCGGCTGCCCTTCTCGGTGCCCGATGATCCGGTGGGGGCGACCCTCGCCGAGTGGATCGAGAGCCGGGGCGGCAACCCCTTCATGCGCATCAGCGTGCCCGACGCCTCGATCAAGCTGGTGCAGGCCTGCGGCCGGCTGATCCGCAAGGAAGCCGACCAGGGCCGCATCACGCTGCTCGATCGCCGGGTGCTGACCCGCCGCTACGGCCGCGCGCTGCTCGACGCCTTGCCGCCCTTCGTGCGCGAGATCGACGGCGTGGCCCAGGGCCCGCAGTGAAGCTGATCCTCAGCCGCAAGGGGTTCGACAGCGCCGCCGGTGGGGTGCCGAGCCCGGTCCTGCCCGACGGACGGCTGATCGTGCTGCCGATTCCCGACGAGCGCTCCCTCACCGCCTACGGCGAGCTCGCCCAGGACGGCGAGCCCCTGGGGCCGCTGGTCACCGACCTGACCCGGGGCCGGCTCACCGGCCGCGACCGGGTGCACCTCGACCCCGACCTGCTGGAAGAGAGCCTGCCGCGTCCGCCGGGCTGGCGGCCGCTGTTCGGCCAGATGGGCCAGGCCCAGGGCCACCTGCGCAACCAGGGCGTCGGGCCGGGGGACCTGTTCCTGTTCTTCGGACTCTTCCGTGACGTGGCCCGAGGTCCCGGCGGCTGGGCCTTCGTGCCGGAGGCGCGCCCCCGCCACGTGCTCTGGGGCTGGATGCAGGTGGAGCGCGTGCTGCCCCTGGACGGCCCGCTGCCGGCGGCGCTGGCCTGGGCGAGCGGCCACCCGCACTGCCAGCGCCGGGCGGCCAACAACGTCCTCTATGTGGCCCGGCGTCGCCTGGCCCTCGACGGGCTCGCCGAGCCCCTGCCGGGTGCCGGCATCTTTCCCCATGAGGCGCCGGCCCTGCGCCTCACCGCGCCGGACGCCGACAAGGTCTCCGACTGGCGGCTCCCCGCCTGGTGCCATCCGCACGGCGGCCGGCCGCCGCTCTCCTACCATGCCGACCCCGGCCGCTGGCGCCGGCGGGCCGATCACGTCGCGCTGCGCGCCGTGGCCCGGGGCCAGGAGTTCGTGCTCGACGCCACGGCCTATCCCGAGGCGCTGGACTGGGCGGGTGAGCTGATCGGGGATCACGCGGCGCGTCCGGCGTCGCTCGCGCCCTGAGGTGCGGCAGGCCGAGACCCCGCCACCAACGCCACGGGCCCGCCGAATGGCGGGCCCGTCTCTTTCAGGGTCGCGCTACGCGTCGATGATCGCGCGAGGCGCGGGGCAGGGCGCTCAGGCCGCCTGGCGACGCTTGGCCAGCACCGGGGCGAGCTTCTCGTCCATGCGCTTGAAGGCCTCGACGGTGGTGTCCCAGTCGATGCAGGCGTCGGTGATCGACACCCCGTAGGTGAGATCGGCGGGATCCTCGGTCATCTTCTGGTTGCCCCAGCCGAGGTTGGACTCGACCATCAGGCCGATGATCGAGTGGTTGCCCTCGAGGATCTGGTTGGTGACGTTATCCAGCACCAGCGGCTGCAGCGCCGCGTCCTTGTTGGAGTTGGCGTGGGAGCAGTCGATCATGATGTTGGGCTTCAGGTTGGCCTGGTTCAGCTCCTGCTCGGCCAGCGCCACGCTGACGCTGTCGTAGTTGGGCTTGCCGTTGCCGCCGCGCAGCACCACGTGGCCATAGGCGTTGCCGCGGGTACGGATGATCGCCACCCGGCCGGCCTGGTCGATGCCCAGGAAGTTGTGCGGGTGGGCCACCGACTGCAGGGCATTGACGGCGACATCGAGGCTGCCGTCGGTGCCGTTCTTGAAGCCCACCGGGCAGGAGAGGCCGGAGGACATCTCGCGGTGGGTCTGGGATTCGGTGGTGCGGGCGCCGATGGCCGACCAGCTGATGCAGTCCTGCAGGTACTGGGGCGAGATCGGATCCAGCGCCTCGGTGGCCAGCGGCAGGCCCATCTCGGCCAGGTCCACCAGCAGCTTGCGGGCGATATGCAGCCCCTCCTCGATCTCGAAGGAGCCGTTGAGGTGCGGATCGTTGATCAGGCCCTTCCAGCCCACGGTGGTGCGCGGCTTCTCGAAGTAGACGCGCATCACGATGTAGAGGCTCTCCTTGACCTCGTCGGCCAGGCGGCGCAGCCGGCGCGCATAGTCCAGGGCGGCGTCCACGTCGTGGATGGAGCACGGGCCCACCACCATCAGCAGGCGGGGGTCGCGGCCGTCGAGGATGGCCTGGATGGTCTCGCGACCCTCGATCACCGTGCGCTCAGCGGCCTCGGTGAGGGGGATCTCCCGCTTGAGGTCCTCGGGGGTGATCAGCACGTCCTGGGCGAGGACGTTGAGGTTGTTGACCTGCTGTTCTGACATGGTGCTTCCTGTGTCGTGTCGGCGCTGGTGGCAAAATTCACTGGCATCTACTATCGCGCGCGTGGCCAGCAAATTCAATCGCCGTCGGGTCGCTCGCGAGGGGCGCGGCGAGCGTCGGCGCGTCGATCGGCTTGATGCACGTTCAAGAAACAGGAACACTTGTACTCTTCGAGACCCATGACCCGACCCTTCAGCGGCGAGACGCCCCAGGTTGACACTATGCTAGCGACAACACAGCTTTCGCGACCCGCGCTCGGGTCGTCATCCACGCCTTTCCGTTCAGGGAGGGGCTGAATGGGCACCCGGGAAACCGACCAGCAGCTCGTCGAGCGGGCCCAGAAAGGGGACAGCCGCGCCTTCGACCTGCTGGTGAAGAAGTACCAGCACAAGATCATCGGCCTGATCAGTCGCTACGTGCACGACCATGCCGAGGTGCAGGACGTCGCCCAGGAGGCCTTCATCAAGGCCTATCGGGCGCTGGGGAAGTTTCGCGCCGAGAGCGCCTTCTATACCTGGATGTACCGCATCGCCATCAACACCGCCAAGAACTACCTGGTCTCCAAGGGGCGCCGGCCCCCGGGCAGCGATCTCGATATCGTCGACGCCGAGATCGTCGACCACAGCGGGCGGCTGGCCGACGCCGAGACGCCGGAGGCGGCCATGGCGCGGGACCAGCTGCAGTCGGCCATCTTCGAGGCGATCGAGGCCCTGCCCGATGACCTGCGCACGGCGATCACCCTGCGCGAGCTCGACGGGCTCTCCTATGAGGACATCGCGGCGATCATGCAGTGCCCCGTGGGCACCGTGCGCTCGCGGATCTTCCGGGCTCGGGAGGCCGTCGACCAGCATATCCGCCCGCTGGTCACCACCGCGCGTAACCAGGAATCGGTGACCGAGTAAGCCGGTCGAGCCTGGAAACTGCATGTTTTTTGACGATTTGCTGAACTGTCCGCGGTCTGCGACGTCATATGCGGTGACCGGCCCGCCACCCGCGGGAACGTACATGCCGACATGGCCAGGGCGACACGCGCCGATGTCGGAAATACAAGCTGTCAAAGGACCCGGAGCGGGTCGCCTTGTCGAGTGTGAGGTGTGAAGAATGAGTCAGAACGCACGGGAATCGCTTTCTGCCCTGATGGATAACGAAGGGGATGAGCTGGAACTGCGTCGCGTCCTCAAGTCGCTGGAGGAGTCCCCGGACGCGGCCGATGCCTGGCGCCGCTACCACCTCATGCGCAGCCTGATGCGTCGGGAGCACGAGGTCGACGTCGCCACCGACCTCTCCGCCGGCATCATGGCTAGGCTCGAGGATGAGCCGCTGCCGCAGGTCGAGGGGAAGAACACCGTCGAGGCGGGGCGTCCCGTGTCGTTCATGCGCGGAGCCGGGATCGCCGCCGCGGTATCGCTGATGGTGATCACCGGCGTGCAGTTCTATCACGGCGGCCTCGGCGGCGGGCAGTCCCCTGCCGACGTGGCCTCCCAGGTGCCGTCACAGCCCCTGGCCGGGGGCGAGCTGCAGGCCACGCCGGCCGCGATCGGCGGTTCGGAACTGGCCGCCTCGCGCACCATCGATCGTCCCTCCCTCGCCGACCTGCCGCTCTTCCAGACGCCGGCCGGCGATGGACGCGGCCTGATGACGGTGGGCGCCGGCGTCGACTCCCCGCTGGTGCTCTCGCCGCGGCAATCCGCCCGCGTCAACCAGCAACAGGCCCAGCTGCTGCAGTCCTACCTGGACCGACACGCCGAGGGCGCGGCCTACGGTAGCGGCGATACCTGGATGCCGCTGCTGCGCGCCTCCGGCAGCGAGTCGCTGGGTCAGCGCTGATGTGGCCGGGTCGTTCGACCCGCGGGGTCACGAGATCTCTTGCGATTGCCCTGTTGAGCGGCCTGCTGGCGGCGTGGCCGCTGGCGGGCCTCGCGCAGGATAGCGCCGATGAGACCGACGCGGCCGCCTCAGGCGAGCCAGGTCCCACTGCGAGCGAGGTGGCCGAGCGCTTCGACTGCCGGACGCTTGGCAACCGGCCCGTTCCCGAGAGCGCTCGGGAGTGGCTCGAGCGGAGCCTCTGGGCCAACCACTGCTATGCCTTCCAGGCCCGCGCCGTGCGCATCGGCAGCGACGGCGTCCGCTCGCTGGCGCTCTCCCACGACGTCGTCGAGGGGGTCGAGCGGGAGGTGGCGCGCTTCCTCGACGGCCCGCCAGTGGTCTTCGAGCGGCGCGGGCGCATCGGGCGCCTCAGCTGGGCCGACGGCGACGGGGCGACGCCCGCCTCACCGGCGGGGCTTGTTGCGCACCTCGAGGCGTTCTATCGCCTGCGACTGAGTGGCGAGGAGCGTCTCGCCAACCGCAACGCCGTTCGTCTCGACATCGAGCCCCTGGACGAGCTGCGCTACGGCCACCGCCTGTGGCTCGACAAGGCCACGGGCCTGCCCCTCAAGCAGATCCTGCTGGACGAACGGGGGCGCGTGGTCGAGACCTTCCAGATCACCCAGCTGAACCCGCCTCGCCTGCACCGCGGGGCCATCGACCTCGATCGCCGGCGCCCCGCCCCCGACGACCCCTGGCGGCCCGGCTGGCTGCCCGACGGCTTCATCTCGAAGCCGGTGCAGACGCGCAGCCCCCGCCACGACACCGCCATCGGCCATCGCGTCTACAGCGATGGCCTCGCGACCCTGAGTCTCTTCGTCGAACCCGTCGCCGGCCAGGAGCAGCTGATGCCCGGCCTGCACAGGCTTGGCGTCTCCCATGCCGCGGTACGCCACCGCGAGCTGGGCGGTCGCGTGCGCCAGGTGGTGGTGATGGGGGAGCTGCCGCCGAGGGTGCTGATCCGTGTGGCCGACGCGGTCACCTGGCGGGCCGCGGCGGACGATACCGCGCCCTGATCGGAACCTTTTGGCGTGCGCGCGGTAGGAACAGGCACGCGCTTATCTTCCCTCCCTGTTGATCCAGGAGTGCTTCATGAAACGCATGTCGCGACACCTCTCCCTCTGGACGCTGCTGGCCACGGCCCTGCTGGCCTGGCAATCGGCCATGGCTCGGGACCTGCCGGACTTCACCGAGCTGGTCGAGGCGGCCGCCCCCGGCGTGGTCAACATCTCCACCACGCGCACGGTGGAGGGGCGCGGGCCGTCCTTCCACGAGTTCGGCGGCCGCGAGATGCCCGAGATCTTTCGCCACTTCTTCGGCGACCGCTTCGGCGAGCAGTTCCCGATGCCGCCGGGGCACGGTCAGCGTCCCCGCGAGGAGCGCCAGTCGCTGGGGTCGGGGTTCATCATCGACGAGGCGGGCTACGTGATGACCAACGCCCACGTCGTGGATGGGGCCGACGAGATCGTGGTGCGCCTCAACGACCGCCGCGAGCTCCAGGCCGAGCTGGTCGGGGCCGATGCCAAGACCGATGTCGCCGTGCTCAAGGTCGATGCCGACGACCTGCCCACCCTGGCCCTCGGCGACTCCGACGGCCTGCGCGTGGGCCAGTGGGTGGCGGCCATCGGCTCGCCCTTCGGCTTCGACCACTCGGTGACCGCCGGCATCATCAGCGCCATCGACCGCACCCTGCCGCGGGACGCCTACGTGCCCTTCATCCAGACCGACGTGGCCATCAATCCGGGCAATTCCGGCGGCCCGCTCTTCAACCTCGACGGCGAGGTGATCGGGGTGAACTCGCAGATCCTCACCCGCAGCGGCGGCTACATGGGGCTCTCCTTCGCGATTCCGATCAATGTCGCCATGGACGTCGCCGACCAGCTGCGCGACGACGGCCAGGTCAGCCGCGGCTGGCTCGGCGTGATGATCCAGCCGGTCTCCCGGGACCTCGCCGAGTCCTTCGGCATGGAGACCGCCGAGGGCGCGCTGATCGCCGACCTGGATCCCGAGGGGCCGGCGGCCCGCGGCGGCCTCGAGGCCGGCGACGTGATCCTCTCGGTGAACGGCCGCGAGGTGGATCAGTCCAGCACCCTGCCGCGATTGATCGGCCAGGTGTCGCCGGGCAACGAGGTCGAGCTGACCCTGCTGCGCGACGGCGAGCGCCGCGAGGAGACCGTGACCCTCGGCGAGTGGCCGGACGCCCGGGGCGAGACCGCCGCGTCCGCCTCCGAGGAGGCGCCGAGCCGGCTCGGCATCGCCGTGCAGCCGCTCGACGAGGACGAGCGCGAGACGCTGGGCATCGCGCACGGCGTGCGGGTGGTCGAGGTCGACCCGAGCGGCGTCGCCGCCGCGGCGGGCCTGCGCGCCGGCGACGTGCTGGTCAGCATCGACCACCGTCCCGTCGAGGCGCCCGACCAGCTCGCGGACCTCGTGGCCGAGCTGCCCGAGGACCGGGCGGTCCCGGTGCGCCTGTTCCGCGACGGCCGCTCGATGTTCGTGGCCATGCGCCTGGCCAGCGACTGATCCGGTTCCCCGGCAGGCCCGCCGGGCCCGTGACGGGCCCCGAGTGAGCCCTGGCAGGATCGCGACCCGACGGCCGCCGCCGTCGGGTCGCTGTATCTGGCAGGCGCATCCCGCTACAATGGCGCCCATTCCATCAGAGCCCCGCCAGCCGACCGCTTAGCGATCCGTCGGGTCGGCCGTGGCCCGACACCCACAAGGCAGAATCGACTCGATGTCCCAAGACGCAACCACCGATCCCCTCAAGCACATCCGCAACTTCTCGATCATCGCCCATATCGACCACGGCAAGTCGACCCTGGCCGACCGGCTGATCCAGACCTGCGGTGGCCTGACCGAGCGTGAGCTCAAGGAGCAGGTGCTCGACTCCATGGACCTCGAGCGCGAGCGCGGCATCACCATCAAGGCCCAGTCGGTGACGCTGGATTACCACGCCGACGACGGCAACGTCTATCAGCTCAACTTCATCGACACCCCCGGGCACGTGGACTTCTCCTACGAGGTCTCCCGCTCGCTCTACGCCTGCGAAGGCGCGCTGCTGGTGGTGGACGCCGGCCAGGGCGTCGAGGCCCAGTCGGTGGCCAACTGCTACACGGCCATCGAGCAGGGCCTCGAGGTGCTGCCGGTGCTCAACAAGATGGACCTGCCCCAGGCCGACCCGGACAAGGTGTCCCACGAGATCGAGGAGATCATCGGGCTGGACGCCACCGACGCCTGCCAGGTCTCGGCCAAGAGCGGCCTGGGCATCGACGCGCTGCTCGAGCGCCTGGTGCGCGACATCCCCGCCCCCAAGGGCGATCCCGATGCGCCGCTGCAGGCGCTGATCATCGACTCCTGGTTCGACAATTACCTGGGCGTGGTCTCCCTGGTGCGGATCTTCGACGGCACCCTGAAGAAGGGCGACAAGATCCGCATGACCTCCACCGGCCGCGACTGGCCGGTCGGCGAGGTGGGCATCTTCACGCCGCTGCGCAAGGAGACCGGTATCCTGCGCGCCGGCGAGGTCGGCTTCGTGGTCGCCGGCATCAAGGACATCCATGGTGCGCCGGTGGGCGATACCATCACCCACACCAAGACGCCGGACGTGGCGCGCCTGCCCGGCTTCCAGAAGGTCAAGCCCCAGGTCTACGCCGGCATGTTCCCGGTCAGCGCCGACGACTACGAGGACTTCCGCGACGCCCTGGAGAAGCTGGCGCTAAACGACGCCTCGCTGGACTACGAGCCGGAGAACTCCGACGCCCTGGGCTTCGGCTTCCGGGTCGGCTTCCTCGGTACCCTGCACATGGAGATCGTCCAGGAGCGCCTGGAGCGCGAGTACGACCTGGACCTGCTCACCACCGCGCCCACCGTGGTCTACGAGCTCGCCATGAAGAACGGCGAGATCATCTATGTCGCCAACCCCTCCAAGCTGCCCGACATGGCCGAGGTGGAGGAGATGCGCGAGCCCATCGTGCGCGCCAGCATCCTGGTGCCCCAGGAGTTCGTCGGCAACGTCATCACCGAGTGCGAGCAGCGCCGCGGCACCCAGCTCGACATGCAGTTCCTCGGCAGCCAGATCCAGCTCACCTACGAGCTGCCCATGTCCGAGGTGGTGATGGACTTCTTCGATCGCCTGAAGTCGATCTCCAAGGGCTACGCCTCCCTGGAGTACAACTTCGAGCGCTTCCAGGCGGCCCAGCTGGTGCGCCTGGACGTGCTGATCAACGGCGACCGCGTCGACGCCCTTGCGGTGATCATCCACCGCGATCATGCCCACAGCCGCGGTCGCCTGCTGGTCGAGAAGATGAAGGAGCTGATCCCGCGCCAGATGTTCGACGTGGCCATCCAGGCCGCGGTCGGCGGCCAGGTGGTGGCGCGCTCCACCGTCAAGGCGCTGCGCAAGAACGTGACCGCCAAGTGCTACGGCGGCGACGTGAGCCGCAAGAAGAAGCTGCTCGAGAAGCAGAAGGCGGGCAAGAAACGCATGAAGCAGGTCGGCCGGGTGGAGATCCCCCAGGATGCCTTCCTCGCCGTGCTCAGGGTCAATGACTAGGGACGGATAACCGCATGGACTTCTCTTTGATGCTGGTGGTGGCCGTGGCCGTCACCGGAGTGATCTGGCTGCTCGATCTGCTCTGGTGGCGTCCCGCGCGCCGTCAGCGACTGGCCACGGTCGAGGCCGGTACCACCGAGGGACTCGGCGAGCAGGCGCGGGCGCGGGCGATCAAGGAGCCCTGGCCGGTCGACTACGCCCGCTCCTTCTTCCCGGTGCTGCTGGTGGTGCTGCTGCTCCGAAGCTTTCTGGTCGAGCCCTTCCAGATCCCCTCGGGCTCCATGCGTCCGACGCTGGAGATCGGCGACTTCATCCTGGTCAACAAGTTCGCCTACGGCCTGCGACTGCCGGTGATCAACACTCGCTTCGTCGAGGTCGACGATCCCGAGCGGGGCGACGTCATGGTGTTCCGCTTCCCCGACGAGCCCTCGGTGAACTTCATCAAGCGCGTCGTGGGCCTGCCCGGCGACCGGATTCGCTACGAGGACAAGCAGCTCTTCGTCAACGGCGAGGCGGTGCCCAAGCGGCTGCTCGAGGCCGGGCCCGTCAAGGCGCCCACCGAGCTGCTGCTGGCGGAGCAGCTGGGCGAGCGTGAGCACCGAATCTACAATAATCCCCGGGACCCGGGGCCCCAGGTGCGCGAGCTCGTGGTGCCTCAGGGCCACTACTTCACCATGGGCGATAACCGCGATCACTCCAACGACAGCCGCTACTGGGGCTTCGTGCCGGAGGAGAACATCGTCGGCAAGGCCTTCGCCGTCTGGATGCACTGGGACGGCGGCCTGCCGAGCTTCACCAGCGTGCGCCGCATCCAGTAATCCCGGACGGCCGGGCCCGACCGGATGTCGGGCCCGGCGCGAGAACACACTCTTATCGATATCGACGTATTCAGGAGCTCCGTGAGCAACTCCCTCAACGCCTTCAGCCGCCGCATCGGTCATGCGTTCGCCGATCCCGCGCTGCTCGAACTGGCCATGACGCACCGCAGCTACGGCGGTCAGAACAACGAACGCCTCGAATTTCTCGGTGACTCGATCGTCAACTTCGTCATCGCGGAGGCCCTCTTCCGGCGCTTTCCCCAGGCGCGGGAGGGGCAGCTGTCGCGGCTGCGCGCGCGCCTGGTCAAGGGCAAGACCCTGGCCGAGCTGGCCCGCGAGATGGCCTTCGGCGAGTGCCTGCGGCTCGGTTCCGGCGAGATGAAGAGCGGGGGACACCGCCGCGACTCGATCCTCGCCGATGCCGTCGAGGCGGTGCTCGGCGCGATCTACCTGGACGCCGGCATGGAGACGGCCCGCGCCCGCGTGCTCTCCTGGTATGCCGAACGCCTCGAGGCCATCAGCCTCGAGGACACCCAGAAGGATCCCAAGACCCGCCTGCAGGAGTTCCTGCAGTCGCGCCAGGTGGCCCTGCCGCGCTACGAGGTGACCTCGGTGGAGGGCGAGGCGCACGCCCAGACCTTCACCGTCGAGTGCCATGTCGAGGTGCTCGACCAGCACACCCGCGGGGTCGGCTCGAGCCGCCGCCACGCCGAGCAGCAGGCCGCCGAACAGGCCCTGTCCCAGCTCGAACCGACCAAGTCCCACGGCACCGGGAGCCCGTCATGACCACCACCTGCGGTTTCGTGGCCATCGTCGGCCGTCCCAACGTCGGCAAGTCGACGCTGATGAACCGGATCCTCGGCCAGAAGATCTCCATCACCTCACGCCGCCCCCAGACCACGCGCCATCAGGTGATGGGCATCAAGACCGTGGAGGAGGCGCAGTTCATCTACGTCGATACCCCGGGCATCCATATCCTGGCCAAGGATCGCAACAAGGCGATCAACCGCTTCATGAACCAGGCCGCCGTGCAGGCCCTGCGCGACGTCGACTGCGTGGTCTTCATCATCGATCGCACCCGCTGGAGCGACGAGGACCAGGTGGTGCTGAAGCGACTGGAGCATGTCGAGGCGCCGGTGATCCTGGCCGTCAACAAGGTCGACCGCCTGCAGGACAAGGCCAGCCTGCTGCCCTGGCTCGAGGAGGTCGGCGCGCGTCGCGACTTCGCCGCCATCGTGCCGATCTCGGCCAAGCACGGCACCAACGTGCCCGAACTCGAGGCCGAGGTCGCCAAGCACCTGTCCGAGAGCGTGCACTACTTCCCCGAGGACCAGGTCACCGACAAGAGCCAGCGCTTCCTGGCCGCGGAACTGGTGCGCGAGAAGGTGATGCGCCAGCTCGGCGACGAGCTCCCCTACCAGATGACGGTGGAGATCGAGGAGTTCCGCGACGAGGGCCGTGTGGTGCACATCAGCGCCCTGATCCTGGTCGAACGGGCGGGCCAGAAGAAGATCCTGATCGGCGAGAAGGGCGACCGGATCAAGAGCATCGGTCGCGAGGCGCGCCTCGACATGGAGCGCGCCCTGGGCGCCAAGGTGATGCTCAATCTCTGGGTCAAGGTCAAGAGCGGCTGGTCCGACGACGAGCGGGCCCTGAAGAGCCTGGGCTACGACCTCGACTGACGCCGCGATGACCCCCGAACCGGCCTTCCTGCTGCACAAGCGCCCCTACCGCGAGACCAGCGCCCTGGTCGAGCTGCTGACCCTCCAGCACGGCCGGGTGCGGGCCGTCGCCCAGGGCGTGCAGCGGCCGGGCAGCCGCGCCCGCAGCCGGCTGCAGCCCTTCGCCCCGATGCACGTCACCTGGACGGGGGAGGGCGAGCTCAAGCGCCTGCGGCTGATGGAGGGGCGCGGCAGCGCGGCGCTGCTGGCAGGCGAAGGGCTGCTCTGCGGGCTCTACGCCAACGAGCTCCTGACCCGGGTGCTGCCGGTAGAGCTGCCCGTCGCCGAGGTCTTCGCCTACTACACCGCCATGCTGGAGGCGCTGCCGCGCCCCGACGGCCGGGCCGCGGCGCTGCGTCGGCTGGAGGTGGCGGTGCTCGAGGCGCTGGATGCCCTGCCGCGCTTCACCGACCCCGAGGGGGGCGAGCTCGACCCCCAGGGCCGCTACGACCTGGATCACGCGTCGCGAGCCTTCGTGGCCGCCGAACGCGGCATCGACGGGCGCACCCTGCGGCTGCTGGCCCGGGACGGCTGGGACGAGCCGGGCCTCGCCGGGCCGGCCAAGGCGGTGACCCGCCGGGCCCTGGCGCCGCTTTTGGGCTCGCGCCCGTTGCGCTCCCGGGAGCTGATGGTCCAGCTGGCCGGCCGACGGCGCGGCGGGGCGGGCTGAGCGGCGACACGGGCGGCGGCTTCGTTCCGCGTCGTCGTCCCGTCCGGCCGCGCTTCACTCCGCACGCCCGAGCCGTCACACTTGGCTGTGGAGCCGGCCCCGAATACCGCCTCGAACCGTCTGATTTCCCATCGCTTCCCACCCTCAGCCAGGAGAGTCTGCATGCATCCCCCGCGCATCCTGCTCGGCGTCAACATCGACCATATCGCCACCCTTCGCCAGGCCCGGGGCACCCGCTACCCCGACCCCGTCCAGGCGGCCCTGCTCGCCGAGGAGGCGGGCGCCGATGGCATCACCGTGCACCTGCGCGAGGACCGTCGGCATATCCAGGAGCGCGACGTGCGCCTGCTGGCCGAGGTGCTCAACACCCGCATGAACCTCGAGATGGCCGTGACTGAGGAGATGCTCTGCCTGGCCGAGACGCTGCGCCCCGCCCATGTCTGCCTGGTGCCGGAGAAGCGCGAGGAGCTGACCACCGAGGGCGGCCTCGACGTGGTGGGCGGCGCCGAGGCAATCGGCGCCGCCTGTCGTCGCCTGGCGGCGGCGGGCTGCGAGGTGTCGCTGTTCATCGATCCCGAGCCCGAGCAGATCGCCGCCGCCGCCCGGGCCGGGGCGCCGGTGATCGAGCTGCATACCGGTGCCTATGCCGAGGCCACGGGCCAGGCCGCCCGTGACGAGCACGCGCGGCTCGCCGCCGCCGCCGAGATGGCCGCGGAGCTCGGTCTCACCGTCAACGCCGGCCACGGCCTGCACTACCACAACGTCGAGGCGATCGCCGCGCTCCCTGCCATCCACGAGCTCAACATCGGCCACGCGATCATCGCCCGGTCGCTTTTCGTCGGGCTCAAGGAGGCGGTGGCCGAGATGAAGCGGCTGATCATTGCCGGCCAGGAGGCCGGCCTGGTGGCGGCGCTCGACGCGCACGATCATGACCATGATCACGACGACGAGGCAGGCTGCTGCCGATGATCATCGGCATCGGCACCGACATCGCCCGGGTGGCCCGCTTCGAGCGGGCCATGGCGCGCCATGGCGAGCGCTTCGCCGAGCGGCTACTCGGCGAGCTCGAGCGGGAACGGCTTCGCGACCATGCCCTGCCGGCGGCCTTCCTGGCCAAGCGCTTCGCCGCCAAGGAGGCCTTCGTCAAGGCGCTCGGTACGGGGCTGCGTCGCGGCATGCGCTGGACCGAGATCCAGGTGGTCAACGACGCCCTGGGGCGCCCGTCGCTGGTGCTGTCCGGCAAGGCGCAGGCGCTGGCCGAGGCGGCCGGCGTGCGGGCCCTTCATTTGTCGCTTTCCGACGAGGAGGCCCTGGCCACGGCCTTCGTGGTGCTCGAGGGCTGATCCGCCTGCCAGCGGCGCAGTTCGGCCATGGCCGCATAGAGATCGGGCAGCAGCGCCGTCACGGCCTCTCCGCCGCGTGACCGCAGGCGGGTCTCGAGGGTCTCCGCCAGCAGCCCCAGGCGCGGGGTGCCGCAGTAGCGGCAGGCACCGTTGAGGGCGTGCAGGGCCTCCAGCAGGGCCTCGTCATCGTGGGTCGTGACGGCCTCGCGGATGGCCCGCTCGCTCTCCGGCAGCGAGTCGGCCAGTTTCTCGAGCAGTTCCCGGGCCAGCGCCTCGCGCCCGCCGGCGAGCCGCGTGCCGATCTCCAGGTCGACCACGGCCAGCTCCTGCTCGCCCTCCGGCCGTGGCGCCTCCGGTGTCGTCGGGGAGGTGTGGCCCGCCGGCAGCGTCAGGCCGAGGGTCTCCTCGAGCAGCCGGACGAGCCGCCGGGGCTCCAGCGGCTTGATCAGCACCTCGTCGAGGCCGCTCTCCAGCAGCGTTCGCCGCTGCTCCGCCTGGACGTGCGCGGTGACGGCGACGATCGGTACCCGTCGCCACTCCCCGCCGAGCCGGCGCAGCGCCCGGGTCGTCTCCAGGCCGTCCATGCCGGCCATGCGAATATCCATCAGCACCAGGTCGACGCGCTGCTGGCGCGCCAGCGACAGCGCCTCGGCGCCACTCGCCGCGAGGATCACCGCGATCCCGGCCTCGCTCAACAGCTCGCGCATCAGCAGGCGGTTGGATTCGCTGTCGTCCACCACCAGCAGCCGTGCCGTGGCCGGCGCGGCGGGCAGGGGCTCTGGCGTGCGCGCCAGGTGGCGGCACACCGCCTTCGCCAGGGTGGCGCGGGCGATGGGCTTGGTCAGCACCTCGCCGCCGTGGGGCAGGGACAGGGCCGGGAGGTCGGTCGGGCCGCCGTTGACCAGCAGCAGGGCCGGGCAGGCGAGCTGCGTCAGTCGCCGTTGCCACGCCTCGCGGGAATCGGTCGCCAGGTCCGCGGCGTCCAGCGCCACCACGGCGAGCGTGACCCCGGGCTCCGGGGTGGCCTGGCTTTCTGTCACGACCCGCGCGCCCCAGCGGCGTATCAGATGCGCGAGGGCCCGTCGCGTGGGCGGGTGGGGCTCGTCGAGGGCGATGAGGGTGTCGTCCGGCAGCTGGAGCTCGGGGGGGCGCTCGGCCTCGGTATCGCCCTCCAGCGGCAGGGTGAAGGAGAAGGTCGAGCCCTCGCCGGGGGTGCTCGTCACGGAGAGCTCGCCGCCCATCTGCTCGACCAGCTGGCGACTGATGGCGAGCCCCAGCCCCGTGCCACCGAACTCCCGGGAGTGGCTGGCATCGGCCTGGTGAAAGGCCTGGAACAGCCGCTGGCGCGCCGCCTCGTCGAGGCCCATGCCGGTGTCACTGACGCTGACGCCCAGGGTCACCCGGCCGGGCTCGTCCTCTTCCAGCATGACCCGCACGATCACCTCGCCCCGCTCGGTGAACTTCACGGCGTTGTTGACCAGGTTGGTGAGCACCTGGCGCACGCGCATCGGGTCTCCCCTGAGGTCGGCGGGCACGTCGTCGTAGACCAGGCCGAGCAGCTGCAGGGGCTTGTGCTGGGCGAGTGGCGCCTGCAGGCCCAGCACCTCGTCGACCAGGGCGACCATGTCCAGCGGTAGCGTCTCCAGCTCGACCCGGCCGGCCTCCAGCTTCGAGAAGTCCAGCACGTCGTTGACCAGCATCAGCAGGTTATCGCAGGCGCGCTGCACGTGATCCAGCCACTCGCGCTGGCGCGGCGCCAGGCGCGAGCGCCCCAGCAGGCGACAGAAGCCGACGATGCCGTTCAAGGGGGTGCGGATCTCGTGGCTCATGTTGGCCAGGAACTCCGACTTGACCCGGTTGGCCTCGACGGCGCGGCGGTGGGCCATGTCGAGCTCGATGTTCTGGACCTCGATGGTCTCCATGGACTCCTGGAGCTCGTTGGTGGCCTGATCGATCTGCGCCTGCAGGTCGTCCCGGGACGCGGCCAGGTGGTCGGCGAGGTCGTTGACGCGTCGGGTCAGCGCGGCGAGCTCCGGCGCACCCGGCGGCGCCAGGTGCGTCGGCACCAGGCCGAAGGCCAGGCGTTCGAGGGCCCGCTCGGCATCCTCCAGGGGTTGGGTCACCCGCCGCGTCACGGCGACCCCGATCAGCAGCAGCAGCAGCCCGGCGAGCATCAGGACCAGCCCGGCACTGGCCATCAGGCGGTAGCGCGAGAGCAGCAGCGGGGTGGCATCGACGGCGAGGGTCAGCCAGGCCGGCGTCGACCCCGGACTCGGCAGGGGCGCCTGCCACTGCCAGACCAGGCCGCGCTCGAGCCATCGCGGGCTCGCCTCCGATGGCACCGCTCGCCGCTCGCCGACGGGGCCGAGGGCGAGGCGCGAGCGCCCCTGGCCATCCCGGATCGACAGTGCCTGGACATGGGGCAGCGCCATCAGCCGCTCGGCCAGGCGCGACAGCGCCCGCTCGTCGCCCTCGGCCAGCGCCTCGCCCAGGCTCGGGGCGAGCAGGGCGCTGCCCCGAGCCAGCGTCTCGCGCAGCGCCGACTGGTCCTGGCGGTCCAGGAGGACCACGGTCGTCCCGGCCAGCAGCGTCAGCAGCAGCAGCGGCAGGCCGAGGATCGACAGCATCAGGCGTGTCTTCAGGGACATGGCGGGCTCGTCGGACGATGGATCGGCCCCCAGTATGCCACAGCGGGGGTGGACGCCTGTCCAGCATGGGGTGGCACGGATATAATGCCGAAAAGCCGAGATTATCAGGAAGGTGTCATGCATTTCCCCACCCTCGAGGAGACCGTCGGCCATACGCCGCTGGTCCGCCTCAAGCGCATCACCGCCGGGCGCGGCAATACCCTGTTGGCCAAGCTGGAGGGCAACAACCCGGCCGGGTCCGTCAAGGACCGTCCGGCGCTCTCCATGATCCAGCAGGCCGAGGCCCGGGGCGAGATCGCGTCCGGCGACACCCTGATCGAGGCGACCTCCGGCAATACCGGCATCGCCCTGGCCATGGCGGCCGCCATCATGGGCTATCGCCTGGTGCTGATCATGCCGGAGAACGCCTCCGACGAGCGCAAGCAGGCCATGGCCGCCTACGGGGCCGAGCTGATCGAGGTGAGCGAGACGGGGGGCATGGAGGAGGCCCGTGACCTGGCCGATACCATGGTCGCCCGCGGCGAGGGCAAGCCGCTGAACCAGTTCGCCAACCCCGACAACCCCCTGGCCCACTACCGCACCACCGGGCCGGAACTGTGGGAGCAGACCGGCGGCACCCTCACCCACTTCGTCTGCTCCATGGGCACCACCGGCACCATCATGGGCGTGTCGCGCTACCTCAAGGAGCGCAATCCCGAGGTGCAGATCGTCGGCCTGCAGCCCGAGGACGGGGCCAGCATCGCCGGCATTCGCCGCTGGCCGCCGGAGTACCTGCCGAGCATCTTCGACGCCAGCCGCGTCGACCGGGTGCTGGACATCGGTCAGCGCGAGGCCGAGGAGCACATGCGTCGCCTGGCCCGGGAGGAGGGCATCCTGGCCGGGGTCTCCTCCGGCGGCGCGCTGGCCGGCGCCCTGCGCGTGGCCGCCGAGGTCGAGAACGCGGTGATCGCCTTCATCGTCTGCGACCGTGGCGACCGCTACCTGTCCACCGGCCTCTTCGCCCCGGAGCGCTGAGATGACCATGCTGGGCAAACGCCGACCGAAACGGGCCGCGTCGGGCGTCTCGGGGCTGCAGGGACGTCAGCGGGATGACCGCCAGTCGCCCGCCGCCGTCCGGGAGCCGGCGCCCGATTTGCTGACGATCCAGGGCCTGGCCCACGACGGGCGGGGCGTGGCGCGCACCGCTCAGGGCAAGACGGTCTTCGTCGAGGGCGCGCTGCCGGGCGAGCGGGTGAAGGGAGCGGTGCACCGGACGCGCAAGCGCTTCGACGAGGCGCACGTGCGGGAGGTCGAGCTCCCCTCGGCCGAGCGCGTGGCGCCCCCCTGTCCCCACTTCGGTCGCTGCGGCGGCTGCGACCTGCAGCATCTCGCCCTGGCGGCCCAGCGCCGACACAAGCAGACGGTGCTCACGGAGCTGCTGGGACGTCAGGGCATCGTCCTGGACGAGGCGCCCGAGCTGATGGCCGGGGCGGGCGAAGGGTATCGCCGCCGCGCGCGCCTGGGCGTCAAGGTCGATGCCGACGGCCGGATTCACCTCGGCTTCCGCGCTCGCCACACTCACCGCCTCGTCGATATCGAGCGCTGCACCGTGCTGGTGCCGGCCCTGGAGGCCCTGCTCGCCCCCCTGCACCGGCAGCTCGCCGAGTTGGAGGCGCCGCGCCAGGTCGGCCATCTCGAGCTGCTCGAGAGCGACCGCGGCGTGGTGCTGCTGGTGCGCCAGCTGCGCGACCACGCGGCGGACACCCGCCGCTGGCAAGCCTTCGCCTCGGCCCAGGGCGTGCATCTGGCCCGCTGGCTGGGCCGCGAGGCGCCGCGCTTCGACTGGCTGACGCCCCGGCCGACGCTCACATGCCGGGTGCCGGGGCCGGCCGGCGAACTGTCCCTCGGCGTCGAGCCCGGGGACTTCCTCCAGGCCAACGACGAGGTCAACCGCCGGATGGTCGGCACCGCGCTCGACTGGCTCGCGCCGCATCTCGGCGAGGCCCGGCTGCTCGACCTCTTCGCCGGGATCGGCAACTTCAGCCTGCCGCTGGCCGCGGCCGGCGCCCGGGTCGCCACCGCGGAGGGCAGCCCGGCGATGGTCGAGCGCCTGGCCGGCAATGCGAGGGCCAACGGCCTGACGGTCGAGACGCACCAGGCCGACCTCAGCGCCCCGGCTGCGGTGCACGCACTGCTCGCCTCGGTGCGGCCCGAGGTGGTGGTGCTGGATCCCCCCCGGGAGGGTGCCGAGGCGGTGAGCCAGGCGCTGGTGGCGCACCCGGCGGCCCACGTGCTCTATGTCTCCTGCGACCCGGCGACGCTCGCCCGAGATGCGGCACACCTCTTGCAAGGGGGATACCGGATCGTGCGCGCGGCGGTCGCCGACATGTTCGTGCACACCTCCCATATGGAATCCATGTTGATGTTCGAGTTCACGGGCTCGACTCGCGACCTTCAAGGAGCGCCGAGCGATGGTTAAAGTGCGTGAGGATCAGCCGTTGACCCAGGATGGGTCGGTCGATATCGACCTGTGGCTGACGCGCCTGCAGGACGACGTCAAGCTGCGCGACGTCGCGGAGATGGAGCAGGCCTGTCGGCTCGCCCAGCACTTGGAACAGGTCTCCGAACGCCCCCACAAGTCCTGGCTCGTGGATGGTTCGAGCTTCCGCATGGGGCTCGAGATGGCCGATATCCTCGGCGAGCTCAAGCTGGACCAGCCGGCGCTCGAGGCCGCGGTGCTCTATCGGGCGGTGCGCGAGGGGCTGATCGATCTCGCCGAGGTCGAGAAGCGCTTCGGTGGCGAGGTGGCCGGGCTGATCGACGGCGTGCTGCAGATGGCGGCCATCAGCACCTTCCAGGCGCCCAGCCAGGGCCTGACCCAGCACGACCAGCAGGACAACCTGCGCAAGATGCTGGTCAACCTGATCGACGACGTGCGCGTCGCCCTGATCAAGATCGCCGAGCGCACCTGCGCGCTGCGCCAGGTGCGCGATGCCCCGCGGGAGAAGCGTCAGCAGGTGGCCCGCGAGGTGTTCGACATCTATGCCCCGCTGGCCCACCGGCTGGGCATCGGCCACCTCAAGTGGGAGCTCGAGGACCTCTCCTTTCGCTACCTGCACGACGAGGACTACAAGGCCATCGCCCGCCAGCTGGCCGAGCGGCGCCAGGACCGCGACCGCTACATCAGCGAGGTGGTCGAGACCCTCAAGTCGCTGATGTCGGCGCAGGGCATCCGCCGCTACCAGGTCGATGGCCGCGCCAAGCACATCTACTCGATCTGGCGGAAGATGAAGCGCAAGCGCATCGACTTCTCCCAGGTCCACGACATCCGCGCGGTGCGTATCCTGGTGCCCGAGGTGAGCGACTGCTACACGGTGCTGGGCATCGTCCACTCGCGCTGGCATCACGTGCCCAACGAGTTCGACGACTACATCGCCAACCCCAAGAAGAACGGCTACCAGTCGCTGCATACCGCGGTGTTCGGCCCGGAGAGCAAGGTGCTGGAGATCCAGATCCGCACCTTCGCCATGCACGAGGAGGCCGAGCTCGGGGTGTGCGCCCACTGGCGCTACAAGGGGCATGACACCAGCGCCCGCAGCGCCAGCTACGAGGAGAAGATCGCCTGGCTGCGCCAGGTGCTCGAGTGGCACGAGGAGGTCGGCGACTTCGGCAACCTTCGCGAGGGGCTGACCAGCGATGTGGCGCCGGATCGCATCTACGTCTTCACCCCCGACGGCCACGTCATCGACCTGCCGCGGATCGCCACGCCCATCGACTTCGCCTACCGGGTGCACACCGAGGTGGGTCATCGCTGCCGTGGCGCCAAGGTCGACGGGCGCATCGTGCCACTCACCTACCGCCTCAAGACCGGCCAGCAGGTGGAGATCCTCACCGCCAGCAAGAGCGGGCCGAGCCGCGACTGGCTCAATCCCAACCTGGGCTACGTGCGCACCTCCCGGGCCCGGGCCAAGATCCAGGCCTGGTTCAAGCTGCAGGCGCGCGACCGCAACCTCGAGGAGGGCCGGGCGCTGTTCGAGCGCGAGATGAAGCGCCTCGACGTCGAGGGCATGGACCTCACCCGCCTGGCCAACAAGGTCAACTACCCGACCCCGGACGACATGTACGCCGCCCTGGGGGCCGGCGATCTGCGTATCGGCCAGGTGCTGCACCAGGCCCAGCAGCTGTTCGGCGAGAGCGACGATCAGGAACAGCTCGACCGCCTGCTGGCCAAGCCGCGCAAGGCCACGGGCAAGGGGAGCGGCGGCGACATCACCGTGCTCGGCGTGGGCAACCTGAAGACCAGCATGGCCAACTGCTGCCACCCGGTGCCCGGCGAGGCCATCGTCGGTTTCATCACCCAGGGGCGCGGCGTCACCGTGCACCGCCAGGACTGCCCCAACATCCTCCAGTTGCGCCTCGATGAGCCGCAACGCATCATCGAGGTGGAGTGGGGGGAGCGCGCCCGCACCCAGTACCCGGTGGACATCGAGATCCAGGCCTGGGATCGCTCGGGGCTGTTGCGCGACGTCACCGGGGTGCTCAGCAACGACCGCGTCAACGTGCTCTCCGTCAACACCCTCACCGACACCGACGACGGTATCGCCCGCATGTCCATCACCGTCGAGGTCGACGGCCTGGAGACCCTGGGGCGGCTCTTCTCGCGCATCCAGCAGCTGCCCAACGTCATCGAGGTGCGACGCCTGCGCGGCGGCGGGAAGAAGGGCAAGGGCAAGAGGAAGGCCACATGAGCGACACTCGCCACGACCTGCATCACCTGCTGGAGCTGATGGCCGTGCTGCGCGACCCCGAGCAGGGCTGCCCCTGGGACGTGAAGCAGGACTGGGACAGCATCGTTCCCCACACCCTCGAGGAGGCCTACGAGGTGGCCGACGCCATCGAGCGGCGCGCCTGGGACGAGCTGCCCGGCGAGCTCGGCGACCTGCTCTTCCAGGTGGTCTACTACAGCCAGTTCGCGGCCGAGGAGGGGCGCTTCGACTTCCACGACGTCGTCGACACCCTGACCGCCAAGATGCTGCACCGCCATCCCCATGTCTTCCCCGATGGTACCCTGGCCTCTCGCCGCGAGGGGGTGAGCGCCGCCGAGGTCGAGACCCGGCAGGTCCACTCGCGCTGGGAGTCGCTGAAGGCCGAGGAACGCGACGCGCGGGCGAGGGAGGCGGCGTCCTCCGCCTCGGTGCTCGACGACGTGCCGCGGACCCTGCCCGCGCTATCGCGGGCGGCCAAGCTCTCCAAGCGGGCCGCGCGGGTCGGCTTCGACTGGCCCGATGCCCGGGGCGTGCTGGCCAAGATCCGCGAGGAGCTCGATGAGGTCGAGCAGGCGCTGGACGCGGGAGACCGCGACCACGCCGCCGAGGAGGTGGGTGACCTGCTGTTCGCCGTGACCAACCTGGCGCGCACCCTCAAGGCCGACCCCGAGCAGTGCCTGCGCCAGACCAACGCCAAGTTCGAGCGCCGCTTTCGCCACGTCGAGGCGGGGCTGGCCGCCGAGGCCGTATCGTTGCCCGAGGCGGGGCTCGCGGCGATGGAGCGGCACTGGCAGGCGGCGAAGCAACAAGAAAAAACATAACGATATCCCCACTCCCGAGGAAAGGAGAACCCTGGACATGAGCCACGATCTGCATGAATCGCTGCGTGACAACGTTCGCATCCTCGGCGACAGTCTCGGACGCACCATCGCCGATGATCTCGGCAAGGACTTCGTCGACCGCATCGAGACCATTCGCGGCCTCGCCAAGCAGGGGCGCCAGCGCGAGGCCGACAGCAATCGTCAGCTGATCGACTACCTGCGGGGCCTGCCCGACAGCGACCTGCTGCCGGTGACCCGCGCCTTCAACCAGTTCCTCAACCTGGCCAACATGGCCGAACAGCACTACCGCGCGCGCTTTCGCCGGGTCGAGGACTACAAGCCCGGCGCCCAGCCGGTGCTCGGCGAGCTGCTCGAACGCGCCCGCGGCGAGGGACACACGCCGCGCAAGCTGGTCGAGGCGCTCGCCAACATGCGCGTCGAGCTGGTGCTGACCGCCCACCCCACCGAGGTCATCCGCCGCACCCTGATTCAGAAGTACGACGCCATCGATGAGTGCCTGACCATCATCGAGTCCTCCGCCGACTACCCGGAGCGCGCCGCCCGCGCCCATGGCCGGCTCGAGGAATTGATCAGCCAGGCCTGGCACACCGACGAGATCCGCCACGAGCGGCCGACCCCGGTCGACGAGGCCCGCTGGGGCTTCGCGGTGATCGAGAACTCGCTGTGGCAGGCGGTGCCGGACTTCCACCGCGACCTGGACAACCTGCTGCTCGATACCGCCGGCGAGCGGCTGCCGCTGGATGCCGCGCCGATCCGCTTCGCCTCCTGGATGGGCGGCGACCGCGACGGCAACCCCAACGTCACCGCCAAGGTCACCCGCGAGGTGCTGCTGCTGGGCCGCTGGATGGCCGCGGACCTCTACGCCCGCGATCTCGAGCAACTCAAGGCCGAGCTCTCCATGTGGAAGGCCAACAGCGCGCTCAAGGCCGAGGTAGGCGATGTCGCCGAGCCGTATCGCGAGCTGATCAAGCGCCTGCTGACCCGAGTCGAGGCCACCCGCGAGTGGGCCCAGGCCAAGCTCGACGGCGTCAACCACGACGGCGGGCCGATCATCGAGACCCGCGATCAACTCTACGCGCCGCTGCTGGCCTGTTATCGCTCGCTGTGCGACGTGGGGCTCGATACTATCGCCAACGGCGTGCTGCTCGACACCCTGCGCCGGGTCTCGGTGTTCGGCGTCACCCTCACCAAGCTCGACCTGCGCCAGGAATCCACCCGCCACGAGCAGGTGATGGAGGAGCTGACCCACGGCCTGGGCCTCGGCCACTACCGCGACTGGAGTGAGGAGCAGCGCCAGGAGTTCCTGCTCAACGAGCTGGGGTCACGGCGGCCGCTGATCCCGCGTCGCTGGGAGTGCTCCGCCGAGGCCCGCGAGGTGATCGACACCTTCCGCGTGATCGGCTCCGAGCACGCCGAGGCGCTGGGCACCTACATCATCTCCATGGCCGGCCAGCCCTCCGACGTGCTGGCCGTGGCGCTGCTGATGAAGGAAGTGGGCGGCGAGGCCACCCTGCCGATCGCGCCGCTGTTCGAGACCCTGGACGACCTCAATCGTGCCGGCGACGTCATCGACCGGCTGCTGGCGCTGCCGGGCTATCGCCGGCTGACCGGCGATCGCCAGGAAGTGATGATCGGCTACTCGGACTCCGCCAAGGACGCCGGGCAGCTGGCCGCGGCCTGGGCCCAGTATCGCGCCCAGGAGACCCTGGTCGAGGTGTGCCGCCGCCATGACGTCGCCTTGACCCTGTTCCACGGCCGCGGCGGCACCGTCGGTCGCGGCGGCGGTCCGGCCCATGCGGCGATCCTCTCCCAGCCGCCGGGTTCGGTGAACGGCAGCCTCAGGGTGACCGAGCAGGGCGAGATGATCCGCTTCAAGTTCGGCCAGCCCGACATCGCGCTGCGCTCCATGGAGATCTACGCCTGCGCGGTGCTCGAGGCCTCGCTGCTGCCGCCGCCGACCCCCGAGCCGGCCTGGCGGGAGGAGATGGATCGTCTCGCCGGGGTGGCCCACCAGGCCTACGTGGGCGTGGTGCGCGAGGACCCCGACTTCGTGCCCTATTTCCGCTCGGTGACGCCGGAAACGGCGCTGGGCCGCCTGCCGCTGGGCTCGCGCCCGGCCAAGCGTCGCCAGGAGGGGGGCGTCGAGACCCTGCGCGCCATCCCCTGGATCTTCGCCTGGACCCAGACGCGCCTGATGCTGCCGGCCTGGCTCGGCAGCGGCGAGGCCTTCGCCAAGCGCCTGCAGGAGCCGGGCGGGCTCGAGGTGCTGCGCGAGATGCGCGACCGCTGGCCGTTCTTCGGCACCTACCTCGACATGCTCGAGATGCTGCTGGCCAAGGCCGACGTCGACATCGCCGCCTACTACGAGCAGCGCCTGGTCGATGAGCCGGCCCTGAAAGCCCTCGGCGAGCGGCTGCGCGAACGCTTCGGCCGTCTCAACGACGCAGTGCTGCAGATCCTGGATCAGGACGAGCTGCTCGAGAGCACGCCGCTGATCCGTCAGGCGGTGGAGGTGCGCAATCCCTACATCGACCCGCTGCACGGCCTGCAGGCCGAGCTCCTGCAGCGTAACCGCGACGCCGATGGCGCGATCAGCGGCGATCTTTCCCGAGCCCTGATGGTCACCATGGCCGGCATCGCGGCGGGACTTCGCAACACCGGCTGATCGGTGCGGCGCCTCTCCGGTGCCCCTCCTCATCGCCCCAACTCATCGCCCCAACTCATCGCTCCACCCAGCGCCCCGGCCGACTGGCCGGGGCGCTGGGTGGAGCGTTCGCCTCGTGAGAGGGACCGCGCCCGGGGCGCAGAGGAGCGTGGCCTAGAAGGGCAGGTGAATCGAGGCGGTCATCAGGTTGAGGTGCTCCATGGCGGGGTCATCGATCTGCTCGAACTCGAGGCGGCTCACCACCTGGCGAAACTGCAGGCGGGCGCCGAAGCCCCGTATCTGCGCCGTGCCGCGACTGATCTCGGCGCGATCATCCGCGCCCACGGGGGCGCCCTGCCACTCGGCCAGCCCCGCCTTCGCATAGAGCCCGAGGGCGCCGACGCGCACCCCGGCCATCAGGCTGCCACCGAGGCTGGTGGTGTCGTGGAGCCGCGATCCCTCCTCGCTGGCGATCGGCACGTCGTCGCTGCGCTGGTAGCTGACCTCGGCCCCCAGGTCGAGCCGGGGCAGGCCGTGGGGCGTGAAGCCGGCGGTGAGGCGAAAGCCCGAGGTGGCGCCGTCGGGGGTGACGACGTCATCGCCCTGGACGAGCAGGCCGTTGTCGAGGCGCATCAGGGGCTGGGCGATGCCACCGTAGGCGGGCATGTCGGTCTCGATGGCCGTGGCGTCATCGGCCTCGAGGGTGAGATCGGCCTGGCAGGGCAGGGCGATGGCCGCGAGCAGGACCGCCAGGGCGATGAGGGGGCGAGAATCCGGATGCATGATCTCCGACCTTGAGTCGGCCATGGGCCGGCCCGGAGTAGATACCCTCTCAATCTAGCAACCGTCGCCGGGTGGCGCCACTGCCGCGGCCCGGGCCCGCAGGGCGGCCAGGTGCTCGGCGAGGCCCGGCGCCGCGAGGCCGTGTCGCTCGGCCGCGACGAGCAGCGGCGCGAGGATCGCCTCGTGCTCGGTGGGTCGCCCGGCCTGGACGTCCTGCAGCATCGAGGCGCGATTGGCGGCCGTCGCCTCGATGACCTGCCATACCAGGCGTCGCCAGCCGTCGAGTCCCGCCCCGTCGGGTGGCGCGATGCCCTCGGCGGCGAGGATCGGCGCGAGCTCGCCGAGCAGGGTCTCGACCCGGGCGCGGTAGGGCGCCTCGCGAAGCTCGCCGTTGCGGATGCCGGCGCGGGCCACCAGCGGATTGATCGCCGCGTTGACGGCGAGCTTGCGCCATAGCCGCACCCGAATGTCGAAGACCGCCTCGGCGGGCAGGCCCGCCGACGAGAGCACGGTGGCCAGCTCGGTGGCGAGCGCATGCTGGTCGCCCGTCAGGCTGCCGAGGAAGGTGTGGCCGTGGCCGGCATGGGTGACGCGGGTATCGTCCTGGACGTGGGCCCCCTCGGTGGTGGTGGCGCAGAGGACGGGGCCGGCGTGGCGCTCGGCGAGGCGCGGCTGGGCGTCGAAGCCGTTCTGCCAGAGCACCAGCGGCACCCCCGCCGGCAGGTGGCTCGCCAGGGCGGCATGGGCCGCCTCGGCGCCGTGGGCCTTGGTGGTCAGGTGCACCACGTCCGGGGGCGCCGGCAGCGCCTCGATCCGGGCCACCTCGACCCGGCGCGTCAGCACGCCGTCCGCCGGGGTGATCAGCGTCTGCTCGGCGGGCAGCGGGCGGCGGGCGACCAGCGTCACCGATGCGCGGTCGGCGAGCCGCAGGGCGATCAGCCGGCCCAGCGCCCCGGGGCCGACGATCCAGTGTCGCGTCAGGGTCATGGCAGCTCTCCTCTCGAAGGGGGCACCCCGGCATCGTCGCCGCGATGCGTCATGTGCGCTTGGGGCGTCGAGCCCCCGTGGTGCTCCGGCGTCGTGGGCCGGCGCGTTTCTTGCCGCCCTGGGTCCTTTTCCCCCTGGCCGCCGGCGCGGTCTCGCCCTGGGCGCCGGCCAGCGCGGTGCGGATCCGGCCGGCGTCCGCGGCGCCGAGCAGGCCGCGCAGGTCCTCGATCAGCGCCGCGAGGAAAGGGCCCGGGTCGTCGTCCTGCTCGGCGATGGCGCCGAGGCGTTGCTCCCACAGGGCGGTGCGCTCCGGGCGGCCCACCGCCTCGGGCAGCGAGGCGATCAGGGCGCTGCCCAGGCGGCTGGCACGCAGCGTCTTGGCCTGGCGCACCAGGTAGCCGCGCTCCACCAGGGTCTCGATGATGCCGGCCCGGGTCGCCTCGGTGCCGAGGCCATCGTGCTCGCGGAGCGTGCGCCGCACGGCCGGGTCGTCCACGTAGCGGGCGATGTTCATCATCGCCTTGATCAGGCTGGCGTCGGTGAAGGGCTCCGGCGGGCGGGTCTCGCGGTCCTCCACGCCGGCGTCCTCGACGCGGCAGGTCTCGCCCTCGTCGAGCGGCGGCAGCGGCGGCGCCTCGTCGCGGGTGGTGAAGAGCGGCTTCCAGCCGGGGTCGAGGATCTCCTGGCCACGGGCGCGGAATCGCTCCTCCACGATGGTGAACTCGGCCTTCACCTCGCGGGTGGCGAGCGGCGCATAGAACTGCGCCAGCACGTTGCGCGCGATCAGCCGGAAGACGTCGGCCTCCTGCCGCGAGAGCGTCGCCGGATCGGCGGTCTTGCCGGTGGGCGCCAGGGCATGGTGGGCGCCCACCTGTTTGTCGTTCCAGGCCCTGGAGCGCTTCGTGAAGTCGGCGCCGGCGAGCCAGCCGCGCAGGGTGTCGTCGCCGGCGCAGGCGCCCTCGAGGGTGCGGCGGGCCCCGGCGAAGTGCTCTTCGGGCAGGTAGCGGCAGTCCGAGCGCGGGTAGGTGATCAGCTGGTGGCGCTCGTAGAGGCGCTGACAGATGTCCAGCACCGCCTTGGCCGAGAGCCCGTGGCGGCGGGCGGCGTCGACCTGCAGCGCCGACAGCGAGTAGGGCAGGGGCGCGGCCTGGCGCTTGTCGCGGCGCTCGAGGCTGGACAGCCGGCCCTCGGCGCCGGGCAGGCGCTCGGCCAGCGCGGCCGCCGGGGCGCGCTCGAGCAGCCGCCCCTGGTCGTCCAGCGGGTGCCCCTCGCCGGGTGCCCACCAGGCTCGCAGGCGGCCGCGGGCCACGGCCAGATCGGCCCAGAGCACGTAGAAGGGTCGCGGCTCGAAGTCGCGGATCTCGGCGTCGCGACGCACCACGAGCCCCAGCACCGGGGTCTGCACCCGGCCCACCGAGAGCACGCCGTCATGGCCGGCCTGACGGCCGCTTACCGTCCAGGCGCGGGTCAGGTTGATGCCGTACAGCCAGTCGGCGCGTGCCCGGGACTGGGCGGCGCGGTAGAGCGGGGCGTAGCGGGCGTTGTCCTCCAGCCGGCCCAGCGCCCGCTGGACCGCCGGGCGGTTGAGGTCGCTGACCAGCAGCCGCGAGACCGGCCCCGTCCAGCCCAGGTGCTCGATCACCTCCTGTACCAGCAGCTGGCCCTCGCGGTCCGGATCGCCGGCGTGGACCACCTCGCGGGCCTCCTTCAGCAGCTTGCGAATGACCGCCAGCTGGCCGCGGGCCTTGGGACGGGGCATCAGCTGCCAGCGGCTCGGCAGGATCGGCAGGGTATCGAGACGCCACTGCTTGAGGGCGGGGTCGTAGGCGTCCGGCGGCGCCTGCTCCAGCAGGTGGCCCAGGCACCAGGTGACGGTGGTGTCCCCGACCGCCACGGCCCCGTCGAGTCGGCGGGGGCGGCCGGGCAGGGCGTCGGCGATGGCCCGGCCCAGGCTGGGTTTCTCGGCGATGATCAGGCGCATAAGGGCTCGTCGGCGTGAATGACATGGACATTCTTCCAGTATTCTCGGCGCCTCGCCAGGTGTAAGCTGGTCGATACGTGTACAATCATTGTACAAACCTCAGCCAGGAGACAAGGCGATGCGTGAACGTGGCCGGACTCGACGCCTGCTGGGCCTCGGCGCCCGCACCGGCGGAGCACTGCTCCGTACTCGGCTAGGGGGAGAGGCCGACTGGCGCGCCCTGGGCGAGGCGCTCTTCGAGGGGCTCTCGGAGCTCAAGGGGCCGGCCATGAAGCTGGCCCAGATCATGTCCCAGTGGGACGACCTGCTGCCGCCGGATCTCGCCGAGGAGCTCGCCCGCCTCCAGCGCCAGGCCGAACCCATGCCCTGGGCCGACATCCGCCGCACCCTGGTCGAGCAGTATGGCGAGCTGGACGCGACCTTTCGCGAGATCGAACAGCGCCCCTTCGCCAGCGCCTCCATGGGGCAGGTGCACCGCGCCGTGACCCATGCCGGCGAGACGGTGGTGCTCAAGGTGCAGTATCCGGGACTCGCCGAGGTGCTGGAGAGCGACCTCGCCCAGGTACGGCGCCTGATGCGCCTGGGGCGCTGGTTCAAGGTGCCCCAGGCGCGTCTCGATGCGCTCTTCGAGGAGCTGGCGATGAGCCTGCGCGGCGAGCTCGACTACCACGCCGAGGCCGAGGCGCTGGCCCGTTATCGCGCGCGCTACGCCCACCTCGACCGGCTGGTGATTCCCGAGCCGCTGCCCGAGCTCTCCGGTCCGCGGGTGCTGGCCATGCGCTACGTGGCCGGCACGCCGCTGCGCGAGCTGGAGGCGGCCGATCATGAGAGGCGCCAGCAGGTGGCGGTCACCCTCGCCGACTGGCTGACCGAGGAGCTCTTCACCCATGGCGAGCTGCACGCCGACCCCCACGCCGGCAACTTCGCCGCGGACGAGGCGGGGCGCCTGGTGATCTATGACCTGGGCGCGGTGATCTCGGTGCCCGAGGCGCGGCTCGCGGCGATGATGCGCCTGCTCGAGGCGACCCTCGAGGGCGACGCCATGGCCATGGACGCCGCGCTGCTCGAGCTCGGCGGTCGCCAGGGGCAGGGGGCGCCTCTGGCGCTCTATCGCGAGTCGGCCGAGGCGGTGTCGCCGCTCTTCCAGCCGGGCGAGCAGGACTTCGGCGACGTGCGGGTCCACCGTCGTCTGCGCGAGCTGTCGCCGAAGGTGTGGGCGGCCATGGACCGCCTGCAGCCGCCGGCGGATACCCTGCTGCTCTCGCGCACCCTCAACGGCCACTACTGGAACCTGGTGCGCCTCGGCGCGCGCCTCGACATGCACGCCCGCACCCGCCCGCTGCTGCCGAGCGCGCCGGCCTGATCACCTGCCCAGCCCCGCGGCGGACTGGTAGACTGTGCCCTTTTTGCGAATGCGGAGAGAGCGATGCTGGCGGTATGGGTGGAACAGCTGCTGGGCTTTGCCACGGGGGCACTGGGCGCCATTCGCGAGGATGAGCGCTATCCCACGCTGATGGCCTGGGCCCGGGAGGAGGGGCCGGCGCTGGTCGGCGGCGATGCGGCGCTGGCCCAGGCGCTGGCCCCGGAGCTCTGGTCGCAGGCGCCACTGGAGCGGCTCGACTTCGCCGCCGAGCCGCTGGCCCGGCCGGGGCGCAACGAGCCCTGCTGGTGCGACTCCGGGCGCAAGACCAAGCGCTGCTGCGGGGCGGTCAGCCTGCCCGGTCACGTGCCGACCCACCTGATGTGGATGCTCTCGCTGCGCGACTGGAAGGGTGACACCCTGAAGGCGGCGCTGGCCAGCGGCCGGGCGCCGGCCCAGGCGCTGCTGGAGGCCGGGCTGATCGCCGCCGAGTCGGGCCAGCGCGGGCGCGCCCAGCAGATCCTCGAGTCGCTGTTCGAGCGTGCCGACTGGCAGACGCTCCCCGAGCAGGCGGAGCCCGCCTTCGAGATCCTCATCGACCTCTATCAGGAGCGCGGCTTCAACCGCAAGCGCGAGGCGCTGCTCGATGCGGTCCTCGACCGCGGGCCGCTGTTCCTGCGCGGCGTGGCGCTGGAGCGCCTCTGCCTGATGCACCTCGACAACGACGACCTGGACAGCGCCCGGGCCGCCTTCGTGCGCGCCCAGCAGGCGCTGCCCGACTCGCCGACCCTGGCCTACATCGAGGCGATGCTGCTGCTCCACGAGGGGCACGAGGAGGAGGCCGCGGAGCGCTCGCGCTTCTGGTTCCGACGCCTGGCCCGCCAGGGCGACCTGGAGCCCGACCAGCTGCAGTTCCTGGCCGACCTGGCCGACAACCCCGGCGCGACCCTCGCCGACCAGCTGCTCAGCGCCGAGGAGGACCTGGCCGAGCCGCTGGTGGCCCTGCAGGCGCTGCTCGCCGAGCTGCCCGTCGCCCCGCGCCTGGAGATTCGCCGCGATACCGAGGGCGGCCTCGAGTACCACTCCACGGCCCGTGAGGACACCCTGTTCGCCGCCTGGCAGAAGGTCTTCAAGGCCCAGGTGGAGCGCGACGCCCCCATGGGCTTCGACGAGGATCCCTGGTCCCAGGCCGGCGAGTGGCTGCCGGCGCTCTGCGCCCACCCCGAGTGGCTGGACTCGCCCGCCGTGCTGCAGTCGCTGGCGCTGGCGCTGGCGAGCCGCTTCGGCAGCCTGCCGTGGATGGCGCCGAGTCTCTTCGAGCCGCTGTCGACGCGGCTGGAGCGCTGGCTCGAGCAGGTGCGTGCCGAGGGCGAGGGCGGCTTCGCGTGGGAGAGCGCCGACAACGCCGTGCTGCTGCGTTCGGGCCTCGCCCTGGTGGTAGGCATGGAGCGCGGCGCCCGGGCTCACTCCCGGGAACTGGCCGAGCGGCTGCTGACCCTGGACGCCGAGGATAGCCTGGGGCTTCGCGAACTGGTGCTCGACCAGCTGCTGCGTGAGGGGCGCGACCGGGCGGCCCTGGCGCTCTGCCTGCGCGAACTCGAGGGCGAGAAGGCGCATGAGGAGGCGACGCCGCTGGGGCTGCTGATGGGCCGGGTGCTGGCGCTCTATCGCCTGGAGCGCCGCGACGAGGCCGAAGCGGCCCTCGCCGAGGTGCATCGCCACAACGCCCACGTCGTGGCGATGCTGTGCGCCGAGAACCCGCGCCCGGTCGGCCACGGCGGCGACGGCGTGGCCGCGCCCGGCTCCCGGGCCGAGGCCTGGCAGTACCGCACCCTGATGCGCGATCAGTGGCGCACCACCCACGGGGCCCTGGCGTGGCTGCAGGCGCGGCTCGGCGAGTGACGCGCCACGGCGCGCGCCCTCCTCAGGCCGCTCGCGGTGCCGGCATCAGCGAGCGGTCGCGGCTGATCCAGATCGCCAGCAGTATCGCGGGCAGGCCGAGGGCCGAGGCGACCAGGAAGAAGGTGGCGTAGCCCTCGGCGGCGACCAGCAGGCCGCCGAAGCCGCTCAGGAACTTGCCGGGCAGGGTCATCAGCGACGAGAAGAGCGCATACTGGGTCGCCGTATAGGCCCGCGAGGTGAGGCTCGACAGGAAGGCGATGAAGACCGCGCTCGCCAGGCCGTTGGCCAGGTTGTCGCCGACGATGGCCATGACCAGCATGGGCAGGCTCTCCCCCGCCAGCGACAGGGCCACGAACAGCAGGTTGGTCAGCGCCGCCGCCACCGCCCCCAGCACCAGGATCGGCCCGATGCCGTAGCGGGCCACCAGCAGACCCCCGAGGATCCCCCCGCCGACACTCATGGCGATGCCGAAGACGTTGGTGACGTTGGCGATGGTCGACAGCGAGAACCCCAGGTCGATGTAGAGCGGGTTGGCCATCGAGGCCATCGCCAGGTCGCTGATCCGGAACACCGCCACGAACACGAGCAGCCAGAGGGCGCGGCGGCGGTGGCGGGTGAAGAAGTCGGTGAAGGGGCAGACGATGGCGCCGATGGTCCAGGCGACCAGGCGGCGCAGCGCCTTGGGGCGCCCCCGCGAGGCGCGCAGGAAGGCGCGCACCCGGGGTTCGTGGATCAGCTGGGTGCCGAGGGAGGCCCGCTCGGGCTCCGGGCGCAGCAGCACCGTGATCGTCCCGACGCCGACCAGCACCGCCATGCTGAGGTAGGCGGCCTCCCAGGAGACCAGCGAGGCCACGTAGAGGGCCCCGGCGCCGGCGGCCAGCAGGCCCCCGCGGTAGCCGATGATATAGGTGGAGGCCATGGCGGCCTGGATATCGTCCGGGGCCGATTCGATGCGAAAGGCGTCGATGGCGATGTCCTGGGTCGCGCTGCCGAAGGCCACCAGCAGCGCCAGGGCGGCCACCAGCGGCAGGTGATCGACCGGGTCGACACCGGAGAGGCCCGCCAGGCCCGCGGCGATCATCGCCTGGGCCAGCAGCATCCAGCCGCGGCGCTGGCCGAAGGTGCGCGTCAGCAGCGGCAGGGCGAGCCGGTCCACCACCGGGGCCCAGAAGAACTTGATCGAGTAGAGCATGCCGATCCAGGCGAAGAAGCCGATGGCCGCCACCTCGACGCCGGTGCTGCGCAGCCACGCCGAGAGCGTGGAGAAGACCAGCAGGAAGGGCAGGCCGGCGGAGAAGCCCAGGAACAGCATGGTGATGACCGGTGCGCGCAGGTAGATCGCCAGGGCGTCCTGCCAGCTGCGACGAACGGGGGAGGGCGGCATGTCGGGCAGGACTCCTTGCGCCAGGGGGTGAAAGGGGGGAGGCGGTCACGCAGCCTCCCACCATCGATGATAAAATCACCAGTCAGTCGCCGGGAAGCGACCCTTCGGCCCATGTCCCCCGAGGGCCTTTGCCCCGGGATGACGTGCGGTGGGATTGTTGCAGAGCACCGGCAGTGATACCAGCTGGAAGCCGATCAGGAGCCATATGAGCGATTCAGAGATTCGTCACGTCGAGGCCGATGATGCCATTCCCCGCTGGTACGTCGTTCAGTGCAAGGGCGGGGAGTCCTTCCGCGCCGCCGAGCACCTGACCAACCAGGGCTACGAGATCTTCCACCCCGTGCTGCAGGTGCAGAAGAAGCGCCGCGGCAAGCTCGAGTGGGTCAGCGAGCCGCTCTTTCCCTACTACCTCTTCATTCGCCTCGATCGCCTGGCCAGCAACTGGCGCCCCCTGCGCTCCACCCGTGGGGTGCTGAAGATCGTCACCTTCGGCCTGGAGATGCCGGTGCCGGTGAGCGACTCGCTGGTCGAGACCCTGCGCACCCACGGCAGCGAGGAGCAGGACGCGACGGCGAACGTCTACTTCCGCGCCGGCGAGGCGGTGGAGATCACCGAGGGGCCCTTCAAGGACCTGCAGGCGGTGTTCTCGAGCCACAAGGGCGAGGAGCGCGCCATCGTGCTGCTCAACCTGCTGCACAAGCAGCAGCGCCTCGAGATGCCCGTCGGCCAGCTGCGCCGCCGCGACTGACCGACGGCCGCGTCGCCCTCTTCCATCGTTCAAGGAGCCTTCATGACCATCGACTCCCACCGCGTCGTGACCCTGCACTATGTGCTCAGCGACCAGGACGGGAGCGTCCTCGACGACTCCCGGGCCCGGGCGAAGCCGCTCGAGTACCTGCACGGCCACGGCAACATCATGGCCGGCCTGGAGCAGGCGCTGGCGGGCCGGCATGCCGGGGCCGAGCTCTCCGTGACCCTGATGCCGGCCGAGGCCTACGGCCTGCGCGACGAGGCGCTGGTGCGCGAGGTGGGGCGTCACGCCTTTCCCGCCCCCGACCTCGCGCCCGGCATGCGCTTCCAGACCCCCGGCGACGACGGCCCGGAGATCGTCACCATCCTCGAGGTGCGCGACGACAACGTGCTGATCGACACCAACCATCCCCTGGCGGGCCACACCCTGCGCTATCGCCTCGAGGTGCTCGAGGTCCGCGACGCCACCCGTGCGGAACTCGCCAAGGGCCACCCGCTGCCGCCGGGCACCGAGCCCGGCGAGGTGGAAGACAAGAAGATGGCCTGAACGTCGGCGGCGTGCGACAACGCTTCCGGCAATTTGCAGCGACTGGGGAAACGTGCCCGGGGCAGGTCCCGCGAGGGACGCCGCGCGGTAGGCTGGACGCCTCGTTCAGCCATACAGGGAAGCCCATCGATGAGCGACCAACCTGCCCCCTGCGCCCGCCGGCGCGCGCTGCTGGCCGCCCTCGGCCTGGTCGGCGTCGCCGCCTACGCCGCGCCGACCCTCTCCACCCTGGGCCAGGCCCAGGCCGGCGACTGGGACGAGGGGCGCTGGCGAATCGTCTACGAGACCCATCCGGAGACCCGGGAGCGGCGCTACGTGGACGACTACCGCGAGCATCGGCGCCACCGCCACCACGCGCATCACCGCCGTCATCGGCACTCGAAGCACAGCCATAGCCATAGCCATAGCCGGTACAGCCACAGCTTCAGCTACCCGAGTCGCTGGTGAGCGCGTTCGGTCCGCCGGCGGGGTGCGTCGAGGCCCTGCGGCCCGCGAGGCTTGAAGCGACGCTGCGACTCGAGGGCGCGCCCGAGCTCGCCGCGGCCCTGCGTGGGGCGATGCCCGGCTGGCCGCTCGACGCCGTGCCGGCCTCGGCCCCTTCGATCCATTCGTCCCCGGACGAGGCGCTGACGGCCTGGCGGACGGCCGACGGTTACGCCCAGGCGGTGCCGGGGCGAACGCGACCCCGCCGGCTGCCCGGCACCGCCACCGCGGCCGCCAGCCTGGTCGCCGATCTGATCGACCGGCTGCTCGAGGCCAGGCCCTCGCAGATCGGCCTTCACTGTGCCGCCGTGGAGATCGACGAGCGACTCGTGCTCTTTCCCGCCACCCACCGAGCGGGAAAGAGCCTGCTCTGCGCCGCCTTCGCCGCCGCCGGCCATCGGGTCTTCGCCGACGACGTGCTGCTGCTGGACGTCGACGGCGAGGGCCGGGCGACGGGCGAGGCGCTGGGCATCGCGCCGCGGCTGCGCCTGCCGTTACCGGCCTCTCTCCCCACCGATCTCGCTGGCTTCATCGCCGCCCACGAGCGCGTCTCGGACCGGCGCTACGGCTACCTGACCCTGGATCGCGACCGTCTCGCCGATCACGGCGAGCGGCGCCCCATCGGCGCCATCGTGCTGCTCGACCGCCTGCCCGGTACGCCCTCCCCGCGCCTGACGCGCCTGTCCCCCGGCGATGGCCTGCTGCAGCTGCTTGGCCAGAGCCTCGCCGGCGCCACCGGGACGCATGACCTAGGGGGTCGAGTCGCGCGGCTGCTGCCGATGATGCGGGGCCTACCGTGCCGGTCGCTTCGCTACGACGATCCGGTGGCGGCCGTCGCGCGGGTGGTGAGCGGTGTGGCCGAGCCACATCGTGACGAGCAGAAGCCGTTGTCGTCCTCTCCGGTGCCGGCCTTCGGGGCACGCGAGAGCACGCCGGCTGTCGGCGATTCGTCGCGAGCCTGGCGGCGGGTGCCGGTCGCGGCGGAGTACCCGCTGGGCGAGGAGCACTTCGTGGTCGACGCCGATGGCGGGGTGCATCGCCTGAGCGCCGTGGCGAGTGGTGTCTGGCGCCTGCTGGGCCTGGCGGCACTGGGCCCGGCCGAGGTGGCGGCGCTGCTGGCCGAGCGCTTCACCGAGGTTGCGCCTGCCCGGCTGCGCGCCGACGCGGCAGGGCTCTTCGATACCCTGGCGGCGGTCGGGCTGATCGAGCGTGCGGTCCCCTCCTGAGGGGACGCGGTCGGTGTCGATGACGCCGACAGCGCCCCGGAAACTGACCTGCGTCAAGTCCTGCCGGACTCCGAGGTCCGGGACGGTGGCAAACTTGATGCAGGTCAGGTTCCCTCCCGCGATGGCGCGATAGAGTGCACTCAACACATCGGGACGGGAGGACACACCATGTACTTGGATGACGCCGTAATCTTCGGGCTTGTTACTGTCGCGATGATGGTCGCTTTCATGGGGGGCTGGATCGCGTTCATCGTCCGTGACCACCATCGCAAGAACAAGCACTGATCCAGCCGCTTCACCAGTCGTCAGGGGAGGGGGGCGCGTCCCCCCACTAGCCGACCCACTTGGGTCGGCTTTTTTTCGTCGGTGTGTTCTGCCGCGCCTGTGCTCGTGCCGCGGCGATGGCGTGCCGACTCAGCGCCCGGCGGTGGCGCGGCCGGTCTCCTGCAGCGACCAGCGGCTAGCCAGGGCGCGCATCACCCGCTCCGGGTACCAGGTCTTGCCGAGGCTGCCGTTGTAGCGCGCCAGCGCCCGGGTCAGGTCGCCGCGCTCCACGGCCAGGTAGTGGGCGAGGATCGTGCAGCCGTAGCGCAGGTTGCGATGGGGATCCTTGAGGTCATCGGCGGGCAGGCCCAGCTCGCGGACCCAGAAGGGCATGATCTGCATGAGTCCCACGGCGCCGGCCGAGGAGACGGCCTCGGCCTGGAAGGCGCTCTCCACCTGGATCACCGCCAGCACCAGCTCCGGGGCCAGCCCGGCCAGGCGCGCCTCCTGGTGGATGCGCCCCAGCAGCGCCCGGCGCCGCGGGGCCTCCGACACGTAGCGGGCAAGCCGTGGCTCCATGGCGTTCAGCCACTGCCGGGCCGCCCAGATCTCGGCGGGCGGCAGCGGCGCGTCGCGCACGGCGTCGAGGGTGTCGCGCAGGCTGGCCGGCTCGGGGGGCAGGGCCCGCACGACGGGGGCGGGCCGGTCGGGGGACAGCGAGGCGGGCAGGGCGGCGAGGAAGTCCCGGTCGCCCTGGCCCAGGGCCGTCATGGCGGGCAGCAGGAGGGCCACCGCCAGGGCGGCGGCCCGACGGGCCTCAGATCGCGACCTTCTCGCGCAGGAAGTCGATGATCTCACCGGCCGGTACCATGGTGGCGTCACTGTCACGGCGTCCCTTGTATTCGAGCTCTTCCTTGTCGAGGCCCCGGTCGCCGACGACCAGGCGATGGGGTATGCCCATCAGCTCGTGGTCGGCGAAGCGCACGCCCGGGCGCAGGTCGCGATCATCCAGCAGCACCTCGAGGCCGGCGGCGGTAAGCGCCTGGTAGAGTCGCTCGGACTCCTCGCGCACCCGCTGGGACTTGTGGGCGTTCATCGGCACCATGGCGACGTGGAAGGGGGCGATGGCGTCGGGCCAGATGATCCCCGCCTCGTCGTGGTTCTGCTCGATGGCGGCGGCCACGACCCGGGTCACACCGATACCATAGCAGCCCATCCAGGGATGCACGGCGCGACCTTCGTCGCCCAGCACGGTGGCGTTCATCGCCTCGGAGTACTTCTTGCCGAGCTGGAAGACATGGCCGACCTCGATGCCGCGCTTGATGGCGAGCGTCCCCTGGCCGTCCGGCGAGGGGTCGCCCTCCACGACGTTGCGCAGGTCGGCGACCCTGGGCAGCGCCACGTCGCGCTCCCAGTTGATGCCGAAGTAGTGCTGGCCGTCGACGTTGGCGCCGGCGCCGAAGTCGCTCATCAGCGCCACGCTGCGGTCGATGATGAGCGGCATCTCGAGGCCCACCGGGCCGAGCGAGCCGGGGCCCGCGCCCACCGCGGCGCGGATCTCCTCCTCGCTGGCCATGGTCAGCGGGGCGGCCACCTCGGCGAGGTTCTCGGCCTTGACCTCGTTGAGCTCATGATCGCCGCGCACCAGCAGGGCGACCAGGCCGCCCTCGGCGCCGTGCACCATCAGGGTCTTGATGGTCTTCTCGATGGGCAGACCGTGGTGCTCGACCAGGGCGGCGATGGTCCTGGCGTCGGGGGTGTCGACCAGGCGCAGTTCCTCGCTCGGGGCGGCGCGCTCGCCCTGGGGCGCCAGCGCCTCGGCCTTCTCCATGTTGGCGGCGTAATCCGAGCCGGTGGAGAAGACGATGTCGTCCTCGCCGGAGTCGGCCAGCACGTGGAACTCGTGGGAGCCGGTGCCGCCGATGGCGCCGTTGTCGGCGATCACCGGGCGGAAGTCGAGCCCCAGGCGGGTGAAGATGCGCACGTAGGCGTCGTACATCGCCTGGTAGGTCTCCTTCAGGGAGGCCTCATCGATATGGAAGGAGTAGGCGTCCTTCATGATGAACTCCCGGGAGCGCATCACCCCGAAGCGCGGCCGGATCTCGTCGCGGAACTTGGTCTGGATCTGGTAGAAGTTGGCCGGCAGCTGCTTGTAGCTGGCGATCTCCTTGCGCACCAGGTCGGTGATCACCTCCTCGTGGGTCGGGCCGACGCAGTAGTCGCGCTCGTGGCGATCCTTGAGGCGCAAGAGCTCCGGGCCGTACTGCTCCCAGCGGCCGGACTCCTGCCACAGCTCGGCCGGCTGCACGGCGGGCATCAGCACCTCCTGGGCGCCGGCGCGATCCATCTCCTCGCGGACGATGCGCTCGACCTTGCGCAGGGTGCGCAGGCCCATCGGCAGCCAGGTGTAGAGGCCGGAGGTGAGGCGACGGATCATCCCGGCGCGCAGCATCAGCTGGTGGCTGACGACTTCGGCGTCGGCAGGCGTTTCCTTGAGGGTGGCGATCAACAGTTGACTGGCGCGCATGGGTCCGGGGTTTCCTCGAGCGGGGCTTGTGCAGAAGCGGATGCGGCGCCGCGCGGCGCGGCGGCAATGACCCCGCATTGTACGGCCAAGCCCGGTTGGCGGCAAAAGTCCGGCGGGCGTTGCTTATCCAGGTCGGTCACAGGGCGCCGACAATGCGCGGCCCTGTGCCTAGGGCGACAGCGTCTGGCGGCGCCTGGCGGCGGTGTCACCCCGGCCTCCCCGCTTACAGGGGTCCCGGCGAGGCGAGTGCGGGATCGGACAGCGCCTCGGGCCGGTAGCGCGCGAGCAGCGCCCACAGGATCGCTGCGGTCTCGGCATCGGCCAGGCCGCGGTAGTCCGCGGGGCGAAAGCGCATCTGGAAGGCGCGCAGCACCGCACGGGTGGGCGGGTCGGCCTCGCCGGTGACGGCCAGCCCGTAGCCCCAGGCCGCCAAGGCCCGCTGCAGGTTGGCAAGCGACGGTGGGGCGACGGCGAAGCGGGCGCGCCAGCGGGCCACCGTGGCGTGCCTGGGCCAGGGGCCGATTCCGGCCTCGTGCAGGCGTTGCCAGGGGAAGGCCGGGCCGGGGTCGATCTTGCGCGAGGGGGCGATGTCGGAATGGGCCACCACGTTCGTCGGCGCGATGCCGTGGCGGGCGATGAGGTCGCCTGCCAGGGCGATCAGGGTATCGAACTGGGCGTCCGGATAGGGTGCCCAGGCGATCTCGCTCGCCTCATCGGCGGCCAGCAGGCGCTCGACCTCGGCCGCCGAAAGATCCGGCCCGGCGTTGACGATCTCGAGGCCGATCGAGGTGGCGTTGATATCCGCGCTGCCCCGCCAGCGGCTGGCGCCGGCGTGCCAGGCGCGCCGCGTCTCCTCCACCAGCTGGTAGACCCGCCCCTCGGGGCCGCGGGGCAGCACGTAGTGGCTGCTGACCCGTGGGCCGGTCAGGGCGGTCAGCGCCTCGGCCTCGTCGCCGTCGGTATAGTGCAGCACCAGATGGCGCACCCGGCTGTTGTGGGAGGGGCTTTCATGGGTGTGGTCGACCGTGTAGCCCGCCCGGCGCTCCAGCGTCCCGGGGCCGGCGCAGGCGCCGAGCACCAGCGGCAGGAGCAGCAGCAACAGGCGGCGGTGCACGGCTCAGCCCCCCGTTGGCAACAAACGCACCAGCATGCCGAGCACCAGGGTCGTCGAGACGCTGAGCAGGGTGCCGAGCAGCACGTACTCGGTGAGCTTGCGATCGCGGGTCTCGCGCAGGTCGCCGAAGCGCAGCACCGACTTGGCGGCCAGCAGGAACCCCACCGCGGTGAGCTGGTCCAGCAGCACCAGGGTCAGCACCAGGAGCCGCTCCAGCACGCCGATGCGCGCCCCGGCACTGGCCAGGGTGCCGGTGTCCTCGAGCTCGGCGCTCCAGCGCCGCATGACCAGGGCGATGGCGATCGACAGCGGCCGCGTCACCAGCAGATAGGCGGTGGCCACCCCCAGCACCCTGGGCGTTGCCAGCCAGTCGCCCAGCGCCGCCAGCGGGGCGAGGCTCGCGAGCCAGACTAGCCACAGGCCCACGAGCACCAGCAGGTGGCCGGCCTGGTCGAGCAGGAAGGCGCGCAGCTCGCCGGCCGGCCTCAGGGACTTGGCCAGGTCGATCGCCCAGTGGCTGGCGCCCACCGCGAGCGCGCCGTAAAGCGCGGCCGTCGGCCCCCGGGAGGTGGCGTCGCCGGCCAGCAGCAGCACGCCGCCGGCGAGGGCCCCGTGCAGCAGGGCATGCAGCAGCAGGCGCGGCGAGCGCTGGTGCAGGCGCTGGCGCTCCTCCACCCAGCGCCTGGTCTGCAGGAGGAAGTCGCCGACCAGGTGGGCCAGCACCAGCGCCATGAGCAGCGAGAGGGCCGTGGCGTTCATGGTGTCGGCTCCGCGGTCGACGGCGCCCGGTCGTCGAGGCGCTCGCGAAGGTAGGCGAGGGTGTCGGCGAGCAGGGGCCAGCGGGCGGCCTTCAGGCGCTTGTGCACGCTGGGCTGGGAGATGCCCAGCCGGTCGGCGAGGGCCTGCTGCGAGGGTGGCCGAGTGGCGTCTTCGCCCAGGCAAAGGGCGACGACCTCGGCGGAATAGGGCGACCATCCACCGAGCAGGTCGTCGAGGAAGCGCACCAGCAGGTCGAGCGCCGGGTCCTCGGGTTCGTCCAGCAGGACCAGGGCCAGGTGGTCGACGCCGCCCGCGAGCGCGTCCAGGCGGCGTCCCGAGGCGATGAAGGTCTCGCCGTCGGCCTCGCGGCCCCCGAGCTCCCCCGGCCCGACCGCCACGGCGATACGCGCATCCCAGCGCTGGCGGGGATCGGAGTGCTCGATCAGCGCCGCGCGCAGGACCACCGCGGCCTTCATGGCCGCCGCGGCATGGGGCAGGGCGAGCTGGAAGCCGTCGCCGCGGAAGCGCTCGCCGCGGCCGCCATGGCGGGAAGCGAGCCCCGCCAGGGCCGCCTCCAGCCGCCGATAGAGGCGCGGCCGGTCGCCGACCTTGCGGGAATCGATCACGTCACCGGTGAGCACGGCAATGCGTCCTGGCATGACACTCCTCCTCGGGGCATTCCCCCAGCATAGCCGTAGAGGCCTATCCGGCAAACTAATAGCCTTTGTAGGCTATATAAAGACCATATAGCCCTAAAAGGTTATAGGTAGCGGGGTAAGGCCGGGGCGAACGATGGCGGCTACCGCGCCAGCTCGCGCATGGCGTCCTCCAGCCCCGCCAGCGTCATGGGGTACATGCGATCGGCGATCAGCTCGCGGATCAGCCGGGTGGAGGGCGTCATCTCCCAGGCGCGGGGCGGCAGCGGGTTGAGCCAGACGAGGTGCGGGAAGGCCTCGACCAGGCGCCGGAGCCAGACGGCGCCCGCCTCGTCGTTCATGTGCTCGACGCTGCCCCAGGGGTGGGTCACTTCGTATGGCGACATGGCGGCATCGCCGACCATCACCACCTGGTAGTCGCCGCCGTAGGTGTGCAGCACCTCCATGGTCGGGATGCGCTCGCTGCGCCGGGAGTTGTCGCGCCACAGCCCCTCGTAGGGGCAGTTGTGGAAGTAGTAGGCCTCGAGGTGCTTGAATTCCGAGCGCGCCGCCGAGAAGAGCTCCTCGCAGGTGCGCACGTGGTCGTCCATGGAGCCGCCCACATCGAGCAGCAGCAGCACCTTCACCGCGTTGTGGCGCTCCGGGCGCAGCTGCACGTTGAGCAGGCCGGCGTCCCGGGCGGTCTCGCGGATGGTGGCGTCGAGATCGAACTCCTCGGCCGCCCCCTGGCGGGCGAAGCGCCGCAGCCGGCGCAGGGCCATCTTGATGTTGCGCGTGCCGAGCTCCAGCGAGTCGTCGTAGTCGCGGAAGCGACGCTCGTCCCACACCTTCACCGCGCGGCGGTGCCGCGAGCCGTCCTGGCCGATGCGGATCCCCTCGGGATTGTAGCCGTGGGCGCCGAAGGGGCTGGTGCCGCCGGTGCCGATCCACTTGTTGCCGCCGGCGTGGCGCGACTGCTGCTCCTCGAGGCGCTGCTTGAAGGTCTCGATCAGCTGCTCGAGCCCGCCCAGGGATGCGATCTGCGCCTTCTCCTCCTCGGAGAGCTGCTTCTCGAACTCCCGGCGCAGCCAGTCGTCGGGGATCAGCGCCTCGATGGCGGCGTCGAGGCTCGTGAGTCCCTCGAACCAGGCGGCGAAGGCGCGATCGAAGCGGTCGAAGTGGCGCTCGTCCTTGACCATCACGGTGCGCGCGACCCGGTAGAAGGCCTCCATGTCGGCGAACGCCACGCCGCGCTCGACCACCGCGTGGAGGTCGAGCAGCTCGCGCAGCGAGACGGGCACCTCGTGGCGCTTCAGCGTCTCGAACAAGCCGATGAACATGGCTCAGCGGCCCTGCCGGCGCATCATGAAGGCCAGCCGCTCCAGCAGCTGGGTGTCCTGCTCGTTCTTGACGAGCGCCCCGGCGAGCGGCGGGAGCGCCTTCGCCGGGTCGCGCTGGTAGAGCGCCTCCCGGGCCAGCTCGTCGCTCATCAAGAGCTTCAGCCAGTCGACCAGCTCCGAGGTGGAGGGGGGCTTCTTCAGGCCCGGGGCGGCGCGCAGCTCGAAGAACACCTCCAGCGCCTCGCCGGCCAGCCGCGGGGCGATGTCGGGGAAGTGCACGTCGACGATCGCCTGCAGGGTATCGCGGTCGGGGAACTCGATGTAGTGGAAGAAGCAGCGGCGCAGGAAGGCGTCGGGGAGCTCCTTCTCGTTGTTGGAGGTGATGACGATGATCGGGCGGTGGGTCGCGGTGATGGTCTCGCCGGTCTCGTAGACATGGAACTCCATGCGATCCAGCTCCTGGAGCAGGTCGTTGGGGAACTCGATGTCCGCCTTGTCGATCTCGTCGATCAGCAGCACCACCCGCTCGTCGGCGGTGAAGGCCTCCCAGAGCTTGCCGGGGCGGATGTAGTTGGCGACGTCTTCCACCCCCTCGACCCCCAGCTGGGAGTCGCGCAGCCGGCTGACCGCATCGTACTCGTAGAGCCCCTGGGCCGCCTTGGTGGAGGACTTGATGTGCCAGGTGATCAGCCGGGTGCCGAGCGAGGCGGCCAGCTCCTCGGCCAGCAGGGTCTTGCCGGTGCCCGGCTCCCCCTTGATCAGCAGCGGCCGCTCCAGGGTCACGGCGGCGTTTACCGCCTGCTTGAGCGCCTCGGAGGCCACGTAGGTGGAAGTGGAATCAAACGCCATGGGTTGCGCCTCGAAGTCGTGGTCGTCGGGAGATCAAACGAGTGTACGGTAGGGGTGGTCCCGCGACAAATGCCCCCGCGCCGCCGCGATGCGGGGACGTTACTCGGTCGGCTCGGCCCCGCGATAGGCCTCGACCAGGGTCGCCGGGTCGTGCTCGGCGTGGCCGCGGGCGGCGTGGGCGCGCATCAGCTGGGCGGCCAGCCCGCTCATCGGCGTGGCGCTGCCGCTGCGCTGGCTCTGGGCCACCGCCATGTCCAGGTCCTTGAGCAGGGTGCGCAGGTGCCAGGGCGGGTCGGCGAAGTCGCTGGCCGCCATGCGCGGGGTGAGAATCCGAAACGGCGTCGAGTCGGCGAAGCCGCCGGCCAGCGCCTCGGTGAGCCGGCTGGCCTCCACGCCGCTCGCCTCGGCCAGCGCCACCATCTCGGCCAGCACCGCCGCCTGGCAGCCGACCACCATCTGGTTGCACACCTTGGTCACTTGGCCGGCGCCCACCGGGCCCATGTGGGTGATGCGTGCGGAAAGGGGCGCCAGCACCGGGCGGCTCGCTTCCACGTCCTCGGCCTCGCCACCGCACATGATGGCGAGGCTGCCCGCCTCGGCGCCGGCGACGCCGCCGGAGACCGGCGCATCCACCCAGCGCATGCCGGCCTCGCGTTCGAGCCGGGCGGCGAGGTCGCGGGTGGCGGCCGGGTCGCTGCTGGAGAGGTCGATCAGACGCTGGCCGGGCCGGGCATGGGCCGCTACGCCATCCTCGCCGAACACCACCTCGTCGACCACGGCGGTATTGGCCAGGCAGAGCAGCACCACGTCCACCTCGGCCATCAGTGCCTCGATGGAGTCGGCCACCCGGGCGCCGGCCGCGGCCACGCCGGCGGTCTTGCCCGGCGAGCGATTCCAGACCGTGACGGTAAAGCCGGCCGCCAGCAGGCGGCGCGTCATGGGGTCGCCCATCAGGCCGATGCCGATGAAGCCGAGTCGGGGGTGGGTCATGGGCTCTCTCCGCGCAAAGCTGTCAGCATGCGTGATGGATGTCGTTTGCACCATAAATCTGCATAGATTCCCAGATAGTTTGCATAATTTGCAGGATAAGCCTGCATAGCCTAGCTTGCTTTGTAACCTTACCCACATGGTAGCAAGCTATGTACAGGCGTCGCCTCAAGCATTCCCGCGTCAAGAATTTGTACAAGTTCGCTAGCCCTAAGATGAATAGGGTGCTAACTGTTGAGTCCTCACTAGAATTTGATGCATGTTTTCATTTCGAGTATACACCCTCTATAAGCTCCTATGAGGCACAACCTGAAGGCTTCTACTATTCATTTGGCGACAAAAAACTACCTTATACTCCAGATTTTTTAATTTTCGATAAATCTCGTGGTTCTAGTTTCATTGAGGTGAAACCATATGCTGAGCTCGAGAATGAAGATTTCAAGGAAAAATTTATCTGTCGCCAAAAAAGTGCCATGGAAAATGGTATTCCACTATTGCTGGTAACAGATAATCAAATCAGAGTAAACCCAGTCTTGTGCAATCTTAAACTCCTCCATCGATATTCCGGGTTAAAGACGCTAACACCACTTCACCTGATGTTGCTGGACATCGTTAGGAAGAGTGGGAAGGTGCGAGTACGAGATTTGGTGCATGAAACGGGGGAGCCAAGCAGTGCTGTACTTACATCTGTAATTTCATGGTTGGCAATTGGTGAGATGAGTAGTGATCTCTCAGTGGCTAAGTTAGGGGTTGACTCGGTCGTGTGGTGATGATGTGGACGATTATGGTCATGATCTCGGGCTGGATCTATTTGAAGATGAATTCATAGAACCTTGCAAGCCTGAAACTAAATCAGCTGCCGCCAAGCATTCCCATAATGATGCTTTTTTTCGTGAAATTTGTGTTCCCGAATCCAGTGATGGAGGTGGCAGGCCTCTTGATACATATCCTGATAAACTTCGAGATGAAGCACTAAGACGTTTAACATATATACAGTATTTTAAAAAAAGAATCAGTGGTGGTTGGACGGAGAAGAACCTCAAGCCATTACTAGGCGGCGCTGAGATCTTACAAACTCTAGATGGTCCAGTTCCAAGCTGGAGAACACTGGCTGGCTGGCATAGCGCATATAAAAATAATGGATTTTCAGTGGAGGCTTTAATCCCAAAGCACCATAAGAAAGGAAATAGGAAGAACAAGATGGAAGATGATGGTCACTATTTTTGGCGAGCAATGAGTGAGAAATATATGCGTAAGGAAAGGCCGTCTATAAGGTCTGCTTACGTGTATTATTGTGATCTAATTAATCTTGCAAATAGAGGTGTGATCTCCGGGAAGCTGAACCCGATGAGTCAGACAGCATTTTATCATAGAGTATCTAATATTCCGCCTTATGATGTCGATTTGGCAAGATATGGTAAGCGATACGCGGATCGAAAATATAAACCTGTAGGTGCACATGTTCAGCCTACTAGAGTGCTAGAAAGGGTTGAGGTTGATCACACCGCTCTAGATCTTATGCTGTTGGATGATGAATTGTTGGTCGTGTTGGGAAGACCATATATAACGGCATTGATTGACTCATATAGCAAATGCCTAGTTGGCTTTTATATTGGTTATAAAGAACCCGGCTATGACTCGGTTCGAAAGGCCCTTATTAACGCTATGCTGAGCAAGGGGTATGTGAAGAAAACGTATCCAATGGTTAACTGTGATTGGCCATGTGAAGGGAAGATTGAAGCTCTGGTAGTGGATAATGGCGCCGAGTTTTGGAGTAAGAGTCTTGAATTGGCATGTCAATCGGTTGTAAGTGATATTCAATATAATCCCGTTGGGCGCCCATGGCTAAAGCCTTTGGTTGAAAGATTTTTTGGGCAGATTAACCAAAATTTCCTGATTTCAATGCCAGGTAAAACATTTTCCGGTATTGACCAGTTGGAAGATTATAATCCGGAAAAAGATGCTGTCATGCGATTTTCCACTTTTATGGAGCTTTTTCATAAGTGGGTTGTGGATGTGTATCACCAAGACTCCAATAGCCGTAAAGACAGCGTTCCAATTATCTCATGGGAACAAGGAGTTAAGGAATTCCCTCCTATAATTTATCGCGATGATGATGAGTTCCGAGTCAAGATGGAATTGGCCCCCACGATTGATCGTGTGTTGGGTAAAGATGGAGTGAGGTTTGCATGCTTGAGATACTCAAGCGATGAGCTTGATGCTGTCAGGAAGCTGACTCCTAATTCTGGTAAAAGCCGTGGTGTTAAGGTTAAAGTAAAGATTGATCCTGATGACCTTTCTAAGTTGTATGTATATCTCCCCGGTGAAGATGGGTACGTTATAGCTAATGCTGTAGATCCTGATGATTACACTGTGGGGTTGTCGTTATTTCAGCATCAAACAAATCGGAGGTTTCAGCGAAGGTTCATCCATTCCCAAGTAGATAGGGTGGGGTTATCTGAATCCAGGTTGTATATCGAGGGGCGTATAAGAGATGAGGTCGAACTCCTTAAGAGCGGCCCGAAGAACAAAAAATCCGTTAGTGGAATGAAGAAGTTGGCCAGATATAAAAATATTGGTAGTGATGGGGCTTCTTCGGTATGTTCTGAGAATGAGAGTAACGCTAAAAAAATCCCAGAAGAAAATGTTAGTGAAAATAATGGTTCGAGTAGTAATTCGATACTTGATGAGTGGGAGTCGAATGTGTCCGGTTGGGATCCATACTGATGTTTGAGCTTGAACCAAATGATAGGGAAAGGCTGAAAAGTTTCATTGATTGCTTTGTGGAGCACCCAGTTCTCACGACGGTTCTTCAAGATTTTGATCGGCTGAGAGCTTATCGTAAATTAGGCGGTGAGCCACAGTGCATGCTGCTTATCGGTGATACAGGGTCAGGTAAAACTCATCTGATCAATCATTACAAATCTAGGGTTGATGTGCGCCGAGAAGGTGATGTTTTAATTAAGCCATTATTGGTAAGTCGTATCCCCAGTAAGCTTAATCTCGAACAGATGATGATCCAGATGCTCAGCGATCTTGGGCAATTTGGTAGTGAGTATCGCCGTGGTAGAAGTCGTGATATTGGTTTGACGGAATCATTGATCAAGGCGTTGAGACGCTGTAAAACAGAGTTAATAATAATAAACGAGTTTCAAGAGATTCTCGAGTTCAAGTCGGCTCGTGATAGGCAGGTCATTGCCAATCGATTAAAGATGATCAGCGAGGAGTCACAGATCCCTATCGTTTTGGTTGGGATGCCATGGGCTGCACAAATTGCTGAAGAGCCACAATGGTCTTCCCGCCTAATTTGCCGTAGAGTTATTCCATATTTCAAATTGTCAAATGGACCAGAAGAGTTTGTAAGATTTCTTAAGGGGTTGGCGGTCAGGATGCCTTTCGATACGCCGCCAAGATTGGAAGATAAAAATATAGCATTACCCCTTTTTTCTTATAGCCGGGGGGAGGTCCGGCGTCTAAAAGCATTGCTTAATGAGGCTGTTACTATTGCAATGGTCGAAGGTGCTGATTCACTTGATTTGGCGCACCTTGTCAAGGCATACCAAGTCATGTTTCCCGGCCAGAATAATCCATTCAAAGAAAAACCAGAAAGCCTTCTGTTTAGTGAGGTTTCAAGATATTCAGATTATAATCCTCTTGCAGTATCAGAGGAAGAAGCCTTTGTTCCGACTCAGTTTATTGACTCTCTGAGTCTAAATGAAATATTGAAGAAGTCCTGATTAAAATATTGGTTTCCTGAAAATCATTCGAAACCCATGAAAGCATCTAGGTTGTAGATATAGAGTTCTCCCTTAGGTAGTTGATTAATCGTTTATTTATTGAATGGCTTGTTGAAGCCACGGATCTGAAGAAAAAGCTCCGACTTGAGTCGGAGCTTAATCAGTCTGACCTAGTTTTCAGAGCGTCATGAAAGACTTGGACTCCCCGTCGCGGAATTGGTAGACGTTCCAGTCTTCCTGCTTTGGGCCCGGCATCCCGGGGGTCCCGATAGGCATGCCGGCCAGGCCGATGCCATCGGTGTCCGGACGCTCCTCGAATAGTTTCTCCATCGCCACGAAGGGAACATGCCCCTCGATCACGTATTCACCCATCTCGATGGTGTGGCAGGCGCCGAGCCCGTAGGGCAGGCCGACGCGCTCCTTGACCTTGCCCAGCTCCACGTCATCGACGATGGTCACGCTGACACCGCGCTCCTCAAGCTGGCGGGCGTACTCGTCGCAGCAGCCGCACTGGGGATTCTTGTAGAGGGTGGCCTCGGTCGGCGATGCGGCCTGGGTGGTGCCGGCGCCCAACAGCAGCGCGGTGGAGAAAAAGAGGGTGGGGGCAAAGCGGTTCATGAGCGGTTCTCCTGGGTGTGACGGGAAACGAACAGGTATTTGACGAGGGCGGCAATGCCTAGGCCAAGCAAAAGCGTGACCGTCAGCGGCATCAGCCATCCCATCCAGCTCATTGAGTCCATGAAGGCGAAGCATTCGTTGCTGAACATAACAAGACTCCTGACGAACGTGCAGGTAAATCCGGTGGCAGGCCGATGGCCAGCATCACCGAGGCGTTGGATGCACGGTCAGGGTCTGGGAGGTTCGCGCGGGGGCGGGGCGATGAATTCGACCTTAGCCGGTCCGGCGGTGTCGGCCAGGGTGTCGGGGGTGGCAGGAATGACGAGGGGCGTCGACGCCAGGGCCGCGCAGCCGGCGCATTCGGGGTCGGCGTGATCGAACAACTCGACCTCAGCCGTGCTGCAGTCAGCGGCGCAGCTCTCCATGGCCGCCTGAGCGGTCAGGCCGGTCACTGACAGCAGCACCACGAGCAGCAACGCCAGCAAGCGTCCTCCTCGTGTGCGGTGCAGCGGTCTGGCCTGTTCGGTCATGGTGATTCCCTCGTCATCCTTGTGTCATTCTGTGCCAGTCATCCGGTTGACCACCTTGACCCAGCGCAATAGGGAGCGAGATGGCTGAGCGATACCCGTCAGGCGGCGGGCATCGGGTATCACTGCGGGTTGTTGCCGGAAGACGGGTCCTGCTTCAGCTGCTCGCGCTGCTGATCGCTCAGCAGATCCTGCATCCGATTACGCATGCGCACCTTGTCCGCCATCATCTCGCCCTGGAGGGTGGCCATCTGACCATGGAGTGCCTGGACCTCCTCCGGATCAGGACGCTCCGCCTGCATCAGCAGCATCATGTCGTCACGCAGGTTCATCATCTCGCCCATGCGTTCGAACTGGGCGGAACGGTGCTCCCTGCGCATCTCGCGCAGGGAACTCAGCTGCTCTTCGTCGAGCATTCCGGCCATGCCGCCCATGCCGGACATCATCGGGCAGGGCATCATGCCGCCTTGGCCGCCCATCATCATGCCGGGGCCCATGCCGCCCTGGCCGCCCATCATCATGCCGGGGCCCATGCCGCCCTGGCCGCCCATCATCATGCCGGGGCCCATGCCGCCTTGGCCGCCCATCATCATGCCGGGGCCCATACCGCCCTGACCGCCCATCATGCCGCCTTGTTGCATGCCCTGACCCTGTTGCATACCTTGCGCAGAGGCGGCACCGCTGGTGACGACACCCATGCTGGCGGCCAGAGCGATGGCGAGAAGCTGCTTGTGCTTGATCATGTGCTGTACTCTCATCTTGCTGCTGGTAGAGAAATCGCCTTACCGAGGCAGGGAAGGCTGTTTAGCTTCAGTTATGAGCTTACAACCTATGGGTGGGCCCAATGTCAAGGTGTGATGTGGATTGACACTATTTTTTGCTTTGTTCAGCTTGTCTTCAGGTTTGTGCGTTACAAGTGAACTCCCCTGACTCAACTAAAAGAGGGTATATCATGCGCAAGACTCTACTGACGCTGGCACTCGGCCTCGCTACGACAGCTGCTTTTGCAGCTGGTGAGCATGGCGGTTCACATTCATCAGTGAACACTGCTGAAGTCGATCGCACCATCCGCGTCGAGGCGGGTGATATGTGGTTCGACCATGAGAAGCTCAACATTGCTCCCGGCGAAACAATCAAGTTCGAAATTGTTAATACTGGTAACGTGGAGCACGAGTTCGTCATCGGCGATGCCGAGGCTCAGGAAGCACATCGCAAGATGATGCAGGAGATGGGGGGTAGTCATGGTGGTGGCGGCCATGGTGGTGGTGGCGGCCATGGTGGTGGCGGCCATGACATGGCCGGAGGCGAGCATGGCGGCAGCATGCCGTCCGTGACTATCGCGCCGGGTGACACCGCAGAACTCTTATGGACTGCCCCCCAGAATGTTGATGGGCTGGAGTACGCCTGCAATATTCCGGGCCATTATGAGGCCGGCATGTCCGGGAATATCGATTTACAGGGATAAGCTTTTCACATGAAACTGTTGCTTCTTGAAGATGACGACCTTCTCGCTGAGAGTCTGGCCGAAAGTCTGAAAGACAACGGTTACCGGGTTGATCTGGCCACTTCGCTGAAAGTGGCCAGGTCGCTTATGGCAACCGAGCACTATGAACTGGTAATTCTCGATCTCGGTCTTCCAGACGGCTCGGGACTGGATTTGCTCAAGAAGTGGCGTAAGGATGGATACGACCTTCCTGTTCTGATTCTGACTGCTCGAGATACATGGGAAGATAAGGTCATAGGTCTTGAAGAAGGTGCTGATGATTACTTGACAAAACCCTTTCATGAGCCTGAGCTTATAGCCAGAATTAGAGCGCTACTTCGTAGGAAATTTGGCAGTACGTCGCATGAGCTTTCTCTCAATGGTATTACGTTGGATGAGGCAGGCCGATGTGTCAGCGTCAATGGTAGGGCTTGGCAGTCCCTGACTAGAACTGAATTCGTTCTCATGCGTTATTTCATGCATCATCCCGATCGAGTGCTTTCTAAAGAACGCCTTCTACAGCAACTTTACGCATTAGATCAAGATGCGGCGACGCCTAATATTATTGAAGTGTACATTGCCAGATTGCGACGTCACGTAGGGAAATCGTTGATACAAACTCGGCGCGGGCAGGGGTATGTCTTTGTTACGCATTGACGGACGGAGCCTGCGAGTCCGCTTGCTGTGTTGGCTCTCTGGCATTGCCATTATCGTGACCGGAGCCACATGGCTGTTGCATGGTATCTTGCTTCAAGACTTGGCGCGTGATTTTCTCGGAGAGCGACTGAAACGAGAAGCCGATCATGCGATTGAACAAGTCAAGCAGGATCATATATCTACCCCCGTCGTGCTGGATTCCGCGAGCCGCGTTTTTCAAGCCTTTCACCACTTGTACGTTCTACGCTTAGGAAGCGATATCTCCTCTTCAGACCCACGTTGGGTGAAGGCACTGGACTTTTTGTTGGATGATACCAGTGATGATCTCGTGGAAGTCAGGGATGGGGGGCAACATATATTGGTATATCGGCGATCTTTCTCTTTGGAGGAAGAGCGTGGGGTGCTACTTGTTGGTGAAGATTTTTCTCAAGTAGAAGCGGGGCTGCATGAGCTTCACTGGTGGGTAGCGGCTATTGCGGCAGTTCTGTTACTGCTCCTGGTGCTGTTGAATATTCTGGCGGTCAATCGTGGCTTGATACCTCTCTCACGACTCCGGAATCAACTTGGAGAACTTCGGACTGGAGATCGAGAGCGTCTATCCTTGGATGTTCCCTCTGAGCTAGATAGCTTGGTCATTCAACTCAACCGGTTCATGGACGAGATCGATAGTCGTTTGCAACGCTCCCGCGACTCGGTGGCAAACCTGTCTCACGCACTCAAGACGCCGCTCGCGGCGGTGACCCAGGTGCTGCGAGGTTCGCGCCCTATTGATGATACTCGTCGCCAGAAGCTGGTTGAGCGACTTGCAGAAATGCACGCTCAACTGGATGCAGAACTTAGGCGATCAAGGATTGCGGGCCCAAACGCAGGGCGCATGTCTGATCTCCATCGCGAATGCACAAGATTGATCGAGATGTTTCGAAGTCTTTATCCAGATATTGATTTCACCATGAGCTTGCCGGAGGAAATCGAGAAGCGAGTCCCCATTGAGTCTCAGGATTTTTCCGAGATGCTCGGGATAGTGCTTGACAATGCCGGGAAGTGGGCCAGCAGAAAAGTAGATTGTCGTATTGTGCTCGATGATCTTCTCAGGATTACCGTTGAGGATGACGGTCCTGGCGTTGCAGAAGATGATCTGCCTAGCCTTGGTCAGCGTGGCCGGCGGCTGGATGAAAGTCATCCCGGGTATGGTCTTGGCCTTTCCATTCTGGGGCAACTCATGACGCGCTATGCCGGGAAAGTGAGGTTTGAGCCCAGTGCGCTGGGGGGCTTGTGCGTGAGGATGGAGGTGCCCATCAAGGAGTCTACCGATTAATCGCGGATTTTCAGGCCTGTTTCAGGTTCATCCTTCAGACTGGCTCGCGTCAAACATGGACGGGAGTCACACATGGCAAACTCGCGCGTCATCACGCATCCGCTGTCACGTCGTCAGATCCTCAAAGGCGGTGCTGCGCTTGGCCTTGGGTCGGCAGCGGCCCTGAGCCTGCGTCCTAGCTGGGCCAACCCCTGGGGTCAGACCAATGTCTATTCCAAGGGAGTCGAAGAGGGGCCGGAAGTGTCGCTGGCTATCCGCCGCGAATCGATCCTGATCGATGGCAAGGAGGCACGGCCGATCAGCATCAACGGCACCAGCCCCGGGCCGATGGTTCGTCTCAAGGAGGGTCAGGACGCTGTGCTGCGGGTCACCAACCTGCTCGACGAGCCCACGTCCATCC